>SVJU01000057.1 GCA_015068825.1 Oscillospiraceae bacterium | reverse complement strand
CAGACACAGATACTGATACAGATACAGATACAGACACAGATACAGACACAGATACTGATACAGATACAGATACAGACACAGATACAGACACAGATACTGATACAGATACAGATACAGACACAGATACAGACACAGATACTGATACAGATACAGATACAGACACAGATACTGATACAGATGTTACTGTAACAAACGCTGTTGTAATCGTTGACGAAGCTGATCTTTAATTCTTAAAGAATTAGTTCCTTAACGGAATACAATAAAAAGAGTCGGGTTTTATAACCCGGCTCTTTTTGCGTGTAATTTATACTATTATAGGCTCCCCTTGTGTAAAGGGAGCTGGCTTGGTGAAGCCAAGACTGAGGAATTGTAAATGTAAAAAACAATTACAAAATTTCAAATTCCCTCTTGCAAAAACATTATTTATTTACTACAATATAAATATACATAAATTCTATGGAGAAAATATTTATATGAAAAAAAACCTTCCGTTATTAATATTGCCGTTTGCGGCTATTATAGTTTTAATATCAATTTTTTTATTTTCGGGTGCGCTTTGCCCTGATGAAAATGGCTATCTTTTAAAATATCAGGCGCAGCGTTTTAAAATCGGCTCGGGAAATGCCTCGTTTTATGATGATTCAATAAAATACGAAAAGGGTATGGAATATAATCATCAAAAAACTTTTACATCAGAAAATGCAGATAACCTTAAATTTTATAAATCCTATTCGGGCGGTTATGTTTTAGGTGCACTTACAAGAGGTATGAGCGAGAGAAATGCCTGGAGGCTTATGGCTTTCTTATCGGTTTTATTAAGCTCTGTTATGGGTTTTTTTATTTTAAAACAAACAACCTCTAAAATAAAAGCGGCAATTTTGCTATCGTTATTTTTAGTGTATCCAAGCATTTTAGAAGCTTACTTTAAAATGAATCAATGTATAATATCAATGTGTCTTGTGTCACTTTTGATATTTGTGTATTATATGAAAACAGATTATTTTTTGAAATGGTACCTTCTTAGCATTGTTGTAGCTTTTTTATATGTGGATAATCATTTTTATGTAATTTGTTTTTACATCATTCCTGTAATTGCTTATTTTGAAACAAAAAAAGAAACCACATCGGCAAAGGCGGTTTCAAGAGCAATGTGGCTTTTAATTTTTGGTATTTTTATGAATGTTTTTTGTGCGCATTTTTATTCTGATGGTGAAAATATTTTTAAATCAATAAGTTTTACAGGCTTTTTAGATGCTCTCAAATCTCCTTTTACTGTTATGGTAATTATAAATTTAATTGGTGCATTTAAATGTCCTGAATACACTAAAAAATATATTTATCCATCATTTGTGTTTTATATTATTTTCATTGTATCAGCTCTTTTTTCGCAGAGTTCGCGCGCTTGCGAAACAAGTGTACTTCCTGCAATTTTTATTGGATTTGCAACATGCATAATTCATCAGAGGTTTTTCAGGAAGTATTTTAGAATTATGGTTATTCTTATAATTGCAGCAACTGTTTTTTGCGGTATAATAAGTGTTAAAAATGCAGTTGATTTTTCGCTTGCTGCAAAGAATATTGTGGCGGAGGAAATCAGTATTGAAGATGAAACAGATAAAATTATTCCTACCGAAGAAATTGTTTATATGGATAAAAGCAGCATAAAGGAGATTTATCTTTTATTGCCCAGAAATGTTGCTGTGGTTAAAAATATTCCTGAAGATGCGAATTTTATCATATCAGATAAAGATAAAATAGATAAATATGAAATTGCGGGAAAATATGAAATTGGCGGAATAATAAAAAACATATTTATTAAAACAAAATAAAAAAGACTACCATCAAGGTAGTCTTTTTAAATTATAAATCAGATGTGCAATGAGGACATTTTGTTGCTTCAATTGCAATTTCGCTCATGCAGTAAGGACATTTCTTTGTTGTTGGTGCTGCTTCTTCTTCAATTTCCTCTTTTCTGTGGGCGATGCTTGCAAGTTTATTTACTCCTTTAACAAGAAGGAAAATAATAAACGCCATTATAATAAAGTTGATTACGGCTGTAATAAATGCACCGTATTTAATTTCAACATCCCACAATTTGATTACCAGGTTTGAAAAGTCTGTTTTTGCAAAAAGCCCTATAATTGGTGAGATAATATCGCCGGTAAGCGATTTTACAATGTTTTGGAACGCACCGCCGATAATAACACCGACTGCTAAATCCATTACATTACCTCTTAAGGTAAATTCACGAAATTCTGCTAAAAATTTTTTCATAAGTATACTCCTTTTTATTTCTACTTTATAGTATATAGTATACTGGCAGATATGTAATTTGTCAATCTATTTGTTATTTTGTCACTTTATATTATACCAAGTTCCTTCATTATAAATTGTGCCACTGCATTTGGTTCTATATTAAGTGCATATGCAAACTCCTGGTGAATAA
The DNA here is from genome assembly GCA_015068825.1 of Oscillospiraceae bacterium. Classification (GTDB taxonomy): domain Bacteria; phylum Bacillota; class Clostridia; order UMGS1810; family UMGS1810; genus Qingrenia. The sequence goes on along the minus strand of SVJU01000057.1, from coordinate 918 downwards.
TCTTTTCTGCTTCATTAAGAATTCTTTCGTCTGCCATGTGAAGCTTTTTTCCACTTTTGATTTTTTCTTCGCGTTTTTCACATATTTCAATAATAAGCTGAATTATTTTTGTGTGTTTTCCACTTTTAAGTGTTTTCATAAAAATATCTTTTCTCATCGCATCGTTATCGGTCCATAAAGGTTCGCTGCGTGATATAGAGTGTATTAAAGTGTAAATTTCTTCTTCATCCAACACTTTTCTCAGCTGTATCTTTTCACTGTCAACTGGGCTGTGAATAATTTGCCCTTTGTCGTATATTGGGCTTAAAACATAAAACTCTTTTAATCCAAGCGATGCAAAGTTTTCACTTTTTATGTCTGTAATTTTACACACACCCGCTGTTGGATGAAGTACGGTATCGCCGATATTATACAAAACTCATTTCTCCTTTTAAAACAAAAACGTACAGATTGCTACAACCGGACTTATGTTCCGCCAAGCAAACTGCACGTTGTATGTGTTTTAGTTTATTTTCTTATTATAATTATAGCATGGTTGAAAAGAAAAAACAAGTAATGTTTTTGTGTTAATTTTAATGATTATATATTATATTTAGTATGTTTTTAAATTATTAGTAAAAAAATTAAAAAATTTTAAAAAAAGTGTTGACAAACTATTTTGATTGTGGTATATTAATAAAGCACCTTCGGAAAAGGGATATGCTTAGAATAAATATTTTGAAAAAAATTAAAAAAAGTGTTGACAAAGTATTCGAAGTGTGATATCATTTAATAGTTGCGACTTAGAGGTCGCAAATGGTCTTTGAAAATTGAACAGCAAAGAGAGGTTCTCGTTAAAGAGAATTGAGTTTTTAAAGCAAACACAAGCTTTTAAGCTAGTTAAGTAATGAGCTAAAGAACTTAAATAAGAACTTTAAT
>SVJU01000001.1 GCA_015068825.1 Oscillospiraceae bacterium | reverse complement strand
AAATTTCGCCTGTTTCTTCATCAACAATATCTCTTGCAGCAGTTAAGTTTCTGATTCTTTTAGAAAGTGCAAGTTTTTTGTTGAATTTAAAACGGCCAACGCGCGACAAATCATAGCGTTTTTCATCATAGAAAAGCGCATTAAGAAGGCTTGTAGCACTCTCAACTGTGGGAGGCTCGCCCGGTCTTAATTTTTTATAAATCTCAATAAGAGCTTCTTCTGTGCTCTTTGTCGGATCTTTTTCAAGTGTATTGATAAGCTTTTCATCTTCACCAAAAAGCTCTAAAATCTGAGCATTTGTACCAATTCCAAGCGCTCTTATAAGAACAGTAACAGGAAGCTTTCTTGTTCTGTCAATTCTTACAGAAAATACATCGTTTGAATCTGTTTCATATTCAAGCCATGCACCACGGTTAGGAATAACAGTTGCAAAATAAAGTTTTTTACCAATTTTGTCAAACTGCATATCGTAATAGATACCGGGAGATCTTACAACCTGGCTTACTATAACACGCTCAGCACCATTTATAATGAAAGTACCCTGATCGGTCATAAGAGGAAATTCACCCATAAATATTTCCTGCTCTTTAACCTCACCGGTTTCTTTATTAATGAGACGAACTTTCATTTTAAGCGGTTTAGAGTATGTAGCATCTCGTTCTTTACATTCCTCTACCGAATATTTGGGGTTGTCCTCCAAATAATAATCATTAAATTCCAGAAGAAGATTTCCGGAAAAGTCTGTAATAGGAGAAATATCATGTAATACTTCTTTAAGACCTTTCTCTAAAAACCAATTGTAGGAATTAATTTGAACTTCGATTAAGTTTGGCATTTTAGACTGATCTTCGTTAATACGCGAGAAACTCATTCGTTCGTTTTTGCCAAGCTTTATAGGATGTACCATAGAACAAATCACCTCATTTATATTTTGTTGGGCTTTTAAAAATTTTTTAACAGGCAAAAAATTTAATGCTTTCCCCAATAAAAAAGCCGCCTGATACACATAAAAAATTTTATAAACGTATTTGCTCATTGTTGCCAAATATGCATATTTTATACATAATTTCTAAAAAAGGGCATAATACGAGACAATACGATTGCAATTTATAATGATATCACATACTTTTAAATATGTCAACTGTTTTTAGAAAATATTTCAAAAAAAATTACCCGCCCAAAACACAAGGTTTTAAACAGGTAATACAACATATTAAAGATTAATTGATTTAATATTTTCGTTTTCGCTGGCAATTTTTAAAATTCTGTCAACGGTTAAGTTGTCGTCTATTTTTATGACCGTTTTTATAGATATACTTTTGTCTTCTTGCTTATCAAATTTAAAATTTTGAAGTTTTACAAGATTATCTCCAAAAATTGTACTAAGCTCATCTATAACATTTGTTCCGTTTCTTAATACAATAGTAATTTCGCTCCAGCCTTTATTTTCGATATTATTAAAGAAATCGTGCAAAAGAAGCTGAAATAAAACAAGTATTAATGCAGTTAAAACTCCAATTATATATAATCCCGCACCTATTGCCATACCCACAGCCGCTGTTGCAAAAATTCCCGCTGCGGTTGTAAGACCTTTTATAGAGGTACCTCTTACAAATATTACTCCCGCACCAATAAAACCAATACCCGTTATTATAGTTGAAGCTACCCTTGAAGGGTCAACTTTTAATACTCCGTTTAAAGCTTCAATTGACGACATATCGGAAAAACCATATTTTGATACAACCATAACAAGTGCCGAACCAAGTGCAACAATAACATGAGTTCTTATACCTGCCTCTTTTTGTCTGCGGCTTCTTTCAAATCCGATTGCTGCACCGCAAATAGCCGCAACAATAACTCTTACTAAACACAAAAGCTCTTCGTACATTTTACTTATACCCCCTTCTTTTATAAAAACCTATTATACTTTTTCTCTCTATATAAATATATGTAGGTTTTCTAATTTTATTTTCAAGCCAAAATATATGGCTTTTAAAAATATAGATGATATTCTAACACAACTAAACTTCAATGTCAAATAATTTTTTTGGAAATTTTGAATATTAAAAAAACAGCCATACTTTTGTATGACTGTTTTTTATTAATCTTAAAATTTATTTTTTTGAATATTTATCAAAATCATATTCATAATAATCAACATAAACAGAATATTTAAATGGTTTAGTTTTACTTTTTGGAACAGAAGTAATACTTATTGTATCGTTATATCCACGGTATATGCTATCCAGTTCATAACCTTCATCTTGAATAACATTATAATTTTCGTCATAATAAGTAACAGAAACTCTAAATTTATAATATTCAGAAAAGTGTGATTTTTTATCTACCTTTACATAAACATGACAATTCCATTCATCATCTTTATAATCTGTCATACAAGAAATTTTAATACCATCTTTTGACAATCGCTTTTCCAGTTCTTTCTTTGATTTGTCCAGCTTTTTTTGCATTAAAATATTATTTACAATACTTTTTATATGTATTTTCTGTTCCTGCTCATTTGAATCTATTAAATCGTGAATATCGCCTTTGTAAACATCATCAATATACTCTGTAAGTTCTAAAAAATAATATGCGTAAAAATTTTCTCCGGCACTTTCTAAAACAGGTTCATATTCAGTAACAATATCAATACCCGATAATAAGTTTTTCAATATTTCGGAATAATAAAGTTCTTCATCAACGATTTCGGAATTTTTGATTTGTTTTATTTTTTCATAAGGTTCTGCAATAGTTCCAACATATATTATTTTTTCAATTTCTCTATTGTTAAATGGATTAAGTAACCGCTCTGCTTTTTGCTTTGCTTTTACATATTCGTTAATATTATATAAGTTTTTTGCTTGTTTAAGCGAAACATTCCAATGAGAAAAATATGTTATTATAATAAGCAAAAAGGCTATAACAACTAAAACTATTTTTTTATGCTTTACAACGCTTTTTTTAATAGAATCCAATAAAAGTGTATCATTCAAAACTTCCAGATTAGTTTTATTTTCAAAAAAATCATACTCCTGTTTATCTTCCATTCCAACAAAAGCACCACACTGATTGCAATAGTTATCTGTTTTATTTATTTCTGCATTACATTTTGAACAATTCATAATTAACCCCGATTATCCTATAAAAAAAGGAGAACAAATTAAATATCCATTCTCCCTTTAATTATATTATTTTTTTAATGAAATTGATTTTTTAGCAGCTTCTGCAATATCTTTTGCAGTTAATTTATATTGTTCCAAAAGTTCTTTTGGTGTACCTGATTTACCAAACACATCAAGTGTACCTACTCTTACAAGCGGTGCAGGATATGTTTCGCAAAGAACTTCTGCAACTGCACTTCCAAGACCGCCCATTATAGTGTGCTCTTCGCAAGAAACAAGTGCACCTGTTTCTTTTGCGGCTTTTTCCAAAATATCTTTATCAATAGGTTTTATTGTATGGATATTTATAACTCTTGCTCTTATTCCTTCTTCTTTTAAAAGCTCGTGTGCTTTTAAAGCCTCTCCTACCATAAGACCAGTTGCAACAAGTGTAACATCGCTGCCGTCTTTTAAAGTTACACCCTTACCAAGCTCAAATTTATATGTAGCTTCATCATTTACTTCTTCAACAGCAAGTCTGCCAAGTCTTACATAAAATGGACCATAATTATCTATTGCAGCTTTAATAGCCATTTTTGTTTCAAGTGCATCACATGGAGATAAAACTGTCATATTAGGAAGTGAACGCATAAGTGCCAAATCTTCAAGCGACTGATGTGTTGCACCATCTTCGCCAACAGAAATACCTGCATGAGTTGCGCAAACCTTTACATTAAGATTTGGATAACAAACAGAGTTTCTTACCTGTTCAAAGGCTCTTCCTGCGGCAAACATTGCAAATGAACTTGCAAAAACTGTTTTTCCGCAAGATGCAAGACCTGCTGCAGTTGAAATCATATTTGCCTCTGCAATACCCATATTTATAAATCTGTCAGGATACTCTTTTTTAAAGCTTTCTGTTTTTGTAGATTTAGATAAATCGGCGTCTAAAACTACAATGTTTTCGTTAGAGCCAAATTCTTTAAGAGCATTACCGTATGCTTCTCTTGTTGCAATTTTCTTTTTATCCGCCATTTTATCTTCCCTCCAATTCACTAAGCTTTGCCAAAAGCTCACTTACTGCAATGTTATACTGCTCTTCGTTTGGAGCCATACCGTGCCAGCCTGCTTCGTTTTCCATAAACGAAACGCCCTTGCCTTTTATACTTTTTGCAATAATAGCAGTAGGTTTGCCTTTTGTATTTTTTGCAGTATGTAATGCATTTTTAATTTCATCATAATTGTGAGCATCAATAATTAATACATTCCATCCAAATGCTTCAAATTTTTTATCAATCGGAGTAGGATTCATAACCTTTGTAATATCGCCGTCAATCTGAAGTCCGTTAAAGTCTACAAAAATTGTCATATTATCAAGACCATAGTGAGGAGCAAACATAGCAGCTTCCCAAACCTGACCTTCTTCAAGCTCACCGTCACCAAGAATTGAATAAACTCTGTAATCTTTATTATCAAGCTTAGCAGCAAGTGCCATACCATTTGCCGCACATATTCCCTGACCAAGTGATCCTGTTGACATATCAACACCCGGAACACCTTTCATATCAGGATGCCCCTGAAGATAGCTGTTTGCATTTCTGAAGGTTTTAATATCTTCTTCCGGGAAAAATCCTTTTTCGCAAAGCGCACCGTAAAGAGCAGGAGCGCAATGTCCTTTAGACAAAACAAATCTATCTCTGTTTTCGTCTTTTGGGTTTTTAGCATCCACATTCATTTCATCAAAATAAAGTACTGCCAGTATATCGGCAATTGAAAGAGAACCGCCCGGATGTCCGGAAGACGCACTGTAAACCGCATCAATAGCATGTTTTCTTATTTTGTATGCGATTTTTTCAAGTGTTAAGTTATCCATTTTTATACCTCCGTAAAATTTTTATTTAATTAAAATTTATCGCTGAAACCTTCTCCGAATGTTTTTGAAACATCAGACAAGATAACAAATGCTTTTGAATCAATATCTCTTACTATTCTTTTAATTTTTGTAACCTCTCTTGGTCTTACAATGCACATAAGCATTGTTTTTTCATCATCGGAATACATTCCTTTTGCACATATTCCCGTTACTCCTCTTTCAATATCAAGCAAAATTCTGTCTGATATTTCTTTATGCTTGTCCGATATAATATAAACAGATTTTGAATGATCCATACCGTCTATAATATAATCGGTAACCTTAACCGAAACAAAAAGAGTAAGAAGGCAATATAAAATCAGGCTGAAATTTTTAAAAACTATTGCACTCAACACAATAATGGTAAAATCGCAAAAAAGCATTATATTTCCAACGCTCAAATGCGGTATTTTTTTATTCACCATAAGTGCAAGAAGATCTGTTCCGCCTGTTGCAGCACCAAAAGCAACAACTGTGCCTATCCCAAGTCCTGCAACAGCCCCGCCGAAAAGTGCATTCAGTATCATATCTTCTGATACAGAAACAATATTTTCGGTAAGTCCTAAAAACAAAGACAAAAGAAGTGATGATATAACAGAATTGATTAAATCATTTTTTTCTAAACATTTAAAACCAAAAACTATAAGAACTGCATTTAAAACAAATACCGTAAACCATACCGGTATTTTGAAAAGATGTTGCAAAATCACACCAATACCGCTCACTCCGCCTGCAGAAATATTAAACGGAATAAGAAAGATGTTCAGTCCCATAGCTGTTACAAAAGAGCCGAGAACAATCATTAAAAATCTAAAAAATGACTTCATATCTCTTTTAAAGCTGGTTATGAATTTCATAAGACAGTTTTAAAATTTCCTCCAATCGTTTAAAATCTTTTTTAAAATAAAGATACCCTAATAAAGTTTCAAATCCTGTTGCATGGCGGTAATCAATAATGTCGGCATTTTTAGCAGCGGTGGGCGATTTTGCATTTCGCCCACGCTTAAATATTTTTACTTCTTCTTCGCTTAAAGTATCCTCCAGAGCCTTTATAGTTGCAGACTGAGCTTTTGCACTTACATAGCCCGTTGCACTTTTATGAAGCTTATTTACAGGAATATTTTTGTCTTTTGAGAGCATTGTTCTTATATAAAGTTCGTGCACTGCATCACCCACATAAGCAAAAACAAGAGGCGATATACTCTCAAGCGGTGCATTCATTTCAAAATCAAACATCTCTTCTCCATTTAACACCCTGACGGGTATCTTCCAAAACAATTCCTTTTGCCTTTAAATCATCACGGATTTTATCTGCAAGCTGGAAATCTTTATTCTTTCTTGCGTTGTTTCTGTCTTCAATAAGTTTTTCAATTTCTTCATCAAGAATTTCACCATCATTTTTCTTTTGCAAAATTCCAAGAACATCGCCAAACTCTTTTATTAAAGAAATACATTTTTCAATTGCTTCTTTTGATGAGTCTGCATTTATATTTGTATTAGCAAATTTAACAATATCAAATATAACCGAAATTGCATCGGCAGTATTAACATCATCATCCATAGCGGCGATGAAGTTTTCTTTGAATTCATTAAGTTTTTCTGATACATCGTCATTATTTTTGCCACTTAAGTTATCTTTTAAAAATTCGAGATTTTCTATACATGTATAAATTCTGTTTAATCCTGACTGTGCCTGCAAAAGAAGGTCGTGGCTAAAGTTGATGGGATTACGATAATGAGCAGAGAGCATAAAAAATCTTATAACTTCATGTTCAAATTCTTTTGCAACATCTCTTACTGTAAAGAAGTTGTTAAGTGACTTACTCATTTTTCTGTTATCAACATTTATATAACCATTATGAAGCCAGTAATTTGCAAACTGACAACCATTGGCAGCTTCGCTTTGTGCTACCTCATTTTCGTGATGCGGGAATATTAAGTCCATACCGCCTGAGTGAATATCTATTGTTTTTCCAAGATATTTATTTGCCATTGCGCTACATTCAATGTGCCAGCCTGGTCTTCCTTCACTCCATGGGCTTTCCCAGTAAGGCTCACCCTCTTTTTTAGCTTTCCACACAGCAAAGTCCATTGGATTTTTCTTTTTATCCCCTACTTCTATTCTTGCGCCCGCCTCAAGATTTTCCAAAGGCTGATGTGATAGTTTTCCGTATTTTATAAACTTTTTAACATCAAAGTAAACATCACCGTCAACAGTATATGTGTAGCCTTTTTCTTCAAGCTTTTTAATAAGCTCAATTATAGCATCAATATTTTTTGTTGCTCTTGGGTGATGTGTTGCTTCGTGTATTCCAAGACTTTTTGCATCTTTAAAATATTCTTCAATAAATCTTTCTGCAAGTTCGGATACAGTTATTCCCTCTTCGTTTGCTCTTTTAATCATTTTATCGTCAATATCGGTAAAATTCTGAACAAATGTAACCTCATAGCCTCTGTATTCAAAATATCTTCTTAAAACATCAAAAACAATAAACGGACGCGCATTACCTATATGAAAATAGTTATAAACAGTAGGTCCGCATGAATACATTTTAACCTTATTTTCTTCAATCGGTACAAATTCTTCTTTTTTCTGAGTAAGTGTATTATATAGCTTCATTATTAAGTTACCTCCAAGCTATTATTTATTGTTTTTTTCAAGTTCTTCAATTCTTCTTATTATTTTGCAAAGTTCCTGAGAAACAGGGTCAGGAATATGTATCTGGTCTAAATCGCAATCATTTTTAACTCTTTCGCCGTCTTTTTTAACAATTCGTCCGGGAACACCAACACAAGTTGAGTTTTGCGGAACCTCAGACAAAACAACCGCATTTGCCGCAATTTTGGAATTATCACCAACAACAAAAGGTCCTAAAACCTTTGCCCCTGCACCAATTGTAACATTGTTTCCTATTGTAGGATGTCTTTTTCCTTTATCTTTACCTGTACCTCCAAGAGTTACTCCCTGATAAATTGTACAGTTATCGCCAATTATTGTTGTTTCACCAACAACAACGCCCATGCCGTGGTCAATAAAAAGACCTTTGCCGATTTGTGCTCCGGGATGTATTTCTATACCGGTAAAAAATCTTGACATCTGTGAAATTAAACGGGCTATAAAATACAAATGCAATTTGTAGAAAAAGTGTGCGTATCTATGATGAACAACTGCATGAACACCCGAATAAAGAAGAAGTATTTCAAAGTAGTTTCGGGCTGCAGGGTCTCTTTCTTTAATGCATTTTATTTCTTTTGTTGCAAGATAAACAAATATTATCAAATCTAAAATAATGAGTGTAAGACAAACAAATAAAAATGTTTTCATATTAATTCGTCCTTTCAGAACATATACATTTTAAATTATACATATTTAATGATAAAATTACAACCCTTTATTTTTATTTTTATAGGTTATATTATAAATTATTGCAAAACTTGACACAATTATGAGCAATAAAGACAAAATTTGTGACACTCTTAAACCGCCAAGATATAAACTGTCACTCCTAAGCCCTTCTATCCACACTCTTCCAAGTGAATAAAACAAAAGATACGATAAAAACACCTGACCGTCAAATTTTCTGTGTCTTAAAATAATATTAAGCACAATAAATACGCCCAGATTCCATAAGCTTTCGTAAAAAAAGGTAGGATGAACAAAAATTTCTTTTCCGTTTTCTACAATACCCATTCTCCAAAAAACATCAGTCTGTGCACCGTAAGCCTCGCCATTTACAAAATTACCCCATCTTCCAATAATCTGACCGATTACAACACCAATTATGCAAACATCAAAAACCTTTGCCACACTTAAATTTTTAACTTTACAGTAAATGTATGCTGTTAAAACCGCACCAATAATTCCGCCATAAATTGCAAGTCCTCCTTCCCAGATTTTAAAAACATCCCAAAGATTGTCTTTATAATCTGAAAAAGAAAATATTACATAATAAAGGCGCGCACAAATAATTCCAACCGGCGCACCAAAAAGTGCAACATCACAAATGTTGTCGGATGTAAGATTGGAATAGTCTTTTATTTTGATGCAGTAAAGTATTGCAAGCATAAATCCGAATGCTATAATAACACCATACCAATGCACACTTAAATTTCCTATGCTAAACGCAATCGGGTTTATTTCAAACCAGTCAATATTAAGTCCGGGAAAGCTTAATTTTGTCATTTTTAATACCCCTTAATTTTCTTGTTGAGGAAACACCTTTGAAATAGCTCTTAAAGTTTCATCTTTAAATAATTTGTTATATTTTTCGTTAACAAACTCAAGGGTAACCAAATCGAATATTTTTGCAAATTCAAACCAGTTTACACCCTTTAAAACATTTCTTATAAGAGCAGACGAAATTGCCTCAACATCGTTGAAAATTTTGATATAATTTCCCCATATTGCTTTTTTAATTCTGTCGAATTCTTCTTTTGTAATTTCTTTTTTATTTTCTAAATAATCACATATTCTTTTATAAACCAAATCAGGATTCTCGCTCTCACCACCAACCAAAGCGCACGCAAAATTTTCTTCGTACATATAATCATACGAAAACTCATCATTAATAAGACCTTCATCATAAAGATTTTCGTATAAATCGCTGCTTTTTGATGCAATTGCACATAAAATAATTTTTACTGCAATTTCATTTTTCAATATATCATCACCAACTGATAAATCGTTATCTTTAAAGCCAATATTGAATAGCGGCATTGCAACAGAAAGATTTTGTGTAATTTCTTTCTGATAAACCTCTTTTGGCTCATCAGGATATATTGATTTTGCCTTACTTCCTGTAATTTTTTTACCCATTATTTTGTCAACAATTTCGTTGATTTTGTTTTCGTCAACATCACCCGCAACACAAAGAACCATATTTGACGGGTCATAAAATGTATTATAGCATTTGTATAAAGTATCAGGATATATTTTTGCAATGCTTTCTACTGTTCCTGCAATATCTATTCTTACAGGACAGTTTTTGTAAAGAGCCATAAGCAGATTAAACATAACTCTCCACTCACCGTCGTCATCATACATTCTTATTTCCTGACCTATAATGCCTTTTTCTTTTTCTACATTTTCATCGGTAAAATAAGGCGATTTTACATAATTTAGAAGATGCTCAAAGCTTTCATAAAAATTATCGGTACACGAAAAAAGATAGCAGGTGTTTGTAAAAGATGTAAACGCATTTGCATTTGCACCATAAACCGAAAATTTATCAAAAGCGTTGCTTCCATCGCTCATTTCAAACATTTTATGCTCCAAAAAGTGTGCTATTCCGTCTGGCACAGTTATAACCTCTTTTTCACCGTTTGGTATAAATGTATTGTCAATCGAACCGATTTTTGCACCGATTATTGCATATTTTTTTGAAAAATCTTTTTTTGGAACAACAAAAACACCAAGGCCGCTTTCGTGTTCACCATAATACAAAGTTTCGTTTATATGTTCATTTGTATATTTATTAAATTTCATTTAAAATCACTCCTTACCTTTCAGGAAATAAACAGTATCTGATTTGATTTTTGAAAAAACAGCAACAATTTCTTCTTTTGTTACTTTTTTTACTTTTTCAATTGCATCTTCAATACTGTCACCATCTTTAAGAAGAATATTACACAAATAATAATCCTTTAAAAGTGCAGGTGAATCATAGTAAGATTTTAATCTGTTTATAATAGCCTGTTTTGCAATAAACAATTCATCAGATGTAAATTCACCATTTTTTGTAGCCTCAAGCTGCACAAAAATTTCATCTTTTGCTTTATTAAAGTTTACAAATTCAATTCCCGAACCAATAAGCATTATGCCGTTAAATTTATCAAGACGCGAATATGCGTAATATGCAAGACTTAATTTTTCTCTGACATTATTAAACAGTTTTGAATGAGCACCCGAACCAAATATGCTGTTACCCACAACAAGAGGATAATAATCGTCATCGGTTGCTATTGTGTTTGTTCTTAAACCAATAGATAGTTTTCCCTGTGCCACATCAAGTTTTTCTTCAACATATTTTTCTTCGTTTGCACTTTTTTTGCTTGTAACATTATCCAATGGTGTTATATCAAGGTTTACTTTTGAAAACACCTCTTCAAGATAAGCTTTTATTTTGTCAATATCAACATCACCCACAATAAATATATCAACAGGGCTTTGAGTTATTATTGTTTTATAATGCTCATAAAGATTTTTTTCGTCTATATTTTCTAAATCTTCAACATAACCAATATCACTGAGCGCACTATCCTCACCTATGCACATATTTTCTAAACATTTAACATCAGCATACGCTCTTTTGTCGTTTATAAGTGCTTTGATATCTGCTTCAAGATTAATTTTCTCAGTATCAACATTTTTTTTCACAAAACCGCCATTTTCCACAAGCGGATTTAACAAAAACTCAAAAAGAAGGTCAAAGCATTTTTCAATAATTCCGTTTTCAGAATACTTTTCTGTAAGCGAATTAAATCCAAAAGACAGTGTTTGAATATTTCCTTTTTTAAACACACTTAATCCATAAGATGCTCCATATAATTCTTCGGTATATCTGTTTATTTCTTTTGATGTAGGATATTTTTTTGTACCCTGTCTTAATACTGATGTTAAAAGTGCATTTTTTGTAACTTCATCTCTTTTTAATTTTCTGTGTAAATAAAGCGATATAGATACTGTTTTATACTTTTTGTCATTTATATAATTAAGGCTTATACCATCTGCAATTTTAAATTTTTTAATATCAGTCATTTTCATTTCTCTCCCAACTAAAAAAATACCTATAATAGTTTACCACAAAAAGAAAAAAATTGCCATATTTTTTTAAAAATAATTTATCAAAAAATAAAAAGCACTCATAATGAGTGCTTTTTAAGGCTTAAAACAAGTTTTTCATCAGGTGTTACAACTGCAGTTTTATTATTTACATATATAACCATACCGGGTTTTGCACCCGATGGTTTTTTTACATTTTTAACAAAGGTATAATCCACACTCACATTTGATGAATTTTTGCCCTTACTGTAATATGCTGCAATGTTTGCAGCTTCCAGAATTGTTGTATCGGGAATGTTTTCTTCGCCACCTGTTTTTATTATTGCATGCGAACCGTGTATTGCTTTTGTATGAAGCCAGATATCAGTTGAACGGGCAAGTTTTAAAGTAACATAATCATTTTGCTTATTGTTTTTGCCTACAAAAATTTCAAATCCGTCACTTGATAAAAATTCCATTGGTTTTGAAACCGCTTCTTTTTTTCTGCCCTTTATATTACGTTTTTTTAGATAACCTTGTTCGGTAAGCTCTTCTTTTATCTGCGCAATTTCTTCTTTTGTTTCAACATTTTCCAAAAACTGCAGAACCGATTCAAGATAATCTATTTCTAATTCGTTCATCTCTTTTTGTTTTGTTGTTTCAATTTCGGCAATTTTTTCTTTGTTATATTTCTTATAATAATTCTGTGCATTCTGCGAAGGTGTTAAATTTTCTTTAAGCAAAATTTCAATAGGTTTGTTATTATCATAATAATTTTCTAAAACAACACTTTTTGCACCCTTTTCAATACGATAAATATTTGCAGTAATAAGGTCACCTTTCACCTTGTGAAGCTCTCTTTTTTTGCACTTTTCAAGTATTTCACACTCTATCTGAAGTTTTTTGTGACATCGTGCAATATTATTTGTAACAACCTTTAAAATGTCATTTGTTTTTTGCTTCACACTCTCTTTTGTTGCCTTTTTAATATAAAAAGTTTCAATTGCCTCGCTTATTGATTCAAAAGTTTCTTTATGTGCCATATTTTCATACTGATTTACATCATAAGACGAAAACTCAAGCATTTTGCCCGATTCATTATCACATATAATAACAGGATAAAAACTGTTTTGTGATATTTTTAAAAAAATTTCAAAAAAGCTTTCTGCAACTTGTTTATCATTTTCTTCACTTTCAACTGCATCAACATTTTTAAATGCGTTAAAAACAATTTCGCGGGCAAGAAGCGGGCTTACGCCCATATATGCCGTCATAATTTTTTTGACATAATCACCGTTTATACTTCTTATGTCAGAAAGAAATTCTTCAAATGATACTTCAAGTGGATTTTTCTTTCCCTGCGAAGGAGCATTTTCATAAATAAGTCCAGGAATAACCTGCCTTACACTGCTTATTGTAATATCAATATGAAAAATACTGTCTATTATTTTTTTGTTTGCATCAATTAAAATTATGTTTGAATGTTTTCCCATAATTTCGCAGATAAGCGTTTTTGTTGACAAATCACCAAGCTCATCATAAGCTTCAATTTCAAAAGATATAACTCTTTCTAAATCAAGCTGATTTATATTTGTTATTTTTCCACCGCAAAGATGCTTTCTTAAAAGCATACAAAAAAGAGGCGGAGTTGCAGGATTATCCTTTGTATACGAAGTAAGATGAACTCGTGGAAAAGACGGATTTGCACACAAAAGAAGCTTGTAGTGCTCACCATATTTTCTTACTGAAATAACAATTTCATCTCTTTCAGGCTGATAAACCTTATCTATTCTTCCGTCAACAAGTTTTTCTGAAAGTTCATATTTTAACGCTCTTATTACAGCGCCGTCAAGTGCCATATTTTTCATTCCTTAACATCAAAATTACATTATTATATTAACATACTATCAATCAATTTATCAAGTTTTATTAATTTTATATAAATTAAGTATGTATAATTCATAAAAATGCATTATTTTATGAGTTTAAATATATTAATTTTCAACAAAATTTCACATTTTTTAAAAATTACCAGTATATTTTCAAAATTACATTTGAAAATCGTAAAAAACCGTGTTATAATATATAAGGTTAGTAATAACACTTTTAAACAAATATCGACGCTTTCAAAAAGCTATTCGGTATCTTAATATTTTAAGGAGGCAAAAAAATGGCTAAAAAACTTAAAACCATGGATGGTAACTGTGCCGCTGCGCATTGCGCCTATGCGTTTACAGAAGTTGCTACCATCTACCCAATCACACCTTCTTCTACTATGGCTGAATATGTAGATGAATGGAGTGCTAAGGGATTAAAAAACATTTTCGGTCAGACTGTTGATGTTGCTGAAATGCAATCAGAAGCAGGTGCTGCAGGTGCTGTTCACGGCTCACTTCAGGGCGGTGCTTTAACAACTACATTTACAGCTTCTCAGGGTCTACTTCTTATGATCCCTAACATGTACAAAATCGCTGGTGAATTACTTCCCACAGTATTCCACGTAAGTGCAAGAGCAATTGCTGCTCACGCTCTTTCAATCTTTGGTGATCATCAGGACGTTATGGCTTGTCGTCAGACAGGTTTTGCTCTACTTGCTTCAGGTAGTGTTCAGGAAACTATGGACCTTGGTGGTGTAGCTCACCTTGCTGCTATCAAAGGTAGAGTTCCTTTCCTTCATTTCTTCGATGGTTTCAGAACTTCTCACGAAATTCAGAAAATCGAAGTTATGGATTACGAAGATTTAGCTAAATTAGTTGATAGAAAAGCTTTAAAAGAATTTAAAGACAGAGCTTTAAATCCTGAACATCCTGTACTTAGAGGTACAGCTCAGAACCCTGATATTTACTTCCAGGGCAGAGAAGCTGCTAACAAATACTACGAAGCTGTTCCTGACATTGTTAACGATTACATGCAGGAAATCACAAAAATCACAGGTAGAGAATACAAACCTTTCAACTACTACGGTGCTCCTGATGCAACAAAAGTTATTGTTGCTATGGGTTCTGTTTGTGAAGCTATTGAAGAAACAGTTGATTACTTAAACGCTAAAGGCGAAAAAGTTGGTGTTGTTAAAGTTCATCTTTATAGACCATTCTCTTCTAAATATTTCTTTGATGTTCTTCCAAAAACTGTTGAAAAAATCGCAGTTTTAGACAGAACAAAAGAACCAGGTGCTATCGGTGAACCTCTATATCTTGATGTTTGCAACCTATTTATGGGCAAAGAAAATGCTCCAAAAATTGTTGGCGGACGTTTTGGTTTAGGTTCAAAAGATACTACACCTACACAGATTTATGCTGTTTACAAAAACCTTGATGAGAAAGAACCTAAAAACGGATTCACAATCGGTATTGTTGACGATGTTACAAATCTTTCTCTTCCTATGCCAGAAAAAATCAACGCTGCTCCTGAAGGAACAACTCGTTGTAAATTCTGGGGATTTGGTTCAGACGGTACTGTTGGTGCTAACAAAGACGCAATCAAAATCATTGGTGACAACACAGACCTTTATGCTCAGGCATATTTTGATTACGACTCTAAAAAGAGCGGCGGCGTAACAATGAGCCATTTAAGATTTGGTAAATCTCCTATCAAATCTACTTACCTTCTTGACGAAGCTGACTATATCGCTTGTCATAAACCTTCTTACATTTATCAGTATGATGTTTTAGAAGGTCTTAAAAAAGGCGGTAAGTTCCTTCTAAACTGTGTATGGACTCCTAGTGAACTTGAAGAAAAACTTCCTGGCCACATGAAGAGATTCATTGCAGAAAATGATATTGAATTCTACACAATTAATGCTGTTGAAATTGCTGAAGGTATCGGTCTTGGCGGAAGAATCAATATGATTACTCAGAGTGCATTCTTCAAACTTGCAAACGTTATTCCGATTGACGAAGCAGTTCCACTACTAAAACAGGCTATCGACAAAACATACGGCAAAAAAGGTCAGAAAATTGTTGATATGAACTGTGAAGCTGTTGACAAAGCACTTGATGCTATTGTTAAAATTGATGTTCCTGCTTCTTGGAAAGATGCTAAAGACGAAGCTGCAGCTCCAAAAGACGTTCCTGCATTTGTTAAAAACATCTGCGAACCTGTTAATGCTCAGAAAGGTAACAAACTTCCTGTAAGCACATTTGTTGACGTTGCTGACGGTACATTCGAACAGGGTACTGCAAGATATGAAAAACGTTCTGTTGCTGTTAATGTTCCTGACTGGCAGATTGACAAATGTATTCAGTGTAACCAGTGTTCACTTGTTTGTCCTCACGCTGCTATCAGACCTATTCTTTTAACAGAAGAAGAAGCAAACAATGCTCCTGAAGGTTTCAAAGTTAAAGATGCTATCGGTCCTCAGCTTAAAGGACTTAAATTCCGTATCCAGGTTAGCGCAGAAGACTGCTTAGGCTGTGGTGTTTGTGCTCAGGTTTGTCCTGCTAAAGAAAAAGCTCTTGTTATGGAACCAATCGACGGAATGCTTGAAAAAGAAGTTGATAACTGGAAATATGCTATGAGCGTTCCTGTTAAAGACAATTTAATGGATAAAGCTACAATTAAAGGTTCTCAGTTTGCTATGCCTTACCTTGAATTCTCTGGTGCTTGTGCAGGCTGTGGTGAAACACCTTACATCAAACTTATCACTCAGCTATTCGGTGACAGAATGATGATTGCCAATGCAACAGGTTGTACATCAATCTGGGGCGGTAGTGCACCAAGTATGCCTTACTGCAAAAACGCAAAAGGTCAGGGTCCTGCTTGGGCTAACTCACTATTTGAAGATAATGCTGAATTTGGTATGGGTATGGTTCTTGCTGTTAAGAAAGTAAGAAATACTCTTAAAGAAAGAATGGAAGCTGCTATTGAAAAAGGCATAAGCGCTGATCTTAAAGCTGCATTCGAAGAATGGATTGCTGGCAAAGATAACGCAGAAGCTTCTAAAGCTGCAGCTGCAAAAATTGAAGCTCTAATTAAAGATGCTGACCTTTCTATGCCTGAACTTAAAGAAATCGCTGAAAGATGCGACTTCCTTGTAAAACGTTCACAGTGGGCATTCGGTGGCGACGGCTGGGCTTACGATATTGGTTACGGCGGTTTAGACCATGTATTAGCTTCTGGCGAAGACATCAACATCTTTGTTGTTGATACCGAAGTTTACTCTAACACAGGCGGTCAGTCTTCTAAAGCTACTCCTACTGCTGCTGTTGCTAAATTTGCTGCATCAGGTAAAAAGGTTAAAAAGAAAGACCTTGGTATGATTGCTACAACATATGGTTATGTATATGTTGCTCAGATCGCTTTAGGTTCAAATATGAATCAGGCTATCAAAGCAATTAAAGAAGCTGAAGCTTATCCAGGTCCTTCACTAATCATTGCTTATGCTCCATGTATTAACCATGGTATTAAAGTTGGTATGGCTAATACAATCTTAGAAGAAAAGAAAGCTGTTGAATCAGGTTACTGGCATTTGTGGAGATTTAATCCTGAACTTAAAGAAAAAGGTGAAAACCCATTCATCCTTGATTCTAAAGAACCTACAGGAGAAATCAAAGACTTTATGGAAGGCGAAAACAGATATCTTGTTCTTAAAAAAGCTTTCCCTGCAATTGCAGAAGAACTATTTGCAAAAGCTGAAAAAGACCTTAAAGACAGATACGAAACTTATAAGAGAATGGCTAGAGACTAATTTATGTCTTGTAAGTAAAATCAATATAAATCCCGCCCTGATTCAAAAGGGCGGGATTTATAAAATAAATTATTATTCATATTTTTTGTATCTTTAAATAAATATTTTAGTAACTTTATTTTTAGTAAAATTATGAGGTGTATTTTTATAATGAAAGAAAAATCACGCATGCTCAATTCAAAAATACTCATTCCTGTAATAGCAGGTGTTTTAATTGCAATTATTGCGCTGTTTGTATGCGTACTTGCAAATCAAAAAACTACATATAACAAAATTTACATAAACGATACTTGTGCAGGCAAAAAAACAACAGAACAAATTAAAGCTGAACTTGAAAAAGTGTATGATGCTGAAAAAACATCACTTAACTTCACCTACAATGGAAATGACATTCAGATTAAAGGTACAGACTTTGATTTGTCGTATGACATTGAAAAAACATCAGACAAAGCATATAATCTTGGCAGAAACAAAAATTTTGTTTTAAGAGGATTTTGTGCAATTAAATACACATTTTTTAAAACTATTCTTCCTGTTGATGTGAATTTTTCAACACACAAGCTATACACAATTTTAAGACAGTATACAACAGATGTTAAAGACGCTTTAGTTGATGTAAGCATAACTTTAGAAGATGACAAACTTGCAATAATAAACGGCAAGGAAGGCAATGGATTTGACATCGATAAAATAGAAAAAGAAGCTAAAAAACTTCTTTCGCAAAATAAACAAAACGAAAAAATAGAAATAAAAATAGAAAAGGTATCTCCAAGAACTCCATCTGCAGAAGAAATTTATGATAAGTTTCATAAAGAGCCTCAGAATGTTGAATTTGGAGAAAAAGATGGTGAACTTTATTACAAAAGCCATGTTACAGGTGTTGACTTTGATGTAAAAGAAGCTAAAAAAATTCTTGAACAAAACAAAAACAGCACAGAAGCTTACTACATTCCCGTAACAATTACGCTTCCTGAAAAAACATCCCAATGGTTTGTTGAAAATATGCTTACCGATACACTTGGAACATATTCAACAGTTTACAACGCAGGAAATTATGGAAGAAGCTATAATATTTCTCTTGCATCAAATAAAATTCATAATCTTGTATTAGAACCGGGCGAACAATTTTCGTTTAACAATGTTGTAGGTCAAAGAAGTGCTGCAACCGGCTTTAAAACTGCCGCAGTTTATCAGGGCGGAGAAATTGTTGATGGTATAGGCGGTGGAATTTGTCAGGTTTCATCAACACTTTATAATGCGGTGCTTTATGCAGACTTAAACATTGTTTATCGCACAAATCACTCAATGCCTGTATCCTATACACCAGCAGGAAGAGATGCAACTGTATCATACGGAAGCATAGATTTTATTTTCTCTAACAATCAAAAATATCCTGTTAAACTTTCATGCACAAATTCGGGTGGAAGATTAACCTGTACAGTTTACGGAATAAATTACGCAAAGAAAAAAGTTGACATTTCAACCCAGACAATAAGCACAAGTGCTTTTGAAACAAAAGAGGTTGAAGACCCTAATCTTAAACCGGGCGAAAGAAAAGTTAAGCAGGCAGGCAGCAACGGAAGTGTTGTTGATACCTACAAAACAGTTTATGTTAATGGCGAAAGTCAGGGAAGCAAAAAGATTTCAAGAAGTGTTTATTCAGCAATTACACAAATTGAACTTGTAGGACCTGAAACCACCGAGGATGGTGAAATTGCAAAAGAAGTTTACAAAACAGACGGTGAAATTGCAATTGGTGACGAGGTTTATACTGTTCCTGATATATCTTCAATGAATCCACAAGATTCACCCAATAATGAAACGCCACTTATTCAGGATGAATCACAAAATGAACTTCCTACAATTGAATTAGAGTAAAAATTATCCCCGAAGAAATTAATCTTCGGGGTTTAATTTTTATTTATAATGTAACGCCATCTTTAAATATTGATATTTCGCGAAAATCATTTTTCTCGTTATTTGTTTCTTCTCCTGATGCAACTTTTATTATGTATTCTAAAAGTTTATCTGTCATTTCATCCATACTTTTTTCTGAGAGCACAGGCGAAGAATCAAAATCAATCCAGTTTTTCTTTCTTTCATAAAGATTTTTGTTTGTTGATATTTTAACAGTTGGAACAGGCGCACCAACGGGAGTTCCTCTTCCTGTTGTAAAAAGTATCATATTAACACCTGCTGAAGTAAGATTTGTAATTGCAACAATATCATTACCGGGACCATTTAAAAGTGATAAACCGTTTTTAGACACCGCATCACCATAATCAATAACATCAACAACTTTGCTAAGCCCGCCTTTTTGAATACATCCAAGTGATTTTTCCTCAAGTGTTGTAATTCCGCCTTCTTTATTTCCAGGCGATGGATTTTCATATATAACCTGATTGTGGCGAATATAATAATCTTTAAAATTGTTTATAAGAGCAACTGTTTTATCAAATACCTCTTTTGTTTCGCATCTTTCCATAAGAAGATGCTCTGCACCAAACATTTCGGGAACTTCTGTAAGAACACAGCTTCCTCCGTGAGAAATAAGTCTGTCAGACAAGCTTCCCACAAGAGGATTTGCACTGATACCGCTGTATCCATCACTACCACCGCATTTTAAGCCTATTTTAAGCTTTGATATATTTACATCTTCTCTTTTGAAAGATGAGGCATATTCTTTAAGCTCGTCTATAAGTTTAATTCCCTCTTCAATTTCATCATCAAAATCCTGACAGTTAAGAAATTTAACTCTTTTTTCATTATAATCGCCAAGAACTTTTTTAAACTCTTTTATATTGTTGTTTTCGCACCCTAACCCCAAAACAAGAACACCTGCTGCATTGGGATGATTTACAAGACCTTTTAAAACAAGCTGAGTTATCTTTTGGTCATCACCAAGCTGAGAGCATCCAAACGGATGAGGAAAATATTTTGCACCGGTAATTTGTGCTAATTTTTGAGCAACTTTATTAACACATCCAACAGTATTTATTATCCATATTTCGTTTCTGATTCCAACATCGCCGTTTTCTCTTACATAACCTTTAAAGGTAAGCGAAGTAGCTACATCTCCAACACCATAATCCTTGTAGTTATATTTATATTCACTTTTGCCGGAAAGATTGGTTTTTATATTATGGGTGTGAATATGTTCACCTTTTTTTATGTCTTCTGTTGCGTGACCAATAGGTGAACCGTATTTTATAATATTCTCACCTTTCTTTATATCGCAAAGAGCATATTTATGGCCATTTTCAAGATTTATTTCAACATTATCAAGTTTATTAATCAACATATTTTAAAACCTCATCACATAAAAAGCTTAAATCAGTATCCCAGAAAGATTTGTTTGCAAGAATTTTGGCTACTGTTTGTTCTTTCATAAATGAAATTATATCAGCATCGTCTGTGGGAGTAGATGTTTTATAAAATTTGATAAGCATTGCAAGTGAAAATACAAGATTTTCCGGTATCTTATTTTCTCGTTTGATATATTCTAACAAAGATGGCAAAACTCTTACTTTAAATTTACTTACCGAATTTAACGAAATAGATGCACAAAGATGCTTTATAAATGGATTATTAAAACGTTCAAACACATCATTTGCATAAGATATAAGTTCTTCTTTTGGCAAATCAAGAGTAGGAATAATTTCATCAAACACACACTTTTTAACAAAATCAAACATCTTTTCGTTTTCCATACAGTCTTTAACAGTTTCAATTCCTTCACACATTGCGTAAGGAATCATAGATGTATGTGCGCCGTTTAAAATTCTTACCTTTCTTGTTCTGTACATATCAAGGCTGTCAGTAACAATTATGTTAAGTCCTGTTTTATCAAAAGGAATTTCTTCTAATATGCCTTTTGGTCCTTCTATTACCCATAGGTGAAAAAGCTCGCTTGTGTTTAGCATATTATCCACATAGCCCAAATCTATCTTTTCATCTTTTGGATATCCTGTTACAATTCTGTCCACCAAAGTATTGCAGAAAATATTTTTTTCTTCTACAAATGCCTTAAACTCGTCACCTAAATTCCAGTCGTCTGCGTATTTTAAAATGATTTTCTTTAATGTTTCACCATTTTTTTCAATAAGCTCGCACGGTAAGAATATAAATCCGTTAAGATTAAGTTTAAATCTTTCATATAAAAGGTGTGTTACCTTTGCAGGAAAAGACTTTGGAGGCGCATCGGTAATTTTATCATCCTTTTCGTAAACAATTCCCGATTCGGTTGTATTTGAAACAACAAATCTGAAATTTGGATTTTTGGCAAGATTAAGATATTCTTCATAGTTATCATAGGGCTTTACACAGCGCGAAATAACATCTATAACCTTTTTATCAACTACCTCTTTTGAATCTTTTAAGCCACGCATAATATGAGTGTAAACACAGTTTTGCTCTGTTAATTTATCGCAAAGTCCATTTTTAATAGGCTGAACTACAACAACTGATGCATCAAAATCGGTTTTTTCGTTTGTTATCTGCAAAATCCAGTCTACAAAGCCTCTCAAAAATCCACCTTCACCAAATTGAATTACTCTTTCTTCTCTATTAACTTTAGTAAATATTTTAATCACCCCATTAATTTATTCGTTTTTAAATTCATTATACTTTTGTTTTGCGGCATGAAAAGCAAGTTTTGGCCTTCTGTGTTCATTAACCATGCCTTTGTTATTAAATCCTCTTGCACGATTCATCCCCGCCTCTTTGCAGGTTCTCATATCGCTAAACTGCCATATAAAACTTCCTGTAACATTTTCGTTTGAATGGAACACAGAAAGTGCATGTGATATAAGCTCGGCCTGATATTCCTCACTCCACCAGATTTTGTCACTGTCATGCCAGCCGTAAATTGCCGCAGCACCAAATTCACTTATTATAACAGGTTTATTTTCAAAACCAAGTTTATTACGATACTCTACAAAATTATCAACAAAGCTTTCCCAGGTATCTATACTTCCGCCATACCAACCCTGATACTCATTTAAACAAATCACATCTGTAAATTCAAAGCATATATCCGTTAGTGCATGACTTGATGCATAAACCACCAAACGGTTACCACCATTTTCTTTAAGATACTTGTAATATTTTTTGCTTATATCATATCCTGCTTTTACATTGGTTAAAATTTCATTATGCATCCCCCACATAATTATTGAAGGATGGTTATAATAATATTTTACCATTTCTTTATGCATATCAAATCCGCGGTTGATTATCACCTCGTCCATCAGGGCTTCTTCCGAAAAACCTACTCCCCATATTGGAATTTCACTCCAGAATAAAATTCCGTTTTCATCAAGATAATCAACAAATTCTCTCATATTTGGATAATGTGAGCCTCTTATTGAATTACAGCCCATTTCCAAAATCAAATCCACATCTCTTTTTATAAGAGTTTTAGGAAATGCAAAACCAAATTCAGGATATTCTTCGTGCCTGTTTACACCACGAAGTTCAATTTCTTTATTATTGAGCATTACTTTTTTATTCTCAACACTTATTTTTCTAAAACCCACTCTGTCAAATAAATCATCAGTATCGGTTGTGATATAAACATTATAAAGATTTGGCAGATTTATATCCCAAAGCTTAACATTTTTTAAATTAAAAATATCTGACGAAATTATTTTTGTTTCTTTTGCATTAAGTTCAACTTCACATTCAAAAACATCAATTTCGTCTGTTTTTATATTTAATTTTGTTTTGCAAGATGTATTTTCGCTGTTATAAAGTTCAATATCAAACTTACCTGTTACATCTTTTAAATCAGAAGAAAGCTCATATATGAGTTTGTTTGCCAAAACACATATTCCATTAAGTGTTTCAACACTGACACTTCTTGTTATGCCACCATAATGATACCAGTCAACCTTTCTTTGCGGAATAGAGTGCTCATCAAAATGATTGTCTACGCAAACTGTAAGCTTATGATAACCACTATATACATCTGATGCTATAAACTCAAACTGTGAAAATCCACCATAATGATATCCTAAATAAACGCCGTCGAGCCACACCTTTGCTTCTGTAAGGCATGCGCCAAAACAAAACCTTAAATTTCCGCCATCAGAATAAAAGCTTTTTTCGTACCAGACTTTTCCCTCATACTTTATAAGCTCTTTTTGTGTATTCCACACAGACGGCACATAAGTTTTTTCTTTCTTTGGAAGATTTTCATACCATTTTTCTTCTTCACCTGTATCATCAGGGTCAATACAAAAATCCCACCAGCCATCAAGATTTTGAATTTTTCTTACTATATGTTCGTCAAACATTCTACCCATAATTATATCTCCAAATCTATTTTATTTAAGAAGCCCACTCAAATCATACATTGTAAGATATTCTTTTGTATTGTTAACCATTTCTTTAAATAGTTTTTTTGCATCATCATAACTACAAGTTACAAGCGGGTCGTTTGCAAAAATATTGAAAATCATATCAACATCTCTTTTTGCAATTGCTTTGTCAAGCTGTTCCTGCTCACCGCATATTCTTGAAATAAGAGGATAAATTTCCATAGGAATTTCACCTGCCATAACAGGAGTAATTGAATTATCCCTGAACACCGCATTTGTTTCAACAACAGCACCATAAGGAAGGTTTGGAATCTGTCCCATATTTGGAATATTTACATTTGTAACAAGCTCACGAAGACCTAAAAGTGCTCTCATCTGTTCAACGCCTTCTTCACCTGTGCCTTTGATTTCTACTTTTCTTTCGCCACTTCTTAATTGTCTGCTCTTTTCAAGACGCTTTTTAAGCTCATCTTTTCTAAAATCAACACCAGTTAAGCTAAATCCCCACTCTTTCACTTTTTCGGGGCTTTCAAGATACCATTTTCCCTCGCAGAATTCTGCAAGATGTCTGTCACCTGCAGCTGCAATAAACCCGTATCTTAAAAACAGGTCAAATTTAACCTTCTGTGAACATTTAAACACATTATTCATCCAGTTTTTATCAAGATTTTCAGTATATCCTGTTTCAGCATACATTTTAGCAAATTTTTCGTACACAGGGAATAAATCTATATTTTTATATTTTGCTTCTGTAAGCCATGTAAAGTGGTTTACTGCAACAGGATTAACCTTAATTTCGCTCCTGTCCTCTACCTTAATACCACAAATAGTTTCAAGAGCCTGAACAAGAACTTTTTGTGTTCCAAAAACCTCGTGACAGCAGCCAAAAGCTTTAATTTGTGGGAAAACTCTATAAAGTGTTTTAGTGCAAAGTGTCATTGGATTTGTATAGCTTATTACCCATGCTTCAGGACAGAATTTTTTAATATTTTCTGCAATTTCTTCATACATAGGTACACATCTCATAGCTCTTACAATTCCACCCGGGCCAGATGTATCACCTACCGATTGATAAATGCCGTATTTTTCAGGGGTATGAACATCAGAATGCATTTCGTCAAATGTACCGGGTGTGATTGAAATAACAACAAAATCTGCACCTGAAAGTGCGTCCTTTATCTCTTTTGATGCATGATACTTCCATTTCGATTTTGCATCTTCCAAATCATTATACATATTACCTATTATTTCGTTATGCTGCGCTGCTTCGTAATCAATATCATAAAGATATACATCACCTGACATATCTTCATTTTCTGCAAGGTCACTCATAAGACCCCATGCCCAACCTCTTGAGCCACCGCCAATATAAGCGATTTTTACTTCTTCTGCCATTTTGCCATTATACTTCATTTCATTTTCCTCCATAAAACAATTTTATACTTTAATTGCATTATAAGACTAATTAATCTTGTTTTCTATAAAAATATTATACACATTAGCAAAAAACAAGAAAATATTATTGTTTTTTATAAATATTTATGTTATATTGTTTAAAAGAGGTGTTTTTATGGCGATATATGCAAAAGATAATATTGAATTTTTTCACAGGAGCAAAAGAAACAAACCTTACAGAATGCCGGTTGCACATTTTCACAACAAATATGAGCTTTATTTTCTTGTAAAGGGAAAAACAAAATATTTTATTGAAAATGAAATTTTCTTACTTTCTCCATATGATATGATATTTGTTCCAAAAGGTGTTTTTCACAAAACCGACAGTGAAGAAAACTATGATGTTGAGCGTGTTTTATTTTCTTTTGATGATGAATTTATTGGTGAAGATTTAAATGAATATATAACCGAACTTATAAACAATAAATATATTCAATTCTCCGGTGAGAACATTTATAAAATTGAGGATATTATCAATAAAA
Source organism: Oscillospiraceae bacterium (assembly GCA_015068825.1). Taxonomy (GTDB): domain Bacteria; phylum Bacillota; class Clostridia; order UMGS1810; family UMGS1810; genus Qingrenia. Next base: position 254,712 of record SVJU01000001.1, on the reverse strand, counting down.
TAGAAAAAGAAAGCATCAAAAAACAAAGAGGCTACACCGATATGCAAAAGCTTTATTTTAAACAGCTGATTATAACCATTTCCCGATATCGAATAAAAGAAAACAATACAAGACTTAATGGTTCTTATCTTGTAATTCAGGATATTGTAAAGTATATTTCAAAAAACTATAATCAGGACCTTTCGCTTAACTCACTTTCAAAAAAGTATTCAATAAGCCCAAACCATTTATCAAAACAATTTAAAAATGTAACAGGCGTAGGACTTAATGAATACATAAATATTTCAAGAATTACTGCTGCTGAAAAACTTTTAGTATCAACAAATAAGCCAATTACACTTGTTGCAACCGAATGCGGATTTAACGACAGCAATTATTTTGCGGCAGTTTTTAAAAAACTAAAGGGAATCACTCCTAAAAAATACTCTTCTATAAATAAATTGGGTGTATAATTTTACTTATACACCCTAAAACCGTTTCCGACAATCTGTGAAGATTCGGAAAATATTATAAAAGCATTTTTGTCTATTTCTAAAATTCTTTTTTGAAAAGCTTCTGCCTCACTTTCTTTTAACGCACAAATAAGAACATTTTTATTATCCATTGTATATCCGCCTGTTGCGTTAATAATTGTTACTCCCCTTGGTGATTTTGATATAAGACTTTTTGCTATTTCAACGCCATTATCAGTTACAACAAACGCAAGCTTTGAAATGTTGAGCTTTTGAATAAGCCAGTTTATAGCAAACGATGAAATACAAAGCGCAATAATTCCGTAAAGAGCAAGTTCAAATTGCTTAAATATAATAAATGATGCAAAAATAACAGTTGCGTCTACAACAAGAAGAAGGCTTCCTATTTTTATATGTGGAAAGAGGCTTTGAAAAAGTCTGCTTAATATATCTGTACCACCTGTTGATGCGCCCTGGGTAAGTGTTAAACCAATTCCTATTCCGTAAAAAAGCGCACCAAAAACTGTTGCTAAAAACACATCATCTGTTATTGGCGGAATATACGAAAAAACTTCAACAAAAACCGAAACAAGCCCTGCCCCCACCAAAGTATTTAAAACAAATTCTTTTCCAAGCTTTTTTAATGCTAAAATCAAAAGAGAAATATTTATAACAGCATACGAAATACCTGTTTGTATGCCAAGCGTATAGTAAAGAATAGTTGATATACCCGATACTCCTCCGCTGACAATTTTGTTGGGTGTATAAAAAACACTTATGGCAAATGCAACCATAAGAACGCCTAAAATTATTGTTATGTATTTTTTCAATTTTTCCATTTTAAAAATCCTTTATAAAAAATCATTACATATGATTATATATTAATATTTTTATTTTTTCAAGTATAAATTTAAAAAAGAGCAGTTTTAAAACTGCTCTTTTTGATCAATTTAAAGAATATTTTGTTTCGTATTCATTATATAGCTTATTAAATTCAGCATTCTCTGTATTTTTAACACTGTTTAAATAATTATGAAGTTCAATACCGTCTTTCATAGACTGAATGAGGCTTACTGCAATATTTGAACAATGGTCCGAAATTCTTTCAAAATTAGTTATAAGGTCAGAAAATACAAATCCCATATTTGTTGTACATTCTCCCTTTTGAAGTCTGTCAATATGTTTTGCCTTTAAAAGATGTTTCATTTTATCTACAACCTGTTCAAGAGGTTCTACTCTTACTGCAAGATCCATACTTTTTTCTTTAAGTGCATTTTTTGTAAGAATCACAATGTCGTTTACAGCCGATGCCATAGTTTTTATTTCTGCAATCGCCTCATCAGAGAATACGATGCCTTTTGAATTAATTTCATCAGCAGCCTGCATAATATTTAAAGCATGGTCACCTATTCTTTCAAAATCACCTATACAATGAAGAAGTGTTGATGCTTCTTTACTGTCTGCAAAGCTTAAATTATTACTGCTTACTGCAACAAGATATGTTCCAAGCTTATCTTCATACGTATCAATTTCTTTTTCTTCTTCAATAATCTGATTAGCGATATCATCATCATATTTATCAATAAGTCCTATTGCTTTATTAACAGAGCCTTGTGCAATATCTGCCATCTGATAAATCAAGGTTTTACATTGCTGCAACGCAAATGACGGTGTTGACAAAAATCTTTCATCAAGAAGAACAAATTTTCTGTCTTCATCTTTACCTTTTATTGTAGCACAGGCAAGTTTTTCCAAAAGATTTGTAAGAGGAAGCATTATGATGGTAGCCAAAACATTAAAAAGCGAATGCACAATTGCAATATTAAATGCCGAAATTGGCATCGCAAGAAAAGCAAAATTCAAAAATGTATTTAACGTATAAAAAACTGCAATTATTATTATTGTGCTCACAACATTAAAATAAAGGTGTATAAAAGCTGCTCTTTTTGCATTTGTACTCGTACCTATTGATGACAATAGTGCGGTAATACAAGTACCAATATTTTGTCCCATAATAATTGGGATTGCAGTTGAAAATGTAAGACTTCCTGTTGCGGCAAAAGCCTGTAAAATACCAACAGATGCCGAAGATGACTGAATAATTGCGGTAATAATTGCACCCATTAAAATACCAAGAATGGGGTTCGAAAACATAAGCATAAACTGTCCGAATGCCGGAACATCACTAAGAGGTTTTACAGTATCAGACATAGTTTCCATACCGAACATAAGAATTGCAAATCCTAAAAGAATTGCTCCAACATCTTTTTTCTTTGCATCCTTTACAAACGAATAATATACTATACCAATAAGCGCAAGTATGGGTGAAAAAGATGACGGTTTTAAAAGTGTCATAAAAAAGTTGTCACTTGAAATGCCCGACAAGCTTAAAATCCAAGATGTTATTGTTGTACCTATATTTGCACCAAAAATTACTCCAATAGCCTGACTAAGCTGCATAATACCAGAGTTTACAAAACCTACAACCATAACCGTTGTAGCCGATGAGGACTGAATAACTGCTGTTACTAAAAGTCCCAGAAGAAGACCTTTATACTTATTAGATGTTAATCTTTGTAAAATGCCTTCAAGCTTTCCGCCAGACTTTTTTTCAAGCGCATCGCCCATTACACTCATACCAAAGAGAAACATTGCAAGTCCGCCAATAAATGTTAACACAGGGAATACTACACTTCCCAACTCAATTCCAGAAAAAATCTTCATCATTTTTTCTCCTTTTCTTTTATTCTTTTTATTATCTTCACACCTTAAATTATATCAATATCACTTTTTAAAATCCACACTAATAATAAATAAAAAATATTGTAGTAGGATTTTTATTTTTTATTATTATTAACATAAAAAATAATAACTAAAAAATTTTATTGACTTTCATATAAAGATTTTGATATAATAATAAAATAGTCACTAAAAAAGGAAAGATTTTACTATGGCAGATTCTAACGCATCATGCGAAAACTGTATGAATTATATCTATGATGAAGATTATGATGATTATGTTTGCATTGCAAACATTGACGAAGATGAATATTATCGCTTTACGCAAAATAATCGTTGTCCGTACTTTCGCTTTGGCGACGATTATACTATAGTTAAAAAACAAATGTAAATAAAAAGATGCTTTGACTAATTCAAAGCATCTTTTTTTCTCTTAATATTTTTTCTGATTTTAATATTCCAATTATTGTTTTGGCATCATGTATTTCGCCTTGCATAACCATTTTTACAGCATCATCAAAGCTAACCTTTAAAACATCCAAAAACTCATCTTCGTCAAGATTCTGTTCTTTTTTTTCAAGCCCCAATGCAAGATAGATATGAATGGTTTCTGAGCAAAATCCCGGTGAAACATACGCTTTTCCAAGATAAATAAATTCCTTTGAAACAACACCCGTTTCTTCTAAAAGCTCCCTTTTACCAGCTTCAAAATGGTCTTCACCGTATTCAAGCTTTCCTGCAGGAAGTTCAATAGTAACTTCATCGTAAGGCTTTCTATACTGCTTTACAAGATAAATAAATCCATCCTGATATGCAACAACGCAAACACCACCCGGATGTCTTACAAGCTCTCTTGTGGCTTCTTTACCGTCAGGAAGAAGCACTGTATCTACCGATACATCAATTACCCTTCCCTTAAAAATATGATTGGTAGAAACTGTTTTCTCTTCAAAAATCAATTATTCTCCCTCTTTTCTGTTAAGTAAAAAGTTGATAAGCCAAATACCACCAAGACCGATTATAATGCCTATTGAAAGAAAAATCATAAGATAATTAGACATGTTTTCAGCCTTTTTCTGAGGAGTTACTTCACCCTCTGAAGCCAAAGCGTTATTTTTATCGTAAAAAACAACATAATCATCTTTATGAGCGTTTATTTCAAACTTTTCGCCATTTTCGCCAACTGCATAAACCTTTTCGTCATCAGTATATTCATACTCTGTTCGCTCACCATCAGAATGTATGTAGTATCCAAGTGCCAGAAGTTCATTCAAACATTTGTATTTTTTAAGATTTTCAGGTACCTTTACCTTTGCGCTTGACGAAACATTATCCACCATAAAAGCCGCCGACACAACATTGTATACGCCGTTTGCATATTCCATTGCAACAATAATATTATCACCCATTTGTGGATTATTGTAATTATCTGCATGCTCAACACAGTAGCCGTATTTAAATTTATTAACATTAAAAGTATCAGGAATGATTGCCCATTCAGGATACTTTACACCATACCCTCTTGTAAGCTCAAAAGAGTTATCGGTAACATTTGTAATTGTTGCTAAAATTACATACTTTGTTTCATCACTGATGATAGTATCTACCGCATTATTTGCATAAACATTGCTAAAAATAAATAAAATTACAAAAAATACTGATATAAATTTTTTAATCATAATATTTTAATCCTTTATTTAATTTCTGTTACTGTTCCGGTTGTATCAACAAATTTTGAAAAGAACTCTACTGATGAAAATACACCTATCTGATAGCTTCCATCAAGAAAATATCCTTCATCGGAAACCAGTCCTTCTCCTTCTATTGTAAGGTATACATCATACTTATCGGGAATTTCAACCTCTTTTGAAAGAGTTCCGTTTGACATATTTACACTTTCTTTTGCAACATCAACTTTTTTATCTGTAATTTTGCCTATAGGTTTTTTTGTGGTTTTTTCGTAAAGTGCATCGCCAACCTTTAAAGCATCAGATGCAACATCTCTTACTGCTTTAACTTTAACAACATAAGTTATTTTTGTATTGGCACTTCCAACATCTTTGTGCTTTGAAAAACCAAACTTATAAACTGTAGATACAACTGAAATAACAATAATTAAGATAAGAGCTAAATCTATAATATTGATTTTTTTAAATAATCTGCCTTTTTCGTCAATTATCATTCTATTTCAACTCCTGTCTGTTATCATTAACGCCAACAACATAACCATGGCCAACATAATTTTTAGCTTTTATGTGCAAAAGCTTTCCTATTTTTATTTCCTGTGTTGCAAAAAGAATTTCGCTGTCATTGTAAGTTGTAGGTATGCCTTCTACTGTAAGATATACATCTTTTTTGTTTTCAAACGAAGTTTTAACAAAACTTGCGTTTAAAGTATCTTCTCTTATTTCAACATTATCTTTTATTTCTACCTTTGTAACTTTACCAAGATATCCGCCTTTAACACCATCTTTTATATCGTCGCCTTCTTTAAATACATCAAGATATTCACTCTGCAACGATTTAAGCTCAATAACATAAGATACCTTTGGCACATTATTTGCCTCTTTAGAGCTTGTTGAAAAATATTTTACAACAAATAAAAGAACAGCTACAACAACTAAAACAATAAGAATATCTATAAAATTAATCTTCTTTTTCATTTTTCTTCTCCTTTGCTTTTAAGGCTGATATAAACACCCTGGATTTTTTCAACCACTTTATCTGCGGTAAATTCATTTTCAAAAACTTCTAAACTTCCTTTTTTCAAGGTGTTATAAAGATTTTTATCCTGCATAATAAGTTTAATCTTTTCATACAATGCCCCGCTGTTTTTTGTAGGGACTAAAAATCCGTTTGTGCCATTATAAATTACTCCGCCGTTTCCACCAAAATCACTTACAACAGCAGGAATTCCAATACTTAATCCTTCTAAAAGCGAAAGACTTGTAGCTTCTGTTCCGAAAGATGCATTAAGATTTAAATTGGTAATGTTTACTATTTTTTCAACATCAGACACAAATCCAAGCATTATAACCTTATCATTAATATCAAGAATATTTATTTTGTTTCTGATGTTTTCTTCATATTCGCCTGTTCCCGCTATTAAAAGCTTAAAATCAAGATTATCATCCTTTAATTTTTTAACTGCCTCTAAAATATAATCGTGTCCTTTAACAAGCGTCAGACGAGCTGCAATAGTCATTATAAATTCATCTTTTAACCCGTATGATTTTTTTATATTGGTTATTTTTTCATCGTTATATCTTTCAAGATAATCAACACCGTTTTTTATAACAACAATTTTTTTATCATCTACGCCCGTTTTAACAAGATTATCCTTTGCCGCCTCGGCCACCGCAATAATTTTATCAGAAAAGAAATTATTTACAAAGCCGTTTATTATTTTGCCAAGTCCTTTTGATATTGTTTTTGAAGGTTCAAAAACACTATGACGGGTATAAACAATTTTTGCTCCCGAAAATTTTGCGGCTATTCTTGCACTCATTGCTGCGTGCGCATGAACAATATCGGGTTTAATATCGCAAAATATTTTTCTTAATTCTTTTATCACTTTAAAATCAAGCGATTTATTGTTCATTCCATCAACTTCTATATATTTACCGTTAAGATTCTTAATTTCAGGGATAAGAAGACTATTTTTTGGTACAATTACTGTCAAATCAAATTTTTGCCTATCATAATGCTTTAAAAAAGTTAAAACACATTTGCCTGCGCCACCAATATTTGCGTCGGATATAACATTTATAACTTTAATCACGCATCTTCCTCCTTACGCAAAAGATTAACCGCACTTTGTGACAAGGCAAGGTACATAAAGAACATCATAACAATTCTATAGTTGTACCATACATTATCAAATGCACCCTGAACAAAATAACCTGCCATACCTGCCATAAGTGCTACGCAAATTGCTTTTAAAATACTCTTTTTTCTGCCATTTACCGCTGAAATTGTATCTTTAAAATATGTTACTATCATTCCTAAAAATACTATTATACCTAATATACCATTTTCTGCAATAATCTGAAGATATAAATTGTGCGAATGAGGAGCAACAATTGATGCATAAGCGTATCGTGGATAAATCATATTAAATGCATCAGAGCCAAGGCCAATTCCGCAAAGCCAGTAGTCCTTGAGCATTTTTATTGTTCCAAACCAGATATACACACGGTATGATGTAGATGTATCTGATGTATCACCAATACTTAAAAATCTGTTTATAATACTTTGAGGCATAATAAGCGGCGATAAAAGTGCAAGGATTATTCCAAACCATATAAATTTTCTGTCGTAAAAAGAAATATAAATGATAATTGCCGCGATAAGTCCAAGCCAGTTACCTCTTGAATAAGTAAATATCATACAAAGGCAAAGCGCACCTGCAGCTATAAAATTAATAAATCTGTTATACCCTCTTGGTGCATTCCACACAAAAGCAGCTGTGACTGGTATCATAAGAAGCAAAAATTCACCAAGAACATTTGGATTTTCAAAAGTTGAAACAACCCTTGTTTCAATATCGGTAAACATTTTTGTATCAATCCAGGTGCTCCCTTCGGCAAAACCAAAAACATATTGGTAAATACCATAAAGTGCAACCAAAAATGCCGATATTACCGAAAGTGATAAAAACACATAAAGCTTCTTTTTATCGGTAAGTGTATTTGTAAACACAAAGTATCCTGCCATAAACACAAGATAAACCATAAATATTTTTAAACTGCTTATTCTTGCAAATGAAAAAACAGACGATACAAGCATTACAAGTGCAAAAAGTATTATAAAAATATCAAGATTTGTCTTTGTAAACTTAAATTCATCATCATAAAAAAGTTTTAAAACCATTGATAAAAATGTTAAAAGTATCAGACCTACAATAGCCATTGTAGGCATAAACGGAAAAATAAGAGGTACTAAAAATGCACCTATTGTATAATTTATAAAAATTGATGCAACAAATCCCAAAGAAATTATTATTGCCAAAATCAATACCGGATTTACAATAGCCGTCAAAAGCCCTGAAGCAAAACCAACCAAAGCAAAATACAAATATGTTTCTTTATCAGTTTTTATTGTAGAATTATCGTCATATACATCAATATCAAAAAATGTCATAAGCTTTTTAACTGTAATACTGTTTTTAAAAATTGATGCAAAAGACAGATTTACAAAAATCATAATAACTGCAAAAATTCCAATTATTAACGGCAAAAGTATGTCTGACGATTTAAAAATCAAAACAATTTCGCACACAATACAAAATGATAATAAAAATATTCCGTAGCATCTTACAGAAATTTTAAAAAAGTTTTTATAAAGCCACAAAACAGTTGTGCCTATAAGAGAATTTTCAATCATTTTTTCAAAATATTTAACTATCTTTGCAAAAAAATTAAAAATTCTAACAAGCAAGGCGCATATAAAACTGTTTTTTGTTTTATCTTTAATCAAAGGAGCTTTTGTGAAAAATTTTACAAAAAAGCTATGCTCTGATGATTTTTTTAATTTTGAAGCAAAAAAATCCTGTATTTTTTTAAGCACACTGCCATTAAAAGAAGCATTTACAAACTGATATAACAGAGCAAAAAATCGTAAAACTATGCTTTTTGACAAAATTTATGCCTCCTTTTTTATAAATTTTTTTAAAAGAGTTTTTATAATATCAAAAAACTCCTCATTTTTAAGTATTACACACATTAAAACATATACAACCGCACCACTTAAAGCTGGTATTAAAAGTGCAAAATATTTATTTAAATCTATGCACAAATGTTTTACAAGCACAACTACAATACTCATTATAAGTATTGATAAAAGCGTTTTAATAATTGATACAAGTAAATCTTTTTTTAGTATATTGCTTACTCTTTTGTGTAATAAATAAAGCAGTAAAAATCCTGTTACATTTGCCGAAACCGATGCCGAAAGCGCCAGTGCCCAAAGACCTTTTCTAAAAAACGCAACCAAAATTATGCTCATTGAAATATTTATAACAATTCCCAAAACTGCGGCTCTCATAGGTGTTTTTCCATCTTTCAGCGAATAAAAAGCCTTGTTCATAACCTCGTTTATTCCAAAACCAATCATACCAATCGAATAAAAGGTAAGTGCAACTGAAGTAAGATTTGTTGAAAATGCATCAAACGCTCCTCTTTCGTAAAAAACTCTTATAATAGGTTCGCTCATAAGAATAAATCCTGCCATAACCGGTCCTATTATAAAAATTACATATTTTACAGATTTTCTTACAACATCAGCATACTTTTCTTTTTCATCTGCTGCAACAAGCCTTGAAAGCGACGGGAATGTAAGATTTGTTATGGTGTAAGTAAACACACCAACTAAAATTATATAAAGCTTATTGGCATAATCAAGTGCAGGAACTGCTGCCCCGTTATTTAATGATGATGCAAGATTGATATTAATCATTGCATTTATGGGCTGCACCCACGCACTTACTATAATTGGAAGTGCCAGAAGGCATACTCTTTTTATAGCATCATCGCCAATTGGATTTTTAAGCTTTAATTTATACCCCATTTTTTTTAGTGATGGTATTTGAATTACAATCTGAAGTATATAGCTTACAAGCATTGCTATGGCTATTCCAAAGACACCAAATCTGTCTTTGATAAAAACAAGATATAAAATCAAAAACAAATTTGACACTAAACTCATCATAGCAGGAATTACAAATTCGCCGTCTGATTGCAAAATACCGACAAAGCAAAATGCTATGCCGGTTGTAAAGATTGCAGGAAATAAAATTTTTACAAGCTGTGAGGCAAGATTAAGCTTTTCAAAATCCAGCCCGCCCGCAATAATTTTTACGACAAATGACGAAAATATGCATCCTATAACCACCATAAAAAGTGTTACAACTGAAACAAGTGTGATAAAGGCATTTGAAAAATTGTATGCCTTTTCTTTTTCACCCTTTTGCAAAAATTCATTGTAAATAGGTATAAATGCTGCTGTAACTGCCGTTCCCAATGCAATATCAAAAAACAAAAGCGGTATGCGGGAGGCGGTAGAAAATGCTATCGCCTCCACACTTTCAGTTCCGTAAAGTGATGCAAGAATAATATCACGAACCATACCAAGAACTTTTGACATAAGCATTGATAATGACACAAAAATTGCTGTTATAGCAGTATTGTGATTTTTCTTTGTCATTTTACTTATCCTTTAAGTATTCTTTAAAAAGTTCTTCCAGTATTTCATCTCTTTCAAGCTTTGATATAAGGCTTCTTGCATTATTATGGCTTGTAATATAGGTTGGATCGCCCGACATAATATAGCCTACAAGCTGGCTTATAGGATTATAGCCTTTTAATTTTAAAGCCTCATGCACTGTGTACAATGTTTCCTGAATATGTTTTGATTTATCCATTCCACCGCTGAATACCATTGTTTCATTAAATTCCATACTGTTCACCTCTTAATAATTTTTGTTTTTAATTTATCTTAACTGTGCTGATAAATTCTTTTCAAGATTTGATACTATTTTATCAAATACTACTGTAATTTCATCATCTGTAAGCGTTCTGTCATCTGCTCTGTAAACAATTGAAAAAGCAACACTCTTTTTACCGCTTTCAATCTGTTCACCTTTATAAACGTCGAAAAGCTTAACATCTTCAAGTATTTTTCCAGAACATTTTTTAATGATTTTTTCAATTTCGCCAACTGTTACGCTATCGTCAACAAGCATTGCAATATCTCTTGTAACTGCCGGGAATTTTGGAAGCGGTTTGTATTCTACATCGCTTACCCAAAGTGATAAAAGTGTATCAAAATCAAGTTCTGCAACATAAGCCTTTGCACTCATTGCATAGTTTTTGCAAACGGTAGGATGAATCTCACCCATTATGCCAATTAGTTTGTCACCCGATAAAATTCTTGCACATCTTCCAGGATGGAATGTTGTGTTTTCGCCTTCAGCAACAAATTCATAATCTTTGATATTTAAATTATCTAAAATTGCTTCAATTGAGCCTTTTAAATCATAAAAATCGTATCCGCCGTACATTCCAAGACAAACTTTCTTTTTCTCATCAGGTAGTTTTTCACTCTCGCGTGGTAAATATACCCTTGCCATTTCAAAGAATTTGCCGTTTGGTGTTCTTTGGTTGTTGTTGAATGAAAGTGTATCCATCATTGATGCAACAAGTGTTGTTCTCATAATAGAGCAATCCTTGCCAAGTGGATTTAAAATAACAACAGGATTTTTGATTGTTTCATCGTTTGTATTGATTTTTTCAAATATATCAGGTGATACAAATGAGAAGTTCATTACCTCATAATGACCTTGTGCAATAAGCACATTTTCAATTTTATCAGCCATTTTCTGATCTTTTGTTTTTATACCCTGTGTTGTTTCGCCACGAAGAGGAGTAGCTTCAATTTTATCATACCCGTAAATTCTTACAACCTCTTCTGCAAGGTCTGCTTCACCTTCAATGTCACTTCTGAAAGACGGAACTAAAACCTTATCACCATCTATTTTAAATTCAAAAGCTGTTAAAGTTTTTACCATATCTTCTTTCGGAATATCAGTTCCAAGGAAGTTATTAATATAGTCTGGTCTGAAAGGAAGTACCTTTCCTTCTTTATTTGAATTGTCAATATCAATAATACCCGATACAACCTCACCTGCACCAAGCATTTCTACTAGTTCACATGCACGGTTTATTGCACCAATAACATTTTCGGGATCCAGACCTTTTTCGTATCTTGAAGATGCCTCTGTTCTTAAACCAAGCTTTCTTGCTGTTGTACGAACATTTGCACCATAAAAACATGCAGATTCAAACAAAAGTGTTTTTGTTGTATCTTCAATTTCGGTATTAAGACCACCCATAACACCTGCAACAGCAACTGCTTTTTCACTATCACAAATCATAAGCATAGATGAATCAAGCTTTCTTTCCTGTTCATCAAGTGTTGTAATAACTTCGCCTTCGTTTGCTTTTCTTACAATGATTTTATGTCCTGCAAGATTATCCAAATCGAATGCGTGCATTGGCTGACCGTATTCTAAAAGTACATAATTTGTAATGTCAACAATGTTGTTAATACTTCTTATACCGCTAAGTTTAAGTCTGTCAGATAGCCATTTGGGGCTTGGACCGATTTTTACATTTTTAACAACCCTTGCAGCATAACGCATACAGTTTTCTTTGTCCAAAACCTCAACAGAAGCAAAATCTTCAATTTTGTCATTTGTTTCGTGAATAACAGGTGTTTTAAGATTAAATGGTTTATCAAATGTAACCGCAGCTTCTCTTGCAATACCTATAACACTAAAGCAATCTGCTCTGTTTGGTGTGATTTCAAACTCAATAATATCTTCGTTCAAAGAGAAAATTTCTTTGACATCCATACCCAAAGGATATTCTCTATCAAAAATCAAAATTCCATCTTCAATAGCATAAGGAACATCTTCAAGTGTAAGATTTAATTCGCCTATTGAACAAAGCATACCGCATGATTCAACGCCTCTTAATTTACCCTTTTTAATTGTTATACCACCAGGAAGATGTGAACCATGAAGTGCAACAGGAACAAAGTCACCTTCATTCACATTTTTTGCACCTGTAACAATCTGCAAAACTTCTTCTCCTACATCAACCTTACAAACAACAAGCTTGTCTGCATCAGGATGCTTCTCAATTGACAAAATTTTGCCCACAACAACATTTTGAATTTCTTCACCTAAATTTTCAACGCCTTCTACCTTTGAGCCAGACATTGTCATTTCGTGAGCAAGTTTTTCTATAGAAATATCACTTATATCAACATAATCGTTTAACCATTTAACTGGAAATTTCATTTTCTACCCCTCCTAATTAAAACTGTTTCAAAAATCTTACATCGTTTTCGTATAGATGACGCATATCATCTATGTTGTAAGAACGCATAACAATACGCTCAAGACCAATACCGAAAGCGAAACCACTGTATATTTCGGGGTCAATTCCGCAGTTTTTAAGCACCTTTGGATGAACCATACCTGCGCCAAGAACCTCTATAAAGCCTTCTTTTTTACAAACACGGCAGCCTTTTCCGCCACATACAAAGCACGACACGTCAACCTCTGCACTTGGCTCTGTAAATGGGAAGTGATGCGGTCTTAATCTTATTTTAACATCATCGCCGTATAATCTTTTCATAAATAGTTCAAGTGTGCCTTTTAAATCACCCATTGTAACACCTTTGTCAACAACAAGACCTTCTATCTGATGGAAAACAGGAGAATGTGTTGCGTCAACTGCATCAGAACGGAAAACTCTTCCGGGAGATATAACTCTTATCGGCGGTTTTGTGTTTTCCATAACACGAACCTGAACAGAAGATGTTTGTGTTCTTAAAACAACATCATCGTTTATATAAAATGTATCCTGTGTATCTCTTGCAGGATGGTTTTTTGGAATGTTAAGTGCCTCAAAGTTGTAATAATCAAGCTCAACTTCAGGACCGTCTGCAATAGAAAATCCCATTCCCATAAATATATCTTCAAGCTGTTTTCTTACTGTTGCAAGAGGATGAAGTTTACCCATATCGCATTTTTTACCAGGCATTGTAACATCAATTACCTCTTTTTTAAGCTTTTCATTCATCAAAGCATTCTGAACAGCTTCTTTTTTCTCGTTTAATTTTTCTTCAATTATTGCTCTTACCTCATTTGCAAGCGCGCCAACTTCTTTTCTTTCTTCAGGTGCTATCGAGCCAAGACCTTTAAGTACACTCGTAACCTCACCTTTTTTACCAAGATATTTTACTCTGAAGCTTTCCAAATCCTCTATTTTTTCTGCATTCTGCAAAGAATTTATTGCTTCTTGCTTAATTTTTTCTAACAACTGTTTCACTTTTCTAACTCCTCTCAAGGTTATTTATGTAAAGTTAAATTATAAACAAAACTATCATTGTATTGTAACACAAATTGCACTTCTTTGCAAATTTATTTAAAATTTTCCAAACAAAAACTCATTTAAGCCAAGTAAAAATTCATTATTATTGTATTTGGCAAGAATTTTTTCTGCCTCGCACTTGTGGTAAATAAGTTTTTTATGAGCTTCGTCCCTTCCTAAAAGATTTATAAAGTTAGGTGTTCCATCACCCTCTTTATCTTCATCTTCATCTTCAAAATCGTCTCTTATCTGAAATGCCATTCCAAGATGATAAGCATATTCGGATACTTTTTTTATATCCTCATCACTATGAGGAGATACATACGCACCAGAAAGTGTAGCCGCTTTAATAAGAGCACAGGTTTTGTTATCTATCAAAAGCTCTAAATCTTTTAATGTGACATTTTCTTTATTTACAAGACTTATATCTATTACCTGACCTCTTATCATACCAAAAATGCCAGAAAATTCTGCAACAGCTTTTGCTGCTTTGTTGGCACCTAAGGTTCCTTTTAAAATACTGTCAAGCATTACTTCATAAGCTAAATTTAATAAAGAATCACCGCAAAGAACACCCATTGCCTCACCAAACTTTTTATGACAGCTTGGCATTCCACGACGAAAATCATCATCATCCATGCAAGGTAAGTCATCGTGAACAAGAGAGTATGCGTGAATAAACTCAATTGCCATTGCAAACGGCAAGGCATTATCAACATCACCGCCAAGCATTTTTGCAATTTCTATTGTCAGTATTCCTCTTATTCTTTTTCCGCCATTCAAAACAGAATATTTTAACGGCGCAGTAAGATTTTCTTCAAGGTGGCTTAAGGCATTATTAAAATAATTTTCTATATAGTTTTCAACCGTTTCAATATTTTTGTTATAACTTTCTTTGAACATTTTACTTAAATTCCTTTACTGCTCACTATTTTCATCAAAATCTTCTTCAACAACTTCACCGTTAGTTTTTTCAACTAAAATTTTAATTTTCTGTTCTGCACTATTTAACATATTAACACATTCATCGGTAAGCTTAACGCCCTTTTCAAAAAGTGTTACACATTCATCAAGCGATGCTTTTCCACTTTCTAAACTATTTACAATTTCTTCAAGCTCTTTCATATTATCTTCAAATTTATTCATACATTTTCTCCTTTTTTACAGAGCTGACACTGCATTTTGCACATCCATCATAAAACAAAACATCAATTTCGTCACCCTGATTTATACCGTCTATACCGCTTAAAGTTTTACCATCACTTTTAACCGATGCAAAGCCTCTTTTCAAAACCGCAACAGGATTTAGCGCTTCAAGCTTTGACATAAGCTTTAAAAGTTCTTTTTTGCTGTCATCAATTTTTTGCTTGTATGCATCATATAAATCCTTTGAAATTAAATCAAGAAGCTGTTTTTTATCATCGAACAAAATTTTGTAATTTGTAAAAACTCTTGATTTTTGTATTCTTAAAAGCTCCTGAAGCTTTAATTTATATAAATTTGTAAGAAGTATTGCAAGCTTTGATTTTTTTTCGGCAAGACTTTTTTGAACATCTATCTGCGATGGTGCCGAAAGCTCTGCACCTGCTGACGGTGTTGGTGCACGAAGGTCTGCAACAAAATCGGCAATTGTAAAATCGGTTTCGTGTCCTACTGCAGAAATAACGGGAATTTCAGATTTATAAATTGCATAGGCAACTTCTTCTTCATTAAATGCCCACAAATCTTCTATTGAGCCACCGCCTCTGCCTGCAATTATAACATCGGCATTTTTTAGCTTATTAAAACATTCAATACCTTTAACAATTGTTTTTGCTGCACCAGGGCCTTGCACAAGTGCAGGATAAATTATAATATCAGCTAAAGAATATCTTCTTTTTAAAACATTTAAAATATCTCTTACTGCCGCACCCGTAGGCGAAGTTATAACACCAATACGCATTGGATATTTGGGGATTTCTTTTTTATGACTTACATCAAAAAGTCCTTCTTTTTCTAATTTTTCTTTAAGTTGTTCATAAGCTAAATAAAGCTCGCCCACACCATCAGGCATCATACTTTCAATATAAAGCTGATACTGTCCGTCTCTTTCAAATACCGCAACCCTTCCACAGGCTATAACCTTCATTCCGTTTGTGGCCTCAAACCTTAAAGCCGATGCACTTGCACGAAACATTACCGCTTTTAAAACACTGCCTTCATCCTTTAAGGTTAAATACAAATGCCCTGTTGA
This sequence comes from Oscillospiraceae bacterium, assembly GCA_015068825.1. Classification (GTDB taxonomy): domain Bacteria; phylum Bacillota; class Clostridia; order UMGS1810; family UMGS1810; genus Qingrenia. The sequence goes on along the minus strand of SVJU01000001.1, from coordinate 238,348 downwards.
ATGGCGTTTAAAATTTGATATTTCACCCTTTATATATAGCTTTTGAAAGTTCTGATTAGAGTCAAAGCATCTTTTTATGTAATTGTTAAGCTGGCTAACAGTAATTACTGCCATTTATTTTTCTCCTTTAACAGTATCTAAAACTCCGTTTATAACCTTTGGTGCATTATCATCACAATAAATTTTTGCAAGCTCAATAGCTTCGTTAATTGCTACCTGATAAGGCACATCAGAAGAATAATCCATTTCATAAACCGCAAGACGAAGTATTGCCGCCGTTGTTTTTGGGAGACGGTCAAGAGTCCAGCCTTTTAAGAAATTGTTGATTTTATCATCTATTTTTTCTAAATTTTCAAAAACACCCGATACAGTTGTGTTAATATAATTTATATCTTTTTTTGTTAAAGTTTTATCTGACTGCACATCTAAAAAAGTATTTATAACCGCATCTAATTCACACTCGTGAAACGGTGCTTCAAAAATAATTTTAAAGGCATTATCTCTCGCAGTTTTTCTGCTCATTGGTTTTCCTCCCCAATTTAATTTTTACACAATTATAGATAATAAACATTATACTACAAAAATTCAAAAAAATAAAGACCTTATGCAATATTTTTTTAAATTTTTCTAAAATAATATTATTGTTTTGGTTTTTGATATTATTTTATCTTTTATTTTATTTTAAAAATGTTATACTTTAATCAAGGAGGCAGTATCATGAGTTTTAAAAATAAAACCGTTGTTATCACAGGTGGAGCATCAGGTCTTGGATATTTGTGCGGTGAAAATTTTGCAAAAGAAGGCGCAAATATTGTTTTGGTTGATATAAACCAAAAAGGATTAGATGATGCTAAAGAAAAAATATCAGCATTTACCAATAATATTGTTACAGTTTGCGCAGATATAACCGATTATGATCAGGTTGCAGGTGCAAAAGATGTTACAGTTAAAGAATTTGGTTCTTTTGACATATTGATAAATTGTGCAGGCGGTGCAGAAGCGCGTCTTTTAAACGATTACACCGAATTTAAGGACAGAGATATTTCAGTATTTGATTTTGGAATAGATTTAAACCTTAAAAGTGCAGTTTATTTTGCTCAAAACGCCCTTAAACAAATGGCAGAACAAAAAAGCGGTGTAATAATTTTTTTAGGCTCAATAACCGGTGAAGAAGGCTGCAAAACGAACATTGCATATTCAGCCGCAAAAAGTGCTCTTATGAACGGTGTTACAAAATCACTTGCACTCTACGGAGCAAAATATAATGTAAGAGTATGCTGTATATCGCCAGGACCCGTTCTTACAAGGAAAGCTATGGCAAGCATGAAAACTCTTATGAAGAGAGCTGCTCAGCCACAGGAAATTGTTGACCTTATTATGTATACCGCAAGCGATAAAGCAAGCTTTATAACAGGTACAAATTATCTTATTGACGGTGGAAGAAATATAATGAGAAACAAGGAATAAGGAGAAAAAGATGAAACCTACTTTTTTAGGTCAAAATAACCCAATCGTTACAACAATGATTCAGTCTGACAGTGTTGAAAGTGCCATAAACACTATACGAAATGCTGTATTTGAGGGCACTGATGCATTTGCTTTTCAGGTTGAAAAATTTCCAAAAGAATTAAGATGTGATGAAAATTATAAAACCATTTTTAAATATATGGGTAACCGCCCGATATATGTAACCAACTATCGTGACCAGTTAAACACTGGAACTGATGATGACACACTTGCAAATGAGCTTATTTCATTATCAAAATATGGTGCAACCTTATTTGACATTATGGGAGATTTATTTTCACCCACCGCTCTTCAGCTTACATATAATCAGGAGGCTATAGACAAGCAAAAAGAACTTATTAATAAAATTCACTCATTTGGCGGTGAGGTGCTTATTTCATCACATACTTCTTGTTTTCTGCCTGCAAAAAAGGTTATCGAAATGGCACTTGAACAACAAAAAAGAGGTGCTGATGTTGTTAAAATTGTTACAAAGGCATCTAATGTAGAAGAAGAAATGGAAAATTTAAGAATTACAACACTTCTAAAAAAAGAGCTTGATGTTCCATTTTTATTTCTTTCTGTTGGTGAACACTGTAAAATGCATAGAATGATTGGACCAATGCTTGGATGCGCAATGTATCTTTGTGCTCAATCACACGATAACCTTTCCACGAAATCACAACCCGTTCTTCGTGCGGTTAAAAATGTACTTGCAAATTTTGATTATATTCCTGATAAAACATTTGAAAATTAAAGTATAAAGGAGAAATATTATGAAAGCAATACTTGTAAACAATGATAAATCGTTATCATGGAGTGATGTTCCCGACCCGATTATAAAAGATGACGAGGTACTTGTTGAAATAAGTGCAGCAGCACTTAACAGAGCCGACCTTATGCAGCGTGACGGAGATTATCCACCCCCTCCGGGATGCCCTGAATGGATGGGACTTGAAATTTCGGGTACAATCACTAAAATGGGTGATATTGCAAAAGAAAAATCAAACTGGAAAATTGGCGACAAGGTTTGCGCACTTCTTGGTGGCGGCGGATATGCCGAATATGTTGCAGTTAAATACGATATGCTTATGCCAATCCCAAAAAATCTTTCTATGGCAGAAGCGGCAGCGCTTCCCGAAGCTTTTGCAACTGCATATCTTAATCTTTTTATTGAGGGCAAAATTAAAGAAGGCGATACCCTTTTAATGCACGCAGGTGCATCCGGTCTTGCATCGGTTGTAATTCCAATGGCAAAAGCATTTGGAATAAGAGTTATAACAAGTGTTCTGTCTGACGAAATTGCAAATTCTATAAAGCATCTTAACGCAGATGTTGTTATTAACTCATCAAAAGAAAATGTTGCCGATGTTTTAAAAAGAGAACTTGAAAAAGGTCACAGTGTTGATGTTGCAATTGACTGCCTTGGCGGCGAAGGTATGGGAGAATGTTTGAAATATTTAACCCACGGCGCAAGATGGATTATGATTGCAGCACTTGCAGGTGTTAAAACCGAAATTGACCTTAAGAACATTTATGTAAGAAATGTAAGAATTATTGGCAGCACACTCCGTTCAAGAACTCCCGAAATGAAAGCAGAAATTTTATCTTTGCTTGTTAAAAATGTTTGGGGCAAAATAGAAAACAACGAAATAAGGCCTACAATTTATAAAACACTTCCTATACAGAAAGCCGAAGAAGCGCACGCAATACTTCAAAAAGGTGAAAATGTTGGAAAAGTTGTACTTATTGTAAAAGAATAATACTATATACAAAAAGTGGCTATCTTGTTTTATCAAGATAGCCACTTTATATTTTTATTCACATTTTACTTTAACAACAATTTTTTTAACTTTACTCTTTTGGTTTTCAAACGAAAAGCCAGGTTTATGTATATCCTGTGGGAAAAATATTCCGTATTCATCTGCTTCGACTACGCATTTTTTAGATATATCGCAGTTTTTATAAAACATAACATCTTTTGTTTCGTTATATTCTGTATTTGGCTCTGCTTTGGAAATATCAATCATTTCCATACATTCAATTCCCGAAATAATATACTGAATGTCAATATAGTTTCTGTGCCCCTCAAACTTTGCATCATTGTAATCTTTGGTTTCATATTCCTGCACCGATGCATAAACCTTGTCTGAATCAATTTCATATTTACCTACAGCATAATTTTCTGAAACTGCTTTTTTGATAAAATCAAATGCTTTTTCAAAATTTTTATGAAGCGGATAATATAACTTACAATTTTCAAAAGTATCAAATACCATTTTTCTCTCTCCTTATTCATATCATAAAAGCTGAACGAATTTTAATCCGTTCAGCTTTATAATTAATGTTTAATTGTTTATCAAACAACACCCTGAGCTTTCATAGCTTCTGCAACTTTGATAAAGCCTGCAATGTTAGCACCTGCAACAAGGTCATCACCAAGACCGTATTCATTAGCTGCTTTAACTGAGCTTTCAAAGATATTTTTCATAATACCTTTAAGTTTGGTATCAACTTCTTCACTAGACCAGCTGTAACGCATAGAGTTCTGAGACATTTCAAGACCAGAAACTGCAACACCGCCGGCATTAACTGCTTTTGAAGGAGCAACAATAACACCATTAGCTTTTAGGTAAGCAATAGCTTCGTTTGTTGTAGGCATGTTAGAAACCTCAACATAATATTTAATGCCATTAGCAACAATTTTTTCAGCTTCTGCCATACCAACTTCGTTCTGTGTAGCACAAGGCATAATAACATCAACTTTTACGCCCCATGGTTTTTCACCAGCAAAGAAAGGAACGCCAAATTTATCTGCATAATCCTGAACTCTGTTACGGCAAGATGCACGCATTTCAAGAAGGAAATTGATTTTTTCTTCTGTGTTGATACCATCTTCATCATATATGTAACCGTCAGGACCAGAAATTGTAACAACTTTACCGCCAAGTTCTGTAACTTTTTTAACAGTACCCCATGCAACATTACCAAAACCAGACACAGCAAATGTTTTGCCTTTGATATCATCACCGAAATGTTTAAGCATTTCTACTGTGTAATAAACTGCACCAAAGCCTGTAGCTTCAGGACGGATTAAAGAGCCACCATATGTAATACCTTTACCGGTAAGCACACCTGTAAATTCATTTTTAAGTCTTTTATACTGACCAAACATATAGCCTACTTCTCTTGCGCCAACACCGATATCTCCGGCTGGAACATCAAGGTCAGGACCAATATGTCTGTATAACTCTGTCATAAAGCTCTGGCAGAATCTCATAACTTCGCCGTCAGATTTACCCTGAGGATCAAAGTCACTACCACCTTTACCACCACCCATAGGAAGCGATGTTAAAGAGTTTTTAAATGTCTGCTCAAAACCTAAGAATTTAATAATACCTGAATACACATTTGGAGCAAATCTTAAACCACCCTTATATGGTCCGATAGCAGAGTTAAACTGCACTCTGAAACCTCTGTTAACCTGAACATTACCATTGTCATCTACCCATGGAACACGGAAAGTAATCTGTCTTTCAGGTTCAACCATTCTTTCAATAACGCCTGCTTTAACAAGGTCAGGTCTTTTTTCAATAACTGGCTCTATTGATTCTAAAACCTCAGAAATTGTCTGATGAAATTCAGGCTCGCCGGGATTCCTTTTTTCAACACGAGCAATAAGTTCTTTTAAGTATTCATTTTTTATACTCATAATTTCTGCCTCCTAAAATTAAATAACAAAAACATTTTACTATATTTCTCGTCAAAATGCAAGTTTTTTCTTTAAAAACTTTAAATTTTAGATGATTTTACTGATTACAGAAGTTATAAATCACCATTTTTTGCAATATTTGAAATCAAAAATTTCATATTTATAATAAATAATTATATTTTTAAGCTTAAAAAATATTCCAAAAAAAATATCCGTCTAAAAAAAGGCGGATATCAAAAATTAGTTATTCACATATTTGGCAACAATTTTTGCCATATCATTAAATTTTGATTCTATATCTTCAACAAGTTTAAACTGATTTCTTGCTCTGTCAAGGTTGTGATTTTCTTTGTGAATTTTAAAATATGTATCACCATTTAAGTAATCTGCAAGAAATCTTATTCCACACTCATAAGTCATAATAAGTGCTGATACAGGCAAAAGTTCGATTTCTTTTTGTGTAAGACAATCTTTAACCTCACTCAAAAAGCCTTTTGCAAACTGTTCAAACTTTTCTAAATCAAACCAGATTTTATTTTCATCCGTTTCATCTTCCACGCAACTTGACGCGCCAAAGCGAAGAGCATCACCAAAATCGTACAAAAGGGAACCTGACATAACTGTATCTAAATCTATAACACATACGCCGTCATTTGTTTTTTCATCAAAAAGCACGTTATTTAGCTTTGTATCGTTATGTGTTACACGAAGCGGAACAGTACCCAAAGCCATTTCAGATACTATTTTATCTGCATATTTTGCATATCTTTTTGCAAACTCAATTTCTTCTTTAACATTATCAAGACGATTTGCACTGTTATTTTCAATAGCAGTTTCAAGCTGTTTTACACGAATTGGTGTATTATGAAAATCTATAATTGTTTCATGAAGCTTTTCTGCCGGAAAATCACTTAACATTTTCTGGAATTTTCCAAACGCACGTCCTGCTGAACATAAAATTTTTGGATCTTCTGCAACATCATAACTTACAGAATTCTCAATATATTTATACATTCTAAAGCACGCACCATCACTGTTTTTATAATAAATCTCATTATTTTTTGTTGGAATAACAGTAAGTGTTTCTCTGTCTGCATCCCCGCCCGCTTTTTTTATTTTTTCAGACAGATGCTTTGTAACATTATATATGTTTTCCATTACATCGGTAGGATTATTAAAAACATTTGTATTTATTTTCTGCAAGATAAATCTTGGTGCAGTTTCGCACAGATATGTATCGTTAATATGACCATTGCCATATACTTCTATATCGGTGTTAATATTAAATCTTGACAATATTTCTTTTAACTCATATTGGTTATTAGATGCCATTATATAAACCCTCCGAAATAAACTTCTTTATCGCAGCAACAACTTCATCTTTATCTTCACGGTATGTAACACCATACCATTTTTCATCTGTTTTTAAAACCTTTACAATTTTTCCTTCTTCTTTAATTGCATTATCAATTACAGAAGGAATATAAAACTCATCTTTTAACGGATTTTTTATGTTTTTAAGAAATTTTACAAAATCTTCTTCAATACGTTTAAAAATTTTGGGATTAAGCCCCCACATATTCATTGACACAATTGTATCAAGGTCGATACCGCTGTTTTTATCAAGTGCAGTATGTTCGGTTATACTCTTTAAAATACCATTTTCTACATCGCATATACCTCTTGCAACAGTACCGTTTTCTGTAAGTGTATTGCCAAGCTTATAACCTACCATACAAATATCATCACTTTGTGTAAGATGCTCATACATAATTTTAAATGCTCCCTGACCATAATAATCATCGGCATTTATAAGTGCAAAAGGTGTTTTTACAACATCTTTGCATGAATAAACTGCATGACCTGTTCCCCATGGTTTTTGTCTTTCGATAGGAGTAACAAAACCTTCTGGCAAATTATCCATATCCTGAAAAACATATTCTGTTTCAATTCTATTTTCAATTCTTTTTCCAAGAACTTTTTTAAAATCAGCCTCGATATCTCGTCTGATAATAAAAACAACTTTGTTAAATCCTGCTTTTTTAGCATCAAAAACCGAAAAATCAAGTATTACCTCTCCATTAGGACCAATTGGTTCAAGCTGTTTTAACCCGCCGAATCTTGACCCCATTCCAGCAGCCATTACAACAAGTGTTGCATCTTTTTTCACTTAAACTACATCTCCTTACTTATTATTAACAGATGAGTACGCCGCCTTATCGCATATAAGAATTACATCAGGATGAATATTTAAAAGTGATGCCGGAAGATCGGTAGATATTTTACCGCTTAAAAGACGTGCAACTGCATCTTTTTTGCTTTCGCCGTTTGCCATAATAATAATTCTTTTAGATTTTAAAATTGAACTCATTCCCATTGTAAGTGCAGATTTCGGCATTTCATCTTCACTTTCAAAAAACACAGAATTTGCTTCAATGGTGCTTTGAGTAAGCGGTGTTAAGTGTGTGTTGGAATAAAGCTCTTTATCTGGCTCGTTAAACCCGATATGACCATTTCGGCCTATTCCTAAAATCTGCAAATCGATACCGCCTTTTTCTTGTATTAATTTATCAAATCTTTCACATTCTTCTTCGGGATTTTCACTAAGACCATCAAGAATGTGTGTGTTTTCTCTCTTTATATTAACTTTTGAGAACAAATTTTTCTCCATAAAATAATGATAGCTCTGTTCATTATCAGGTGCTATTTTATAATATTCATCAAGATTAAAGCTTTTAACCTTGCTAAAATCAATTTCACCTTTTTTATTCATATCACTAAGAATATTATACATTCCAACAGGTGTTAAGCCTGTTGCAAGTCCAAGAACACTATCAGGCTTTAATGTAAGCTGACTTGAAACAAAACGTGCACCTACCATTGACATTTCATTATAATCCAAGCAAACTATTACTCTCATAAAAATCTCCCTTACCAATAATAAATATGTAATATTTTCACTTGTCTACTATATCATTGTTGCACTTTAAAGTATTTGCACAAAAGAAAATTTATTTTGCACTTTTTTCCATGCAAGGGTTGATTTTATATTTATAAAATGCTATACTCTAAAAAAGGAGTTGAGCAAAATGTCCCACTATGTAGGCTCTCGTTTAAAAACAGATATTGCTATAACAAAACTTTACACAGTCCACTATTTTGAATATCCCAAAAATTTCAAATTCACAGGTGAAAGTCATAATTTCTGGGAACTTGTATATACCGACAAAGGCACAATTACAGTTTTTTCTGATGATAAAAGCTACACTTTAAAACAGGGAAACATTGTGTTCCATAAGCCAAATGAATGGCATAATATTCATTCAGACAGCAAAGAAGCCACAAATGTTGCAATTGTTTCGTTTGAATGTATGTCGCCTGCAATGAAGTATTTTGAAAATAAAATTCTTTCTGCAGGTCAGGACCAGAAAACAATTATGTCTAAAATCATTTCTGAATACACAGGTGCATTTTCTACTCCTCTTGACAATCCCTACACCAATCATCTTGTAAGAAAACAAAATCCCACAATTGGTTCAGAACAGCTTATACGCCAGTATATTGCTGAACTTTTAATATCATTTTTAAGAGATGTATCGCCTATTCACCAGCGCTCTCAAATGAGTATAAACCGCGAAAGTTCACTCGTTAACATGGTAGTAAACTATATGTTAGACCATATAACCGAAAATATTTCTATATATGACCTTGTAAAATATACAGGTTCAAACAAAACAACCATTTCATCCGTTTTTAAGAATACTTTCGGTATGAGTGTTATGGAATATTTTATAAATCTTAAAATTGATATGGCTAAAAAATATCTTCGCGAAGATAACTACAATATTTCACAAATTTCAGAAATATTAGGATATTCTGGAATACACTATTTTTCACGCCAGTTTAAAAAAGTAACGGGAATGTCACCCAGCGAATATTCATCTTCCATTAAAGCAATGATAACCAATATTTAAAATTAATAAAAAATTCAATACTTCACACAAAAACTGCGCTTTGATTATTTCAAAGCACAGTTTGTTTTTTTAAGTTATTTTATTGCCATGATTCTTGGTGTTTCTTTAATTTCAACAACCTTTTCTTCTTTTTCTTTTGCTTCAGCATTAGAAGATAATATACTTGCTGCATCAAAAGTAGGTTGAGATAAAGGTGTTTTTAAACTTGAATTTACATCTTTTTTAAGTTTTGATGAAATTTCTTTTGCTTTGCCGATTTTTCCTTCAAGTTCTGTAGCACTCTCATCAATTACTTTAACTCTGTTTACAAATTCATTTGTTGAATTTAAAAGCTTATCAAGAATTTCAGTATAAAGCGCCCTTATGGCAGTAATTTCGGTTTTCATACTGTCATTTGATGTGTCAACAAAAGATTCATATTTTTCTATTTCTTCAAAAATTTCGTTTGCAACATTTGCTCTGACATTATCCATATCCTGATACGCTTTTGAACAAATGCTTCCAACTGCAGAATAAATATCCTGTGTTTCTTTTACAGCGTTAGCTTTAACTGTTTCAATCTCCTCCAAAAGAGAAGCGTTTTCTTGTTTAACAGTTTCAAACTCAGCTAAAATTTCTTCAAGCTCTTTAACTCTTTGAGCATCTTTTTTAGCCTCTGCAAGCTCTATTAAAACATTTGTAAGCTTTGTGTTAAGTTCTTCGTTTTCTACTTTCAAAGCTTCCAATGCAACATCTACTTCTTTTGCTTTATAGCCAAACAAACTCTTTTTCATAATATCTTCCTTTTATATATTTTATTTACCACATTACTGACACGCCAAATTATTTTACCACAAATTACATAATTCGTCAATATATTATTTTATTATATATTGCATAAATCTTACCGCAAAGTTAAAAAATATCAAAACCGAGCAGGTATCGAGAATTGTTGAAATAACCGGAGCTGCCATAATTGCAGGGTCAAGCTTTAATTTTTTTGCAATCATAGGAAGTGCACAACCCAAAATTTTTGATAAAAGTATTATACACATCAAAGTGATTGCAAGTACAAAAGCAAGCATATAGGCATTTATGCCGGGTTCATTATTATACATAATAATAATTCGTATACTGTTTACAAGCGCAAGCACAAAGCCAACCAAAAGTGCTATTGCACTTTCCTTTAAAACAGCTTTAAAAAAGTCACCGACATTTATTTCATCAAGTGCCATACCACGAATTATCATTGTTGATGCCTGAGAACCGCAGTTACCACCTGTACCCATAAGCATAGGAATGAAGGATACCAGAAGCGGAACAGCCTCAAATGCCTTTTCGTATTTTGAAATAATTGTACCTGTTATTATCGCAGAAAACATAAGAAACAAAAGCCAGAAAATTCTGCTTTTTGCATGTTTCCATACAGGCGTTTTAAAATATGTTGCATCGGTTGAAGTAATAGCCGCCATTTTGGCAAAGTCCTCTGTTACCTCTTCCTGTATAACATCGATAGCATCGTCAATTGTTACAATGCCCACAAGTCTTTCCTCTTTGTCTACAACAGGAATTGCAAGAAAATCGTATTTATCAAAAAGCTGTGCAACCTCTTCTTTATCTTCATAGGTATTTACAAATATAATGTTTGTTTCCATTATATCTTCAATAACCGCACTCTGTTCTGCAAGCATAAGCTCTTTTGCAGATATTAACCCTATAAGCTTTCTGTCTGAATTTATTACATAACAGGTGTAAATTGTTTCTTTATCTGTACCTGTTTTTCTTATTCTTGCAAATGCATCTGCAACTGTCATATTCTTTTTAAGGTCTACATATTCAGTTGTCATAATGCTTCCGGCACTGTCTTTGGGATAATTTAAAATTTCGTTAATCATAGCCCTTGTCTTAATGTCGGTATGCTTTAAAATTCTTTTTACAACATTTGCGGGCATTTCTTCAATAATATCAACGGCATCGTCAACATAAAGCTCAGATAAAACTGCTTTAAGTTCATTATCGTTGAACGAATCAATTAAATGCTGCTGCATATCAGCATCCATTTCAACAAATGTTTCTGCCGCGATTTCTTTTGGCAAAATTCTAAAAAGAAGCGCAAGCATTTCTTTTGGAATTTCTGCAAGTACGCACGCAATGTCATAAGGATTCATTTCAATTAATTCTTCCTTAAGTTTTGCATAGCTTCTCGTTTCAAGAAGCTCTAAAATTCTTTCATTCATTTTTATGCCTCCCAAAGAATAAAAATATGTTAATTAATTTAGGCAAGAAAGACATAAAACACTAATTTATAAATCAAAAACAAAATTCTGCGCAAGATACATAGCATAATGCGCATTTTGACTTTTTGCATAAATTAGGAGGTTTTATGTCGCCGCTACTACCTGCGTTCATTTTGTTCACCCCTTTTTTTCACAAAAAAATCCTTACCGTTTCTTATTGGTAAGGATTTTTAAAAGTCCAAAAAACTTACTGCATTTTTGCAGCCAACCGTTTGAGCTTTAGCATCATAAGGCAATGAAATTGCATTAAGTTATACCTTGATTTCGATATAGCCTGTTAACCTTCTTGTAGTGTCTCCACCACTTCGCGGCAGCAACCCGTATCCCTATGGTAGCCTTACCTACCGGAAACAATATAAATATACCACCTTTTTTTACATTTGTCAACAATTAAATACAAAGCGGGTAATCCATACACTCAATATTATTCCTATAAAATCTGCTGCAAGCGCACACTTTAAACTATGACGCATATTTTTTACCATTGTCGCCCCAAAATAAACACTAAGTGTATAAAAGGTTGTTTCGGTTGACCCCATTAAAGTTGATACTGCCCTGCCAATAAACGAATCTGTTCCGAATTCTTTAAAAAGATTGGTTGCAAGTGCAAGCGAACCGCTTCCTGAAACCGGCCTTAAAAGTGCAAACGGAACCATCTGATAAGGAAGTCCTATAAAATCGGTAAAGGGTTTTACAATACAAGATAATATATCCATTGCACCCGACTTATTAAACATATTTATTGCAAAAAGTATTGCAAGAACCGGTGGAAAAATTGATATTACTGTGTTTAATCCTTCTTTTGCTCCTTCTATGAACGCATCATATATTTTTACCTTTTTAAATAAAGCATACGCAATAATTATTAAAAACATACATGGCACGCAAAAAAGAGAAATTATATGCATAATCATAATCTCCTTTCAAGAATGCTTTTTGAATACATTTTTGTTATAGCTATTGCAAAAATTGCAGTAATAATTGATGTAATCCACACAGGAAGAATAATTTCTGCAGGATTTTGAGAACCCATTGATGCTCTTATTGCAATAAGTGTTGATGGGATAAGCTGAATTGATGCGGTATTTAAAACAACAAACATACACATTTCATCACTTGCTGTATGCTTATCTGAATTTATTTTTTCAAGCTCGCACATTGCTTTTAGCCCTAAAGGAGTTGCCGCATTTGCAAGACCTAAAATGTTTGCAATCATATTCATTGAAATTGCATTAAGTGCCGCCGAGCCTTTTTTTAAATTTGGAAACAAAATTTTTGTAAGAGGTCTTATAAGATTTGCAAATATTTTTGTAAGATTACTTTTTTCAGCAATTTTAAGCATTCCGCACCACATTATCATTGCCCCTGCAAAACCCAAAAGTGTTTGAACGCTACTATTTGCCCCATCAAAGGCGGCAGAAGTAAGTTTATCTAAATTACCTGTAAAAAAAGCGCATATAACCGAAATCAAAATTAAAAATCCCCATATATAATTTATCAAAATATCGCCCCTTGTATTTTTGTTTAATACATCATATTAATTTGGGTATGATAAAATTACAAAAAAAGACTTCACTTAAAGTGAAGTCTTTTTCTATTTTATTTCATTTGCTCTTGTATAAAAATCATAATACAATCCTTTTTTAGCTAAAAGTGTATCGTGATTTCCTTCTTCCACAATACCTTCATTTGTAAGCACTAAAATTCTGTCGGCATTTTTAATGCTGGATAATCTATGTGCTATTGTAAGAGTGGTTCTTCCCTTTGCAAGCTCATTTAACGATTTTGCAACAAGATATTCGCTCTCGTTATCAAGTGCACTTGTAGCCTCATCCAAAATTATTATTTCGGGGTCTTTTAAGAAAACACGGGCAATGCTTATTCTCTGTTTTTGTCCACCCGAAAGTTTTACTCCACGCTCGCCAACATAAGTATGATATCCGTCTTTTAATTCGTTTATAAACTCATCTGCCCCCGCCCTTTTTGCAGCAGCTACAACCTCTTCCATTGTAGCGCCGATTTTTCCGTAAGCGATATTTTCATAAATAGTTCCGGAGAAAAGATATACATCCTGCTGAACCATACCAATATTTTTTCTAAGACTCTTTAAGGTATATTTTTTAATATCCTTGCCGTCTATTGTAATTTTGCCGTCAGTAATATCGTAAAACCTTGGAATAAGATTGCAAAGTGTAGTTTTTCCTCCACCTGAAGGTCCTACAATAGCAAGCTTTTCGCCGCTTTTTATTTTAAGGTTAAGATTTTTAAATACAATATTATGGTCATCGGGGTATTCAAAGCTTACATTTTCAAAAACAATATCGCCTTTTAAATCATTGGCATCTTGTGCATCGGGTTCATCAAAAATTTCAATATCTGCATCAATAATCTCAATAAATCTTTCAATTCCTGTAAGCCCCCTCTGAAACTGCTCGGTATATTCAATAATTTTACGGATTGTTGCAATAAGGGTTGAAACATACATAACATACGCAACCATATCACCAGGAAGAATTTTTCCTTTTATAAGAAAAAGTCCACCGCCGATTATAACGGCAAGATACATAAGTCCGTCGAAAATTCTTGTTGAAGTATGAAAAATTCCCATAAGATGATATGTATATGTTTTAATACTCAAAAACTTTCTGTTACCTACATTGAATTTTTCGTTTTCTGCATCTTCATTTGCAAAGGCTTTTACAACCTTTTGACCCAAAAGACTGTCTTCAATATTTGCATTAAGCTCACCTATCTGATGTCGTTGCTCTTTAAATGCCGACTTCATTTTTTTATTAATCTTTCTGCAAACAACAATCATTATTGGAACAAGTGCAAATATAATAACAGTAAGCCATATATTAATTCTTGAAAGAATTAAAAACGATACCAAAATTTTTACAGTAGCAATAAAAAACTCCTCAGGACAATGATGCGAAAATTCGGTAATATCGAATAAGTCGTTTGTAATTCTTCCCATAATCTGTCCGACTTTTGTGTTGTTGTAATATGTATTTGACAGCATCTGCAAATGTGCGTAGGCATCTTTTCGCATATCAGTTTCTATTTTCGCACCCATAACATGGGCGGTATTTGACATATAATAATTTGCAAAGCTATCTATAATACGAAGTACAAAGTACAAAAGACCAAGTCTTAATATCATGCTTACCGTTAAAAGAGCAACATCAACAAGAGCAGTATTTGTGATTTTTCTTATAATCATTGGAAGAACAATTTCGCACACTGTTGTAAGTGCGGCACAAAAAAGGTCCATAACAAGCGTTTTTGTATATGGTTTAAAATATGGTAAAAACCGTTTTATAAGTTCTTTGCTTTTGTAAGTTCTTTTGTTCATAAAATCACCTTATTAAATAGCATTCATACATTTAATATAACACAAATTACAAAATATGTAAAGTTATTTAAGACTAAGTTTTTTTAAATAAGCATTATGCTTTTTGCGAACATAGCTCTCATCATACTCACCTATGCTGAATGCTACTTGTTGCCAGCAAAGACCATTTATATATCTTAATGCAAAAATATTTCTTAAATCAGGATAAGGAATTTTTTCAATAAAAGTTTCAAGCTTCTTTTGCTCATCAATACATTTTTTCTGTCTTATAAAAAGAAAATCAACAAGGTTTTCGATTTCTTTTTCCATTTCTTCACATTCTTTTTTGGTAAAATTATATTTTAGTGTTTTTATTTTATATTTTAACCCTGCTATTCGCTCACTTATCCCCTTTATCTCCTTATTAAGACAGCTAAGCTGCGATAATTCCTCTTTTGTTACGATATTATATGACATTTAACTCCCTCCTTTGTTTCTTTTAAGAAACTAAAATAGTCAAAAAAATTTATTTTTTGCCAAAAGTTTCCTTTAGGATACTAAAATTATAATACCATTGTTTCCTTTTGTCAACCTTTTAGCAAACTTTTTTTAAATTTTTACAAAAAATTGTTGCTTTTTGGAAACTTTTGTCGTATAATGTAATTGGAAGGCAAGGAGGTTTTTATGGAAAAGTTTGATATTTTTACAAGAAGAAAAGAATTAGGGCTTACACTTGAAGACATTGGCAAGGCATGCAATGTGGGAAAAAGCACAGTTAAAAAGTGGGAAACCGGATTTATAGAAAATATGAAAAGAGATAAAATTGCACTTTTGGCAAATGTTTTAAAGGTATCTCCTCTTGAAATTATGGGTATTGAAGAAGAAAAAAAAGAAGACGAAACAGAAATTATGCAATACCTTGAGGAACTCAGAACAAGGCCCGAAATGAGAATGCTGTTTAATGTAAGCAGCAAAGCAACAAAAGAAGATGTTGAAAAAGCAGTAGCAATTATAGAAGCTTTGAGGAGTACAAATTAGAATGAATAATGTCATAATAAGATTTATATCATTGCCGCATACAATACGGGGAGTTACTGTAACAAATCCCGATTTAACATATAATGTATATATTAACAGTAACCTTGCACCCGATATACAAAAAAAGGCATACAAACACGAAATGCAGCATATTGGCTATGATGATTTTGAAAATTTTGACAATATTGCAAAAATTGAAAGACGTGCTGAAAATAATTAACACGCTTTTAAAATAAGAACCCGACTCCTTATTGTGTTCACAATAATGCAAAAAAGAAGGCTTTGTAAAGCCTTCTTTTTTATGGAAATAATTGTATCACTTTTTATTTTGCGAAAATTTAAAAATTCTTTCAAAATCATTTTTGTCTTTTATTTTTTTATACATACTGCATTTTTTGCCTTTATACATACTTAAATACGGACACATCGGCTCTTTATCATCAATTTTTAAATAATCGCTTCCTGTTTTACAGGTAGGGCAAAGTTTATTTCTACACATTGTTATCACCTCAGGTTGTTGTAATTTAATACGATAGTGATTTTAATATATACTTTACCATTTTTATAATAAAACATAACCACATTAAAAGGTCCATGATTTGCCGCACGAGGGAGAACGAAAAATTTGAACGGCAAATCACTTCCCTTTTTTTAATTATTTTGATTGCATAAATCTTAAAAGTACTGCTGAGATTTCGGCTCTTGTAGCACTGTCAGATGGATTTAGTGTGTTTTCTGTTCTGCCATTTATTAATCCTTTTGCATTAGCCCATTTTATTGCAGGTAAAGCATATTCAGAAATCAAATCATAATCATCATACGCAGTAACATCTTTTTCTTCAAAAGATGTATCCATATTCTTAAATTCAGCATATCTGTAAAGAATTGCGGCAATTTGCTCTCTTGTCAAATCTTTTTGCGGAGCAAATTCCAATTCTGCAATACCGTTAACAATTCCGTTTTCTTTTGCCCATATAACAGCTTTTTCATAATAACTGCCTTTTTCAACATCAGCAAAACCGCTATCATCAGTTACATCAGGCTCGCCTTCCATACGGTATAAAACTGTCACAAGCATAGCACGGTTTATTTTTGTTGAAGGAGCAAATGTATTATCATTTACACCTTTGAGAAATTCATTCTTATATACATATTCTACCGCTTCATAATACCAGTCATTTTCTGATACATCATCAAACGGATTATCCCATTTTTGAGGTTGTGTTATAGACGTATCCGGAGTTTTTTCAGGAATTTGAACGATACTGCCACTGCTTGAACCTGAAGATGAACCACCTGTACTGCTACCTGCAGAAGTGCTGTTTTCAATCCATTTAGCATAAAGAGTAATATTTCCCATTATCTTACTGCTAAAATCATATTCCTTACTTAAGTTTTCATCCTTATACCAGCCTGCAAATTCATATCCATCTTTTTTAGGATTTTCAGGCTCATCTAAAATCATATTTCTTTTTACTTTTATACTTTCTATTTTACTTCCGCCATTAGTATTAAATTTAACTGTATAAGCAGATACAATTGCACCATCATCACCTGAAAGAGCAGTGTATATACATTCATATGTTGTTTTTTCTCCCACAGTAACAGGCGTAATGGTTGTTCTGTTTCCGGCTTTTATTTCACCAGCAAACTCAAATGTAGCTGTATCTATAACAAATTTTATTGTTTTATTAACTTCAATGACCTCATCGTTATTAGTCAAAAGAACAATTACTTCATTATCTTTTACTGCTGCCACTGCATCTGAAAGTGTGTCAAAACCAACGCCGCCAATTCTTACAGGCTTTGGATTTTCAATTGCAGTTGCAATATCCTCACTTGTTACTTCGGAAAAGCTCATAATTGTTACATCATCAGCATTTTCTGCATCTATATAGTAAAGGTCACTTTCAAGCATTACAAGATTGTGATTTCTTTCCAAAGTTTCTTTTGCCGCAGTTTTATATTCTTCATAAGTAGGCTCACTGTTTTCAAAACTGTCAGCTCCAACAATAGCTACATCAAGATTTGAAGGATAGCAGTCTGAATTCCATGAATTACCTGAAACAGTAGTTTTAATATCATCATTTGATGAATTTACAACACCAATAACAGGTGTATCAACTTTTGTTTCACCAATATAAACTTCTCCATCAAAATAATTATCTTTAAAAATACTTGACGCATATCCATGTCCGGCTACACCTGCAATTCCACCAACACCAAACACATAGTTATTTAATGTTGTTACTTTACCTTTAACATAACAATTAACCGCAGATGCACCTTCCTGTCCATTACCTACAATACCGCCTGCCCACCATTTAGCAGTAATATCAGCCGCAACATAGCAATTATAAGAACGAGCATCACCAGCACCTGCAATTCCGCCTGCCTGATTGTTGCTTGTTACTGTACCTTCAAATGAACAATTATCAAAATAAGCATAACAGTTTCCTGCTATACCGCCGGTCCATTTTCCGCCTGAAACATTTCCCTTTACAAAAACATTTTTAATAACACCTACAAATGAGTTTCCAACCAAAGCAGCAACACGACTTGATGCATCATCAACCATTACATTTACATTTGTAAGCTTTAAATTCTGGATGGTTGGTATTTCCAATCCTGTCATACCTGAGCCTTTAACATAACCAAACAAACCTACCATATCATTTGTATTATTATTAATTGTAAGATTGCTGATTGTAAAATTGCCGCCATCAAAATATCCCAAAAATGGTATAGTATTGCTTAATCCTATAGGAGTCCAGTTTTCTTCTTCTGAAAGGTCAATATCAGAAGTAAGCTTTATATATTTACCGCTATATGTATTTCCATTATTTACATTATCACGGAACATTTCAAGTTCTTCTTTTGTTCCTATTAAATAAGGTGATGCTTCTGTTCCTTCACCCAAAATCTGAGTTACACTTATTTCACCTTCTTCGGCCTTCACAACCGCACCATCTGTCACATCATCGCTGTTAATTGTAGCACTTGTATCTACAACAACATTGCATTCTGAAAGAGAAGAACTTTCATCTATTGCAAGATTATTATTTGTTTTAAATCTTATTTCAGCTTCACCCATATCAGAAAGGTTGAGAGTTGAATTTTCAATAGTTACATCATAATCGGTAATTGTAATTGCACGACCTGTGCCACCAGAAATATTAATCTGGCAACCGTTTTTTATTGTAAGCGCACTTCCGTTAATCCCATTATCTCCGCCTGTAATTGTTAAATCGACATCGTCAAAAACAGCTGTAGTACCCGAAATTCCTCTGCTGATATTATCAAGCTCCATCAAAGTGCCTGTTATATTTACAATACCCTGATTTCCGGCTCCGTTCTGATTTTTAATAACACCGCCTGCTGACGAATTTTCATTTGACAAATTAATCGAACCGCCTTCTATATTTAAAGCATTTAATTCATCACCTGAATAAATCATAAAAACCGCAAATCCTGAATTGTATCCGTCACCAACAATATTAACATTTTCCAATGTTAATATACCTTTTGTTGAACGGTCACCAATTCCCAAAATGCAGTCGCCTGCACTGTCAACACCGCTGATGTCAATTTTTCCGTCTTTATTTTCTCCACCCGAAATTGTAACGGAAGCATCATTATTAAAATGTGTATCCGAAACAGTTAAGTACAAAGTTTTACCATTCAAATCAATAGTTAATTTTTTTCCCGAAACATCAATTTTACCTGTAGCGGTAATATCGGATGTAAGTTTAATTACATCTTCATCATTTGCACTGCCTATTGCCTCCATTAAAGTTTCATAATCTGTAACCTCAATTTCTTCTGCAAAAGCTGTTAATGACATACTGCAAAAAATCATTGCAAATACAACGAGCAAGGATATACTTCTTTTTGCGTTCTTCATAAATGTTTTCTCCTTTTCTTTGTGTTATAAATTTGTTTTTGCTTTTTCTAAAAGCCCGATTTCAAACTATCCTCCCTTCACAAATACTGGTTGCATTACCCAAACAAATCTCATGCGGGGGAAAATTAGAACACCTCCCAAAAAATCACAATCAAAGATTGATATAAGGTGTCCGGGAACTTTTGAGCATAACTACAATAAATAATTATTCAGTTAAACTGACTAATTAAAGGCACAAATAAAAAATGCCTATTACATAATTGATATTATGTGATTGGGCATTCCTCACATAATTGATATTATGTGGTTAAATGATATAAAATATATATTAAATATATTGGAATTATACCATTAAAGGTATATGTTGTCAATATTACATATTGTAAAACACCCCATCATTTATAAAAAATTAAGCAAAATACAAAAAAAGAGCATAGTAAACAGGCCAATGTTTGTTGATTTTTTTGACATTGGTCTTTTTACTGTGCTTATTTTTAATAAATCAGAAAAATTTCAGTAAAAATAAAGTGAAGTAATAAGTCCGTATCAAATTGTATACAACATAATATCAATTATGTGGTTTTTGTTTTTCAGCACATTAATAATCCTAATTTTTGTATCTGTTTTCGATGAACATCACAGTTTTCCATTGTATAAATTCTTGTTGTATTTACACTTGAGTGTCCCAAAACATCTGCAAGACGTACTATATCCTTTTGAATAGAATAAAATGTTCGTGCAAACAAATGTCTTAAATTATGCGGAAATACTTTTTCTTTTGCTACATTTGCAAGCTTACAGAGCTTTTTCATATCAGACCATATATTTGATCTGTCAATGGGTTTTCCTGTTTTTGTTACAAATATGCTTCCACTCTTTATTCCAGATTTTCTGGCATATTCTTTTAAAATTCTGCAAAGCTTGTTTGGAATAATTACTACACGCATTTTTCCTTTACAATTAATTTGGGCCTGCGCTTTAGAAATTGCTTCAACAGTTATAAATTTAAGTTCAGAAACTCTTATACCTGTTGAACAAATAGTTTGCATAAGATAAAAAAGTCTTTTGTTCTTTTTTGATTTTGCTGCATTAATAAGTCTTTCATATTCTGTTTTTGTCAGTTCTTTTTCATTTTCCAAAAAAATCTGTTTTTGAATTTTTAAAGCCTTTACTCTTAAATGATACCATTCGTTATAGCTAAAAAAGTTGTTCAGCGATGACAAAGCAGCATTTACACTTGCCGGTGCATATGTCTTTATCAAATACTCTTTGTATGAAAGAACTGTTTCTTTAGATACTTTTTTACCTCCTGTCCAATTTAAAAAAGCCATAATATCTCTGATATATTTTTCAGTTGTTGCATTAGCTTTTTCTTCATTTAATAAATGCAATTTATATTTTTGTATCAACTCAGATGTTATTTGTTCCATTACAAATTCAACTCCTTCTTTAATATTTTAACATTAATACAAAAATATATGTAGCTTAATATATGATTATATATATAGTTTTTTTATTTTTTCTGTTAAATTCAATATTATTGCTAATACTAATTTTGTAAATTATTTTATTAACGGGGTTTTAATATGAAAACTTTGCGATATGCAGTATTATTTTTAACAGGTTTTTGCACATACATTACCATTGAAGTATGTTACAGAGGATATTCGTATCCTTTAATGGGATTATGCGGAGGAATTATTTTAATTGTTATTGACAGCATAAACGAAAAAATATCATGGTATATTGACATACTTTTGCAGGGGATTATAGGATCTTTTATTGTAACAGGTGTTGAACTTATTGTAGGCGGTATATTTTTTATTTTCAATCTTAATCCTATGTGGGATTACAGCAATGTTCCTTTTAACTTTTACGGAATTATATCGCTTCCATACAGTCTTATCTGGATTGTTATTTCAATTCTTGGCATTATTCTTGCAGATGTGATAAACTACTATGTATTTAATATACAACCTGTTCCCTACTACAAGTTTTTTGGTCATACCATATTTAAATTCAAAGAAAAAGCATCATTTGTAAAAACAAATGATGCAAATAATTTATGATAACTATATGTCTTAATTTAATTTTTTCTTAACAGGCAGCGAAACCAGAACTCCTATTATCATTAATCCCATCCATATTAAAATAAGATTTCCCCAACCTATTACCGAAACGGCATCGGCAAAAAGTGTACTTGAGATAGCAGCGGCAATGTAGCTTACAAAATCAAGATATCCAGTTGCACCTGAAACCATACCTGTGTCGTAAAGGCTTGGGCAATATATGCTCCACAAAATTGTAGCCGCACCATTTGACGCCATTATAGCAAGCACAATAAGTATAATATTTATAACAGGTTGTTTTACAACATAAAGCAATGCAAAGCATATTGCTGACACCGTAAACATACTAATAAGCGACAAATCCATATCACGTCTTAATCGCTCATATATAAAAACTGCTATAAAAGTTGTCAGCGATATTACAAAAGTAGCTATTGTAAATATACCTGCAGATTGTTCTGATGAAAATGAAAGATACTGTGATATATATGTAGGAAGCCAGAAAACAACTGTTGTTCTTATAACACCCGTTATCATAGAAATCCATGTAAACTTTATTATCTGACGCTTTATAAGAGTTTTAATACCTCCTTTTTCACCTTCTTTAAGCTTAAACTGATTGTATTTTATAATTTTCTTTTTTTCCAATACTAAAAAGGCAATAAAACACATAACAGCCATAACAAAAAGCGATATGCTACTTAAAAGAAAAACACTTTGCCACACTACAAAAGATGCAATAATGCCAGCAAGAGGAGAACCGATAAATGATGCAAATGTAAATCCAAGTGTACAACGCACAGCATAAATCTGTTCGGTATTTTCAGCAACAACCTTTGTCATAGGCCCATAAATCATAGCCATAAAAAAGCCTGTCAGTCCATATGCTATAAGGGCAACCACAGGATGTGAATAAGATATGTAGGCAAAAACAACATTTGTAATCGCAGAAAGCAAAAGACCAAAACTTATCATATATCTTGCTTTGATTTTATCACCAATTATGCCATTAATAAGCTGACCTATCGCATAAAATACAAAGTATACCGACGATACCCTCCCAATATACGATTCCGAATATCCGCCTTCTATCATTTGCGGAGTAACAACACTAAGTACATTTCTTGCAAAATAAACCGCAAGATATGCTATCGAGCACAAAGTTCCCAGATAAATTGCATTCATTACACTTTTATTCTCTAAAATTTTAGGTCTATTCATTTTTGCCCTCCTCAACATTGTGCGAACTTAAAATTTTTCTTAGTTTTGTGTATTTATTCTTATATGACTCATCAAGATTTGCTCTTATGTAAGAACAAATTGCATCGATAATAAGAATTTGCGACATTCGGATTTCTGTTTCTACAACCTTTGGAGAATTGCCGCTTGCTGATGCAATCAAAACATCATCACTAAGTTTAGCAAGAGGCGAATTTTTATCCCCTGTAATGCAAATTACAGGAACATTATTCTCTTTGGCGTTATTTACAGCATCAATAATATCCTTTGTTTTTCCCGATGACGATACTGCTATTACAACACTTCTTTCGTCAAGCATTGTTGCCGAAATTGAACAGGTTAATATATCACTTACAAACGAAGCTGGTATTCCAAGCTCCAAAAGCAGGTAACAAAAATCTGTTGCCACCGCCGCCGAACGAAATATTCCATAAATCTCAACCTTGTTGGCATTAAGAATTTTATCTACTGCACTTTTCAAAACCTTTTCTTCGTTTGCATCAAATGTAAGGCTGAAAGCTTTTTCGTAAATCTTTATTTTTTGCATAAGAGAAGATTTTACATCATCTCCTTCTTTTAAAGCTCCTTTTTCTTCTGTTTCAGGGTTTGCAATAGAGTAAGCTATCCTAAGCTTTAATTCAGGAAAACCGCCTTTTACAAATTTTTTTGAAAAATTAATAATACTTCCTTGCGATACATCTGCTTCTTTTGATAAATCGCTCATAGAATATGTCACAAATTTTTGCGGGTCAGAAAGTATGCACAAAGCAATTTTCTTTTCTACGTTCGTTAAAAAAGATATATTTGTCTTTAAAATTGAAATGATATTTTCTGCCATAAAGCACCTCTTTTTGAGTTTTTCTCATTTTTATTTTTTATATTTTGAATTTGGCACAATGCGTATTATATCACCTTATAATAATAAAGTCAAATATTTTTTTACAAAAAATAAAATCCTCGAAAAATTCGGGGATTTTGAATATATTCAACATTGCTTTGAATAATATTTCTGTTTATCTCTTCTATTGAAATATCATTTTTTGTATGCTCTTGTATACCAAGAAATTTTTCTAAAAAACCCATAAAATCACCTTTTATTATCTACATAATTATAAAACCACAGAAAATGTAAATGTAACAATGTGTACCATTTATATCGTAACAAATTGTTACAATATTGTCAAGAGGTGTTTTAAATGAAAGGTTTAAAAATGATAAGGAAAGAGAAAAATTTAAACCAGTTAAAAGTGGCTTCAGATTTAAATATTTCCCGCGAAGCTTTATCACATTATGAAAATGGTAAACGAGAACCCAGTCTTGATATGCTTAATAAGCTTTCAAAATATTTTAATGTTTCTATTGATTATCTGATAAATGGCGAAGAATTTAAAAAAAGATAGTATTGAAAAAGCGTACTGAATTTTTTCAGTACGCTTTTTGGCACGCCCTGTAGGATTCGAACCTACAACCAACTGATTCGAAGTCAGCTACTCTATCCATTGAGCCAAGGGCGCATATATAAACGGCATTTTTATATAATGCCGTTATTTTTATTTGTTTAATTTTTGTCGAAGCGCTTCATAAACGCAAATGCCACAGCTTATTGCAGCATTTAAAGATTCGCATTTACCTACCATAGGAATAATTATTTTTTCATCACAAAGAGTTATTACTTCATCACTTATTCCGTTTGCTTCATTACCAATAATTATAACAGATTTTTTTGAAAAATCAATATCGTAAACGCTTTTTTTTGCCCCAAGATATGTTCCTATAAGAGAAAAATTCATATCTTTTAATTTTAAAAGAGTATTATCATCATTTATAATATTTACATTAAAAAGACTCGACATTGTAGAGCGGACAACCTTTGGATTATAAATATCGACACAGCCCTTTGAAAGAACAACCGCATCAACACCAGCAGCATCACATGTTCTTATTATTGTTCCCATATTACCGGGGTCGCAAACCAAGTCAAGATAAACAATCGTTCTGGCACTTTCAAAATCAAAGCTTTCTTTTTTGTTCATTTTTGCAACAGCCAGAATCCCTTGCGAATTAACAGTATCTTTTAGCTCATTAAAAAGCTTATTGGAAAATGTATATGTTTTTACACCTTCAGGAAATTTTCCATTATAGCTTTCACATACTACCAAAAAATTTATATCCGCATTGTTTTTATGAGCATCATTAACAAGTCTTTCGCCTTCTAACACAAATTCACCCATTACCTTTCGGTGTTTGGCAAGATACAATTTTGATATATGCTTAAATATCTCATTTTGTGTACTTGTAATTATATTATCATTCATATTATTCTATACTTTCTATATCTTCATTTTTTCCTACAACAACCAAAACATCACCATCTAAAAAAACTCTTTCTGCATCGGGATTAACCTGAATTTCAGTTTTGGTTTTAATTGCCATAATATTTATATTATATGTGGCACGTACATTTATTTCACGAATATTCTTTCCTATCCACTTTAAAGGAAGGGCAATCTCAGCAATGCTGTAATCGTGCGAAAGTTCAATATAATCAAGCATATTCTCCGAAACAAGATTTTTTGCAATTTTTATTCCCATATCTTTTTCAGGAAGAACTACTTTATCTGCACCAACTTTTTTCAAAATTTTTGAATGAGTATCGTTACTGCTTTTGGCAAGAATGTACTTAACGCCCATCTCTTTTAACAGCATTGTTGCCATAATAGATGTTTCAAGATTTCCGCCAACTGCAATAATTGCAACATCAAAATTTCTTACACCAAGCGACTTTAAAACGATTTCATCTGAGCAATCACCTATTATTGCTTTTGTAACACAATCTGCAATTTCAGAAATTTTTATTTCATCATTATCTATTACCAAAACTTCGTTTCCAAGACTATACAGAGTTTTCGCAACACTTTGTCCAAAACGACCTGCGCCAAGAATAACAAAACTTTTCATATCATTACATTCCTTTCTTAACCAACGCTTATATGCTCTTTGGGATATCTTATTTTTGGCAACGTAGATTTGCTTTTTAAAACAAGTGCCCATGTAATTGTTAAAACTCCAACACGTCCAAAAAACATAAGCATAATAAGAATTATTTTACTTGCTAAAGATAGGCTTGGTGTAATTCCAGCAGACAATCCAACTGTTGCAAAGGCTGATGTGACTTCAAAAAGAATATCCATAAATTCAAATTCTTCAATCGAAAAAATTATCATCGTAGAAGTTAATATTACAAACATTCCCAAAACCACAATCGCAAGGCATCTTAAAATAAGATTTTGCGAAATTCTTCTGTTGAAAATATTTACATCTTTGTTTCCTTTTATAACCGATATTGCCGAAACTATCACAACTGCAAGGGTAACTGTTTTGATACCGCCTGCAGTAGAGCCGGGTGAACCTCCGATAAACATTAAAATCACACTTAAAAACTTAGTATTTTCACAAAGTGCCATCTGGTCTATTGCTGCAAAACCTGCTGTTCTTGTTGTAACAGATTGAAAAAGTGCGTTGTTAATTTTATCAAATAAAGATAAAGAGCCTAATGTATTAAAGTTTGAATACTCAAATATAAAAAACAGTATAAATCCTGATAAAACTAAAAACAAACTTACCGACAAAACAAGTTTTGAATGGAGATTAAATCTTTTTTTATACATTATTTTATCGTAAATGTTTTTCCACACGCTAAATCCAAGACCGCCTATTGTTATAAGAACCATAACAGTATAAAGTACTACAGAACTTGAATTTTTAGTTATAAGCGAAGAAAACTCTCCTTTATCACCAAGAATATCAAATCCCGCATTACAAAACGCAGATATAGAATGAAAAACTCCTCTTCTTATTCCACCTAATATGCCGTATTCATCAATAAAACAAAAACTTAATATAATCGCACCGATACCTTCAAAAATAAGCGTACCAAATATTACATATCTTGTAAGATTAATAATTCCTTCTACATTTTCCTGATTATAACTTTCAGCAGTAAGCATACGCTGTTTAAAAGATATTTTGCGTTTTAAAGAAAGTGAAAAAACACCTGCCATCGTCATAAAACCAAGGCCTCCAAGCTGTATTAAAACAATTATTACCGTCTGCCCGAAAGTTGACCAATATGTGTATGTATCAACCAGGACAAGACCTGTAACGCACGTTGCACTTGTAGAAGTAAAAATCGCAGTTAAAAAATCTGTATACACCCAGTCTTTTGACGAAATTGGAAGCATAAGCAAAAATGCACCTGCACAAATTACAAGAATAAATCCAAGTACCATTATTTTTGCTTCCGATAATCTTTCCAACACATTTTGCTTATGTGCCATTTATTTATCAATCCTTTAATAATTTTTATATAAAATGCAAAACCGCTATATGCTTAATTAAAACACATAGCGGAATTAAAGTCAACTATTAAAGAGCAGCTTTTGCTTTTTCTACTAATTCAGCAAATGCTTTTGGATCTGAAATAGCGATTTCAGAAAGCATTTTTCTGTTCATATCGATATTAGCTTTTTTAAGACCATTCATAAATCTTGAATAGTTAATATCGTTCATTTTAGCAGCAGCACTGATTCTTGTAATCCAAAGTCTGCGGAAATCTCTTTTTCTTAATTTTCTACCTGTATATGCATAAACAAGCGATTTCATTACAGCCTGTTTCGCGGTTCTGAATAATTTGCTTTTTGCGCCTCTGTAACCTTTGGCAAGTTTTAAAACTCTTTTACGTCTTTTTCTTGTAGCTAATGCGCCTTTAACTCTAGCCATTGTGAATTCACTCCTTCTCTATATTATTTATACAATATCAATCTCTTGATTGTTGCCTCGTTAGCAACTGAAGCATAAGCGGATTTTCTTAATCCTCTTTTTCTCTTTGTAGATTTTTTAGTCAAAATATGACTTCTGTAAGCCTGACCTCTTTTTACCTTGCCGCTTTTGGTAAGGCTGAATCTTTTAGCCGAAGCTTTGTGAGTTTTGATTTTAGGCATATTAATGTAACTCCCTTCTAAATAAATTTTAAGTTAAATATAATCTTAAGTAAAGATATATTATTTAAATTACTTTGGAGCAATAACCATAGACATATTCTTGCCTTCGAGTTTAGCACCCTTTTCAACAACTGCAACTTCCGAAATAGCCTCAGAGAACTTTTCCAAAAGAGTAGTTCCAAGTGAAGAGTGGTTAACCTCTCTGCCACGAAATCTTACAGTTACTTTAACTTTATCACCCGATTTTATAAATTTAACTGCATGATTAACCTTGGTATTAAAGTCGTTTGTATCAATCGAAGGTGAAAGACGGATTTCCTTAACATTAACAACCTTTTGGTTTTTTCTGGTTTCTCTGTCTCGTTTTGCAAGCTCGAACTTATATTTGCCATAGTCCATAATTTTGCAAACGGGCGGAGTTGCCTGAGGAGCAATTTTTACAAGGTCAAGACCATGTTTATCTGCAAGGTCCAACGCCTCTTTTGCACTCATAACACCAAGCTGGTCGCCGTCATTTCCAATTACTCTGACCTCTTTGTCTTTAATTTCTTCGTTAATCATTAATTCTTTATTACTGATGATAAAGCACCTCCAATAAAAAAATAAAAAAGCAGGTGAAAATCCACCTGCCCCAATAAGATCGAATTAAGCATTGAACCTTACCGATACCTTTAAACCGTAAGGTGAGAAGTGGATCTTCTACTTTAAATAATGGTTTTGTTTGCACTGCAAACCTTAACCGCTTAAATATAATAGCATAACAAACAAAATTTGTCAATAGTTTTTTAAAATTCTTTTTCAATAAAAGTTTTACATTTATCAAGTGTTTTTAAAACCGCATCTTTTGCAGGACCACCAATTATTTTTCTGCCCTCAACACAGGTTTTTAAATTAATTGCTTCATAAATGTCATCTTCTATTTTATTACTGCAATTTTTAAATTCTTCCATTGTAAATTCATCAAGTGCTTTATTTGTCTTTGTTGCATAAAGCACCATTTTACCAACAATCTCATGCGCCTGTCTGAACGGAATGTTTTTTCTTACAAGATAATCTGCAACATCGGTAGCATTGGTAAATCCGCCACTTGCGCCTTTTAGCATATTTTCTTTATTAAGCTTCATTGTGTCAAGCATTTTTGTAAACACAGGAAGGCAAAGCTTTACTGTATCAACCGCATCAAAAATGCACTCTTTATCTTCCTGCATATCTTTATTGTATGCAAGCGGGATTCCCTTCATAGTTGTTAAAATGCTCATCAAATCGCCATAAACTCTGCCGACTTTTCCTCGTATTAATTCTGCAACATCAGGATTTTTCTTCTGTGGCATAATAGAGCTTCCCGTTGAACAGGAATCATCCATTTCAACAAAAGAAAATTCGTTTGTATTCCACAAAATAAGTTCTTCGCAAAAACGCGATAAATGCATCATAATAATAGAAAGACTTCCTGCAAGCTCAATTACAAAATCTCTGTCGGATACGCCATCTAAAGAGTTATATGTAATATCATCAAATGAAAGCTTTTCTGCAACAAATTCTCTGTCAAAAGGATATGTTGTTGCTGCAAGTGCTCCTGAACCAAGTGGCATAATGTTCATTCTTTTTCGGGTATCTTTAAGTCTTAAAGTATCACGCGAGAACATTTCTATATATGCGCAAATGTGGTGTGCAAGTGTTATAGGCTGTGCTTTTTGAAGATGTGTATAACCAGGCATTATTGTTTCTAAATTATCGCCTGCAATTTTTGAAAGTGACAAAAGAAGATTTTTTATCATAATAAGAATTTCATCAATTTCATCTCTTAAATACATTCTTATATCAAGTGCAACCTGATCATTTCTGCTTCTGCCTGTATGAAGTTTTTTTCCGGTATCACCTATTTTAGCAATAAGCATTGTTTCAATATTCATATGAATATCTTCGGCATCAATCAAAAATTCAGCCTTACCGTTTTCAATTTCTTCCAATATAATGTAAAGTGTTTTTACAATAAGCTCACTTTCTTCTTTTGTAATAACACCACAGTTTCCAAGCATTGTTGCGTGTGCAACACTACCCAAAATATCCTGCTTATACATTCTTTTATCAAATCGTATTGACGAATTAAAATCGTTTACAAGTTCATCTGTGCCTTTTTCAAAACGGCCACCCCAAAGCTTCATAAATTTAAGCCTCCCAATTCGTAATAACAAATATTTTACACTATTTTTACATAAATTGCAACACAAATTTAATTTATACAAAAAACGAGGCGGATATATATACATCCGCCCCGAATTAATTATTTCTGACTTTCTTTACTTTCTGCAACAACCTTTTCACAAATATTAAAAGGTGCTTCTTCGTAGTGGTCAAATTTGAATGAGAATTTTCCTCTGCCGTTTGTTAATGCTCTTAAATCAATAGCATATTTTGCCATTTCGCCCATTGGAACTTCGGCTTCAACCTCTGTAATGCCTTTGGAAACAGGATTCATTCCCATAACTTTTCCACGGCGTTTGTTGATATCACCAACAATATCGCCTGTATATTCGTCTTTTGCAACTACTTTAAGTTTGCCAACAGGCTCTAACAAAACTGGATTTGCCTGTTTAAGGCCTTCTTTATATGCAAGGTTTGCAGCAGTTTTAAATGCCATTTCAGATGAGTCTACACTATGGTAAGAACCATCTACCAATGTAGCTTTTAAATTTACAACGGGATATCCTGCCAGAACACCATGAACAACACTGTCACGAAGACCTTTTTCTACTGCAGGGAAGAAGTTTTTAGGAACACTTCCGCCAAAGATTTTTTCTTCAAATACAAGTGTTTCAGAATCGCAAGGTTCAAATTCAATCCAGAC
This sequence comes from Oscillospiraceae bacterium, assembly GCA_015068825.1. Taxonomy (GTDB): domain Bacteria; phylum Bacillota; class Clostridia; order UMGS1810; family UMGS1810; genus Qingrenia. The sequence continues at coordinate 207,448 of SVJU01000001.1, read as the reverse complement.
ATGACCATACTGACCATGACCACCTGATTGTTTTTTATGTTTTCCTTCAACTTTAACCTTTTTCTTGATTGTTTCTCTGTAAGCAATTTTTGGCTCAACCAAATCAACACCTACACCAAATTTTGTCTGAAGTTTTGTAGTTATGATGTTAAGATGCTGTTCGCCTGTTCCTGCAACAATTGTCTGATGAGTTTCTTTATTCTGAATAACCTTAAATGTCGGGTCTTCTTCTAAAAGCTTATTTAGTCCCGAGCTGATTTTTTCTTCATCACCTTTTGCTTTTGGAAGTACAGCAAGTGACAAAACAGGCTCAGGGAATTCTATTTTTTCTAATACAACAGGCATTTTTGGTGAGCAAAGTGTATCAGATGTATCGGTAACTGCAAGCTTTGTTGTAGCACCAATATCACCTGCATAAAGCTTTGGAACATCAATCTGTTTTTTACCTCTTAAAACAAATAGTTTTGAGATTTTTTCATTTTCGCCTTTGTTTGCATTAAGCACAGTAGAATCAAGAGTAAGTGTTCCTGATATAACTTTAATAAACGACATTTTTCCGATATATGGGTCAACAATTGTTTTAAACACCTTTGCACAAAGCGGTTTATCCTTGTCAATCTCAATTTCTACAGGCTCGCCTGTTTTTGGATCTTCACCTATAGGTGCATCGTGCTCGCACGGACTTGCAAAATATTTCCTCATATAATCAAGAAGTATTTCAACACCTATTCCTTTAAGCACCGAGCCACAAAGAACAGGTACAAAATTACCTTCTTTAACACCAACTTTTAGTGCGTATGTAATTTCTTCATCGGTAAATTCTTCGCCTTCAAAGAATTTTTCCATAAACTCTTCGCTAACCTCAGCAACAGCCTCCATAAGCATATCTCTGTTCTCACGGGCAATATCTTTCATATCATCAGGAATTTCTTCAAAAGAAATGCTTCCGTCTTTTTTGAACATTTTAGCCTGCATTGAAATAATATCTATAAATCCTATAAAATCGTCACCGTCTTTAATTGGGAACAAACACGGTGCGACAGATTTTCCAAAGTGTTCTTTAAGTTCGTTAAGTGTTTTCTGATAATCTGCTTTATGGTCGTCTATTTTATTGACAAAAAACATAACAGGAAGCTTATTTTTCTGTGCAAAATCCCACGAACGCTCTGTTCCTGCACTAACGCCCGATTTACCACTTACCATAATAAGTGCATTATCCGAAGCCTCAACACCCTCTAACTGTTCGCCTATAAAATCAAAATATCCGGGTGTGTCTATAATATTAATTTTAACATTCTTCCACTCAAGCGGTGCAAGTGTAGTATTAATCGAAATTTTTCTTTTAATCTCCTCAGGATCGTAATCCGATACGGTATTTCCGTCAAGAACTTTTCCTAATCTGTCTGATGCTCCTGATTTATAAAGAAGCGCTTCACACAGCGAAGTTTTACCTGCGTTTCCATGCCCGATAAGGCACACATTTCTTAAGTTTTTGGTTTCATAGTCAAACATTTTCCTTTCCTCCTTATATAATATTGTAAAAAAAACTGTTATACTTATTTATAATTCTGTTTTATATATGCTTATTCCTTTAAAACGCGAAAAATATAATAACCAAAATTTCACCATTTTTATATGCAATTTGCACAAAAAAATTTTCTCGCCCTATTTTTTTTGGTGATTTTCCACAAACGTTTTATCATTTTCAAATGTTTTGGCATTTTCAAATCTCCTGTTTTTAAAAAAGTTTTTGAAAAAAAGTCTTTACAAATTATAATTTTTATTGTAGTGTATAAAATAGTAGAAACTTTCGGAGGCTGAAATGAACAATAACAATAACATCAAAAAATGGTTATGGCTTACTGTAAGATGTGCGATAAGCCGTAAAAAAATAAAAGCGCTTCTTGAAATATTTAAATCCGTTGATAATATATATGAAGCTGATTTTAATAAATTCAAACCTTTTAAATTTTTAACCGATGAAGAAAGAGAAAAACTTGCTAATAAAACTATGAACGGGATAGACGATTTTATAAAAACATTGTCTGACAATCAGGTAAAAATTGTAACATCAGATAATGAAGAAGAATATCCACATCTTTTAAAACAAACTTATGATTATCCGTATGTTCTCTATTGCAGAGGTAAATTTGTTAATCTTAACAATTTTACATGTGTTGCAATGGTTGGTGCCAGAAAAGCAACCGAATACGGATTAAACTGCGCAAAAAATTTAGCATACGATATAGCAAAAAGTGGTATTATTATTGTAAGCGGTATGGCTTACGGAATAGATACTGCCGCACACAAGGGTGCACTTGAAGCAAGAGGCATAACGGTTGCAGTTCTTGGTTGCGGTATAAACAGAGTTTATCCACAGTCAAATGCCAGCTTAATGAAAAAAATTATGGAAACGGGTATGGTAATAAGTGAATATCCACCTAACACCGAACCTTTAAAACATCATTTCCCCGAAAGAAACCGTATAATAAGCGGTATATGCAGAGGTACAGTTGTTGTTGAAGCAGCCTTCGACAGCGGCTCACTTATTACAGCAAACATTGCAAATGAAACAAACCGCGATGTTTTTGCAGTTCCGGGAAATATTAATTCTTTATACTCTAAAGGTACAAATTCACTTATAAAAGAATGCGCTTATGTTGTTACAGAGGCTGATGATATACTGTGCCATTATACAGACAACCGTAAAAAAAGTTCATTCGATAAAGAAAACATATCAGATAACAAAAATGAAGAATTTTCTGACAAAGAAAAACTTGTTTTATCGGTTTTAGGCGGCGAGCCTGTGCACATTGATAAAATACTTGAATTAACAAATCTTGATTTTTCGGAATTAAGCGAAATTCTTTTAATGCTTGAAGTTGATGAAAAAATATACTCTACTGCAGGAAATATGTATGCTCTTTCAATTTAAATATCAGGAGGTTTCAATAATTAATGGCTACCAGAACAAAGGAAGCAAAAAAGGGAAAATTAGTTATAGTTGAGTCACCTGCAAAAGCAGGAACAATTAAAAAATATCTTGGAAAAGATTATAAGATTATGGCAAGTATGGGTCATCTTATAGACCTTCCTAAAAGCCAGCTCGGAATAGATACCGAAAACAATTTTGAGCCTAAATACATTACAATAAGAGGCAAGGCCGAGCTTGTAAACTCTCTTAAAAAGGAGGCAAAGCTTTCGGAAAAAGTATATCTTGCAACTGACCCTGACCGTGAAGGCGAGGCAATCTCCTGGCACCTTGCTCACGTTCTTGATATTGGCGAAAACGAAAAATGTCGTATAACCTTTAACGAAATAACCAAAACCGCCGTAACAAGTGCTATTAAAACACCAAGAAAAATCAACATAGATTTGGTTGATGCTCAGCAGGCAAGAAGAATTCTTGACAGAATTGTGGGTTATAAAATAAGTCCGATTTTATGGAAAAAGGTTAAAAAAGGACTTAGTGCAGGCCGTGTTCAATCAGTTGCAACACGCCTTATCTGCGACAGAGAAAACGAAATAAATGATTTTATTGAAGAAGAATACTGGACAATTGATTTACATCTTATAAAAGATAAAAAAAGCTTTGTTGCAAAATTTTATGGCAAAGGCGATAAAAAGCAAGATCTTAAAACAAAAGCTGATACAGATAAAATTTTATCAGCACTTGAAGGTGCCAGTTTTACTGTTACCGATGTAAAAGAAAGTGTAAAACAAAAATCCCCTGCTCCTCCGTTTACAACAAGTACACTCCAGCAGGAAGCAGCAAGAAAATTAGGTTTTACAACAAAAAGAACTATGCAGGCTGCACAACAGCTTTATGAAGGCGTAAACATTTCTGGCAAAGGATTAGTTGGCCTTATTACCTATATGAGAACAGACTCATTAAGAATATCAACAGAATTCCAGTTTGTGGCACGAAATTATATTGAAAAAACCTTTGGTAAGGAATATATAACTTCTTCGCCAAGAATCTATAAAACAAAAAAAGATGCACAGGATGCTCACGAAGCAATCCGTCCTACATCGCTTGATTTATCTCCTGCAAAAATAAAGGATAATCTTTCTGCAGACCAGTTTAAGCTATATAAACTTGTATGGGAAAGATTTTTATCAAGTCAGATGTCAAATGTAGTTTACGATTCTGTTTCGGCTACAATTGAAGCAAATTCATATACATTCAAAGCAAACGGATCTACTGTTAAATTTGACGGTTTCACAACTCTCTACACAGAGGGTGTTGACCAGAAGGAAGAAACTGAAAAGAAACTTCCGCCTTTATCAGTTGGCGATGTTCCAAAATTTAAAGACCTGAAAGCAGAGCAAAAATTTACTCAGCCACCAAGCCGTTACACCGAAGCAAGCCTTATTAAGGCACTTGAAGAAAAAGGCATTGGAAGACCTTCAACATACTCTCCTACAATAACCACAATTATTGCAAGAGGTTATGTTTTAAGAGAGAAAAAAATGCTTAAACCAACCGAGCTTGGAATGATAATTACCGATATAATGAAGGAACATTTTCCTGAAATTGTTGATGTTACCTTTACTGCAGCAATGGAAGACCAGCTTGATATTATTGCTGATGGTGATATTGACTGGCATACTGTTATAGACGATTTTTACAAACCTTTTGAAAAAACCGTTAAAAATGCAGAAGATGCAATTGGAAATGTTGAACTTAAAGACGAAGTATCAGATGTTGTTTGTGACAAATGCGGTCGTCTTATGGTTTATAAACATGGGCGCTTTGGAAAATTTCTTGCATGTCCCGGTTTTCCCGAATGCAGAAATGCAAAACCAATCATCAAAAAGCTTGATGTTTTGTGTCCAAAATGCGGCAATGCTGTAATAGAAAAGAAAACTAAAACAGGAAAAGTATTTTACGGATGCGAAAACTATCCTGAATGCGACTTTACAAGCTGGGATAAACCTCTTGAGGAAAAATGCCCCGACTGCGGCGGTATGATGTTCCAGAGAACGGGAAGATTCAAAGGTAAATACTGCGTGGATTGTCAGGCAAAAAAAGAGCTTGAAAAAAAGACAAAAAAAGAAAGTAAAAAAACTACAAAAAAATGATTCAAAGGGCGGTCCTAAATCCGCCCTTTAATTAAAATATATGGAGAAAAAATATGACAGTTAATGTAATCGGTGCAGGTCTTGCAGGATGTGAGGCAGCATATACACTTGCAAAAGGCGGTATAAAAGTTAATTTATTTGAAATGAAACCAAAAAAATACTCACCTGCTCATAAAATACCTTATATGTGTGAGCTTGTATGCAGTAATTCACTAAGAGCTGGCAATATAGAAAATGCAGTTGGTCTTTTAAAAGAAGAAATGCGTCGTTTAGGCTCACTTATAATGGAGTGTGCCGATAAAACAAAAGTTCCTGCCGGAGGAGCTTTAGCGGTTGACAGAGAAGGTTTTTCAAAGCTTGTTACAGAAAAAATACAATCCATGGAAAACATCACAGTAATGAACAAAGAAATTTTGGATTTTGATACAGGCGATTATACAATAGTTGCCACAGGACCATTAACAAGCGGTGTTCTTTACGATAACATCAAAAACTTTTTTGGTGACGAATACCTTCATTTTTACGATGCCGCCGCACCAATAGTCTCTTATGAAAGCATTGATATGCAAAAGGCATATAAAGCCGCACGATATGGAAAAGGCGATGCAGATTATATAAACTGCCCTATGTCAAAAGAAGAATACGATAAATTCTATACAGAACTTATAAATGCCGAGTGTGCCGAGGTTCACGGTTTTGAAAAAGGCTCTGTTTTTGAAGGCTGTATGCCTATTGAGCAAATGGCAAAACGAGGTGAGCAGACTATGCTTTTTGGACCTTTAAAACCCGTTGGACTTGAAAATCCAAAGGACGGAAAGCTTCCTTATGCAGTTGTTCAGTTAAGGCAGGATAATAAAGATGCTACTATGTACAACATTGTAGGCTTTCAGACTCATTTAAAATTTGGCGAGCAAAAAAGAGTTTTTTCTCTTATTCCAGGACTTGAAAATGCCGAATTTTTGCGTTATGGTGTTATGCACCGAAACACTTTTATCAATTCGCCAAAACTTTTGAATAAATACTATCAAACCAAAAAGAATGAAAAAATATTCTTTGCAGGTCAGATTACAGGCGTTGAAGGTTATGTTGAATCAGCTGCATCAGGCCTTATGGCTGGTATTAATATGCTATGCCTTTTAAAAGGCAAAGAAATGGTTGATTTAGGCTCAAAAACTGCAATCGGATCACTTGCAAATTATGTGAGCAATCCTACTGTTGATAATTTTCAGCCTATGAATGTAAACTTTGGTATTATGGATTCTTTGGAAGAAAGAATAAGAAAGAAAAAAGAGAAAAACAAAAAAATTGCACTTCGTGCACTTGATATAATAAACGCATTTAAAATGGAGGATATTTTAAGTGAGTAATTTAAAAAAGGTACAAATTTATACAGACGGCGCATGCAGTGGCAATCCCGGAAAAGGCGGATATGGTGTAATACTTAATTTTAACGGCATTACAAAAGAAATATCCGAGGGCTTTATAAATACCACTAACAACCGTATGGAAATCCTTGCCGCTATAAAAGGGCTTGAAGCATTAAAGGAAAAATGCTCTGTTACGCTGTATAGTGATTCAAAATATCTTGTTGATTCAATAAATTTAGGCTGGGTAAAAAAATGGAAAAACAACAACTGGAAAAAAAGCGGAAAAGAAAAAGCTAAAAACATCGACCTTTTTTCGCGGCTTTTAGAACTTTTGGATATTCACGAGGTAGAATTTGTATGGGTTAAAGGTCATGCAGGGCATATAGAAAATGAAAGATGCGACGACCTTGCAACAAGTGCAATTTTAAAAGATAATCTTTTGGTTGATGAAGGATTTACTTTGGAAGAATAAAAAGAATAGAAAATCATTTCCTGTAAAAACTACTTTTAGGGAGATGATTTTTTTGTTTGTAGCAGTAGAAAACGGTCTTGATAATATTAAAAATTATCTTTTATCAAAAGGTTTTTGTGTTGTTGATATGAATTTTTCTTTTATTGACGCTTTCATATATTTACGAAAAGAAAATTTATCATTATATAATTCATCTTCAAACACAAATAAAAGTATTCTTATGGTAAACGCCTATAACAAAACAAATCAAGATATTGAAAGAATTTTAACTTCAAAACTTTATTCACCTCTTTTTTAATTGACTTTAAAAAAATATGTGATATACTTAAACTAAATATATTGTGTTTATTAATTTCATATAAATTAAACATATAAATTTACTCTTTAAGGAGAAAAAGCAATGAAAATACTTATTGTTGACGACGAAAAGCTTCTTGTAAAAGGAATGAGATTTAATTTTGAGCAGGATGGATACACTGTAGATGCTGCATACGACGGCGAAGAAGCGCTAAAACTTGCACACGACAAAAATATTGACCTTATCATACTTGATTTAATGCTTCCAAAAATAGACGGCATAACAGTATGCCAGAAAATAAGAGAGTTTTCAAGTGTGCCTATTATTATGCTTACTGCAAAAGCTGATGATATGGACAAAATTATAGGTCTTGAATACGGCGCAGATGATTATCTTACAAAACCTTTTAACATTCTTGAACTAAAAGCAAGAGTTAAAGCGATTTTAAGGCGTACAACCCCTGTAAATACCGATAAGTCAAAAATATCTTACGGACAGATTACATTAGATTACAATCAGAGAAAAATTATTATAGACGATGTGAGTATTGACCTTACATCAAAAGAATTTGACCTTATGGATTTATTTTTATCTAATCCTGAAAAGGTTTATTCGCGTGATAATCTCCTTGACCTTATCTGGGGATATGATTATCCGGGCGATGCAAGAACTGTTGATGTTCACATCAGACGCCTGAGAGAAAAAATAGAACCTAACAGTGCAGAACCAAAATACATTATGACAAAATGGGGAGCTGGTTACTATTTTAAATCTTAATAAAAAAGATAAGAAACAAAAAGAAAAAGGCAGATTTTATAAATTTATAATAAAATTTGATACAATCACATCAAAGCTTGTTCCTACCTATTTTCTTGTTATGTTTCTTACACTTACAATTTTCAGCTATTACATAATAAATTCGGTAAATTCTTATTTAAACAAAAACGAGCAGGTAGATGCTCTTGCAACCGCAAATATGATTGCAAGTCTTACAAACGAAAGAAACTATATATCTACCGATACCAAAAGTGTAGCACCGGGGTTTGAAATTTTCTTATCCGAAACATTAAAAATCCCGTCTGGTACAAGAGTCATAATTACAAATAATCAGGCTGAAATCATATTTGACTCATTTAATATTGGCACAAATCAGGGCGCAGTTCAAAGCACAAAAAGTGTTATTACTGCACTTCAGGGTAAAGAAGGCAGTGAAATTTTAAAAAACGAGCATAACAAAACACTTATAGATGTTGCAGTTCCCATACAGGATACTATGGATAAATCAAAAACAGCAGGAGCTGTAAATGTTCAATACACAACCGACTCACACGAAAAAATAATTGCTCCACTTACAAAAGATATTATTATTGTGTTTATTGTAATAACTTTTATAATTGGCCTTTTTATTTTTATTGTTGCAAATCTTATTACCAAAAGAATTGTTGACTTTACCAAAAAAATGACCGAAATGAGTGACGGTGTACTTGATGAAAGACTTGAAATAAAAGGTCACGATGAGGTTGCACGGCTTGGTGAAGCATTTAACACAATGAGTGACAAACTTGTAATGCTTGAGCAAAAAAGAGCCGATTTTGTATCGGATGCCTCGCACGAACTTAGAACGCCACTTAGTTCAATAAAACTTATGAGCGATTCTATTCTTCAAACTCCCGATATTGATATGGAATTTGTCAAAGAGTTTTTAAAAGATATGAACACCGAAGTTGACCGTCTTAACAGGATTGTTGAAAAACTTTTGTATCTTACAAAGCTTGACAATATAAAAAGCGAAAATATTAATCTTGATATGGAGTTTATTGATGTAAGAGAAGTTGTAATGGACATTGTTAAAAACCTTACACCTCTGGCAGAAGCAAAAAATATTGAAATAAATTCATCATACTGCGAAAGTTTGTATATTATGGCAAATAACGACAAATTATGGCAGGGAATTTATAATATAATTGATAACGCAATAAAATATACACCCGATAACGGCAAGGTTGTAATAGGAATTACAAAATCAGAAAACAATGCAATTATTGCCGTGCAGGATAACGGTATTGGAATTGGCGAAGAAGAAATAGAGAAAATTTTTGACCGTTTCTACCGTGTTGATAAGGCAAGGGCAAGAGAAACCGGCGGAACAGGCTTAGGACTTGCAATTGCACTTGAAAGCATTGAAATGATTGGCGGAAGCATTGATGTTTCAAGCAAGCTTGACGAAGGCAGCACCTTTACAATATCAATTCCACTTTATGTTGAAAATTAATATATTTGTAACATAAGTTCATTGTTTTGTAAAAATAATAGTGTATTATTATATTGCTATACGTTTCACTAAAAAAGAAACGGAGGGACAAAAATGAAAAAAAATTTGTGTTTAATTGGTATGATTCTTGTTTTGTCTTTTATTACACTTTTCGGTTGTGCAAACAATACACAGAAGAACATAAAACTTTACTTCTCAAATGCCGAAAAAACAGAACTTAAAACAGAAACAAGAACATATAAAGGAAATGTAAATGTTGATACTATACTGGATGAACTTTTAAAAGGTCCTTCAGACCTGCCGCTTGTAAGAATTATTCCAAAAGGAACAAAGCTTCTTAGCAGCACTAAAGAAGGCGATCTTGTAAATCTTGATTTTTCATCCGAATATAAAACTCTTTCTGCACACGACGAGCTTCTTGCAAGACATTCAATAGCAAAAACTGTGTTTGAAATTGAAGGTATAAACAGAATCAAAATTTTTATAGGCGGTACAGAGCTTTTAAATTCATCCGGTGAGAGTGTTGGCGAAATTTCAAAAGACAGCCTTATAACTACTCCTACCGAAAATATAGCAAAATACGAAAATGTAACCTTATATTTTTCGGATGAAGCTGCAATGTATGTTGTACCCGAGGTAAGAAATGCTCCGCTTATAGACAACAGTCTTGAAAAAACTATTGTAACAGAGCTTATAAAAGGACCGGAAAACAAAGCTTTACTTTCTACTATTCCTGATGGAACAAAGCTTTTAAGCATTGAAACAAAAGACAGCATTTGTTTTGTAAATTTCTCGCAGGATTTTGTAACAAAGCATAACGGCGGGTCTGCAGGCGAATATTTAACAGTTTATTCAATTGTAAATTCATTAACAGAGCTTGAAAATGTAGAAAAAGTTCAGTTTTTGGTTGAAGGAAATAAACTTGAAATATTTAAACATATGGAATTTGGCGAACCATTTTCAAGAGATGCAGATGCAATAGCAAAATAAAAACATATAAAAAGCAAGGATATTAAATTTATCCTTGCTTTTTTAAAAATTTATGGTAAAATTTTAAGTAACACATATTAATATAAAGGTGGTAATTTTAAGTGGTAACTTTAAAAAATGATTTTTTAACAGTACTTATTAGCGAAGTCGGCGCAGAAATACATAGTGTAAAAAACACTAATGGCGATGAATTTATGTGGACTGCCGACCCGGATGTATGGCCTATGCACGCTCCAATAATGTTCCCTATCTGCGGCGGTTTAAAAGATGATAAATATTTAATGTATGGAAAAGAATATACCCTTCAAAAACACGGATTTATTCGTTTTGAAACATTCAAAGTTGAAAAAAGTGATGATACAAATGTAACTTTTCTTTACACACCAACTAAAGAAACAAAAGCACAGTATCCATTTGACTACGAATTAAGAGTTATTTACACTCTTGATAAAAACACCCTTTCGGCAAAATACAAAGTTACAAACAAATCGGATATTAAAATGTATTATGCAGTTGGCGGTCATGAAGGCTATCTTTGCGAAGACGGCATAGAAAACTATGATGTGGTTTTTGAACAAAACGAAACACTTGGCGCTTATGTTCTTGACGGAAATTTATTAACCTACGATAAAGTGCCTGTTATAGAAAACTCAAACACACTCCCTTTAAAATACGATTATTTTAAGGTTGACGCACTTGTGTTTAAAGATGTTAAATCAAACAAAGTTACTTTAACTCACAGAAATTCATCAAAAAGAGTAACTGTTGATTTTACTGGCTTTGATGTTTTGATGCTATGGACCAAACCCGGTGCAAAATACATTTGTATTGAGCCATGGTCAAGCCACCCTGACAACATTGACTCTGATTACGATTTTACAAAGAAATACCATATTACATCACTTGAAGTTGGCGAAACAAAAGAAAACGTTCACACAATTACATTTGAAAAGTAATTTAAAAAGCAACCTTTTTAAAAGGTTGCTTTTTTTATCCTAATGCTATTCTTATAAACGGAAGCAAAACAGAGCATATACTAATTAAAAAAGCTGCAACTGCACTCACTCTTTTATTTTCCTTCCATTCAAAAACGCCGTAACTTATTGTATAAACAGAGGTTAAAAACACAACAAGAAAATATATAAAATTTGTCAAAGTATCACCTTCTTTAAATCAGTCATTTTCAAGTATCCCGAATTTTACCACATTTACCTCGGCATCAACAAAAAAGTCAGCGTTTTTATATTTTTCCTTCCAGTTGTATGCCTGCCAGTCTTTGTATGTTAAAAAATTTCTTTTTGCATATTTAGAAAAATTTTCTATGTCGCATTTTAAAGTTTTTGATGTCTTTTCAAGATAAAGTTTAATATTTTTATTTAAATCATCCTGCACTATTTTTGAAATTTTTTCACTATCCTTACTTTTTGAAATTCCCTCAGGCAGATACACCACCTCGCAGTCTACAAAAAGCTCAACACTTATTTTGGGTATTTTTTCGCATTTTACCTTTATTTTTGGTCTTTTAAATTCCGTCATAGACACAACAAGATTATCGTTTTTTTCAGATACATTTACCGTGTAAGAAATTTTACCTGTTTTTTTAGATATAAAAGAATGAAAAACATCTTCGGCATAAGTTCCTGTTGAAATAAGCTTATCGTCAGCAAAAAAAGCAATCCCAGTTATCATAGATTTATTGCCCGATTTTATAGGAAGCTTTGTTAATTCAACATCATTCTCATTATATGTTTTATCCTCGGCATCATCTTTTTTCTCATTTTTATCATCAACAACATTTACAACAGGCAAAACTATATTTCTCTCATCAGCATTTGTTGCATAAAAAAACTCCGACAAAGTTGCACTTTCTAAAAAATTGGCATTATCCTCATCAAAAATTTCTTTAAAATATTTTTCGGGATTTATTTCAAGAATCGGCTTTAAATTTTCAAGATAAGATGTTGCATCTTCGCTTATTGCAACAAGTGTTGCAGGCCTTATTTTAAGCTCTCTCACAAATGAATCCGTAAAGGTTTTAAGTCCTTTTTGTGCAATGGATTTTGAAAATATTATAAGGTTTGTATGTGATAAATTTATTTTTTTACTAAGATTATAATTTATAATTTCGGTTGCTGAAAAAAAGTCTGTCGCCTCAACAGTTATATTTGAAAGCGCACCTTCAGCCTTTTCTTTTGCTTCGCCAATAACATTTGGATTTGCAACAGAAGCAGTAAACTTATATTTTCCGCCTTCTGCCTTATCAACACCAATTGCTATTACATAGGCATAATCGTCTATCTCTTTTCTGTCGTAGCATCCCGATAAAATAAAACACATAAAAAGCACCAGCATCAGTTTTTTATACATTTTTTCTTCTCCTTTTTATGTTTTCAAAAATATAAGCTATAAGGGGTACCAAAAAAGAAAAAATTACAAATAAAGATGTAAATATAATATAATAGTTTTCTATTATCTTTGTATTTTTAAAAAACCATGTTGATGAAAAAACAGTTACAATGAACGATGGTATAAGTGCTTTTATATCGCTTGAATCAAAAGTTCTTTTGAATGTATACAGTGAAAAATAAAATGTTGCACCAAGATACAAAAATGACGAAAAAATCCACAACAGAAAAAATATTCCCTCGCTTCTTTGTAAAAAGAAGCTGACATCTGTTGATGACGCAAGTTGCAAAAGTGGCATATTAAAAAGCTTTGATGCAGGATACGGAATACAAAGTGTGTAAAAAAGTGTTGAAACAACAATTATAACCGATGAATATATAAGTGCTTTAAGCCCGATTTTTGGTGCATCTTCCCTTTTTTCAAGAAATCCGGATATAAAAAACAAAAACAGAATTTCGTTATACATAAATATGTTTTTTGCACCCATTAAAATATTGCCCGCACCATTTCCCAAAACAGGAAATATGTTTGTTATATCTATATTTTTTGATGCAAGAATATAAAGTATTGCAAGAAGTGTAAGCATTACACTTACGCAAACCGACGAAAATTTTGTTATTGTGCCAATGCCTGCATAGGCTGAAAACACCATTGTAAGCATTATAAAAAACATAACAAAAAATGCAGGCGAATTTGGATATGCAATGGTTAAAATTGCATCAGTATAAAGCTTTAAAATCAGTGCTGTATATGATAAAATGAGTATTAAAAATAATGTGCCTGCAAAAATTTTTATTTTTCTTCCAAATGAAAACTCTATTGCTTCAAATATATCAGCACATTTACTCTTTTTAAAAAAACACGAAATAATCAAAAAAAATGCAATACTTACCAAAGCACACATAATAGCTTCAAGATATGATGCGCTCATTGAGCCTTTAACAAATATATTTATATCAGAAAATAAAATTTTTGATACTATGAGTATTGTAATAAGCTTTGTTGCATCCTTTGATGCTATTTTCATATTTCAAATCCCCTTTCTGCTACCGTTTTTTATACATCCATTCCCTGCTTATTTTTCCCTGTTTGAATTCGCTTTCAGGTTTAAGATACTCAGGCCGTCTTTCTTTTTTCCACAAAGGAACAATAAACATAGACACAATTGGATTTTTTGCATTTTTTGGTGCTATTGGCGAAGTGTAGCTTACGCCAAATGATTTTAGCGAAAACAAAACTGTAAGATGCATAAAGAAAACTGTTAAAATACCCAAAAATCCGCCAACCGATGCTCCAAATATATATGCAAACCTTAAAATTCTGAATGCAAAAGAAAACGAATAATTTGGAATTATATACGAGCTAAGACCTGTAACAGCTACAATAATTATCATAATGGGGCTTACAACATTTGCCTCAACTGCTGCCTGACCTAAAATAATACCGCCTACAATTCCAAGCGTCTGCCCTATAGGTCCCGGAACTCTTACACCTGCTTCTTTAATTAATTCAAACGCAAGTTCCATCAGTATTATTTCAATAATAGACGGAAACGGAACTAATTTTCTTGAACTTTCTATTGAAAAGAGAATATCGGTTAGTATTAAATCCTGATGATAATTTGTTACCGCTATAAAAATTGCCGATGCAAAAAGGGTTAAAAAAATAGCAAGAAGTCTTATAATTCTTATTAAAACAGCATACGGATATCTTAAATATTCATCTTCTGCCGTTTTTGTAAAATCAAGAAATGTAGCAGGCACAACCAAAACATTGGGGCTTCCGCTTACTATAATTGCAACCTTTCCCTGCACCAAAGCCTTGCATACTCTGTCGGGTCTTTCGGTAGAAAGTATCTGCGGTGAGGGCGAAAAAGGATTATCTTCAATAAACTGCTCCAAATCCTGCGATGTAAAAATATAATCGGCATTAATATTTTTGCACCTGAATTTTACTTCATTAACAATATTTTCATTTGTTACGCCTTTTATATAGGCAATTGACGCAATTGTTTTGCTCTTCTTGCCAAGCTCAACATTTTCCATAATAAGATTGGAATTATTAATTGTTTTTCGTATTAAACCTGTGTTTGTACGAAGCATCTCATTAAATCCTTCGTGAGGACCAAGTATTACCTTTTCGTTTTGAGGTGCATTAACAGGTCGATGCTCCCATCTTTTTAAATCAATTAAAAAACCAACCTCAATTGTATCGGCAAAAACTGCGCCAAACCCAAAGTTTACAAGCTCGCAAAGCATATTTATATCGGTTATTTTTTTTGCCTGTGCTTGTGGAAGAAGTGTTTCAAAAATAATATCCTCAAGCTTCATATTCTCTTTAGGATGTGAGTTTTTCATATACATAAATGGTTTTAAAATACACTCGTTTATGGTATCGCTTCCTGCAAGACCATCGCATGCAAGTAAGAACGCACTGTATTCCTTACCGTTTGCGTGTATTTTAAAATCCCTTAAAACAATATCAGCGTTTTTAGGAAGTGAAAACACATTTTGTGCATACTTTTTGTTAAGACGCACATCACTGTTTACCTTTGTAAGCTTTATCTCTTCTTCACATTCTTTTCCTGTTTTTGAGTCGTACTCAAGATTAAAATCAACTTTTTCTTCTCTTTTCTTATATAAAAAAATATTTTTTCGCAAAATAAAAATCTCCCAATGTTTTTTTATATTATTGGAAGATTTTATTATTTTTATTCAGTTTTTGGTTTTAATATAAAAGATAGTCACAGCAAATTCTGTCGCATACCATTTTGTGAACAATCTCTTTTATTTCAAGATGCTTTGGATGTGTCTGATAATTTTTTTCGTCCTCTGCTGTTTCAAATTCGGTGTAAAGTATAAGGTCATAATCGCCTCCGTTTACATTAACGCCAACTTCAGCCCATACCAAACCTTTAACTTCACCTATAATGCGGTTAAACATTGGATTTAAAATATCCGCACACTTGTTAGCATCCTCGCCCTCTTTTAATTTCCAGAAAATTATGTGTTTTAACATTTTTATTATCTCCTTAAACTTAATTATGTATAAATAATACCATAAATGCACATAAATTGCAACATTTAAAAAGACTTGTATTTTTTCAAAATATGGTGTATAATTAACTAAATATATCTTTATTTAAGGAGTGTATATTTTGCTTAACAGATTACTTGATTTACTTTTAACTCTTCCTTCTGTTTTGCTTGCAATAAGCGTTCATGAAACCGCACACGGATATGCAGCATACAAAATGGGTGATGCTACTGCAAAATATTCAGGAAGACTTTCTATAAACCCACTTGCACATTTTGACCTTGTAGGATTTTTGTGTATGTTGTTTTTCCATTTTGGATGGGCAAAACCTGTACCGATAAATCCTGATAATTTTAAAAACAGAAAAAAAGGTATTATTTATGTATCACTTGCAGGACCTGTATCTAATCTTGCAATGGCAATAATAAGTGCCATTCTTCTTGGAATTGTAGGCAAATTTACAGGTCTTGGCGCACTACTTAAAACTCGTGAAATGTTAATGGGTCTTGATGTTTTGGTTGTTATGCTTTACTACTGCATAATTTTGAATATAGGATTTATGATATTCAACCTTATTCCAATTCCGCCTCTTGACGGCTCAAAGGTTTTAATGGAATTTTTGCCGGGCAGAATAAAATACAGAATTTATCAATACGAAAGATACTCATTCTTAATACTTATTTTAATTATTTACTCAGGCATATTAGACCCAATTTTAAGCTTTTTATCAGGTCTTATTTTAAACCCTATATTTAAGCTTGTAACTATTATTTAAAGGTGAAAATCAATGGATGAAAAACTATCATTCAAGCTTCAGACCTTTGAAGGACCGCTTGACCTGCTCCTTCATCTTATCAAAAAAAATAAGGTGAGCATATATGATATTCCCATTGTGGAAATTACAAATCAGTATCTTGAATATTTATCAAAATTAGAAGAGTTCGATTTGGAAATTTCGTCGGAATTTTTATTTATGGCATCGGAGCTTCTTTATATAAAATCAAAAATGCTTCTTCCAAAGCATGAGGAAGAAGAAGAGGACCCAAGAAAAGATTTGGTCGACAGGCTTGTTGAATACGAAAAAATTAAAAAAGCAAAAGAAAAGCTTGAAAAAATTCAGTTTCAGGGATATTTATCTTTTTACAAAATCCCCGAAGGAATTGAGCTTCCTAAAGAAAAACAGCATATTGAACATATAGATATTGAAAAACTTACACAGGCATTTATGGTTATAATTGAAAAAACCGAGCGAAAAATGCCCCCTCCTGTTGAAAAATTTGAGGGTA
This sequence comes from Oscillospiraceae bacterium, assembly GCA_015068825.1. Taxonomy (GTDB): domain Bacteria; phylum Bacillota; class Clostridia; order UMGS1810; family UMGS1810; genus Qingrenia. The sequence goes on along the minus strand of SVJU01000001.1, from coordinate 190,236 downwards.
TTGTGGCAAAGGTTACAATAAGTGTTCAGGATAAGACAAGCTATTTTCTAAAAACCATAAAAAAAGGCGAAAAGCTGAAATTTTCGGTTATGTTTGACGGGGTAAAATCCCGTGGCGAAGCAGTTTCGTCATTTCTTGCAATTTTAGAGCTTATGCGCTCGGGTGTGCTTTTAGCTTATGAAAAAGATAACGAAATATTTATTGAACGCACACAAAATGATATAGATTTGTCTCAGTTTGACAATAATTACATATAGAGGTAAAATATGGAGCATCAAAATACAAAAGCGATTATCGAAAGCATTTTATTTGCTATGGGTGATTCGGTTCCGATTGAAAGAATTTGCGAGGCTTTGGAAAAAGACAAAAAAGAAGTTGAAGCAATACTCGAAATTATGCAAACCGAATACATAAACGATCAGAATCGCGGAATAAAAATTTTAAGATTTGATAACAGCTATCAGCTTTGCACAAAAACCGAATATTATAGTTTTATACGAAGTGTTGCCGAAAAAAGAAGTAAAAATTCGCTCTCAAACGCTGCACTTGAGGTGCTTAGCATTGTTGCATACAATCAGCCTGTTACAAGAAGCAGCATTGAATTTATTAGAGGAGTTAATTCCGACGGCTCACTCGCAAAGCTTTTAGAGGTTGGTCTTGTTGAAGAAAAAGGAAGGCTTGATGCGCCCGGCAGACCAATTTTATTTGGCACTACAGAAGAATTTTTAAGGTGCTTTGGATTAACATCATTAACAGACCTTCCAGAGGTTGACAATCCAAACGATATAATTCATCAGGAAGAATTTGATATTCCCGATGAAGAAGTAAAACTACCCGATTTAGAAATTAGTACCGAAGAAAACGAAGAATAAAATATAATGCACAAAAACAAGAGGTGAAAAAATGACAATATTTTTAATAATTTTAAGCATTTTTTTACTTATCTTATTGTTTTTACTCTTTGTAAAACTTAATTTTAAGTTTATAATTGAATATGGCTTTAACAATGAAAATTTTGTTAAATTAAGATTTTATGTTATACACCCTGTTTTGGGGATTAATATAAAACTAAATAACAAAGAAAATGAAGAAAAAGAAACTAAAAAAGAAGAAATAAAAGATGAAGAAAAAGAAAAAACATCTTTTATTGAAAAAGCAAAAGATGTTAAGAAGAATTTTGATATAATAAAAGATACATTTTCAAATTCAAAACAAAGCATAAAAAAAACAATCAATATTAAAAAACTTGATTTAAATATTGATTTTGGCTTAAGTGATGCGGCATTAACAGGAATTTCAACAGGCGTTTTATGGGCAAGTGTTTATTCTGTTTTTTCTGTTTTAACAAAAATCGTTACCGTACACAAGCACAATTTTAAAATTGACCCTATATTTAACAAAACGGTTTTTACCGTTAAATGCGACGGAATAATATATGCCCGTTTGGTAAATATTATCAGTGCAGGCTTTATGCTTTTAAAGAATTATAATAAAGCAAAAAATAAAATTTAAAGATTAATATATATAAGGCGGTGTTTTTATGAATCATATTGAAGGATTATTAAATGTTTCAATGGACAAAATCAAATCTATGGTGGACGTAAATACAATCGTAGGCGACCCTGTAACCACACCTGACGGCACAACAGTTATACCGGTTTCAAAGGTATCGTTTGGATTTGCGGCAGGCGGCTCTGAATTTTCTACCAAACAAACAGAAGAAAAGGCAAAAAATCAAAATTCTCCTATGTTTGGCGGCGGTGCAGGAAGCGGCGTTTCTATTAACCCTATTGCATTTTTGGTTATAACAAAAGATCAGGTAAGAATTCTTCCTATTACAAACAGCGTATCTACTGCGGACAGAATTATTGATTCTATCCCCGATTTAATCTCTAAAGTAAACGGATTTGTTATGGATTTTAAAAACAAAGATAAGAGCGAACCAGAAATTGATGTTAAAGAAGAAACCGAAGAATAAAGTTAAAGTGCAGTTTGAATAATCAAACTGCACTTTTTATAATATTTTATCTTTTTAATTTTTTGTTATATCAATAACAAAAGGTGTCATTTTTCTGTTTTTAACAACCTTAACAAAGTGTTTTTCATCAGTTATGGGAACTTCAGATTCCATTCCGGCAAGATAGGGTTTATCTTCATTCACATGATGATTATCCGTTCCTGCAAATTCAATAAGATCATAATGCTTGGCATACATTTTTGCTATTTCATTTTCAGAATCTTTTTTTGTTGCATTTATAACTTCTACACCATGCACGCACCTTGGGTATAATCTTATATGGTCAATATAGCCTGCCTCTCTGAACGGATGTGCCTGAATCACAAGAGCTCCGCTTTTCATAAAATATGTAAGCTGATCACTTTTTTTCATTTCCATTATATGAGAATTTTGAAGATACCATTTTTTATCAAGGCCATAAACCAAAAAATCAGAACCCAAATAGTTTGTTTCTATACCGCTAAAAACTTTTATGCCTATTTTTTTGCCAAGCTCTATCCCCTCGTCTACAGCATAATAGAAAAAGTTTATTCTTTCTTCATATGACCTTGTTTTATCAATATTTAAGCTTCCATCAAGAAAATGATTTGTTATAAAAACTCCATCATATCCTAATTTTTTGTAAAATTCCAAGTGCTCTTTTACCGTTGCAGTTGCACACTTACTTACCGGACATGTGTGAAGATGGGTTTCGTACTTATACATTTTAACTCTCTCCATTTCGAATTATTGTTTAATTATAGAATTCGTGCACAATTTAGATGCCGAGAAATCATTTTACCAGGAGTAAAAATGCTTGCTTGCAAGGGCATTTTTGCGACGCCGTCAATTGGCACAGTGCTCGAAAGAGCACAAAGGAGCGTTAGCTCCTGAGAATTTTATGAAATAAAATTCTGTATGTGTCAATTATATCACAACATTCTGTTTTTAACAACAAATTTACAATAAATTTTGCTCTTTCAAATCTTTTAATATCTCATTGTGAATATCCTCACGCATTTTAGTAACAATACCATAATTATATCCTTTAAAACCAGAGCGGATATTCAAATAACGAGTGGCATTTGTAAGTATAACAGCATAAAGGTTAAGCTTTCTGTTTATAAAAAACGATGTACCTGAATGACCGCAATGTCCAAAGCTGCCTGGTGGAAAAAGATTTCCTGTCTGAGAATAATTTTCGTTTACCACAAGATACCCTAATCCCCTGCCATTTTCAAAATTGGGTGTATAATTTTTTTCTGCGATGTCAAATAACTCTTTTGAATAGAGTGCTTCATCTTTTCTTAAAATCGCCGATATAAATTTTTGAATATCACAAATTGTAAAAAATGCGCCTGCATTACCAGCTACACCCCCTAAAGCATTTGCCTGTTCATCATCTACTCTGTATTTTGTTACTTCTTTCCATCTGTAGCTATTTACCGCATTTTCCTCATCCCATAAAATGTTAAATTTACTCCGGGTAAGTAAAAGCGGTTCTTTTATGTACTTTTCAAACGCCATATCAAGTGGTATACCAAATATTTTTTCCAATATAAAGCCCATAAGTATCATTCCGTTGCAAAAATACTTTTCATTTGTACCTGTTTTAAACGCAAGAGGGAAAGATAATATAAACTTTGCAACTTCGTCTTTTCCTTTTTTACTAATTTCATTGTCAATTCCTTTATATCGAACAATTCCCGATGTATGTGTAAGAAGATTTTTTATTTTTATTTTTGATTTATCCCCTAAATCAAAGTCGAAAAACATATCGAGTGTATCTTCAAGATTAAGTTTTTTTAAGCTTATTGCCTTTAAAGCCAATGTAGATGTAGATAAAACCTTTGTCATACTTGCCACATCAAAGTATGTATCTTTATCAACATCAGGTGATGTAATAAGCTTTTCATTGCCGTTTATACTTACTAAAACCGCATAAGAACCAAACAATTCTTCATTTAATTTATCTTTTATAAACTTTTCTGTGTTTTTTAAATCCATAATATCTAACACCCCATTTTATGAAAATATAACATATGTAGGCTTTTATGTCAATGTGACAAAAAAGACATATTATGTCCTCTTTTTATACAAAAAAATATCCCGCAAAGGCAGGATATTTAAAATTAAATATATTTTTTAATTTTTTCTGTTAATCTGTCGGCAATCTTTTGAACACCGTAAATATTAGGATGAACACCATCACCAGTAATTAGCGACATATCACCCAAAATATCACATCCGTCAAAATAAACTACATTTGGAAGATTTTCTTCATCAGTAAATTTTTTAAGTTCATCTCTCCATTTTTGCGCCCTGTATTCACCATTATAATCGGCAATACAATAAAACGGAGATATAACAAATACTTTTTTATCTTTGTTTCTTAAAGCAACTTCTTTTATAAGTCCGCCTGCTTTATCATATATTTCATCTTTTTCCCAATGAAGAACATTTATACCAAGCTCTAAAATTGCAACATCCCAATTACCTTTTTCACCTTCTGTTGCAATAAAGTCGGCAAATTCTTTTTCCATTGCACAGCTTCCTGCCATACCAAGATTTCTTATATCCATATTTAAATTATGCGCAACATAATATGGCCACGAATGAACTGCATCTATTGATGTTGAACCATGTGTAATTGACGAGCCATAAGTTAAAAGTGTTCTTTTTGGAAGCTGCTCTTTTTTTGGTGGCTCAATATCGCCTTCAATATCAATTATTCTTATATTCCCTCTGTCAAAAATCACTCTTACAACTTCAGGGTCAAAATCAACATTAAAATCCTTGGTCATTCTTTTAACAAGTTCCATTTTTTCTGCTTTTGGTATGTTAAAAGTGTTAATTCCCGGTTTGAAAAATCCATATGTTTCACTTTCTGCCCAACCACCCTGAATACCGCCATAATAAACCTGGAAGGTTGCACGGGTGGGTTTGTCGTTTAAAAGCTCAAGTGTTATTTTAGCACTGTCGCCACTTTTTATAACAAAGCGTATTTCAACTCCTGTTGAGCCTACTGCCGCTCTTTTTCCCGGTTCTGTGGTAAGATTATCGTAAACATTTTGTGGAATTCTACACCATGTAACAGAGCCGTCTTTATGGGGAATCAATTCTTGTGTATTATGTATTTTGGCATTTTTAAAAATCATATATACCCTCTCCTTTTACAGAAAATATTAACACACAAAAAACAAAAAATCAATATTTTTTATTATTTAAGTTCAAGTATTTCGTTTTCAAAATTTCCTTCTTTGCCAATAATCTTAATCCACTTTTTCATTACATTGTAAGATGGAATTTTTGTAAATGCGTGATTTGTGTATTCTTTACCCTCTGTTTTCCATTTAATAATCCACAAAGATGGTTTTTCATTTTCAAAAATGCGCTGAATAAGGCTTGAAGAATTTTTCTCCTGCAAAACTTTTCCTGTTGCAATAACCTTTGAATTTAAGTTTTCGTCATATTCAGTTACAGAATATTCCACAGTATGCTCAGACAAAGTATCGTTTGCAGCATAAAGATTTATCTTTCCGCCTTCTTCGGTGCGAACCGCCATAAGACATACTTCCTGCTGAGATTTTTGTATCCAGAAATACGGAAGTTTTTTGTTGAATTCATAATCCATTATAGAATAGTTAAACAGCATCGGCCACATATCCATAAGTGACCACCACAAAACTCCGCTTTTACTCCAACGCGAAATTCTACAATATTCTATAATATCTTTAAACATTTCTGCACACAAAACATTGATTGCAATTACATAGTCTTTCCACTCATCAAACGAAAACTCCTCATTAAAGTATCTTTTACACAAATCCTTTCCTGTATTGCGCCAGCATGTAAAATATCCGTCATTCTGATGAACTATTGTGCTTGGCAGATAATCAGAATCCCAAAGTCTTTTACATCTTTCTTTTTCTCTTTCAAAAGTCTTTTGATTTACCGCTGCAGCATTAACCATAATCGGTCCTGTTTCACCAAGGAATATGCTTTTTAATTCCCTTAAATCCTTAGAATAATTCAGAGGATACGGGTAAAAATGCGTTTCCGATTGAAAATGTGTCATTTTCTTTCTGTTTTCACTTGATGAAAACTGCTCAGGTGCGCCTCCTCTTTGCATATAGTTTTTATCCGATGCCAAAGGTGAACTATCCACATAAGAGCGATAAGGATCGTAATGAACAACTGCATTTTTAAGAATTGTTCTGGTTATAACACTATGCGACGGAAGTGCAGATGAAAAATAATTAACCCATGATAAACATTCATCGTTTTCGTTATCACCGCACCAAACAGCCAATGAAGCATGATTTCGGTATTTTTTGATAATATATTTTGCTTCTTTTTCTACAAGACGGCAAAACCATTCATCAGTTGGAGGAACTTCACATGCAAACATAAAGTCCTGCCATACCATAATACCGTTTCTATCGCACCAGTCAAATAAAAATTCGTCTTCGTATATTCCTCCGCCCCATATTCTTATCATATTGCAGTTTAAATTTTTAACTTCTTCAAGTGCTTTTCCTTCTTTAAGTTTTTTGTCTGCTTCTGATGCAAGAGGGTCTAAAACCTTCCAGTTTGTGCCCCTGATAAATACTTTTTCATTATTTATAACAAACACAAATTCGCCTGTGCCATCCTCTAAAACATCATCAGTTCTTAAAAGTTTTAGTGTTCTTATACCAAAAGCTTCTTCGTAAGTATCAATAACCTTGTCATCTACAAGCATTTCGAGCCTTACAGTATAAAGATAAGGCTCTCCAAAGCCAGCAGGCCACCAAAGCTTTACATCTTCTCTGTCAATAGAAAATTTTGACGAACCTTGAATAAAAACAATCGGTTTTGTTTCGGTATATATAATTTTTTCTTTATCAACAACGGAAAGTCTTATTTTGTGATTTAAAAGGTATTTTTCGTTTGTTTTATATATCCAGTTTGCACCAAGATCAACTTTATTTTCAGTTATATTTGAAGTATAAAGATAAACTTCTTCAAAACGGCAGGGTGGTATTTCTTCAAGATAAACGCTTCTTATAATACCCGATGTAATAAGTCTTGGAGAATTATCCCATCCCCACTGATGACGGGCTTTTCTTAAATAGTTCTGCGAATCGTAATATGTTATTTCACCATGTCCTGAACCGCAGTCGCCATGACTTGATGAAAACATATCGTGCAAATGTTCTCTTGCCCAAAGCTCGCTGCTTCTTATAACAACCTTTAATTCGTTATTTTTTTCTTTAAGTTTACCTGTAACATCTATGCGGTATGCAATGTGCATATTTTCGCAATGCATAACAAATTCAGAGTTTAAATAAATATCAGCAATAGTATCTATTCCCTCGAAAACAATATTCTGAGTATAATCACTGTTTATATTATCTGCATCAAAAAAAACTGTATATGTCCAGTCATCCACAGCCTCAAATCTTGCCATAGCATATTCGTCATCGCACGGCATATAATCTTCAACAATGCCATTTTTTACAAGATAAGGCTCAACATTGCATGGCACATTTACCATCATACTTGTTTTTTCGTTATTATAAGGATTTGTAAAAGTTAAATTCCACTCACCATTAAAAGAATGTTTTATTGTTTTCATTTATATGTTCCTTTCAATTTATAATATTGCATTATAAATTATATCATAAAAATTAATAAGCGTAAATTTACCATTTACGCACTTTGCTTACTATTTTTGATATTATGTGATTTTTTAATTACTCTACTAAAAGTATAGATTATAACAATCAAATTTTATTGCCAATAAAAATCATTGATGATAAAATAAAATTAAATAATTTAGTTTTAAGGAGGCTAAAAAAATGAGGTATAAGCATTTTAAAAACGCCGATGTAGATGTGTCAAGCCTTGCAATAGGCACATGGGCAATAGGCGGTGCAAGATATGGTGAAGTAAACGAAAAGGATTCTGTTGATGCAATTCACTATATGATTGATAATGGTGTAAATCTTATTGATACCGCACCTGCATACAACTGCGGAATATCAGAAGAAATTGTAGGACGCGCACTTAAAGGCGGATACAGAGAAAAGGTATTTATCTCAACTAAATTTGGTATTGGCGATGGTATGGATAAAGCAGGCGTAATTCCAAGAGATGCATCAAGAGAAGCTTGTTTTAAAGAGTGCGAAGATTCTTTAAGAAGACTTGATGTTGACTACATCGATTTTTATTTTGTTCACTGGCCTGATGCCAATACACCGATTGCAGAAACTATGGATGCAATGCTTGAACTTAAAAAACAAGGCAAAATAAGATATATCGGTGTATCAAACTTTGATAAACCTTTAATCGAAGAATGTCTTAAAACTACAATGATTGATGCTTTTCAGCCACCGTATTCAATGGTAAACGAATCGGAAAAAGAGCTTATGAAATGGTGTAATGACAAAGGAATTGCATCTTTCTCCTACGGAAGCTTAGGCTCAGGTATTTTAACAGGTGCAATCCGTTCAATTCCTAACTGGGATCCACTTGATTTCAGATTTACATTCTATGATTTTTATAAAGAACCTAAATTCTCTAAATGTATGGAGCTTTTAAAAACACTTGATAAAATTTCTGCAAATAATGGTCATCCTCTATCTCAGATTGCTCTTAACTGGAGCACTCAAAAAGATTATGTAGGAACTGCTCTTTGCGGTGTAAGAAATGTTAAAGAGGCAACCGAAAACTGCAACGCATTTGACTGGACTCTTACAGAAGAAGAAATTAAAATTATTGACGACAAACTAAAAGAACTTAATATATAATGTGAAAAAAGGGATATGCAAACTTAGCTTGCTCGATATATTTACTTCGTAAATTCGATATAATCGCACTTCATTCGATTGCGATATGATATAAACTCCTTTTCTCGTTGCCGAAAGCAACATATCGCATTACGCAGTAATATATCGTACCAAAGGTATAACGCTAATTCCGTCAGGAATTTATATCGCTGAAAAAAGCGTACTGAATTTTCAGTACGCTTTTTTTATGGAAGAGCCGAATGGTTTAGATACCGACTCTAATTATTATTTTTCTTTGCTGTATTTATAGATGAAATAAGTATCTTTTTCAATTCAATACAATTCTCAAGTATGTTTTTATCATCATAATATCCGCTTTCTATGAAAAGTTCAATCCAATATTCACTTTCAGAGCATTCTTTTAATGCTATTTGTAGTTTTGCAATAAAGTCATTTTTTCCGTGTCCGTAAAAAGCTTCCCTGATGTTCGCACCTATACTTGTACCACTGCGAACAAGCTGATTTGTAAGTACACTTTCTCTTTTCTCACTTTTTACTTTATTACAAACTTTAATTATATCTAATGCAAACTGTTTTGATTTTATAAGCAACGGACTCTCCATAAACTTTCTCCTTATAAAACACCTCTTCCCTATTCACTATTACTTATTACTTTCCAAAAATCGACAAGTCTTTTTAGGGAATAGTGAAGAAGGAATAGGTAATAAGCAAAATCGACATTCCTCTGTCAAAGAATGTCGATTTTTGGTGGGGAGGGGTGGATTCGAACCACCGAAGCTATAAGCAGCAGATTTACAGTCTGTCCCCTTTGGCCACTCGGGAACCTCCCCATACTGGAGCTGGTGATGGGACTCGAACCCGCAACCTGCTGATTACAAATCAGCTGCTCTGCCAATTGAGCTACACCAGCATATTAAATTTTAAAAGTGATATTGGTGGGCGGTACAGGGCTCGAACCTGTGACCCTCTGCTTGTAAGGCAGATGCTCTCCCAGCTGAGCTAACCGCCCGAATAACACAAGTGATATAATATCATACTTTAAAGTTATTGTCAAGAAGTTTTTTTACTTTTTTTAAAGTTTTTGATACTAATTACTTAACTGCGATTACCAGCCTTTAAGCTTTGTTTTTTATAAAAAAATGGTCGGGGTTGAGGGATTCGAACCCCCGGCCCCTTGGTCCCAAACCAAGTGCGCTACCAAACTGCGCTAAACCCCGATTCATTAGCAACTTGTTAAGTTTATTACAAATTCAGAATAAAATCAAAGTTGTTTAAACTAATTTATCGTAGTTTTTCTTTGTTTTTCTTTGAAATTTTATATTTTTCTCTTTTTTTCAAAGTTTTTATATAATCTATAAATATAACTAAAAACAATCCCATTCCAAGATACCCAAAAAATGAATATACTTTTGATACCATACCAGAAAAGCCTATCTGCGAAAATAAAACCGCCATAATGCACATAAGAAACGGAAGTTGTTTATTGGGGTTAAATACCTTTTGTAAAACTGTTAAAACTCCAAAACCCATTGATACTGCAGTTGTTATCATAGCAAAAATAAGTATGACAACATAAAAATCCTTCATATTTTTGGAAATTTCTAAAATAGGAAGTTCAAAAAACATCGCCTCATTTTTGAACATCAAAAGCATTACAAATAAAATAACACTTATTAAAAACAATCCAAAAAACGAAAATATACCCGATAAAAAAGCTGTTTTTTTACTCTTTATTATGTGCCCCATTTCGCAAAACACAACAATAATATTAATAGCGTTATAGCTTGCATAGACGAATGAGTTTTTTACAAGTTTTATACCAAAATCGTTAAAAACATCTTTATCACAAAAAATCGAATAAATCCCAAGAATAATAATCCCCAAAATCATAAGAGGTGTTAAAATAGCATTAAGCTTTAATATTCCATATGCGTTTTTATAAAAAACCATATAGCATATAGCCGCCATAAGAAGTGTTCCGTAAATAAAAGGAAGATTATACCGTTCTTTAATTAATGCACCGCTTGCAGAAAACATTGCACAAAATATTGCAAACGAAAAAACATAAATAAACGCATATATTATTTTTGCAAAAAAATCATTACTTATACTTACAAGATATTCAAATGTGTTATTTATGTTTTCAACATACACTTTTTTTAAAACAACATAATAATAAAATGCCATTAAAAAAGATGATAAAAAAAGTGCAAAAATTCCCCATTTATCAAACGGCATAAAAAACAGACTAAGCTCTTTTCCTGATGCAAATCCTGCACCGATAACACTACCTAAAAATGTTGCGCATAACAAAAAAGCTTCCTTATATATACCTTTTTTCATAAATACCTCCAAATTTTGAAACTATAATGCTTTTAACCTTGACAAAATGATATTATTTCGATAAACTAATATATGATTGTTTTTTTGAAAAAATTAATAATTAACTTTTACATAGAAAGGAATTTTAGAATGAAAAATACCGAAAAAACAATGGAAAAAATTGTTGCACTTTGCAAAGGAAGAGGTTACGTTTATGCCGGCTCAGAAATTTACGGTGGCCTTGCAAACACATGGGACTATGGTCCTTTGGGTGTTGAATTTAAAAACAACGTAAAAAAAGCATGGTGGAAAAAATTTATCAACGAATCAAAATACAATGTTGGTATTGACGCCGCAATACTTATGAATCCTGAAACATGGGTTGCATCAGGTCACGTTGGCGGATTTTCTGACCCTCTTATGGACTGTAAAGAATGTAAGAGCAGATACCGTGCAGACAAGCTTATTGAAGATTATTTCCACGACAAAGGCGAAACAGTTGTTGTTGACGGCTGGGATAGCCAGAAAATGTATGATTTTGTTATAGAAAACAAAATTGCCTGCCCAAAATGCGGCAAGGTAAATTACACCGAAATAAGAAAATTCAATCTTATGTTCAAAACCTTCCAGGGTGTTACAGAAGATTCTAAATCTGAAATTTATCTTCGTCCTGAAACTGCACAGGGTATTTTTGTAAACTTCAGAAATGTTCAAAGAACAACAAGAAAGAAAATTCCTTTTGGTATTGGTCAGGTTGGTAAATCATTCAGAAATGAAATCACACCTGGTAATTTTACTTTCCGTACACGTGAATTTGAACAGATGGAACTTGAATTTTTCTGCAAACCGGGTACTGATTTAGAATGGTTTGCATATTGGAAAGATTTTTGTAAAAACTGGCTTTTAAGCCTTGGCATAAAAGAAGAAAACATTAAAATGCGTGACCACGAAAAAGAAGAACTTTCACACTACAGCAACGCTACAACCGACATTGAATTTATGTTCCCGTTTGGTTGGGGCGAGCTTTGGGGTATTGCCGACAGAACAGATTTTGATTTAAAACAGCATATGGAACATTCAGGCGAAAATCTTGAATATTTTGATCAGGCATCAAATGAGCATTATATCCCCTACTGTGTTGAACCTTCGCTTGGTGCAGACAGAGTTGCACTTGCTTTCTTGGTTGAAGCTTATGATGAAGAAAAAATTTCTGACACAGATACAAGAGTAGTTTTAAGACTACACCCCGCACTTGCACCTGTTAAAGCAGCAGTTCTTCCTTTATCTAAAAAGCTTTCTGAAAAAGCAGAAGAAGTTTATAACGAACTTTCAAAACACTTTGTTTGTGAATTTGACGATGCAAACAATATTGGAAAAAGATACAGAAGACAGGACGAAATTGGCACACCTTTCTGCGTAACATATGATTTTGAATCAGAAGAAACAGGAATGGTTACTGTTCGTGAAAGAGACAGTATGGAACAGGTAACATTAAAAATTGAAGATGTTGCTGCATACATTGAAGAAAGATTAAAATTTTAATTTAATCTAAAGGAGAGAAAAAGTATGGCAAGATTTACCCTTTCTGCATTTGCAGATGAAATCGACCCGAATTTTGAAAAACAGATTTCGGGCGTTAAGGAATGTGGTATTAACTTTATTGAAATAAGAGGTGTTAACGGAAAAAACATTTCCCAGCACTCTTTGGATGAAGTAAAAGAAATTAAAAAAATTCTTGATAAAGAAAATGTAAAAATTTCGTCAATAGGGTCCCCAATCGGCAAAATAAAAATTACCGACCCTATTGATGAACATATTGTGGTTTTTAAAAACATTCTTGAAATGACAAAAATTCTTGAAACAAAATACATAAGACTTTTCAGCTTTTTTATGCCTGCTAATTCTTGCGAAAAAAATCGTGACGAAGTTTTAAAAAGAATGGATATGCTTGTTAAATGTGCAAAAGACTACGATGTAATTCTTCTGCACGAAAATGAAAAAGACATTTACGGTGATACACCGCTTCGTTGCAAGGATATTATCGAAAGTATATCATCACCAAAGCTAAAAGCTGTTTTTGACCCTGCAAATTTTGTTCAGTGTGATTGTAACGTTTTTCCTGATGCATATAACATTATGGCTCCTTACATTGAATATATGCACATTAAAGATGCTTTATCTTCTGATAAAACAGTTGTTCCTGCAGGTTGCGGTGACGGCAAAATAAAAGAAGTTTTATCGCACCTTAAAGAAAAAAATTACGAAGGATTTTTGTCACTTGAACCCCATCTTGCGAGCTTTGTAGGATTGTCTCAGTTAGAAGGCGGTCACAAAAGCGAAAATGAAACTTCAAACAACCTTGATAAATTTCACATTGCACATGATGCATTAAATAAAATTTTAGAAGAAATTTAAAACAAAAGGAAGCGAAATGGTATGAAAATAACCAGACTTGAAGTAGTAAATGTAAAACCAAGATGGATGTTTTTAAAAATATATACTGATAATGATATAATTGGTTTAGGTGAGCCTGTGCTTGAAGGTCACTGCACAGCCATCGAAGCCGTTTTAAAGGAATTTGAAGAATATTTAATAGGAAAAGACCCGCTTATGATTGAACATCATATTCAGGCACTTTACCGTGGCGGATTCTATCGGGGCGGTCCTTTAATGCTCTCTGCAATAAGCGGTATTGAGCAGGCTTTGTGGGATATAAAAGGAAAATACTATAACTGCCCTGTATATGAAATGTTAGGTGGCAAATGCAGAGATAAGATAAGAATGTATACACACCTTAAAGTTGCAGGTACAAAAGGCGATTTTCCAATCAGCGAAATGCTAAGATTAGCTGACAGGAGAATGGAAAGAGGCTATACTGCATTAAAATATTCCATTATTCCTCCTATTAAAACTATTGAAAATCCTGAAAACACTCTAAAACATATAGAAAGATTTGCAAAAATAAGAGAACATATAGGAAATAATATTGACCTTGCCATTGACTTTCACGGAAGAGTATCACCTGCAATGGCTCACAGACTAATCGAGCTTTTAAAGCCTTATATGCCAATGTTTGTAGAAGAACCTTGTCTTCCTGAGAATGTTGACACAATGGTTGAAATTTCACGCAAGACAACCGTTCCGATTGCCGCAGGCGAAAGACTTTTTGGCAAATGGCAATACAGAGAACTTATAGAAAAACAGGCAGTAAGTGTAATTCAGCCTGATATCTGCCATGTTGGCGGTATATTTGAAGGAAGAAAACTTGCCGCTATGATTGAAATGTACTATGGAAGTGTTGCACCGCACAATCCTTTAGGCCCTGTATCACTTGCATCGTGTATTCAGCTTGATGCCTGTATTCCAAACTTCCTTGTTCAGGAGCATCCCGGAAACGAAGATGATTCTGACCTTGGTGTTGGATATATAAAAGAGCCGTTTGTTATCAAAGACGGTTACATTGATGTTCCTACAAAACCAGGTCTTGGTGTTGAGCTTGATGAAAATGCTATCAAAGAAAAAATATACGACGGAAAATGGACAACTCCAAAGCTTTACTTTGAAGATGGCTCTAATGCAGATTGGTAGGGATTATAAAATATGAGTAAATCGGTATTTGTAACAGGTGCCGCTTACGGAACAGGGTTTTATATTGCAGAGCGTTTTGCAAAAGAAGGCTACAATGTTTTTATAAGCGGAAGGTGCGGCGACCCTCTTGAAGAAGCAGTTAATAAATTAAAAGAATACAATGTTTTTGCAAAATATTATATCACCTCAACCTTTGAGCAGGATGAAGTTATAAGCATTTTTGACGATATTAAAAAACAAGGCTATTTAATTGATGCACTTGTATTAAATGCGGCTAATCTTGGAATCGGACAAGACAGCCTCACAGTTGACATAAACGATTTTATGGATGTTTATAAAATAAATGTTGCGTGGAATTTTATGATGTCAAGAGAAAGTGCAAAACATATGATTGAGAAGAAAAAAGGCTCAATTGTGTTTATAGCATCAAACTCTGCTATAAGAGTAACACAATCAAGATGTGCATATTGCTCGTCAAAAAGCGCAATTCTTGCCCTTTCTAAATCGTTTGCAGTTGACTTTGGAAAATACGGTATCCGTTCAAACTGCGTGCTTCCTGGTATGATTAAAACATCAAGGTGGCATAATAATGAAAATAACGCAAAATATGCACTTGCAAACTACACCCCCATTGAGGATATTGCGGATTTTGAAGATATTGCAAATGCGGTATGGTATCTTGCAAGTGATAATTCAAAAAATACAACAGGTACAGAGCTTGTGGTTGACGGAGGTATGCTCGCTCAGCTTACTCCAAATATTGAAAGAGAACTCTAGAAATAAAATTTTTACATAAAAGATGGCTTATGCCATCTTTTTTTCTTAAAAATATATTGACATTTATATATTATATGTGGTAAAATTTTCTTAGCACATAGTGTGCTAAAGTTTTGGGAGGGATTTTTGTGGCTGATAATAAAAAAGAGCTAATATATGACGAAACATCAGATCTTATAATAAAAATCACTCAGGATTTGGCAACTAAAGATGGTGCACACACTGTTACAGTAAGAAAAATTTTAAAAGAGCTTAACTGCACTAACAGAGTATTTTACAACCGTTTTCACAACATAGACGAGGTTTTGCAGATTGTTTATAAAAATGCGGTTGTTAAAATGCAAGAAAGCATAAACTCAGAATTTAGCATTGAAGACGATTTTTTTGGATTTGCTTTGGATGTTGCAACAAAGGTGCTTATAAACACCTACGACATAAAAATGCAGTTTAGTCAGTATATGTTTGAGCACGACTCACTTACTGAGAGCAACCGTTTGTGGTGGACAAATTCAATGAAAAAATATCTTGAATATGCCGAAGAAAAAAATCTTATCAAAAAGGTTGACCACGATGTTTTGTGCTATTCAATATGGTGTTTTTGCAGAGGCTACAATGCCGATGCAATATCAAGAAAGATATAAAAAGAAGATGCAATAAAATATTTTCAATTTGGCTTTAGCTGCTTTTTGGAAGGCATAAAAAATAAGTAGAAAAACAGAGAAAAATCTCTGTTTTTTAAAAAAGAGCACACACTGTGCTGAAAAAGGAGGGAAAAAGATGAGCATAAAAGTTTTAGGAACTGGTTTTTATGTACCCGAAAAAGTAATAACCAATGACGATTTATCCAAAATAGTTGAAACCAATGACGAATGGATTACTCAAAGAGTTGGTGTTAAAGAAAGAAGAGTATCTGAAAATGAAACTGCAGGTGATCTTGCAATAAACGCTGCAAAAAAAGCTCTTGAAAGTGCAGATATTAAAGCGGATGAAATAGATTTAATTATAGCAGCAACAATTTCGCACGAAACACTATGCCCTACTGTTGCAGGTCTTGTTCAAAGCGCTATTGGTGCTAATTGCCCTGCGTTTGACATAAACTCTGCATGCAGCGGATTTTTATTTGCGTTAGATACTGCTGTAAGCTATATAATGCGTGGCAATTTAAGAAATGTCCTTGTTATAGGAGCCGAAAGACTTAGCAAAATTGTGGACTGGTCTGACCGGGCTACATGTGTTATTTTTGGTGACGGTGCAGGTGCATTTGTAGTGAGCAAAGGCGAAGGCTATTTAGCCTCACATCTTTCTACTCAAGGTGGAAACGAGGTTATAGAAATACCTTCTTTTTCTGGCACATCGCCATTTTACAAAGGCGAAGTAAAGCACCCTTACATTTTTATGGATGGTCAGGAAACATTCAAATTTGCTGTAAATAAAATTGTAAACGATATTAAGCTTGTGGTAGAAAAAGCAGGATTAACTCTTGAAGAAATCGACTACATTGTACCCCATCAGGCAAACATACGAATAATTGAGTATGCATCAAAAAGATTAAAAGTGCCTATGGATAAATTTTTTGTAAACATAGATAAATATGGTAACACATCATCAGCGAGTGTTCCTATGGCGGTGTCTGAGCTTTATGAAACAGGCAACTTAAAAAGAGGCGACAACATTGTTTTGTGTGCCTTTGGCGGCGGCTTATCAAGTGCTGCCTGTGTTATAAAATGGTAGTAATTAAAAAACTATAAAAAATAAAATTTATGGAGGAATTTAAAATGACATTAGAAAGAGTAATTAATTTATTGGCAGACCATCTTGAAATGGATGCAAGTGAAATCACAGAGGCTACAACATTTGAAGATTTAGGTGTAGACTCACTTGACACTGTTGAAATTATGATGGAAATGGAAGACGAATTCGGCATCGAAATTAAACCTAACGAAGTTGGCAAATCTGTAAAAGAGCTTGTTGCATATATTGATGCAAAAGCAGAATAATAATTGAGTTTTTTGCGAAAGGAAGTGTAAAAATGATTTACACACCTATATGCGAAATTCTCGGCATAAAATACCCTCTATTTCAGGGCGGTATGGCTCACATATCAGATTCTACCCTTGCCGCTGCCGTATCTAACGGCGGCGGTCTTGGTATAATCTCAGCTGCGAGCGGAGATATTTCGCAAATTGAAAAAGAAATCGACAAGGCATTTTCTCTTACTGATAAACCCTTTGGCGTAAACATTATGCTTATGGGTAACAATGTTGATAAGATTGCCAGTCTTGTGGCAAAAAAGAAAGTCAGCGTTGTAACAACGGGAGCAGGAAATCCTGAAAAATATATTCCTATGTGGAAAGAAGCAGGAATTAAGGTTATTCCTGTTATCCCATCAGCCGCACTTGCAAAGCTTGTTGCACGCTCTGGTGCAGATATGGTTATTGCAGAAGGCGGAGAATCAGGCGGTCATGTTGGTGATATTACCACACTTTCTCTTGTTCCGCAGGTTGTGGATGCAGTAGATATCCCCGTTATTGCTGCAGGCGGTATTGCCGACGGCAGAGGTGTTGCAGCATCGTTTATGCTTGGTGCATCAGGCGTTCAGATTGGAACAAGATTTTTAACAAGTTTAGAATGTAATATAAGCAGAGTGTATAAAGACAAAGTTTTAAAGGCAAACGATACTTCAACTATTGTTACAGGAAAAAGACTTGGTCATCCTGTAAGAAGTCTTAAATCTCCATTTTCAAGAGCATACGCAAAAGCTGAATACACTTCTATTTCAAACGATGAGCTTGAAAATATGGCTGTTGGAACTTTAAGAGCCGCTGTTGTTGATGGTGATGAGAAAAAAGGATGTTTCCTTGCAGGGCAGATTGCAGGTCTTGTAAACAAAGAACAAGCCGCAAGTGAAATTATTGAAGAAATGTTTAAAGAAGCAGAAGAAATTTTGAAGGGAGCTACAAAATGGGTAAAATAGCATTTGTATTTTCCGGTCAGGGTGCACAATTTAGTGGAATGGGAAAATCGCTTTACGAATTAGGCGGCGATATTAAAAAGCTCTATGATGAAGCAGAAGGTATTCGTCCAGGCACACAAAAGCAGTCTTTTGAAGGCAGTGACGAAGAACTTAAACAAACAAAAAATACTCAGCCTTGTCTTTACCTTACCGAGATTGCATCTTCAATGGCACTAAACCAGAATGGTATTTTTGCCGATGGTGTTGCAGGATTTTCTCTTGGTGAAATTGCAGCACTCGCCTATGCAAAAGCTTATTCATATACTGACGGTTTTAAAATTGTATCAAAAAGAGGCCTTCTTATGAACGATGCTGCCCAAAAATTTGATACTGCAATGTATGCTGTTTTAAAGCTTGATAAAGATGTAGTTGATAAAACCGCAAAAGAATTTGAAAAGCTATATGCAGTAAACTTTAACTGCCCCGGTCAAACTGTTGTGTCAGGACTAAAATCAAGCTTTGCAGCATTTGAAGAAAAAATAAAAGAACTTGGAGGCAGAATTCTTCCTCTTGCAGTAAGTGCAGCATTTCATTCGCCTTTTATGAGCGATGCAGCGCAAGATTTTGGCAATGAGCTTAAAAACTTTGACATTAAAAAACCTGAAATTGATGTTTATGCCAACCTTACTGCCGAAAAATACGGCGAAGATGTAATTTCTTATCTTGAAAATCAAATGAAAAGTCCTGTTAAATGGCAGGAAACCATTGAAAATATGATAAATGACGGATACACCGATTTTATTGAAGTTGGTGCAGGAAAAACTCTTTGCTCTCTTATTAAAAAGATTTCAAAAGATGTGAGAGTATATTCTGTTCAGGATACCGATACACTAAACGAAACTGTGGAGGCGATAAGAAACAATGCTTAAAGGAAAAAATGCAGTTATAACAGGTGCAAGCCGTGGAATTGGCAGAAAAATAGCAGAAAAGTATGCTTCATGCGGTGCTAATGTTGCAATACTTGATATTGTAATATCAGATGCAGCACTTGAAGCTAAAAAATATATTGAAGAAACATACAACGTAAAATGTGAGGTTTATCAGTGTGATGTTTCGAGCACACAATGTGCTAAAGAAACTGCAGCCAAAATCACCTCTGATTTTGACGGCATTGATATTTTAGTAAACAACGCAGGCATAACACGTGATAATCTTATTGCCACAATGGAAGAAGACGAATTTGACAAGGTTATTGATACAAACCTTAAAGGCGCATTTAATATGATAAAGGCCTTATCAAGAAACTTTATAAAAAGAAAATACGGTAAAATTATAAACATATCATCTATATCGGCCCTAAAAGGTCTTGCTGGACAGGCAAACTATGCATCATCAAAAGCAGGTATTATTGCCTTAACAAAAGTTGTTGCAAGGGAATTTGGTGCCAAAAACATAAGCTGTAATGCAATTGCACCGGGATTTATTATGACCGATATGACAAAAGATTTAAACTCTGATGAAGAATTTTTAAAATCTATACCGCTTAAAAGACTTGGCAAAACCGAAGATGTTGCAAACCTTGCTGCATTTTTGGCAAGCGAGTACTCTGATTACATAACAGGCGAAGTAATAAGAGTTGACGGCGGACTTGCAATATAAAACCAAAGGAGGTTTTTATTTATGAAAAGAGTTGTTATAACAGGACTTGGATGTGTAACTCCTGTTGGAAATGATGTAGAAAGCTTTTGGGAAAGTTTAAAAAACGGAAAAAGCGGAATTAATCTTATAGAAAGCTTTGACACAACTGACCTTAAGGCAAAGCTTGCAGCACAGGTTAAAGATTTTGACGCATCTTTATATATGGAAAAAGCTGATGTAAGAAGATCTGACAGATTTGTTCAGTTTGCAATTGCATCTTCTCATCAGGCAGTTTCAGACAGCGGTATTGAAGGTAATATTGCACCTGAAAGATTTGGTGTATATTACGGTTCGGGCGTTGGCGGTTTTGACACATTTGTTACAGAACACAATAATCTTATAAATAAAGGTGCTTTAAGGGTTTCACCGCACTTTATTCCAAAAATGATACTTAATATGGGTGCGGGAAACATTGCAATTAAATTTAACGCAAAGGGTCCATGTATTGCAGTATCAACAGCCTGTGCAACAGGTACAACTGCAATTGGCGAAGCATACAGAGCAATTAAAGCAGGATATGCCGATGCAATAATTGCAGGCGGTGTTGATGCGGCTATAAATCCTCTTGCTATGGCTGGATTTATAAACTGTATGGCACTTTGTGAAAGCGAAGACAAAGATAATGCTTCTATCCCCTTTGACAAAAGAAGATGCGGTTTTGTTATGGGTGAAGGTGCAGGCGCACTTATTGTTGAAGAATACGAGCACGCTATAAAAAGAGGCGCAAAGATTTATGCCGAAGTTAAAGGCTATGGCAGCACATGTGATGCATTTCATGTTACAGCTCCTGATTCATCGGCCGAAGCTTCTGCAAGAGCAATTTCTGACTGTTTAAACGAAGCAGGAAATAATTTTGACGCTAAAAAGATATATGTAAATGCTCACGGAACAAGTACACCATTAAACGACAAAACAGAAACAAAAGCTCTTAAAAATGTATTTGGCGATAAAGCTTATGATTTAAGCATAAGTTCAACAAAATCAATGACAGGTCATCTTCTTGGAGCTGCAGGTGCTATTGAAGCTATTGCCGCAATAAAGGCTCTTAACGAAAGCATTATTCCGCCTACAATCGGATACAAAGAAAAAGACGAAGAATGTGACTTAAACTACACACCAAATGTTGCCGATAAAAAAGATATTGACTTTGCTATGTCGGTATCACTTGGTTTTGGCGGTCATAATGCCTGCGTAGGTTTTGCAAAAATTAAATAATGAGGATTGAATTATGAATAAAGAAGAAATCAAAAAAATTCTTCCCCACAGGGATAATATGCTTCTTTTAGATGAGGTAGAATTAATAGATGGTAAAGCACACGGAAAAAAGAAAATTACAGGTGACGAATTCTTTTTAAAAGGTCATTTTCCTAACCACCCTGTTGTGCCGGGTGTAATACTTTGCGAAATTTTGGCACAGTCTGTTTGCGTATGCCTTGATGGTGTAATAAAGGATAATACTCTCCCCTTCTTTACAGGACTTGACAAAGTAAAATTCAGAACTCCTGTTGTGCCGGGAGATTTATTTGAAACAGAATGTGAAATCACTAAAATAAGAGAACCATTTTATTTTGCAAAAGGAAAAGGATATGTAAACGGAAAACTTTGTGTAAGTGCAGAATTTTCTTTTGCAGTTACTTCAAAATAAAGAAAGGTGAGTGTGAATAGAATGCTTAATTTTAAAAAAAGCGATAACAAACCTTTAAAAGTAATGTGCAAAAAATGTAATGCTGAAAAGGATTATAAAGCTTTAAAAGAAAATTTTATGATTTGCCCTGATTGTAATTCTTATTTAAGAGTTGGTGCAAAAGACAGAATTGAAATGATATGCGACAAAGGCACATTCAAAGAATTTGACAAAGGATTAAAAAGCAAAAACATCATAGATTTTCCAAATTACGATGAAAAACTAAAAAAATCAGAAGAGGCAAGTGGCCTTAACGAAGCTGTTGTTTGCGGCACAGCAAAAATTGATAGCGAAAAATGCGCAATTTTTATAATGGACTCAAACTTTATGATGGGCAGTATGGGTACTGTTGTAGGCGAAAAAATCACCCGTATTTTTGAAAGAGCAACAAAAGAAAATCTTCCTGTTGTAGGGTTTACTACATCTGGCGGTGCCAGAATGCAGGAGGGAATTTTATCACTTATGCAAATGGCAAAGGTATCGGGTAGTGTAAAACGCCACAGCGAGCACGGACTTTTATACATAACAGTTTTAACCGATCCTACAACAGGCGGTATCACCGCAAGCTTTGCAATGCACGGTGATATAATAATTGCCGAACCAAAAGCACTTGTTGGTTTTGCAGGCGCAAGAGTTATTGAACAAACAACCGGTCAGAAACTTCCTGAAGGGTTCCAGAGAGCAGAATTTTTGCTTGAACACGGATTTGTGGATATGATTGAAGAAAGACCAAGGCTTAAATATACTCTTTCAAAAATCTTAAAAATCCACAATAATAAGGCTTAAAGAAGGGAGTTTTATTTATGAATTCTAATACAAAAACAGCATACGACAGAGTTGTGGCAGCTCGTGATACAAAAAGACCTTTAGGAAAATTCTATATAGAAAATATGATTGACAGTTTTGTTGAATTTCACGGTGACAGACGCTTTGGTGATGATGAGGCAATAATTGGCGGCATTGGATATTTAAACGGAAAAAGTGTCACAGTACTCGCAATGGAGAGAGGCTCAACTCTTGACGAAAGAATGAAAAGACACTTTGGATGTCCTACTCCTGAAGGATACAGAAAAGCCCTTCGTCTTATGAAAGAAGCCGAAAAATTCAACCGTCCTATTGTTTGTTTTATAGGTTGCTCCGGTGCTTACTGCGGTATTGACGCAGAAGAAAGAGGTCAGGGCGAAGCAATTGCCGAAAACCTTTTTGAAATGATGGGAATAAAAGTTCCGATTATTTCGGTTATAATAAGCGAAGGCGGCTCGGGCGGTGCGTTGGCACTTGGTGTATGCGATACACTTATTATGCTTGAAAATTCTGTTTATTCGGTTATATCCCCCGAAGGCTGTGCAAGCATTTTGTGGAAAGACTCACAGAAAGCAAATGAAGCTGCCGAGGCTTTAAAGCTAACCTCATACGACCTTAAAAAATTTGGAATTGTTGAAAAAATAATTGACGAAAAAGACAAAACCAATAACGAAATATGTGACGATTTGAAAATGTATATTGTTGATGAAATAAATGAAAAACAAAAGCTTTCTACTCATGAGCTTTTAGATAAACGATACGAAAAATTCAGAAAAATCGGTGCATAAAATAAAACATCAACTAAAAAGCCTTCTGCAAAAGCAGAAGGCTTTAATTTTTATTTTGCGTAATCAACAGCGCGTGTTTCTCTTATTACATTAACTTTTATCTGACCTGGATATTCAAGTTCAGATTCAATTCTCTTAACAATATCACGAGCAACAAGAGCAACTTCATTTTCTTTAACATTTTCAGGTTTAACCATAATTCTGATTTCTCTACCTGCCTGAATAGCAAACGATTTTTCAACACCATCAAAAGAATTTGCAATTTCTTCAAGTGCTTCAAGTCGTTTGATATATGTTTCAAGGTTTTCTCTTCTTGCACCCGGACGAGCTGCTGAAATAGCGTCACAAGCCTGAACTATACAAGCAACAATACTTGTAGGCTCTGTATCACCATGATGTGATGCAATTGCATTGATAACATCGGGGTTTTCTTTATACTTTTTAGCAATATCAACACCGATTTCAATGTGTGAACCTTCAATTTCGTGGTCCATAGCTTTACCAATATCATGAAGAAGTCCTGCTCTTTTTGCCATTTTAACATCGGCACCAAGCTCTCCTGCCATAACACCAGCCAAATTTGCAACCTCAATAGAATGTTTTAAAACATTCTGACCGTAACTTGTACGGTATTTTAATTTACCCAAAAGTCTTATTACTTCAGGATGTAATCCGTGAACAGCAGTATCAAATGTAGCCTGCTCACCTTCCTGTTTAATAATGGCTTCAACTTCTTTTCTTGCTTTTTCAACCATTTCTTCAATGCGTGCAGGATGAATTCTGCCGTCAACAATGAGCTTTTCAAGAGCAACTCTTGCTATTTCTCTTCTTATTGGGTCAAATCCTGAAAGAACAACTGCTTCAGGAGTATCATCAATAATAAGGTCAATTCCTGTCATCGTTTCAAGTGTTCTTATATTTCTTCCTTCACGACCGATAATTCTTCCCTTCATTTCATCATTGGGAAGAGCAACAACTGTAACTGTTGCTTCGGCAACATGGTCAGCTGCACATTTCTGAATTGCAGTGCTGATAATGTTTTTAGCCTTTTTATCAGCTTCTTCTTTTGCTTCATCAATAATGCTTTTAATCATTATTGCAGCTTCATGCTTAACTTCATCTTCAATGTTTTTAAGCAAATATTCTTTTGCTTCTTCAACCGATAAGCCTGATAATTTTTCTAAAATTTCAAGCTGTTTTTGTTTTACTTCTTTGGTTTCTTCTGTTAAAACATCAAGCTCTTTGATTTTTTGATTTAATTTTTCATCTTTTTTGTCCAAAGCATCTGTCTTTTTATCCAGATTAGCTTCTTTTTGTTCAAGTCGCCTTTCTTGTCTTGTAATTTCAAATCTTCGATCTTTAATTTCCTTGTCAAATTCGGCTCTGCTTTTATGGATTTCTTCTTTTGCTGATAAAAGAGCTTCTTTTTTCTTTGTTTCAGCTTCTTTTTTCGCTGATTCAACAATTTCCTGAGCACATTTTTCAGCATCGCCCAATTTAGCTTCGGCTATTTTCTTTCTATATGCAACACCGCCAAAGAAAGCGGCAATACACAATGCTACTGCTACGACGCAGGTAATTATAAAAATAGTTACACTAATCAAAGATTATCAACCCCCTTTTCTTAAATTTAGAATCCTCAAAACAAGGATAATAAGCACCGTACGGGTTGCTATCTTTATTAATTTTTTATAAAGTGTACCCATCGGTACTCTTACGGTGTGCATTTTTAAGCACGGTTTTATTACTCAAAATTCTAATGCAAAAAAGGTATTTCACATTTTTATGTGAAATTTAACAAAACCTTTTTGCTATTATTACTGCAAAAAAGATAAATTTTGCTTTATTTTCCAATGCAAAATTCAAAAAAATCAAAATACACTAATATTTTATACTATTTTTAACAATCTGTCAATATGATTTTTAGTAAAATTGTACTATTTTTTAACATTTTTTGACATTTTACAGCATACAAACATATTGTATAGTGAAACTACTAATTAAAAAGAGGTGAAAAATATGTCGAAAAACATTCCGTTAATGCCCCAGAATCCTATGTATGCTTATGCTTATATAGCTTTTCAGCCATTTGAAAATCTTTATAAGGCAGACGAAGCACTTTATCGAGGTACTATTTTTAAAGACCTTGATATTCCGTTTTCAACCTATAAAAACAACCCTATTATGAGCCCATTCAAATAATTTTTAAGAAAGGAGTATAAAAGAAATGAAAATTTCTATTGATGAAATATTAAATTGCGCATGCAATGATTTAAACAACAACTGCGGTTGTAATAATGAAAATGATAATAATAACAATATGGGCAAAAAAGAGCTTTTGAAAAGAATTTCAGAAGTCGGTTTTGCCCTTTATGATTTGAATTTGTTTTTAGATACTCACCCTCATTGTGAAGAGGCATTAAAGCTTTTTAAAAATCTTGCTTTTACTCTAAAAAGTCTGAAAAACACTTATCAGACCAAATATGGTCCACTTGAAGCTATGTATTCTTCAGACGAAACACCGTTTGAGTGGGTATCTGAAAACCAAAAATGGCCCTGGCAGAAGGAAGGAGAATAAAAATATATGTGGAATTATGAAAAACGACTTATGTACCCGGTAAAAATAAAAAACAAAAACCCCGAACTCGCAAAGTTTATAATAGCCCAGTACGGCGGAGCATGCTGCAAAAGATTATAACAAAAAGTCCTTGCATTTAACATTTGCAATATGGTAGCCATATTGGGCTTTAATTTTAGTTTCCTTTTGGATTCCAGAACACAATTTGAAAAGTTCTTCCGTCATCACCCATCTTAACAATTTCTTTAATAATACTTTTTAAAACAGCATTTTTTTCTTCGTTGGTAACTTCGTCAGATCTTAAAATGTCAGATATTTTTCGTATATCACCTTTAACTTTTGCAATACTTTGGTCAGGCATTTTATTTTCATTCTCATTTTGCTTCTTCTCTTCCGATAATAATTTCTTTAATTCATTTACTTCTTTACAAATCTTATCTTTGTTTGTCTTATATTCTTCTATGGTATCCACACCATTTTCGTATGCCTCTTTGATACGTTCAAGTTTTTTGTCAGCTTCTTCAATTTTAACTTGTAACAATCGTAAATTATTGGAGACATAAGCTTTATTTTCGGGTTTGTCGCTTGTATCAAACTGCAAACAAACATCATCTAAGTCAAGAATTTCTTCAAGTTTATCAATAATTATTTTTGATATTACCTTTGTGCTGATACCACCATTACCCAAGCATAGTGCCTTTGCCTTATTACCACAATAGTAGGTTCCTCCACAATTTACAAGTGTACTACCGCATTTTCCGCATCGAAGAACTCCGTTTAACCAATGCGACATACCCTTTTTAGGTTCTCTCATGCTCTTTTTGTACCTTGCTTTATTTTCTTTTAATTTTTGTTGCACGGCATTCCACATCGAATCATCAATAATCATCTTGTGAGAACCTTCTGAAATTATCAAATCTTTACTGTCATAATTTCTTGAGGTTCTGCCCGTTGGATTCCATCTTGTTTTTCCATTATAAATAGGATTATTGAGCCAGTATTCAATAGTTCTTTTTTCTATTTTGTTACCTTTGTGAGTTCTTACACCTAATGCGTTGAGTTTTTTTGCCAGACTTAAAAAGCCACTCCCGTTTAAATAACTTGAAAATACATTTTTAATAACCTCGGCTTCAGATTCAACTGTAACAAACTCTCCGTTTTCAATTTTATATCCGAATGGCGCTATAGAAAGAACTCCACCCCTCTTGGCTTTTTCGGCCATACCCCTTTTAACTTCTTCAGAAAGATTGATGCTATAGTACTCATCCATTGCCTCAATCATAGCTTCAAACAAAATAGACATTTTGTCATCTCCTGTTGATTCACTAATTGATACAACATCAATACCACACTGCTTTCTGAGCATCGATTTATAGACAACACTGTCTTCCCTGTTTCTTGCAAAACGACTGTATTTCCATACAAGAATAGTATTAAACGGCACAGGTTTGCTTTTAGCTAAAGCTATCATATTTTTAAATCCTTCACGCTTACCTACAGTTCTTCCACTAATACCCTCATCTATAAAAACATACTGCGAAGGAAGGCAGTATCCGTTTTTTTTGGCATATCCTTGTATTGCACTTAATTGACTATCCGGACTATATTCAATTTGGTCTTCAGTTGATACTCGAATATAGGCGGCGGCTATTTTCATTCATTTAGCATCTCCTTAATGAAAAACCGCCCTTATTTTATATAAATTATACCTTGTTTGGTTTAATTTTTCGATAGGGCGGTCAATAATTTTTTTATTTTATAAAATCAATTTTCACATTTTTCTTGTAAAATGTCGATAACGCTTTTTCTAAAATTGCGCTTCTTTGCGAAACTTCCAAGTTTTTTATATCTTTAATATGTACATCATCCTTACCATCAAAAGATATATTTACCATATACAAATACTTCTCACCTCGTAATTAATATATATGTAATCTCTGCCAGACCTATTCACAGCACCTGATTACAATCTTAAATTTGTTAATTTATGTATTCCTTGTTGTAATCCATAATAGTTCTCAAAGGTACTAAAAGCGTAGTCTTGTTTTGGGCGAAAATAAAAGAGTATCGTAAATTGATACTCTTATTTTTATGGATATTAAGTTTTTAAATTTTGTTTTAAATTAGTTTATTGGTGTTTTATGCGCTTTTTATTATTTATAAATAAATTTTATACCCCCTGAGAGTTTTTAGTTTTATTATTATCAAATATGGTTACAATTTTTCACTCAGTTGTACCGCACATTTGCATCTGTTGTAGCAGGATTGTTTATCATTTTTCCTTTCTCATCAAATCTTGAACCATGACACGAACAATCCCATGAATGTTCCTGTTTATTGTATTTTAGTGCACATCCCATATGCGGACATCTTGGTACCTTTAATGTAGCCAACCCTTTTAAAGATTCAAACATATTAACTGCAAGTTGTGGATGAACCATAGTTCTTGATGGCGAATAAACATCTTCATATTCGCTTTTTCCTTTACATATCATATCTTTTAAAATCATAGCCGAAACCATTGAGGATGTCATTCCCCATTTATTAAATCCTGTTGCCACATATAAATCAGGCGTTGTTTTTGAATAATTACCAATATACGGTATAGAATCAAGTGTTATACAATCCTGAGTTGCCCATCTTTGAATTTCTTGTGCCTCAGGATAATATTTTTCTGAAAACTTCTCAAGTTCTTCCCAATTTCCGCCTTGTTTCCCTGTGCGATGACTTCCTCCTCCAAGAAGTAACAAATCACCGAAGCTTCTGAAAGACAAACCATCATTTGATTCATCAACATACATATCTTTAATACTTTGTGCATTTTTAAGTGCAAGTACATATGATCTATGTTGATACATTTTAAGAAAATATGATCCATGTTTGTTAATAAATGGAAAATGTGTTGCAACAATAATTTTCTTTGCTGTAATTGTTCCTTTATCCGTAATTGCCATATTGTTTTTTACTTCAATAATTTTCGTATCTTCATATATTCTTAAATCTTTAGCTATTGTATAAGCAAATTTCAATGGATGAAATTTTGCCTGGTTTTCTATCTTAACAGCTCCGGCAATACTGAAAGGCACCTGTGTATCCTCACAAAATTTGGCGTTGCAGCCAATCTTATTTAATGCCTCTACTTCTCTTTCTATTACACTCCTGTTGTTTAAGGAATATACAAAAGAATTGCAAATTTCAAAATCGCTGTCAATTTCACTTGCAATTCTTGTAAGTATTTCAAAGGCACACTTTTGGCTTTTATAATAAAGTTGTGCTTTATCAGCTCCGTACTTTCTTATAATTTTATCATATATAAGACCATGCAAAAATGTAATTTTCGCCGTAGTTGCATTTGTTATTCCATTGCATATTTTATCCGCTTCAGCTAAAACAAAGTCAACACCTTCATTCTTTAACATATATGCACATAATATGCCACACAAACCTCCTCCAATAATTAAAACATCTGTTTTTACATCACCATAAAGTGTGTCGAATTTTGGTTTTTCAATATTATTCCATATTGATTTCATATCTTCACCTCTGCTTATAGTATTCCAAATTCAATTAAAAGAATACTTCAGTTAAAAATATGCGCCTTTTCTCTACTGATAAAAAAAGCGGACTCGAGAATTTTCCAATTTCTCGTTTCCGCTTTTTTGTTTATGCATATCAAATTTTCTTATTTATATTGCCTGCACATCTAACTCAAAAATGTCGTGTATCGTTCTTAATCATAACTACTGATTTCATAAAAATAAAAATCTTATTTTCTTTGGATAATATATACCCATTTTCAAATCATTAATTTTTCAAAATGCAAAATTCAAAGTTTACTTCTTTTTCACTGAATCTGTATTTTTCCAGAAGTTCAGGTCCACAAGAATGTGAGCCTATTCCCGAAACCTTATAATCAATTCTCACATTTGTTGTATTATCCTTCACAAGCTCATTTGTATGTGTTGCTTCTTCTAAAGCTTTAGAATTATAATGTGACACATTAAATTCAAATGTATCATTTGATACAAATTTTAGTGAATTATCTATATCAAGCATTTTTGCTCCATAATGATTTCCATGCTCCTGCGGATAAACATAATTTACATATTCATTATCGGCACTGCTTTGGTACATACCAACCTTTGCGTGATGGTGCATATCAATATAGCTTTCTTTATCACCATAAGCAAAATATGTAAATTTATCATCGTTATACAAGAGTTTAAATTCAAATCCGAGCCTTGGTAGCCATATTGCATTTTCACGCACATTACCCTTTAAATTGAATTTGATTTCTCCATCTTCAAAAACCAAAACTTCAAGGTTATATCTGAAATAAGGCACTCTTGAAACACCAGAAAGAGAACCTGACACAAAAATTCTTCCTTCTTTTATTTCGCAGGAATATATTTTTGACATAGTTCTGTTTATAGCTTCTCCAAGATTATTTTTTTCGTGATATGTATTCCACTTAAATCTTATGTGCCTGTCGTTATCGGTTGGTGCACGATGTGCAGTAAGCTTTGTCATACCCGCAAGCTTTTCTTTTTTATCTACAAGCATACTGTCAAAGTTTCCGTAAACTTTAGAAAATCTATAACTAAAGCCGTCACCATTTGCATAAATATATTCTTTATCTTCGGTAAGGTTAGCTAATTTAGATGTATTTATATGTTTTTCAACCAAAACATCAAGCTTATGCTGACTCATTGCCCATTCATAACCATCATTATCGTATAAATAAATATTCACATAACTTCCAAGCTTACAACTTTTGGGCAATATGGTATCAAGCTTTATTTTAGCCGTTTCTTTTGGTTTTACATCTAAAACAAGTTCTTTTGTTTCTATAACTTTACCATCAATTTCAATATCTATTTTAAGTTTATATTCATTAAGATTTGTAAAGTCATATCTGTTTGTTATGTAGATTTCGTTATTTTTAAGCTCTGTTTTTATATTCTGATAAGCTATCTTTGTTTCGTACGTACCTGCTTTAAAGCTTCTGTCGGCAAAAACCAGCCCGTCACAGCAAAAGTTTTTATCGTGTGTGATTTCACCAAAATCGCCACCGTATTTCTGCACACCGTCTTCTAATACAACATGGTCTGCCCATTCCCAGATACATCCGCCAATAAAGCCTTTGTGGGCATACATAGTTTCTACATAATCATACACATCCCCGGGGCCGTTACCCATTGTATGACAATATTCACACAAAAACATAGGTTGTTTATTTTCCTTGTTATCTGCATATTCAGCGCAAAAAACAATATTTGTATACATCCTTGAATATACACTTGTCGGCTCATCTTCAGCCTCTCCAAGCTGCGAAAGATAAGCACCTTCTGCGTGAGTAAGTCTTGATGGGTCAATTTCTCTTGCTTTTTCAAGCATTTTTCGCATATTAATGC
Source organism: Oscillospiraceae bacterium (assembly GCA_015068825.1). Taxonomy (GTDB): domain Bacteria; phylum Bacillota; class Clostridia; order UMGS1810; family UMGS1810; genus Qingrenia. The sequence continues at coordinate 158,840 of SVJU01000001.1, read as the reverse complement.
CATATCCGCTTTCGTTTCCAAGCGACCACATAAATATAGAGGGATGATTTCTGTCACGAAGTACGCATCGTTCCATTCTTTTGCAAAGTTCTTTTTCCCACTTAGGATTTGTGCATGGCCATATTGGATCTTCGCAGTCGTATCCTGCACGACGATTTTCATTATCAACAAGTCTTTGAGTAAATCCGTGGCTTTCCATATCACATTCCAAAATCACATAAAGACCAATTTCATCACAGAAATTCAAAAATTTTGGAGTTGGCGGATAATGCGAAGTACGAACCGCATTCATATTAAGCTTTTTCATAAGCAAGAGGTCATTATATATTTCTTCATCAGTCATACACCAACCGTTTTCTTTGTGGGTATCGTGATGATTTACACCTTTTAATTTAACCGATTCGCCATTTATAAGGAGCTCTTTTTCACTTGAAATTTCAATTTCAACAAAGCCGAATTTTTGAGTAATAATTTCGCCTTCGAACTCAAACTTAAGTGTATATAAATATGGTTTTTCTGCATTCCACAAAACCGCATTTTCTATTTCAAACTCAAAATATTTGTCACATTCTTTCTCACACAAAAGAATATCTTTATCATAAAGCTTTATATTAGCTTGTCCCTCAAAATCAACCTTAACTTTGTTTTTTTCTGTTTTAATAACAATATCTTTTATGTGATTTTCAGGTCTTTCAAGCAAATATACATCTCTGAAAATTCCGTTATATCTAAAAAAGTCCTGATCTTCAAGATAGCTTGATACACACCATTTTAAAACCTTTGCCGTAATGGTGTTTACCCCCTCTTTTACAAAAGGAGAAATATCAAATTCTGCCTGAAGATGACTTCCCTGACTAAAGCCAACATATTTATTGTTTATGTATAAATAAACGCAAGAACACACGCCCTCAAAAACGATATAATGCTTTTTATTTAAATCAAAAATCTCAAATTCCCTTTTGTAAACACCGCACGGGTTTTCATCAGGTACATACGGCGGGTCAACAGGATAAGGAAAATTTACATTGGTATAATTAGGTTTCTCATACCCACAAAGCTGCCAGCACGACGGAACTTTAATCTTGTCCCAGTTATCAATCTCATCAGGCACATCAATATCACGCTCAAAAAACTTAAAATTCCATTCACCATTTAAAAGTGTATATCCACCTTCGTTTTCGGGAATGTAATATGCCCTTTGTTTAAGCCTGTTATCTGATGTTTTTAAAATATTTTCGTATTCTCGCATATTTTTTATGCTCCTTTTTTAGTTGTGTTTCTTTTCCATGGTTTTTAAAAGATACTCTATTATACCCATATCCTTTAGGTTTGTCAATAGCTCTTTGGTGCTTGAGCATTCAAACTTTCTTAATATATTATTTATATGTGTTTTTACCGTTGCAAGAACAACACTTTTCTCATCTGCAATCTCACGCCTGCTTTTTCCATCAGCAAGAAGTCTTATTATATCAATTTCACTCTCTGTCAGTGTAGACCATTGTGTCATAAAAAACAAAAGTGATTTTTGAATTTTTTGAGTTTTAATAAATTCATCACGAATATGAAGAGCGATTGTTGAGCCTATAAGAATTTCTTCGGAATATATTTTTCTTATTTGCTCGGTTATATAATTGGGTTTTGAAAGCTTATTAATATAGTCAACCGCACCTGCAAGATAAGAATGAACTATAAGTTCTGACTCCTCATGAACAGTAAGCATAATTATTTTTATTTCAGGATTATTTTCAAAAATCTTTTTTGCAGCATCTATTCCGGCAGTTCTTGTTTCCATCTGAATATCCATTAAAACAACATCAGGCTTTACTTCATCAGCCATTTTAACGGCATCAATACCACTGTTTGCAACGGCGACAACCTCCATATCGCTTGTCTGACTTATTGCTTTTTTAAAAAATGTGCAAATTTCTTCAATATCATCACATATCATTACTCTAATCATAAAAACTTACCGCCTTAATTTCGTTGGAAAACCAACTGTATTTTGGTATATTCATTTTTCTTACTCATAATATCTATATAACCTAAATGTGCTTCTATAATATTTCTAACCTGATTTAACCCTATACCCCAGTTCATAAAAGTTTTTTTAGAGCTTACAAATGGTTTCCATATTTTTTTAGTTTCTTTTCTGCTCATACCAATTCCATTATCAGTCAAATCAATACAAAGCCATTTGTCTTCTTCAATAAAATTTATATCAATTCTTCCGTCGGGCATATTTTTCACTTTAATAGCATCAACTGCATTTTTTAAAAGATTATAAAAAAGAATTTTAAGCTGATACTCATCGCCCGAGATAGAAGTGTTTTCGTAAACATTATTTAAAATATTAATTTCTACATTACTTTCTGCTTTTATTCTTGCAGAAGCCTCATAAATAATTGCTAATAAATCAACATCTTTAAAAGTTATTTTTTTACTTTTGTAAATATCTAAAAGTTCGCCAACTTTTTGTGCATAAGAATATGCAAAATCACCTATTTTCACAAGTGCTTTTTTGCCCTCTTCACCGCCATAATCATCAAGTGCAGTATTCTGAAGAGCAATAATTGTCATCATTATGTTTTTAAAATCATGAAAAATATATTTTAAATCCATAAGAAGAATTTTCATATTAGACCGCGCAACATACGGTTTAAAAAAGTCGATAGTGTTAAATACATCAAATTTAACTGTGATAAATGCCATAACTATAAGTACACAAACACTTATAATAGGAATTATAACAGATAATTCACCTATCGCGTTTGTATATGTATCAATCATATTAATCATATAAAACACAAGCATATTTTTTAACCTTGAATAAAAAGAGAATGAAATAACAATAAATTCAACAAACGCAAGAAATACTGTTATAATCATGCCACGGCGTTTTTTTAATATTATTCTTGTATTTTTAATATTTGATACCAAAGACCAAAAAGGTAAAAAAGCAAAGTAAATAATTAATCCGTAATTAAAAGAAGTAAGTATATCATTAACCTTCTGGCTTTTCTCAAATGAAAAAACTTCGTTTGCCTTAATATAAATAATTTCCGATACTGTATTGGTATTAAAAACAACAAAACCTAATGCAAAAATCATTGAAAAAGCAAAAAGTGTTTTTGCTCTTTTGCCTTTTTTAGAAAATTCCCACATTATAAAGCTCTGCGATATAAAAATCAAAAAATATCCTATTGCCATCCATAGTTTTACATCATTGATGTTAACTTCTATTTTGCGCATAAGGTAATATATCCACATTTCCAAGCCAAAAATTCCGTTGTAATAAGAAAGCTTCATTGTAAACATTATAAGGCTTGTAATTATTAAGCAAAGTCCACCAAGCTGAACAATAAACATTACGCTTATTTTTGAATAGATATTATAAAAAAACAGTACAGCAATAAGTATAATAAGAAGAAGTATAGAAATTATCATATTTTTATCCTTTTTGTTTTATTTCTTTTTTTTATTATACTTCATTATGCTTATTTAAAGCAAGAATTATTTATTTCCACTATATTTATATACATTTAATTCAACCTGCAAAGGAATGTCTTTGCAGGTTGAATTGATTTGTTATTTAATCTAAAACTGTTGCCGCACCCTGAGGAATAACAAGGCTATCACCTGCACCCCATAAGAATACTTTTAATTTTAAAGTACCTTCCGGAAGGTCGGCAATTGGTTTTTTAAATTCTTTTCTTACAGTTGTTTTTGCTGCTACAGGAACAGTAAATGAACTGCCTTCGGGAGTATCAATACTAAGTAGTTTATCACCTTCGCCATAGTAAGCTAAAATTACATTATAGCCTACTTCTTTTGATAAAGAAGAAGGATTTGTTACTTCAACACCAAAAGTAATGTCTGTTCCTATAATATTTGCATCTTCAAGGCTTGTAAGATAGTTTGCCCAGTTTGGTCTTGATGTTTGCGAAGCAACTGCGCCAGCATTATAAATATAAGTTGCAAGTGCAGGCTTGATATTTTCTGTTACAGGAACAATTTCAATTCTGTTTATCATAATATCAGCATTATAGCAAAGCTCTCCTTTGACTTCAAATGCACCGTCGGCATTTGAATCCTGTGGCTCAGTTAAAAATGTTGCTACATGGTCGCCCGCGTCAATGTCATTTAATACAAATGAATTTACTCTGAAATATGATGCCATTGTAGGACTAATTTTCGCTTGTCCGTCATTGTCATATCCTAAAGGTTCTGTTCTGTACCAGTTGGCAGAAGTAATTTTTTTGGTTGTATCAAAACCAGCTAAAGTTGTGTTTTTAAAGTTCCACCACTGAGCAGTTTCTGTATCCGGATATGCTTCAACAGCTTCTAAACCAAGAGAAGCTCTGTATTCATTATAGCTATCAAGATATGTTAAATCAGAGTTGGATGCACTACTGTAAGCACTTATTAATTCGTTTGGAGTTTGTGAAGGCTTTTGGTCAAGATACATTGCAGATGCTCTATCCATTACCCAGCTTTGATTGTCATACCAAAGTCCGTAATATACATTTACAATGTAATCGCCTTTTTCCTCTACGCTGAACGGAATTGATGTGTAATTACCTTTTGAATTACTTCTTTTAGTTGTATAGCCTTGTTTATTAGATGCACCAAGATATGACTGTATTGTATAGTCGCCGCTTTCTTTATACATAAAATCTTCTTTGCCTTCTATATCAGAAACATAAAAAGTTGCTTTTTCAACACCGTCGTCAAATCCGCCTTCTTCTTCATCCTCACCTGCGTCTTCTTCCAAAGCTTCAACAGTTACAGAATATAAACAAACATTTCCGTTAGCGCCGCTATATAAACCATTTGGGAACCAAACGGTATTCTTGCCTTCAACTGCGTCAACAACAGCTTCTTTTACCGGCCAGTCTGCAGGGTTAGAATATTTCATATATACTTTGCCTTCAACACGGTTTAAATGATATTGATAATAATCACCATATGCTGTAAAAGTATAGTTTATAACCGCATCAGATTTTGCAGGATAATCCACGCCTTCGGTCATTGAAGAAGCCTGAGAAGAAGTAGGTGTTGCTATAGGATTAAAAAACAAAAGTGCAGTTTTAGCTTCAGATGGCTGCCATGGTGCTACTTTTACACTAAGCTTAACACTCTGAGCTTTAGCTGAATAAAAATCAAATTTTACAGCTGCGTTCATAACAAATGCACCCAAACCTGCATCGCTACCATCAGTGTTCACAAACTTAGTAGGCCACTGGTATTTATCAGATGCTAAAAAAGTTGCTGTATCGCCTACTTCGCTAATCGGGTCAGCCTGTGTGCCTGCAACTTCGGCAGCAAAAACTGACATTGCACTAAACTGACTTACAAGAAGAATTACTGTTAATAACATAGTAAAAATTCTTTTCATATTTTTACACTCCTTAAAAAAATTTTTTATTTTTCAGACAAAATTTTTGCCTGTTAAATTACTCTGTTTTAGTTACATTTTTAACTGTTGGTGTTATTTCAATATAATCAAGCTGCGTCTGAATGTTCGGTCGTTTTCCATTAGAGTCTTCATACATGTTCAAAGTAGCCGTGTTACCGGTATTTGCACAAAGTAGATTTCGTCCTGGAATCCAAACTACATTTTCACCTTTTTTAGCAGTAACTTTTGCCGAAAATGTATGTTCTGTATTATTTGCAGCCTTCCATGATGTGTCTACAAAAACTGCTTCAGAAAGTGCGGGATAATCAACACCCGCCTGCATATTAAGATTATAGCTTGAAGGTGTGGCAACAGGATTAAAGAAGCCAAGTCGCCAATCAGTTGTTGCAGAACCCATATAATAAACAATTTTTAATGTAACCTCTTGTGCCTGAGGCGAATTAAACCTAAATACTATATTTCCTCCACCTACAACCTTTGCACCATTGCCTTTGGTTTGAGCATAACCTGCATTAACAGAAGTATTCTGATGCGTTGTTGCATTAGTTGTAGCATACTCGGCATCTTCTGCTTCTATCTTCAAAGCAGTTATTTCTTCAACCTCATTCTCTCCCAAAATAATTGATGGAGAGTTATAAGGCATTATGCTTTCTTTATTCCATATAAATACCTTAAAGGTATCGGCATCAATGCCGGCAAATGAGGCATCCAATACTTCTTCAAAGCTTTGGTATGGTAAAAGATTAAACGAATGTGTATCTACAGTTTTAAGTTCTTTATCTTTGTAAAATACAACCGCAACCATTCCATTAATATTTTCTTTTGTGTTATTTGCCACTGTAACAGGTATATAAAGTGTGTTTTTCCACTCGTTTTCTGAAAGTGCAAGGTCTTTTTTTGCATCGTCATAAAACTTAGGAATCAGTGCTTTATTTGCTGATGTGGTTTGCATATTTACAACCGGCACACAAAATGTTTCTATTTTTTCATACTCGGGTGTTAAAAATTCAAATTCAAATGAATTAAAATATACATCCTTATTAACAACCTTATCTGTGCTTTGCAAAATATCCCTTGCTGTATAGAACAAAAGCGTATGGTCGCCTTTTGCAAGGTTACTTAATTTAAACGATTTTAAGTGATAAAATGGTGCAGATTTTTGATTTTCATCATAAAGTGATGTCATCCATCCGCCCAAATCGACAGGCTCGATTGTGTTGTTTTTTGTAATAACTCTTATTTGCTCATCTGTAGCTTCTTTTATTTTTTCGTCTGTGTAAACATTAGTATCAAGAAAATCCTGCCACTTAGCATTATTAAGACCTGTTAAATCAGCATCCAGATACACCGCTGCAGGTATTTTTTCTTTTAATGCAGTTTGAGCATAAGCGTTATACCTTATGTTTACTATATAATCTCCTTCGTTTTCCACATAAAATGGTATAACAGTAAACATTGACTCATATTCCTGTCTTACTGTATGATTTGTAAGAGCATCAAGCTTGTCATAGCCTTCTACAATCTGGCCGTCGGGATGGTATGTAAGGTTATTCGACGAAACATCATCAGGATAAATTTTATAGCTTAAATCATTGCAGCCTTCAATGCTTATTGATTTATAGCAGACCTTGTTGTTACCCCCAACACCACTTGCTATTTCATAAACTAATTTGTCACAATCATTTGTAAAGTTTCCGTTTGGAATAAATATTGTATTTATTCCCTGTTTAACATCCACATAAAAGATATAATCCTTAAAGCTTTCTTTAGAAACCAAGTTTATTGCGGTAAAGGTGGGGATGTTTATTGCTCCCCCACCTACTGCATCCTTTGCCGCCGGAGCGTTGTCGGCATAAACTCTTTCGTCAGCTTCTGTCTGATTAAAAAACACAAGTCCCTGTTTTCCCGACTCTAAAGCAAGAAGCGAAATTTTCATCATCGCCTTCCCGCTTTTTTCAGCATTAAAGCTGAGCGAAACATCTCCGTTAAGCCAGAATTTTGTACCATCGTTGGCTGTTATTATATTTGAATGATTGTAATTTGAAGCCGAAAACGTTACCGATAAATCATCAGCAAAAACCTGTACGAATATAAAACTATTTATAAGTATGAGCAAACACAAAAGATAGATTAGCTTATTTTTCATAATTTATCTCCTTTTAAATTTGCTTTTATTTTTTTATAGCAGTTAAATCAAGGTCCGCAGGTACAACTTCAATAAAGTCAACCTGTGTCTGATGATTTGGTCGTTTTGAATTATTAATATACATATTGGCAGTACCGTTTTGTTCTGCATTTACACAAAGTAGATTTCGTCCCGGAATCCAAACTACGTTTTCTCCTTTTACAACATCTACATTAACTTCGAATGTATATTTTGTTGTATTAGAGCACCATGTAGCTGCATTGAAAACTGCTTCTGACAATGCAGGATAATCAACACCCTCTACCATATCAAGATTATAGCTTGAAGGAGTAGCAACAGGATTAAAGAAACCAAGTCTCCAGTCACTTCCTGAAGCACCCATATAATATGTGATTTTTAATGTAGCATTTTGTGCGGCAGGTGAGTTGAATCTGAATACTATATTTCCACCACCAACAACCACAGGAGAACCCGAAACGCTTGATTTTGTCTGCTTATAACCTGCATCAAGTGTACTACTCTGGTATGGTGTTGCGTTTGTAGTAGAATACTCTGCATTTTCTGCTTCGAGTTTAAAGATTGATGTAGCAAGCTTTTCGCCGGTTTTTGCAATATCTTTGACAATAATACCAAAGTTACCGTCCTCTTCTGTTTCGGCATACATAGAAAGCTCATTATCGCCTATTATAAGCGGAACTTTAATATTGGTATCAACCCATCCGTTTTTAGAATCAAGATTAATTTCTTCTGATTCATATTTAACTCCATCAATATATACCGCAAGCTTTTTATTAGACCCTGCACTTGTAGCAGCATATCTTACACCTACATTAAACATACCGTTCTCGGTCATTGCAATAGTTTTTGTATATACAACTCCATCTTCATCTTTAATTCCAAGCGCAGTTTTTAAAATATCGCTATCTTCTTCGTTAACTTTAGATAACAATGACATGAACTGTCTTTGTGTTAAATCGCTATCTTTCGCCATTATGTCATATTCAGCTTTGTACTGCGCTGTTAAAAGTATTATTGCCCCTTCTATTTTTGCATTTCCAAATGCATCTAAAATAGCCTGTGCATCTTCTTCGGCATTTTGTGTTGTTTTAAACAATTCATTTAATGCTTCTATTGTACCTTCCGGAGCAGGATAACCTTTATTTATCTTTATTTTATAGGTTTTAAGTGTTCTTATGCCGTCCATGATAACAATTTCAACTTCGCTTTCGCCGCTTTCGATATTTAAAATCTCAAACGGTGTTTCTGATAAAGCTTCTTTTCCGTCAATTGTTACAGTTGCGCCGGCAGTAAATTTAGTATTTAATTTTAATGTATCAACATCAAAATCAATGATTACTTCGTAATCTAATACTTCTTTATCGAAATCTTCTTCAAATTCAAATCCATCTTCCAATGAAATGTTTTCTATCTCATAAGGCTTGTTTTCGTTGCTTGCAGCACCCGAAGATGGTTTTGAAGGTGTAGATGAGCTACCGGTTGAACCTCCCGAAGACGAACCACCAGAACTTCCACCTGATAAGCCCCCAGAACTTCCGCCCGATGAACCGCCTCTTCCACCGCCTGAACCTTTAGAAGAACTTAATAGAATTCCAAAGTGAGTGTTCGTTAAAATCACTTATTTCAACCCATGTTTTACCAAAATCTGTACTTCTGAACATTCCTGTGTGTCCATTTACCTTACCTAAAACATAAAGTGTTGCAACTCCTGGATTACAAGGTGCATCTTTACCTAAATCAAAATATTCAGATGATTCTACATTTTCAATCTTTGTGAATGACTCAGCCTGACCATTTTAAAGGAAGAATTATACCATACTGTCTTTTTGATTTATCTGTAAGTTTTTTTGCATATTCTCTTAGCTCATCCCATGTTTTAGGAGGAGTAGCTTCACCGTTTTCGTCAACAATACCAGCTGCCTTAAACATATCTTTGTTATAAACAAGCCCAAATGTAAGAACGCTCAAAGATACAGTATAAGCCTCATTTCCCGACACATTAACATCTTCAGAATAAGCACTGCCGTGTTTAACTGCGTTATCAACAAATTCTTTACCGCCTTTAAATTTTGAAATAGGCGCAATATATCCTTTTTGAGAAAACTCTTTTATTTTACCGCCACCAAAAAGATCGGGTGCATTTCCTGACTGAAGCGCAATCGAAATCTGCTGAGAAACATCTCCCTCTTTTGCCTGAAAATCAATTTTAACACCTTTTTCTTTTCCTATTGTTTCGTTATATTCCTGAGCAATTTTAGCATCAACATTTACTCCTGCGCCATTGCCCCAGATTGTAACAACTTCAAGTGCATCTGTGCTAACTTCAGCATCTTTTTTGCATCCTGAAAAACAAGAAGTAAAAATGGCTAAAATAAGTACTGTCAATATAAGTCTTTTTGTTAATTTCATAATATTTCACCTTTCCTTATAAAAATTTTATTGTATCATTATTATACCTTTGCAAAAAAAATTTGCATAGGTAGAACTTTTATCCACCCTATGCAAACCTTAAAAATAGCATTGTTGTCAAAAAAATCAACATTTTCATTTATACATTTATTTTAATATTTTGATGTACGGCGGACCTGACGGCGAATTAGGTGCATCACTAAGATATCTTTCTCAAAGATACACTATGCCAACAGCTGAAACAAAAGGTATTCTTAATGATATAGGTACAGAAGAACTTGCCCATCTTGAAATGGTTGGTGCAATTGTTTATCAGCTGACAAGAGATTTAAATTCAGACATTGTTAAAAATTCTGGATTTGGTGATTATTTTATAAATCACGCAACTGGTGTATATCCTGCTAATTCAAATGGTTCACCATTTAATGCTTTTTCTATTGCAGTATCGGGTGACCCGATTGCAGATTTAAACGAAGACTTAGCAGCAGAGCAGAAAGCAAGAGCAACTTATGATAACATTCTTCGCTTATCTGACGATCCTGATGTAAACGATGCAATAAAATTTCTTCGTGCAAGAGAAATTGTTCACTATCAGCGATTCGGTGAAGCATTGCGACTTTTAGAAGACAAATTTAATCACAAATCAAAAACAGGAACAGGTTTTTGCAAATAAATAAAAAAAGAGCCTTAATTAATGTACACCCCAAAAGTGTCTAACTTTTGGGGTGTATATCAATATGGGGGCCTTTTTTATTTTAAATCTTCTATTTTTTTATGCAGGTCATAATAAATTTTAGCATCACGCATAATATCGGTTCCGTCTTTTGTCATAAGACCCGCTTCATACATAAATACTCCGTTATAATTTGCATTATCAAGTGCGATTATAAATTCTTTCCAGTCCATATTACCTTCAAATGGAAGGAAATGGTCATCGGTAATAATATAGTCAGATATATGAAGTGTTACAATTTTGTCGCCAAGTCTTTCGAGAAATTCTTTTTGCGTACCAAGCTTAATATGATTTACATCAAAGCAAATTCTTAATTTATCGTTTGCTTTCATAAGTTCTTCCATTTCATCTGTTGAGTTTCCAAGGCAAAGTCTTGGAAGTGTTTCAACTGCAATGGTAAGACCTAACGTATTGGCATATTCTGCAAGTTCTGAAAGTCTTCTTTTTGCATTTTCCATACGTTCATCACGTCTTGTTTCGTTTGAGTTATTTACAAATGTGACATTAAATTTTTTGTCTTCACCGTTTCCAAAAATATTTCCGACTTCTTCTGTTTTTATTTCTGTAACAAGAACAGGATGTTTTTTTGGATATTTTTTGATTGTTACCTTTGAAATAACAACATTTCCGCTTGACCTTTTTATTTTGTCACTTCTTACGCAAATTCTTAAATCGCTGCCTTCCATTCTGTTTCCAAAATAAGCATCATCAAGAACAAAACTTGCTGTTTTCCAGGTTTGACTCGTTCCAAGATAAACAAGGTCTGCTTCTTTTACCGGATTTAAAATCGCATCATACTTCAAACAAAAAACAGCTTTTTCTGTGTCAAAATAGTCTACCTCAACAACATATTCTGTACCTTCTGTTTTTGTATTTGAAAATGAGTCGGGCAAATCAATATTAAGATATGCTCCCGTTGTACTTGCAGAATTTAATTGCCATCCTTTTTTGCCACCCTTTTCTGCAGTTGTTATTGTGCTGCTTGTTCCCATACTCACCTGCGTAACATTAGTAAGCTGCAAATCATCACCCAATATTACATAAGCAGTGTTTTTATTATCTTCATTCTGTGCCATAACAAACATGGGCAAATCAAACAAAAGAATAAAACACAGCAGCAAAGAAACAATTTTAAAACCCCTTCGCATATTACTCCTCCTTTTTTTATAATTAAACTATCGCCATGCTACTCTCATTATAATAAAATTATACCTTAACAAAAAATTATTTCAAGGTGACATTCAAGACTAAAATGGGGATAAAAAAGACAAAATTTTTTAAAAACTTGAAAGTATTAAAATTACTTGATAAAATCTATTGTAAGAAATATATTATGGAAGGAACTTGAGTTTTATATGGAAAATCCGCTTATAGTGATGTGTGCCATTACAGGAAAGCCGAAAGACAAGCAAATCTTTGAGTATATGAACTCTCTTAAAGAAAACGGAATCAACCAGGCTATGCTGTACCCGCGGGCAGGATGCGAGCTTGAATATTTAAGCGACGAATGGTTTGAAACAATCGGATATTTTATAACAAATGCAAAAAAGCTTGATATGAATATATGGCTTTACGATGAGTTTAATTTTCCGTCGGGTAACGCAAACGGTTTGGTTACAGCCATTGATGAATTTCGTTTAAAATACATATATACCTCGGGCGAAAACACAGGCAAAATTATAAGCGCGCAATCCGATTCAAACCATACTTTTGGCGTGCAGTACTTTCCCAATCTTATCTTAGATGAAGCAGTAGATTTATTTATAAAAGCAACGCACGAAAAATATTACGAAAAATTTGGTAAATATTTTGGAAATGTTATAAAAGGTATGTTTACTGACGAGCCCGCCCTTTCATACTGGAAACCCGAAAATTCAGTTGTATATTCAAAAGAAATGGAAAAAGATTATACTGAATACACAGGCCGTAATTTTATGGAAGATGTTTATAGCGGATATAAAGATATATATAAAATAACAACCAAAATTGTAGGTGACAGATTTAACAAGTGCTACATAAGCAAAATTAAAAACTGGTGTAAAAATCACAACATCATAATGACAGGGCATCTTATGGACGACCACGAGCCATTCTGGGCAATACGCCGAAACGGAAATCTTTTAAAGAATTTATCATCATTTGGTATGCCGGGAATAGACGAAATACGCACAAACTTTGAAGCTGAAACAATATTTAACCTTTTTGGAACAGCCGAGTATGCAAGCGGCGAAAATGGTGCAATGGCGGAGCTTTTTGCAGTAGGCCCATGTGATATGTCTTTTGCCAAAAAGAAATGTATGCTTTATTTTGCTGCCTGTCATAAAATAAATAATTATTTTCTTGCCATATCGCATTTTGATATGAGAGGAAACTTTAAAATAAAAAGCTATTTTAATACCTTTACCGATGACCAGCCAGATTTTTGCGGAATGAAACTTCTGGCAAAAGAGGCAGAAATCTGCTCAGAATATGCAAAAAAGGATTATAAACCTGATGTTTATGTGAGATATCCCACTAAAATATGCACAGAAAAAACTCACGAAAAAATTAATATTCAGCCATTTTATTACATTATTAACACTCTTACAAAAAATCAGGTACAATGGAAGTTTCTGGATACAGATGAACCAGGAGAAGACATTTCTGTTATAGAGTTTGCCAATGATTTTGAATACATATACAAAGGTATAACATATAAAAAAGCAGATGATATATGCAAACTAATAGATAATGAAAAAATTATCACCGACATAAATGGCAATATTCCAGAAGGATTTTTTGTACGAAAGTTCAATGACGATAGTTTTTTAATTCTCAACCTTTATGCAAAAGCTGATTTTTATAACATACTTGGCAAAAAAATGTGGATAGATAAGTATCAGATTATCACAAATGAATATTATAAAAACTATTCTTTGGATGTAAAAAAAGAAGCTATTGATGCAGAATTTGAAGTTAATTATCTTAACAACAATATGGTACGACTTATGTATTTAAACGACCAAAAAGAGGCAAAACTTTGTTGTATGGAGGATACAAAAGTATTTTTTGCTATCCGAAATGGTGTAAAAGCATACATTGACAATAGCAAAATTGTATGCACAAATATAAATAACAACCTTCTTTCAAGAGGTATTAAAAATCTTTATGGAACATCAGACGAAATCTTACTGAAAAAAGGCACATACACAATAAAATCAGACGATGACTACAAATACATGCCAAGTGTATTTGTTTCAGGAGATTTTTCACACAAATTCAATCCCACAGATGTATGCGAAGTTATATTGAATCAAAGAAAGAAAAAAGCTATTGCAAAAGATGTTGTTTCGGATTTTGGAAAGGTCGAATTTTGTGCTGATATAAAAATTCCAAAAGGTGTAAAAAAACTTGAACTTAAAACGGCTGATTTATACACAAGTCTTTATATCAATAATAACCTTGTAGATGAAAAAATATGCCATCCTTTTATTTTTGATATAGACAGCGCTTTATGGAATAAAACTGTAAACATTAAAATTGTTCAATATTCAAGTATTGCGCCAATATTTGGTGATTTAAAATACTATGACAAGGTAAGCATAAACAATGCAGGACTTAAAGCCACACCACCCGACAGCGAAGTTAAATTCGGCTTTGAAAGCATAAGCTTTGTTTTATAATTAAATCAAAGGCGGAATGTAAATGGAAATTTTTAAAAAATCTGATTGGATATGGCACAGTATGGATTATGATGAAAATGAATACTGTGAATTTTACGATGTTTTTTATTGGGAAAACAAAAATACATATTTAAATATTTCTGTATGCGGAGATTACACCGTTTTTATAAACGGAAAGTACATTTCAAGTAATCAGTATCAGGATTTTGAGCACTATAAGGTATACGACAAAATAGACATTACAAGCATGCTTCAAAAAGGTGAAAACACTATATGTATATTAGTGTGGTACTGGTCAAAAAGCGGAAAAAGATATTTTACAAAAAACCCCGGACTTATTTATGAAATTGTAAATGATGATGGCATTTTATCAAAAAGCACACCTGATACACCTTCCCGAAAAAGCCTTGCTTACGAAAGTGGTGACAAGATACATAAAATAAGTCCACAATTTGGTTATAGCTTTAAATACGATGCAAGCAAAGAAGATTTGTGGATTTTTGGCAAATACAATGGTTTTTCAAAATCATATATTACACAGCCTAAAAAGGATTTTTTTGAAAGACCAAACAAAAAGCTTATAGCTAAAGATACAGTAAAAGGAAAAGTAACAAAAAGTGACAACACTTATATTGTTGATTTTGGAAAAGAAATTGTAGGGCTTTGCACATTTTCTTTATTTTCTGACAAGGTACAGAATATAAACATTGCTTTTGGCGAAATTCTTGAAAATGGCCATGTTAAACGAAAAATAGGCCCTCGTGATTTTAGCTTTGACTATATTGCAAAAAAAGGCGAAAACCATTACACAAACTATATGCTGCGTCTTGCATGCCGTTATATAGAAATTGAGTGCGAAAGTGATATAAAGATTGATTTTGTAGGAATTATACCGACTATATATCCTGTCAGCGACAGTGTAATGCCACCTCTTTGCGATGAAGATAAAAAAATATACGAAATCTGCGTTGAAACTTTAAAACTTTGTATGCTCGAGCATTATGTTGATTGTCCGTGGAGGGAACAGGCACTTTATGCTTTTGATTCAAGAAATCAGATGCTTACAGGATACTATGCTTTCAAAGATAAAAATTTTAATTATGCTCGTGCAAATCTTCTTTTAATGAGCAAAGATAAAAGAGATGATAACCTTTTATCCATCTGTTTTCCAAGCGGTGACCCTATTACCATTCCATCTTTTTCTCTTTATTATGTTATTGCGGTTAAGGAATATATTGAGCATAGCGGTGATTTATCGCTTGCAAGAGAGGTTTTTGATAAGCTTTGCAGCATTTTATCGGTATTTAAGGCTAATATGAAAGATGGATTAGTTATGCTTTTTGAAGGCAATTACTGGAATTTTTACGACTGGTCTTTATATGCAAGTGGTAATTCAAATAACGAGAGCAAAACAGATTTTATGATTAACGCTATATTTGTTATGGCTTTAAAGGCATTTTCGTTTATTTGCGATAAGCTTGGGAATAAAAATGATTTTAATGACATTGCCGATACAATTATTAAAAATGCAAAAGAAAGATTTTCAAACAAACAAACAGGTATGTTTTTTATATCTATTAAAGACGAAAAACCAACAGAGCTTGCAAACAGCTTTGCGGTTATATCTGGCATTGCAGATAATAACCAAAAGGAAATAATTGCTAAAAAGCTTGCAAAAGATGAGCTTGAGCCTTGCTCACTCAGTATGAAAACATTTAAGTATGATGCTCTTATAGATGTCAACTTAGAAAAGTATAAAGCTTGCATAATTAATGAAATTCGCCAAAATTATAAAAAAATGCTCTGCTTTGGCTCTACAACAGTATGGGAAACCATTGACGGCGATAAGGCATTTTCTAACGCGGGCAGTCTTTGCCATGGTTGGAGCGCAATTCCAATATACTATTTTAATATACTTAAATAAACAAAAAGGTGGATGATTAATCATCCACCTTTTATTTGTCAGCATAATGATTTTAAATAATCTCTGGCATTTAAAATATCTCTTTGCCTATCTTCGCCCTCTTCAATTTCTCTTTCAATTACAACATATCTGTCGTAGCCAAGTTCTTTAAATTTCTGGAATACTTTTGGAAAGTCAACCATACCTTTGCCAACAGGTGTTTCTTTACCTACACGGTGTGGGTCTATTGGAAGCATTCCGTCTTTACCGTGCATATTTCTCACATATTTACCAAATACGCAAAGGGCATCAACAGGGTTTCCGTAGCCGTACATTAAAATGTTTGCAGGATCAAAGTTTATATAAACATTGTCGCTGTCTAAATCGTTTATAAGACTTAAAAGCACAATCGGAGCTTCGGTACCTGTTTCAAGTAAAAGATTCATATTTTTTGTTTTACAGTATCTTGCAAGTGTTTCAACCGCTACAAGCATATTGGCATAGTCTTCTGACATTAAATCGTTTGGAATAAAGCCTGCGTGTATAACAATATCTTCAATGCCTGCCCATGATGCAAAATCAATAGCGCTTTTTATATATTTAATTCTTTCCATACGATAAGAAGGTGCGCCTACACCAAGTGTTTTGTATGCATAACGAATATCATACCAGATTGTTTCAGTATCTTTAAAGCCTGCAAACTGAGCAGAAATATCAATACCATATTTATCTGCGCTTTCTCTTATAATTTTTGCAGCCTCCTGTGTATAAACATCGGGCTTATATACAAGCTGACAAGCTTCAAATCCAAGGTCTTTAAGGCGTTTAAACTTTTTATCGCAATCATCTAAATTTGTAATATGTGTCAGTGTTCCGAATTTCATTTTTTATGCTCCTTTTTAAAATACTTTCTTTTCAAACAACTCACGTGTTACAACCATTTCTGCATCAGGGTGATTTTGTAAAAATGATGCAGGTGCGGTTTTTGTTGGATTTTCAAGAGCGATTTTTCTCATAATACCCCATTGCCAGTTGCAATAAAGATATACTTTGAATTTTTTTGCACTTAAAAGTTGCTTCATTCCAAGTGTAATACATCTTTTTGGAAATACATCAAGTGCACCAAAGATTTTGTTTGCACCGTTGTTTGTAATTGTTTCTCTTGATATATCAAGGCATCTTGTAGAAATTTTTTCAAATTCTTCATCAGTTATATTGTCGTCTTTTTCGGGTGGCTCGTTAAAAGCAATGTGTCCGTTAATTCCAACGCCTGTAAGACAAAGGTCTGCGCCCATTTCTTCTATAAGAGCATCAACTTCTTTTTCTTTTCCGGGAACTGGAAATATGCGCTGCTTTTCAGGCATAACAAGCTCGGGGTCAATCTTTGAATAGCACAAATTATCCATTGTTGTTCTGAAACTTAAAATGGATTCTTTGCTGATAAGTTTTTCATCATCATCAAGATACTCGTCCATATTTATAAACCATACATTTTTAAGGCTTAATTTTTCTTCGTTTACTTTTTTTGCAAAAATTGGGTACTGTTTTATAGGACCAACAGGGCATATAATAAGTGTCTTTTCACCATTTTTTGCTTTTATGGTATCAACCATAATCTGTGCAATTTCTTCGTACATATCATCTTCTTTTTCCATAACACGAAATGGAATTTTTGAGTTTAGCTTTAATTCTTCGCCAGAGCATGTGTATGTGCTTTTCATATTTATTCTCCTTTTTTATTATCTGATTTCGTCTATTTTAACATAACGGTTTTGTTCGCAGGATAAAAATGCAGCTTCCAAAACTTTTTGACATTCCATACCTTCCAAAAGCTCTGAAGTGTACTGGTCTTTTTTGCCGTTTAGCATATCAACAAAAGATTTTGACTGATTTCCTTCGTAAGAAGATGGAGGTACAATGTGATGTGTGCCTTTTGCTTTTGTATCAATATCGCCTGCGCAGATTTCTATATCCTGTTCTCCGTTATCAAAGGTAAATTTAATTCTTCCTTTTTCGCCGATAACTTCAAATTCAATAAGATTACTTATTGTTTTTGCAATTCTTGATACAGAAATTGTAATGGGAACACCGTTTCTTGAAATAGCATTAATATTACACCAGTCGTCCGTTGTAACAGGCGCAATTTCGTCGCTGTCAAGTTTTTTTCTTTCTTTTATTTCAATACCTCTTTGTGCAAATAAGCCATCAAATTCTTCGCCCCAGAATCTTATAACATCAATCATGTGTGAGCCAAGGTCGCCAAGAACACCGGTTCCCGCAAGATTTTTGTCAAATCTCCATTCAAGTGGTCTGTTTTCCCAAAGACCGCTGTCTTTTATGCAACGAACAGATATATGATACAATTTTCCTAAATGCCCTGATATAATAATATCTCTTACAAATCGTGCATATGTATTATATCTCCACGAAAAGCAAACAAAAGACGGAGTTTTTGTATCTTCTACCGCTTTTAAAAGCTTATCAGCCTCTAAAAAATCAAGACCGATTGGTTTTTCAACGCTAAAGGGTAATCCTTCTTTAATTGCAGCATGAGCAATTTCGCAATGCACATGGTTTGGTGTGCATATATCAACCGCATCAACCAATCCGCTTTTAATAAGGTCTTTGTAATCTTTAAATCTTCGCTCTTCGGGAATGTTTAATTTTTCTGCAGTTTTTTTAAGATTTTCATCATTAATATCGCATACTGCATAAATTTCGGCGTCATCTGAAATTTTTAAATATCCTGGAATATGTACGCCATTTGCAATACCGCCACAGCCTATAAGTCCAATTTTCTTTTTCATTTTTTTACACTCCTTTTATTTCTTATAAACAAACCTGCCGTTTGTGATTGTTGCAACTACATTTAAATTTTTATCCATTATACAAAAATCAGCTTTTTTGCCAGCTTCTATTGAGCCGATAATATCTTCCATTCCAATTATTTTTGCAGGAGTATATGTGGCCATAAAAATACTTTCTTCAAAAGGTATACCGCAGTCGTTTACAAGATTTCTAATCATCTGACTTACAGGCTGAATACTTCCTGCATAATGTGTGCCATCTTCCATTTTGGCAACGCCGTCATCAACCTTAAACCTTTGTGCATCGTCATCATCTATACAGCCAAGCTTGTATAAGGTTCCATCTTTTGGCATACCGCCTGCCCTTAATGCATCAGAAACAAGGCAAATACCTCTGGCACCTTTATTTTTGTATGCAAGCTTTACAAGGTCTGGGATTATGTGATGATTGTCGGCAATAAGCTCAAGTGTGAGCCTTTCATCTATAAGACCTGTTTCAACCATTCCAATACTTCTTACGCCGTCTTTCATTGATGCACTAGACATTGCGCAGTACCAGTGTGTAAGATTGGTAATTCCTGCATCTATACAAGGATTTATTGTGTCATATCGTCCGTCGTCGTGACCGCACGATACAGTTATAGAATTTTCCTTTAAAGCTTTAACCATATCAAGTGCACCGTCAAGCTCGGTTGACAGGGTTACATTTTTTACAACATCTTTGTTTTTTATTATAAAATCATAACTGTCTTTAGAAGGGATTTTAAGATATTTTTCGTGTTGTGCACCTTTGTTTTTAAAAGAAATATAAGGCCCTTCAAGATGTGCTCCCAAAACCCTTGTTACAGGGTTTTTAATTTGCATATATTCTCTTGTTTTGTTAATAAGGCGCTCAATTTTATCTATTGAAGCAGTAACAGATGAAGTAAGAACAGATGTTATACCGTTTTTAGATTGAAATTTTAATGCTTTATCATAAGAATCATTGGTTGCATCCATATAATCTCCGCCACCACCGCCATGAGTATGTATATCAATAAGCCCGGGACAAACATAAAGATTTGTTGCATCAAAAATTTCGTCATCATCTAAATTTTTGCCAATGTTTATAATTATATCGTTTTTGAACATAACATCATAATTTTCGTATATTTTAAGATTTGTTATTACAGTTGCATTTTTTAAAATCATAAAATCACCTCGTATAATACCTTAATTTTACAATAACACAAAGGGTACCTTATTTCAATGCACAAACCTATACAATCATTGTACTTTTCGAAACAAAGTCTTGACATGCCGGTATAAGAGGTATTATAATTTTACAAGAACAAGAGGTGACTAAAAAATGGCTAATATCGTGAATTTTGAAGAACTTTACACAAAAGAATTCAATACTCATATTTTTAATGCAGCAAAACAGTATTGGAATATTCAAAACTGTTTTTCGTGTATAGATGCCCCTAAAAAAAATGATATGTTTTTGTTTTTAAATGGTTGTGTAGGAGAATATACAACTTATGACGGAAAGGTTTTTATTGCACCTAAAAAGAGTATTATTTATGCCCCGAAAAATTCACGCTATAGTTTCAGGTGTCTTGAAGTAGATGAAGATACTTTTCAGACTATAATAATAAATTTCAATCTTCTTGATGAAGATGGCGAAATTTTTTCGTTAAGTGACGAAATAAAAATTATGGACGATTTAAACATTAAAAGATTTGAGATGATGTTTTCTTCTCTCACAGATATTTCATCTCAAAACATCAGGTTTCCAAGTGCATTAAGACTTGGTTTTTACAAAATAATCACCGAGCTTTGCACTCATTTTCATAAGCAAAACATTTTTTCTTCAAAATTTCAGGTTATATCAAACGGAATATTATATCTTGAAGAAAGTGATAATATAAACATATCGGTATCTAAAATAGCCAAAATGTGCAATGTAAGCGAAATATATTTCAGAAAACTCTTTAAAGAGTATTCAGGCTTTACACCATCTCAATTTAAAATAAACAAAAAAATTGAAAGAGCAAAACAGTATCTTGCTTTTGAAAATAAAACAATTAAAGAAACTGCCGATGCACTTGGCTTTAACGAAGTTGCATATTTTTGCCGTGTTTTTAAAGAAAAAACCGGTTTAACCCCGGGAGAATATATTAAAAAGGCATTTTAAGGTGATATTCAAGACTAAAATGTAGATGAAAAAGACATAAAACCAATCAAATCTTGAACGAATAAAAATTTTATAGTATATTAAAATTACCACAAACGAAACTACCAAAAGGGGTTTTTATATGAAAACAAAATACGATTTAATAGTAGTCGGTGGCGGATTTGCAGGTGTTTCATCAGCAATACAGGCGGCAAAAAACGGTTTGGATGTGCTTCTTATTGAAAAATATAATTGTCTTGGCGGTGCTGCATCAAATGCACTTGTAATGCCTTTTATGAAATACTGGACAAATGATGCCGAAACTAAAGAAAAAAAATATCTTTGCGGAAATCTGTTTTTGGAAATCATCGATGAAATGAGAAAAGAATCCGGTACTGAAAAAGACCTTGGTGTTAATGACATCAGCTTTGACGAAGAAATTTTAAAACTTATATTAAACAGAATGTGTATAAAATACGGTGTAACATTACTGTTTAACACAACAGTCACAAAAACAGATGTATCAGATAAAAAAATTTGCTCAATAACCGCTTTTGGAAAATCTATGGAACTTAAGTTGTTTGCAGATACTTTTATTGATGCAACCGGTGACGGAGAACTTTCGTATCTTGCAGGATGCAAATATATTTTAGGAAGAGAAAAAGACAACCTTTGTCAGCCTATGACACTTTGTTTCAGATTAAGTGGTGTTGACAAGAAAAAATTTTTAGAAAACAGGCATAAAATCAATCCGTTATATAAAGAATTCAAGCAAAAAGGGCTTATAAAAAATGTGCGTGAGGATGTGCTTATTTTCAGCAATTTCAATGACGGTGTTTTGCACTTTAACAGTACGCGAATTGTAAAGAAAAATCCCACCGATCCATTTGAAATTACTCAATCCGAAATAGAAGCACGCGAACAGGTTTTTGAACTTCATAATTTCTTAAAAGAAAATATCGAAGGATTTGAAAATTCAAGAGTTTTATCAACTGCACTTTTAATAGGTATAAGAGAGAGCAGAAAAATTGTGGGTGAATACACACTTTGCGAAAACGATTTAAAATCGCTTGCACGCTTTAATGATGCTATTGCTGTTGCTAATTATGATATAGATATACATAATCCCGAAGGTGAAGGTACAAGCCATTTCTTTTTTGGTGATGGTAAGTGGTATCAAATCCCCTATCGATGCCTTATTCCAAAAAATATGGATAACCTGCTTGTTGCAGGAAGGTGTATTTCTTCTACACATGAGGCACAGGCATCATACCGGATTATGCCCTATTGTGCCGAAATTGGTCAGGCGGCAGGTGTAGCAGCTTATGTAGCAAAAAAAGATAATAAAGATGTAAGATATGCCGACATAGAAAAAATACAAAAAATTTTAAGAAACGAAGGTTTTATGATTTAACTAAAAAAGCAAGTGCTTAGCACTTGCTTTTTTATTCTTCTATGTAATTTTCCAATACATATTTTACTATGTGTTCATCATTAGAACATATAACATTATCTGCAATTTCTTTTAAAGAATCGCAGGCATTTTTTGTTGCAAGTCCTAATCCTGCAGCTTTAGTAATTGATGCATCGTTATCACTGTCACCAACACTTATTGTATCCTTATAATCCACATTAAGCATATCACAAAGCTTATAAAGTGCATTGCCCTTTCCTGCTTTATCACTAAAAATCTCAAGACTATGATCGCAAGCTGCTGTAACTATAAGACCGCCTATTTTTAAAATTTCTTCTTTTGCTTTTTCCAAATCATCGTCATTATGAAAAAATGCCGCAATTGTTTCGATATTATCAATTGAATAGCTTGTTTCTTTAAAATCACTTATCGGAATCGAAAAATTTTTAATTACTGAAATGTGATTTTCCCATACCTTATAATACTTATAAGATTTTTCATCCTGATAGTCAGCATCCACATAGCTGTTTCCATCATAACGATATGTAATGTGTGTTTCGTATGAATAGAGTATATCAAAAATTTTTTTTGCAACAGGCTTTGACATACACATTAAAATTTTATTCTTTGTAAGCTTATCAAAAACAACCGTACCATTTGAACAAATTATGTAACGGACATTAGAATTGTTTTTGATTTCATCATAAATTTCTGAATATGTTCTTCCTGTTGAAGGAACAAATTGCACGCCTTTTTTCGAAATCTCTTCTATTGCCAGAAGATTTTCATCACTTATTTTAAAATTACTGTTTAAAAGTGTGCCATCAAGGTCACTTGCAACTATTTTGTAATTACTCATTAAACAAAACCTCCTTGTTTAAAAGACAAAAAGGATACCCTATGGTATCCTTTTTATTGGCGGAGAATGAGAGATTTGAACTCTCGCGCCGGTTGCCCGACCTACACCCTTAGCAGGGGCGCCTCTTCGACCTCTTGAGTAATTCTCCATAAAGGTTTGCCAAAATAACCTATTAAATAAAATTTTATTCAGGTCAAAAAATTTTGCCTGAATAAAAAAATGGCGGAGAGGCAGAGATTCGAACTCTGGGTGCTTTCGCATCACTAGTTTTCAAGACTAGCTCCTTAAACCACTCGGACACCTCTCCGTGCTTTATGCAACATAAGATATTATATCAGCACTTTTTCATTCTGTCAAGGGTTTTTTAAAAAAATTTTAATATTTTTTACTAAGCAAAGCTCTCTCGGTATCTTCTATTGCTTTAAGCGCTAAATCATCTTTATGCGAAACAAGATAAAGATATAAAGAGTCTATAATTGCAAGCTGTGCAATTCTTGAGTTAAGACCTAAAATGGAATGTCTTGTTTCATTTGACGAAGTAAAAAGAACAATATCACTCTGTTTTAAAATAGGTGATTTTCCTTCATTTGTAAGACATATTGTTGTTGCACCTTTTTCTCGTGCAAGCTTTAAAGCTTCTACAACATCTTTTGAAGAACCCGAATGTGATATACCTATTGCTACATCACCTTTTTTAAGATGTGATGCGTTTATGGCCTGCATATGATTATCTGAATACGCAAATGCATTGCAGCCAGCACGAAGAAACTTATGCTGGGCATCAATTGCAACCGCGGCAGAGTTACCAAGACCATACACAGAAACAATTTCTGCCGACAAAATTGCTTTTCCTGCTTTTTCAAGGCTGTCTTTATCAAGCGACTCTTTGGTTTTTTCCAAAGAACAATAAATGTCGTTCGAAACCTTTTCATAAATTTCAAAGCAGTTATCGCCTTTTTTAACCTTATCGCTCACATTTGTTTTGCCTTCGTCACGAGCAATAGAGATTTTTAGCTCCTGATACCCTGTGCATCCTAATCTTCTTGCAAAACGCACTATTGTAGCTTCACTGCAATCGCATCTGTCTGCAAGCTCACAAATAGAAAGAGGAATTAAATCACCCGGATGATTTAAAATCCAGTCGGCAATCTTCTTTTCTGCTCTTCCCATTTTATCATATAAAACTTTTACCTGTAAAAGTGTTCTGTTCATATTATAAACTTCCCCCAAAAGTGATAAATTATTTCACTTTTTTATTCTGTCATAAATTTATCGGTAAATCCCTGTGACAGTGCGTTTTTTGCATATTTTTTTGCGTTTTCAAGGCTGTGAAGCTTATAGTTTCCGCACTGAACCTCATTTGCAGCAGGAATTTCGTTTGTTTCAAGCACCTTTTTAAGTGCTTTTTCAACACATTCTATAATAAATTTAACATCAACCTCACCCCAGGTTGTCATATAAAAACCTGTTCTGCAGCCCATTGGTGATAAATCTATAATATTTGGCATATCATCTCTTAAATAAGTTGCTAAAAGATGTTCTAAAGTGTGTATGCCGTCACTTTGCATTTCATCTTTATTAGGCTGGGTAAAACGGATGTCGTATTTTGCAACAACATCACCTTTTTCACCCACCTGTGTTGTGCATTTTCTAACAAACGGAGCTCTTACTTTTGTATGGTCAAGAGAAAAACTTTCTACTTTCATAAATTAATTCCACCTTTATATATTTTTAAATCATAAAATCGCACAAAACGGCATTTGAAACATAATACGCCTCTTTTGAAAGTACAATTTTATTTTCTTTTTTTGTAAGCATTTTTGTTTTTTCAAGATGATATTTTAGCTTATCGCCAAACACATCAAATATGTCTTTATCGAAAAATTTTTTAAATTCAAGAATATCAACACCCTCATCAAGAAGTCTTAAATTAAGTATCATATATTCACTCATTTTATCGTTAAGTGTAAGATTTTCAACATCGTGTTTTTGAGAAAAATCATTTATATAACCTAAAATATCGTCGCAATTTGTATATCTTTGACTGTTTAAATAGCCCGATGCACCCGCACCAATTCCAAAATACTCTTTGCCTTTCCAGTATTTTAAATTATGCCTTGATTTGTACTTTTCTTCTTTTGCAAAATTAGAAATTTCATAATGCAAAAAACCGTATTTTTTTAATGTGTCACAAATTGTTTCATACATTTTTGCGTACGCTTCATCTTTTAAAGGAACATATTTTCCTTTTTTCACATCGTCAAAAAGCGTTGTTCCCTCTTCTATCATAAGTCCATAGCACGAAATATGTGTAGGCGATAAAGAAAGAGTTTTATCTATTGTTTCTTTTAACGAATCTTCGCTTTGGTTAAAAAGAGCATAAATAATATCAAGATTTATATTTTTAAAACCACCGCATCTTGCCATTTTAACTGCATTCTCTATATCGTTTGATGTATGAATTCTGCCTAAAATTTTAAGCTCATCATCACTAAAGCTCTGTGAGCCTATGCTTATACGGTTAATACCTGCTTTTAAATATGCCTCTATCTTTTCTTCATCAAGTGTTTTTGGATTTGCCTCTATTGTAATTTCACTTTCATCCAAAACATCAAAATGCTCATAAACACTTTTCATAAGCATTGATATAAGCTCTTTATCAATGCTTGACGGAGTTCCGCCACCAATATAAATCGTGTCAATTTTTTCGCTTTTAAAGCTTTTTATATGTTTTATAAGAGCATCGATATACTTTTTCGCATAATCATACATATTTTCATACGAATTAAATGCACAGTATCGGCATTTTTTTATACAAAACGGAATGTGAATATAAAGTCCTTTTTTCATCAGTCAATTTTAAGAACAGCCATAAATGCATCCTGCGGAACTTCAACCGAACCTACCTGACGCATTCTCTTCTTTCCTTCCTTCTGCTTTTCAAGAAGCTTTTTCTTTCGTGTTATGTCACCGCCATAGCATTTTGCAAGAACGTCTTTTCGCATTGCTTTAACAGTTTCACGGGCAATAATTTTGTTTCCTATTGCTGCCTGAATGGGAACTTCAAAAAGCTGACGCGGAATTGACTCTTTTAATTTTTCGGCAATTCTTCTTCCTCTTGTATATGCCTTTGACGAATGAACAATAAACGATAATGCATCTACAACATCGCCATTTAGCATAATGTCAAGCTTAACAAGGTCGGATTTCTGATATCCTGTTAATTCATAGTCAAATGATGCATAACCTCTTGTTCTTGATTTTAAGGTATCGAAAAAGTCGTATATAATTTCATTAAGCGGAAGTGTGTAATTTAGCGTTGCACGGGTATCGTCGATATATTGCATATCCTTGTAAATACCCCTTCTTTCCTGACAAAGCTCCATAATATTACCAATAAACTCAGTTGGCACCATAATAGATGCTTTAACAATCGGCTCTTCCATATATTCAATTTCCTGTTGTGGTGGAAGGTTTGTCGGGTTTGAAATATCTATAACTTCACCATCGGTTTTTGTGATTTTATATATAACGCTTGGAGCTGTTGTAACAAGGTCAAGATTATATTCTCTCTCTAATCTTTCCTGAATTATTTCCATATGCAAAAGACCTAAAAATCCACATCTGAATCCAAAGCCCAATGCTAACGATGTTTCAGGTTCAAATGTGAGTGATGCGTCATTAAGCTGAAGCTTTTCAAGTGCATCACGAAGGTCAGAATATTTTGCACTGTCAGCAGGATAAATACCAGAGAATACCATTGGATTAACCTTTTTGTATCCTGGAAGTGCTTCTTTTGCTCCGCCTTCTGCCAAGGTTACAGTATCTCCAACTCTTGCATCACGCACATTTTTAATACTTGCGGCAATGTATCCAACCTCACCTGCCATAAGGTTATTTGAAGGGATAAGACCAAGCGGAGATAAATATCCAACCTCTACAACATCAAATGTTGAGCCTGTTGCCATAAATTTAATTTTATCACCCGGTTTTATTTTTCCGTCGCGAATTCTTACATAAACAATAATACCCTTGTATGAATCATAGTAAGAGTCAAAAATAAGTGCTTTTAAAGGTGCATTTTCATCACCTTTTGGAGGTGGCATTTTATTTACAACCGCTTCAAGCACATCTTCAATACCAATACCATTTTTTGCAGATATTAAAGGAGCATCGTGTGCTTCAAGACCTATTATATCTTCAATTTCGTTTTTTACAGCATCAGGTCTTGCACTTGGAAGGTCAATTTTATTGATAACAGGCACAAGCTCTAAATCGTGGTCAATTGCAAGATATGTGTTTGCAAGTGTCTGTGCTTCAATTCCCTGCGCAGCATCAACAATTAAAATAGCACCCTCACACGCAGCAAGGCTTCTTGATACCTCATAGTTAAAGTCAACATGTCCCGGTGTATCTATTAAATTTAAAATATATTCTTTATTATCTTTTGCCTTATACACAAGCTTTACAGCACGAGCCTTTATGGTTATGCCCTTTTCTCTTTCAAGATCCATATTATCCAAAATCTGATCCTGCATCTGACGCTCGGTTAAAACACCTGTATGCTCTAAAATACGGTCTGCAAGGGTGGATTTACCATGGTCAATATGTGCTATAATACAAAAGTTTCTTATGTTTTCCTGATTTGCTGACATTTATTTTATTTCTCCTTATTAATACTTACATATACTTATCTATTATATATTGTAACACATTTTTTTTCGTAACACAACAATAAATTTTAAAAGAATATTTTATTTTAAAATACAAACAATAAAAAAGAAATATAAAAAAGAAAGGATAGTAAAAATGAAATATTTTGTATCTTTTTTTACAATATGTTTTTCGGTTTTTGCCGTTTTTATAACAGTAAAAAAATCAATATCTTCAAAAAATTTTGGCAAATATGCAAAGGATGATGAAGTATGGGTTCTTTAACAAACAAAGATTACGATAAACTTATAAAAAAAGCATCTCCCAACTCTACCCTTTTTAAAGATATGTTAATGTCTTTTATAACAGGTGGTATTATTTGTTCAATAGGACAAATAATTTTGCATTTTATAAAAGGTATGGGTTTTTCAACTGAATATTCATCGGGTGCAACAAGCATCATAATGATATTTTTAGGCTCATTTTTAACATCGCTTACCATTTATGACAAAATTGCAAATTACGGAAAATCGGGAACTTTAGTCCCTATAACAGGTTTTGCAAACAGTGTTGTTTCGGCGGCAATGGAATTTAAAAGTGAGGGTTATATTATGGGTGTTGGCGCAAAAATGTTTACTATTGCAGGACCTGTTCTGGTATTTGGAACAATATCATCCGTTATATGCGGTATCATTTATTATTTTTTCTATTTCATTTAGGGTGAAATATTATGAATATGAATATGAATATGAATAAAAAAATTGGATTACAAACCATTAAGCTTGATTCAAAACCTGTTATTATTGAAACATTTTCTTCTGTGGGAAAAAAAGAAGGCGAAGGTCCGTTAAAAGATTATTTTCACAAAGTACATCAGGATGAATTTTTGAATAAGCCTACCTGGGAGCAGGCAGAGACTGAACTTATGCGTACAACTGTTTTGGGTGCGGTATCAAACGCGCAAATAAAGTTTAGCGATATTGACTATATTTTTGCAGGCGACCTTATTAATCAATGCACCTCATCAAGCTTTGCGATAAAGGATTTTGGTATACCGTTTTTTGGAATTTTTGGTGCGTGCTCAACTATGGCAGAGGGGTTATCACTCGCATCAATAATGGTAGATGCAGGATATGCAAAAAAAACAATATGCACAACATCAAGTCATTTTTGCGGTGCAGAAAAACAATTTCGTTTTCCGGTTGAATACGGAAGTGTAAGAACACCAACATCGCAATGGACTGTTACAGGAAGCGGTGCGGCAATACTTTCAAAAGAGGGCGAAGGACCAAAAGTTACACATATTACAACAGGAAAAATAGTTGATATGGGTGTTAGTGATGCAAACAATATGGGTGCAGCTATGGCACCTGCGGCTTGTGATACAATTTATACACATCTTAAAGATACAAACCGCCATCCTTCATATTATGATTTAATTGTAACAGGCGACCTTGCAGATATTGGTTCAAAGCTTGTTTGTGACCTTCTTAAAAGGCAAGGTGTTGATATATCAAAAAATCATAAAGACTGCGGAAGTATGATTTTTGATACAAAAGAACAAAAGGTTGATGCAGGCGGTTCGGGTTGCGGATGCTGTGGCTCGGTATTTTGCTCTTATCTTTACCACCTTTTAAAAAATAAAAAAATAAAAAATCTTCTTCTTGTTGCAACAGGTGCACTTATGAATCCTGTGTCATCGTGTCAGGGACAAAGTATTCCGTCAATTGCACACGCTGTAGCAATAGAGAGTTAAAATTTATAAGAAAGGAAACCAAGCTTATGCTTTACGATATTTTCAAAGCATTCTGGGTAGGTGGCGGTCTTTGTGTTATAGCACAGATTTTAATTGATAAAACAAAGCTTACCCCCGCAAGAATTATGGTAACTTATGTGGTTGCAGGTGCTTTTTTAACACTTTTTGGTATATATGAACCTGTTGTTAAATATGCAGGCGCAGGTGCAACAGTACCTATTATAGGTTTTGGATATTCTCTTTGCAAAGGCGTTATAAAAGGGATAAACCAAAAAGGTATTATGGGTATTTTAACAGGAGGAATAAGTGCTACAGCAGGTGGAATAAGCGCCGCAATACTTTTTGGATACATCGCATCACTTGTTTCAAAACCAAGAATAAAATAGTATTTTTAAAGGCGGCTTATAAAAGTCGTCTTTTTTTACTAAAATTTCATCAAAAAAACTTGTATATTATGCATTTTTATAGTATAATTATTAAATACGATAAATTTTACTTTTGTTTATTTTGGAAGGAATGATTAAAATGGCAAATTATTACCAAAAAGAGCTTGAAACAATGCCACTCGAAAAAATTAAAGAGTTGCAGAGTGAAAGACTTGTAAAGCAAGTTAAAAATGTTTACGAAAATGTAAAATACTACCGTGACCTTATGGACAAAAAAGGTATTACACCCGATGATATAAAATCGGTTGACGATTTACATAAACTACCGTTTTTAACAAAAGCAGATTTAAGAGAGGCATATCCATACGGCCTTATGGCAAGACCGCTTTCTGACTGTGTAAGAATTCAGTCTACAAGCGGAACAACCGGAAAAAGAGTTGTGGCTTTCTACACACAAAACGATATTGATATATGGGAAGACTGCTGTGCAAGAGCAATTATGGCAGTTGGCGGAACAAAAGATGATGTTTGTCAGGTTTGTTACGGCTATGGCTTATTTACAGGCGGTCCCGGACTTAACGGCGGTTCTCACAAGGTTGGATGTCTTACACTTCCAATGTCATCAGGCAACACCGAAAGACAGATTCAGTTTATGGTTGACTTGCAGTCTACAATCATCTGCTGTACCCCATCTTATGCCGCATATATTGGTGAAACACTAAAAGAAATGGGTTACACAAAAGACGATATTTCGCTTAAAGCAGGTATTTTTGGTGCAGAAGCATGGACAGAAGAAATGCGTCGTGATATTGAAAATACTCTTGGCATTAAAGCTTACGATATTTATGGCCTTACCGAACTTGCAGGTCCGGGTGTATCTTTTGAATGTGAAGAACAAACCGGTATGCACATTAACGAAGACCATTATATTGCAGAAATAATTGACCCTGACACAGGCGAGGTTCTTCCAGAAGGTTCAAAAGGCGAGCTTGTTCTTACAAGTGTTGACAAAGAAGCATTTCCGCTACTCAGATACAGAACAAGAGATATTTGTATTCTTACAAGAAAGAAATGTTCTTGCGGAAGAACATTTGTAAAAATGACAAAACCAATGGGCAGAAGCGACGATATGCTTATTATAAGAGGTGTAAATGTATTCCCGTCACAGATTGAAACTGTTCTTCTTGAACAGGGATACTCACCCAACTACCGCATCGAAGTTGACAGAGAAAACAACACCGACACACTTGATGTTTATGTTGAAATTTCATCAGACCAGTTCTCTGATACTGTTAAAGAAATTGCCGAAAAAGAAAAACAGCTTGCGTCGGCAGTTAAAACAATGCTTGGTATTAATCCAAAAATGCATCTTGTACCGCCAAAAAGCATTACAAGAAGCGAAGGCAAGGCTGTAAGAGTTGTTGATAAAAGAAAGCTTTATAAATAAACTTATAAGGAGAATGAAAAATGAGTGTTAAGCAGATTTCGATATTTATAGAAAATAAAAAAGGATCACTTTCTGAAGTTACAAAATTTATTGCAGAAAGCAAAATTAATCTTCTTGCATTATCTATTGCAGATACACAGGATTTTGGTATTTTAAGAATTATTACAGAAGATGCAGACAAAGCTCGCGATATACTACGAGATGCAGGCTACACCGCTGTTGCAACAAGCGTTCTTGCTGCAGCGCTTGATGATACCCCGGGAAGTATGGCAAATATTCTTGAAATATTAACAAATGCCGACATCAATGTTGAATATACTTATGCATTTATGTCACATATTAAAGATAAAGCATATATGATTTTCAGAGTTGACAACAATGACAAAGCTACAAAAGCATTGATAGATGCCAACATTTCTGTTATCGACCAGAAAGATATTTTTGGAAAGTAAAAAATATACTAAAAAGAGATGCTATGCATATTGATATGCATAGCATCTCTTTTTTTATTTTTTATATTCATTCCAGTCGTAAAGTTCATTTCCTTTAACAATGTATGCTTTTTTGGCTAAGTTTGCAAGAGGTGAATCTGAATAGGAATCTGAATAAAACTCGTCTATTGAATAATCACTTGTATATTTATCAAGCCGTTTTACCTTTTCTTCACCCCAGCAGTTTTCGCCATCGTATTTTCCTGTAAATTTATCTACATTTGATGCAAGAAGATGATTTATTTTTAGTCTTTTGCATATAGGTAAAAGAAGAAAATAAGGTGATGCTGAAATTATTATATCGTCTTCTTTTTGATTTTTAATATACCACTCTTTTATATTCTTTTCATGTTCATTCCAGAATTCTTCCAAAAAATCGTCTATATTTTTTATAGATTTAAAAAACGAATAAAACTTTTCTTTGAATTTAGTTTTTGTTATTATTCCAAGTGCAAAAAGAACAAAATAAAAGCCTTGCTTTGGAATGTATTTTAATATAGATTTTTTGTTTTTCAAAGTATAAAAATAAAAATCTCTTGTACTGTCGCCATTATAAATTGTTTCATCAAAATCATAAACATTCATATTTTTTCCTCACTATAACAAATAAATTAAAGATAAGATAAACAAAAAATAACAAAGACCCAAAAGCAAAAGCGGTTTATCCTTTAAAATAACTTCTGCAGGATCGCCATCAGAATCACCTTCAACAATAAAACTGTATCTTAAAAGTATAACTATTACAAAAGGTACACTCCATATTATTTTATCAGTCGATATCCTCTCAATTGTAATAGGGTCAACGCACCATAGCGAATAAAACACAATCGCTACTGCCATGAACATATACATTGTTTTATCCAAAAATTCATAGTTGTAGTATTTTAAAACCTTTCTTGTTTCATCTGACTGTCTTAAAAGTTCATTTCGTCTTTTGCCAAGTCCAAGATAAAAAGAAAGTGTAAGAACCGTTAAATAAAGCCAGCTTGAAATTTCTATATTGGCAATCCCAGCACCAAATAAAAGTCTTAACAAAAATCCAGATGCTAAAATTGTTACATCCACAATCGGATAGTTTTTAAGCTTTATGCTATATAAAACATTTATAACAAAATAAACGATTATAAAACTTGATGAAATAAGATTATCTGCACAGGCAAAAAATGTGCATATAACTGAAACAAAAGCCAGTATGCAAGCAAAAACAATTGCATTTTTCTTACTTATCGCCCCCGATGCAACAGGCCTTAACCTTTTTGTGGGATGCTTTGCATCACTTTCGGCATCATTTATATCATTTATAACATACACAACACTTGAAACAAGTCCAAATGCAAAAAAACCAAGAACCGCTTTTAATATTAAATTCAAATCAAATAGTTTTTGTCCGAAAAAAAGCGGAAGAAGTATAAATATATTTTTTATATAATGCTTTACACGCGCAAGCTTAAGATATTTTTTCATCCTTTTTGCCTCCGTTAATAAGCCTTTTTTTAATTATTTCAGATATAGGCTTTGTTTTCATTTCGCAAATTGCCATTGATGCACAAATCACAAAAACATAAGCAACACTGTATGTATACCTTGGCTGTACTTCCATAAGCATAAGCCCTGCTTCAAACCCTAAAATCATAAGTGCAAATATGCAGTATAAAGATTTTTTCTTTGTAAAAACCAAGCCATACAAAGTTAAAATCAAAAGTGCAATGTAATAAAGCGATGCAGTTCGGTAAAATATGCTTATATTAGGTTTTTCACCTTCATTTCCATTATTGTCATACGACCAGTAAACCGAATTAAACTCTCCATAGCCATAAATTGTATTTGTCTTTTTAAACATAAGCGGAATTATTTTATGAGGATTTTCTTTAATCCTTTTTATAAGCCGTTCTTTTACAACCTTAGCCATTTTATCTTTGTCCTGATTAACCTCATAATAAATGCCCTGGTCCTCTGCCGAAAACATTCCGCCTGTTTCAAAATTAAATCCTACAAGCATATAAATTGTAAAAGGAACATCACCATCTGTAAGTTTATATGATGTTATCCCTGTATGGTAAAGCGAAAGACTTACTGCATTATACATGGTAAAAAACGCAACAAGAAGCGATAATGCACCCAAAAGCTTTGTTTTTTTTGCAAATACAGTAAGAGTTGCTATTACATACGCACACAAATAGAACGGTGCAACACCACGAAACAGACAACCAAACGCCAGAAATATGCCTGCAAAAAGCATTTCTATAATTGTATTTTTTAACTTTTCTTTTTTATAAGCACTTATTACAAAATAAAGTGACATTAAAAGAAATGGCATTGCAAAATTTTCGCTTGTAAATACCGATGTATACGCAATTGACGGAATAAAAAATGTATAAATTGCACTTATTGTAAGGCCCAGTCTTTCGTCAGAAAGCTTTTTACCAATAAGATACATAATATAAATGCACAAACATGATATTATTATACTCACCAGTTTTACAACAAAAATGTTTGTACCAAATAATTTAAATAAAAATCCACAAACAAGTGTAAAGTTTGTCATGTGCACAAAACGGTGAAAATATGTATGCTGCCCAAATGGTGAAAAGTCGCCTTTTGCAACATAAAGAGCACTCCTTCGCATTGTTTCATAATCACTTATTGGTTCGCATTTTACATAAAACGCATATAAAAGCCTTATTATAAATCCCATAACAATTAACGATAAAAGAATTATAAGACTTTTTTTACCCTCAATATTTTTTGTTTTCCAAATATAAAAAACAATTAAAGAAACAAAAGATAAATAAATAACTGCACAAAAAATATCTTTAAAAGAAGATGAAGCTACATAAAAGTTAAACACATTCATACACAAAATCACAATAATAAAAAGCATAAAAATATATAAAAATGTGTTTCTTACAACCTTCATAATCCATCCTCCTTTTTATTTTGATACAGCGTAATTTTCTTTACCAAACAGGCAGTCATACTGTACCATCTGATATGCCTCTGTCTCCTCTGTTGTTACAACACTTCCGTTTGTGTACCCGCCATTTTCATCACATACACTATATCGTTCAAATACAGTATGATTTGTATAAAAATCATCAAAAAAGTCAAACTGCCACGGAAGATTTTCTACCATTGCCATTTTAACAGCATTAATTCCAAGATACTGCGCCCCTACCCTTTCTTTTATATCAAAGCCAGAAATGTCATAGTTTGCCCAAATAACATAAGGTGTTTCATACATATTTTTGTTTCTTACAAGCAAATCGTGCTTCATAAAACCAACACTTCGATAGGTACTGCTGTTTATACCAAGAAAAGGAAGGTGGTCACCATACATAATAAGAAGAGTCGGCTCATCTGATTTTCTGAAATAATCAACTAATGCCATAAATGATTTATCTATATCATATACACCCTGAACAGCCTCTCTTAAACCGCTTAAATCCTCCTTTGATAATACATTGCTGTTTACATCTATATCATAGGTTTCATATCTTGGGCTAAGATAATTTCCGTGATTTTGCATACTTATGGCATACAAAAACAAAGGATTTCCCGCTTTTTGATTAAACTTATCAATAATTACATCTGTTAAATACATATCCGAAATATAAGTTCCTTTTTTAACGGGTTTATCAAGGTCCTCCTGACCGATAAGTTCATCAAACCCCATAAAAGGATACGCCGTTTTTCTGTTATAAAACTTTTTATAATATGTATGAATTGCACTTGTTTTATAACCGTTTTCCTTAAAAATTCTTGCAATAGAATAAACGGGCTTTCTTACATACTGACTATATGGATAAGCACCTTCCGGAAGAAGCTTTGTTGCAAGGGAAGTTAAAAATTCAAATTCTGGTATACAGGTATTGCAACCAAATGAGGGTGATACCATTTTACCAAAAAATCCATTTTTTTCTTTCCCTAATTTTCTTATGTTTTTCATAGGGTCATCCGACATAGTTACATTTTCAAATAATGTCGGATCCCACCAGCTTTCACTTTGAATCGCAATTACATTGACCTTTTTTTCGCTGATTTTATCAGGAACCTTCTTCATAACTTCACTTATTGTTTCAAGTTCTTTTATTCTTTCTTTTGAATAACCTGATGGAGCCTTTATTCTTAAATCTCCTATACGAGGAAAAAATGTAAGAATAAAGCCGTTTGAGATATAATTGCTAGCCGTATCAAAACCTGATATTTCGCACTTTATTGATGCAAGAAAATCGTTTTTGAATGTTTTATTAAAACACATAAGATGTATGTTTAACGATGCAATAACAAACAAAACTACTAATCTTAAAATATATTTTTTAAAACTGAATTTCTTTTTTCTTCGTAAGTAAACAAACATTAAGGTGTAAATAAGCATATTAATAAGCCATATTACCACACCCCAAACAAGATATGGTTTTATGGGAAGATTTATAAAAGTTGAAATATCATCAAGCTGTGAAGCCATAACAAAATCAACAGGTACAAGCGGGGTTCCTGTAATAGTCATCATTAAAGATGATGCAACCGACAATATTAAAAACGATATATTTGTAAGCAAAAATCCCAAAAGTCTGTTTGAAAAAAGAGCTGCAAAAAAATATTGAATTGAGCAGAAAAATACTCCTGAAACAGCAAACTTTGCAAGAAAATATCCTATATTTTCTATTTTTATATTATTATACGGCAACTGCACAATAATCATTAAAACAAGTGCAATTACAGGGCTTATACTAAAATAAAATTTTTCTATATCAAATTTTTTGCTTTTTATCTTATCTTTATTTTCAATAATATCATTATTAGCTTCGATTGGCATAAAAACCCTCCATTCAAAAAAAGCAGAAATATTATACCATAAAGCGAGTTTAAAGTCAATATTTCTGCTTTTTTGCACATATAAAAACTCCCGCCAGAAGTTTAACTTTGACGGGAGTAATTTTATTTTTATATTATGCCTGTTTCTTAGAAACAAAAGCTTTTATTACAAATAGTGTTGCAAGCATAAGCACCATTGCAATTGGTAGGCAAATCCATACATTTTTAACAAAGCCTGCAATTATGT
This sequence comes from Oscillospiraceae bacterium, assembly GCA_015068825.1. Classification (GTDB taxonomy): domain Bacteria; phylum Bacillota; class Clostridia; order UMGS1810; family UMGS1810; genus Qingrenia. The sequence continues at coordinate 121,523 of SVJU01000001.1, read as the reverse complement.
AAGCTACAAATGATACACCCGCAACTGTAAGTGCGTAAGGAAGCTGAGTTGAAACATGGTTTATGTGGTTACACTGTGCACCTGCAGATGCCATAATTGTTGTATCTGAAATTGGTGAGCAGTGGTCACCGCAAACAGCACCTGCCATACAAGCAGAGATTGCAATGATTGCAATTTCGTTGTCAATTGAACCGCCAAATACAGCAAGAACGATTGGGATAAGAATACCAAATGTACCCCAAGATGTTCCTGTTGCAAACGATAAACCAACACCAATTAAGAATACGATTGCAGGAAGTAGCGGAATAAATGCGCTTGCACTTGTTCTTACAAATTCTGCAATAAATATTTTAGCACCAAGTGAATCTGTCATTGTTTTTAAGGTCCATGCACAGCAAAGAATCATAATCGCAGGAACCATTGCTTTAAAGCCTTCGGGGATAGATTCCATACACTCTTTAAATTTTAATACTCTTCTTGCCATAAAGTAAATTACAGAGAAGATAAGTCCGCCAAATGAACCTAATACCAAACCAACAGAAGCATCTGCAGATGAGAATGCATCTATAAAGTTGTGATATGCATCAGCATCAGGAGTAAAGAATCCGCCTGAATAGATAAGACCTAATATACAAAGAACAATAAGTACAGCAACAGGAGCTACAAGATCCCATACAATGCCCTTGCTATTTTCTTCTTTTTCGGTTACTTCTTTAATCATATCTCTTCCAGCTTCAGAGAAGATGTCGCCATTTTCAGCATTGATTTCGTGTTTTTTCATCGGGCCGTAATCAAGTCTTAAAAGTGCAATTGCAACCATCATAATAATTGTTAAAATAGCATAAAAGTTGTAAGGAATTGCTCTTATGAAAAGTTCAAATCCGCCGATTTGTTCTTCCGATACAAAGCCTGCAACTGCTGCTGCCCAAGAAGATACAGGAGCTATAATACAAATAGGAGCTGCTGTTGCATCAATAAGATAAGAAAGCTTTGAACGCGAAATTTTAAATTTATCTGATACAGGACGCATAACAGAACCAACTGTTAAGCAGTTAAAGTAGTCGTCAACAAAAATAAGTACACCAAGTAAAATTGTTGCAAGCTGAGCACCAACTCTTGATTTGATATGAGTCTGTGCCCATCTTCCGAATGCTGCAGAGCCGCCTGATTTATTCATAAGTGACACAATTGCACCAAGTATAACAAGGAATAGCAAAATACCAATATTATATGAATCTGCAATTGATGTAATAAAGCCGTCTACAAAAAGATGGTCTATTGTACCTGTAAAGCTAAAGTTTGCATACAAAAGCGCACCCGACAAAATACCGATAAACAGTGACGAATAAACCTCTTTTGTGATTAGTGCAAGCACAATTGCAATAATTGGTGGCAAAAGTGACCAGATTGTTGCATAAGGTTTTACATCTTTTCTTTTTGTTTCAAGTGCCTTGTTTAAATCTTCTGTAAATTTTGCATCATTTGAAACATTGTCTGAATAAGAATCAATAAATTCTGATGCAGCTGCGCTGTCGGTTAAATCTACTGCTTCATCAGTAGCAAATGTGGCAAACGGCATTGCTATGCAAAATACCATTACCATAAGGACAGCAATTGCGAAAACTCGCATTTTGTTAAAGTAAGCCATACCTTACCCTCCTAAAAATATAAAAATAATAAAACCGCAAGATATGCAATCGCAATCCTACGGCTTTTAATATTTTAAGATAATATTAAAAATTATAAGATAGCGCTCCACATCAAACAGTGACAGTACGATACATATTCTGTATCGTCCCAGCAAAAGCTTTGCACCAGGAAAGCAGAAACTTTTACTTCGGCATTAAGTTCCTTTTGCAAAATGCTTTATTTCCTGAAAAAGCAAATGCTACTTATAACTAATGCACCTCTATCTAATACCTTTCTAAAGGTATTAACAAAAGTATAATATCATATTAATCTTTTATATTCAATTAGCATAATAAACAAATTTTGTAAAATTTTATGTTATTATATCACATTCTGTTGGTTTATAAATAACAAAAGCCTTGTTTTTCAACAAGGCTTTTAATAAAAATTATTCTACTGTAACCGATTTTGCAAGATTTCTTGGTTTATCCACATTACAATCCTTTTCTATTGCAACATAATATGCAATAAGCTGAAGTGGAACAACCGATGCAACAGGTGATAAAATCGGGTCGGTATCTGGTATTCTTATAATAGTATTGTAAGTTTCAAGATTATCGGTATAGCTTTCGGGAATAACACCTACTATATATGCACCTCTTGTAACAACCTCTTTAATATTGCTGTCCATTTTTCCTCTAAGCTCTTTATTTGTATTAAGACAAATCACAACTGTTCCATTTTCAATAAGAGCAATGGGACCATGTTTTAATTCTCCGCCTGCATAAGGCTCTGAATGAATATAAGAAATTTCTTTAAGCTTTAAGGAACCTTCCATAGCAACCGCATAATCCATACCTCTGCCAAGATAGAAAATATCGGTTTCCTTATGAATTTTCTGTGCAATTTCTTTTGAAATCTTACTGTTTTCAAGTGACTTTTCAACCTTGTCAGATAAAGTTAAAAGCTCTTCTTTGATACTTTCAATCTTTTCTCTTTCTATATAATTTCTGTCCTGTGCAAGATAAAGAGCAAAGGTATAAAGGGCAACAAGCTGTGTTATATATGCCTTTGTTGATGCAACTGCAATTTCAGGGCCTGCATGTGTATAGAGCACATAATCTGCCTCTCTTGAAACACTACTTCCAACAACATTTGTAATTGCAAAGGTTTTGCAACCTCTTTCTTTAGAAAGTCTTAACGCCGCTAAAGTATCGGCAGTTTCGCCCGACTGACTTATTACCATTACAAGTGTATTTTTTGTTAAAATAGGATTTCTGTAACGAAATTCTGATGCAATATCAACATCAACAGGAACTCCCGATAATCTTTCAATTGCATTTTTTCCTATAAGACCTGCATGATATGCAGTTCCGCAAGCTACAATAAATATTCTTTCAATATTTTGAAAGGCATCTTTGTCTATATTATCAAGAACAATTCTTTCTTTTGGTATAACCCTTCCTGCCAAAGTATCTTTAATTGCTTTTGGCTGCTCGTAAATTTCTTTGAGCATAAAATGGTCAAAACCGCCTTTTTGGGCTGCTGTATCGTCAAAAGTAACTTTATAAACATCTTTTTTGATTTCATTTTTATTTTCATCAAACAAAGTTACTTTATCTTTTTCAAGAACAACAAATTCCTTATCATTCAAAAGATAAACATCTTTTGTGTGCTTTAAAATCGCAGGAATATCTGATGCAATAAAGTTTTCGCCATCACCAAGACCAACAATCAAAGGACTGTCTTTTCTTACTGCAACAACGGTATCCGGCTCATCTTCACATATAACACCTAATGCATAGCTTCCTTCAATTCTTTTTGTTGCCTTTATAACCGCATCAAGAAGATTTCCCTCATAAAAAGTTTCAATAAGATGCGGAACAACCTCTGTATCTGTTTGCGAAACAAACTTTTTACCTTTATTTTTAAGTTCCTCTCGAAGTTCCTCATAATTTTCGATAATTCCATTATGAACAACGCTTATTTTTTTATTCTCGGTAAGATGCGGATGCGAATTTAAATCAGAAGGCTCACCGTGTGTAGCCCATCTTGTATGACCAATTCCAATATTTCCTTCAAGATTAAAATCTTTGCTTTTTTTAACAAGATTTGCAAGCTGACCTTTTGCTTTTACCGTAGTGATTTTGTTATTTAGAACTGAAATTCCCGCAGAATCATAACCTCTGTATTCAAGCTTTGCAAGACCATCAATCAATACATTTTTTGCCTCATTTTTTCCAATATATCCAACTATACCGCACATAATTTAATCTTCCTTTCATTATCTCATAAAATTATTATGATTTTTAGCACACAAAAAATACCTGTCCTCTTAAAAATGAGCATAGGTATTCTGGGCATAAAAATCCCGATTTTGCGAAACAAACATTTCATCGGGCAAATATGAAAGGTTTTTAACACCGCAAATTTGTTTGTTCGCAAATTACTCTGCGTTTTTCAAATTTGCTATCGCTCGTGCAAAGCGTAAGACCATCCGCCGAAAATTTCGATAAGCCTTATCCTCGTCAACCTTTAAAATAAAAGGTCCTGGCGCTTAATATCTGATTTTTGTTTTTCTATCCTCCTTAACAAATAAATTTGCCCATACGCATAGTATTATATGTTAACAAAGCTATTTTGTCAACAAAAAAATGCTGATATGGGCAAAATTATGCTAATATATTTTTACTGCACTTAAGAGATATGGCGCATTTTATAAGATTTTATCCTTTCATCAAAAGTTCCATAACATACATCTCAAGTGTTTCATAATCACGTTCTTCCACACATTTTTTCTGGAATTCATAATCAAACTTCATTATTTTTTCTTCCAGCATTTTAGCAATCTTTAAGCTGTTTTCAAGATGCTTATAACTGCCGTCCTGTTTTTGAGTTCTCATAACTTTTACATCAAGTCCTATGTATTCACCGTTTTTACCAAAACCATTTTCCATAAGAACTTTCATCTGATTGAATGCTGTACGTAAGTTCTCTACACCAAAGCTTTTATCCTGGTCAAATTTCATACCATTCTGATCATTTAAATGAACTCCCCAAAGTTTTCCCATTGCCATTGCAAAACCAATTTCACTTGCAGGGTCAAGACCTGCAAGCATTGCATGTGCAGATTCCAAAAGCCCGCCAACTCTTGAAGGGTCAATGGTAGCAGAGGATATCGCCATCGCGTGTCCTAATGTAGGACATACGCTTCTGTCAACGGGTTCATTTGGTTTTGTTTCTATCATAATTTTAATTTTTTTATCATATTCAAGCATTCTGTTGATTGCTTCAATAAGCCATTTGGTTGTCTGCACAGGACTTTTGCTCTCATAACAAATAGTTCCCTCTCGTGCAAGCCAAAGCACAATTTTATCACAGCCAAGAGCATTTGCAATATCTATTGAACGAAATGCCCTCCACATAGCAAATTCTCTGTCCTCTTTGCTGTTGGAAGTAAAGCCACCATCAATTGTATGTTTATCCATCCAAAGCCTTGGTGCAACAAACTCCGCTTTCAAGTCATACTTATCCAAAAGCGCTTTTACCTTTTTTGCTTCTCCGATAATTTCATCTTGTGTCATATTATTCATATCAGGCACAGCATCATCATCATGAAACTGAATTGCATCAAACCCCATTTGCTTGAAACTTTTGATTTTTTCTTCAAATGGTATGGTTTCTCTCGTTGCCGGACCATACGCATCCGCTCCTTCGTGTACATTCCATGGACCTACCGAATACTTAAATCTGCTCATTTTTTTCTTCCTCTCTTTATTTATACTTTTAAATTGCTTCAGTAAAAAAAGGCTTACTTGCTTTTTTTACCTTATTTATGTTGTCGGGTTTAACATTTTTGAATAATATTTCTCCTTCTGACCATTTGCGCACCATACATTCCCCTTTAAAGCCAGAAACAGAAACATTATCAAGAACAATACTGCTGTAATTGCAGGCGTGAATCAAATCAATATTTTCATAACCTTCTCTTAAAGTAATTTCAATATCCTTCAAAGTAAGCTTAACAGGAATATTTTCATCTCCATATGCTGTAACAGGCATTTTAACACCTTCTGCCTTTATATTGCGAAATTCAATACTTTCAAGCGGTCTGTGTTTTTGCCATGTTTCATTTCCCGAATAATTATAATGCAAAAATCTGTCTGCCATTTTAATTGTGCAATCTGATATTATAATATTTCCGGGCTGAACTTTTATAGGAAGGGAGTAATCTGCATAATATGTAAACGCACTTAACATATTATTTCTTTTACCTTTGGTTTTTGATGGCTTGGAATTTCGCTTTTCCTCATCTGTCATACTCCCTCTGAAGCAATACTTTCCGGGCCCGCAAATATCGCACTTTTCAACTAAAACATTACTTCCTCCAAAACGCATTGCACTGCAGCTTGAATTAAGAACACATTCTGATACATAGGTGTTTACATTTCCAACCCCTGCAATACAATCATCGCCCGTATAAAATTTCGAATTTACAATTTTTAAATTATTACATACTGACGCATCAAATCCGTCATGCCCCGCAAGTACTGTTATATTATCTGCAGTTATATTATCGCAAAAAAGCAAGTTATGTGCCCAGTTACCTGCATTTTTTATTGTGTATCCGTTAAGCTCAATATTGGTGCAATTAAAAAATGTGATGCCATGAGGACCTCTGTACTCTTCCTCACCAATTTCATCAAAGCAGTTTGCACCGTCAATTACCGAACCTTCTTCGCCAATAATTTTTATGTTTTGTGCATCCACAGCACGAATAACTGCATTATTCCACCTGCTTCCGACAATACGCTTAAAGCGGTATTCACTTTTTTCGTCTTCGTAAGATTTTTCATTCAAAATTGTAGATAAATGAACATACCCTGCATCCGTAATCTGATTTTTGTTAAGAGGTTCAATATTATCGTTTAAATAATTAAAGTAATCCTGGGGATTTTTGCTGCCTGTAAGATTTGCACCTTTGAGCAAATGTAGTGTTATATTGCTTCTTATTCTTATATCCCCTGTAAAATAATTTCCCTCGGGTATTTCTACCACACCTCCGCCATTTTTATAGCAATAATCAATGGCATCCTGTATTGCCTTTGTCTGTAATTTATCAGAATTTTTCTTAAGCCCAAATTCTTTTGCATTTATCACAACATGCATTTAAAACTCACCTCTTGAAAAATATCAAAATATATAATACAATAACTATATCATATTAAAATATGCTATTCTAACACTATAATAGCCAAAAATATAATTATATTGAACAATTTGGAGAATTTTAATGGATAAAATAAGTTTGAAAGAAACCTATGCATATCATAAAACCGGAAATCTTTCTATGAATGTTTACAAATCAAGTAATGACATTCCGTACCACTGGCATGACGAATACGAATTTTTGTGTATAACAAAAGGCGAATGTGAATGTATTATCAATGGAAAAAGCATTATTTTAAAAAACGGTCAAGCCATTTTAGTTAATTCGGGCGAACTTCATACAATCAATTCAGGCAAAGACGGACATTTTTTTGCGGTTGTATTCCATCCATATGTTGTTTTTGGCAGTGAGTTTAATCATTTTCATTTTAAAAAATTGTCATACAACCGAATTTACAGCAACACCAATAAAAGCGAAACGGAAATTATTTCTTTGCTCAACGAAATATACTCCGAATTTTTCAACAGACATTTTGGTTTTGAACTCACTTTGAAAGCCTTGATAATAAAAATTTTCGGAGCTATATATAAAAATAAACTTTATACTATTAAAGAATCTAAAACACCTTACGATTTTGACAATTTTGCAAATATTCTCCAATACATACACCATAATTTTTCCGAAAAGCTTTTACTTGATGATGTTGCAACATATGCAAATTTCAGCAAATCATACATTATCCGTCTTTTCAAGAAAAACACAGGAAAAACATTCAGCAGTTATTTAAACAGTTACAGGATTTACAAAGCGGTGGAAATGCTCAGAGAAACAGACAAAAATATTTTAGAAATATCAGAAGCGTGCGGATTTAACAATGTTGCATACTTTATTAAAATTTTTAAGCAGAATATGAAGATTACGCCTTACAAATACCGCACTAAATAAATTAATCCCCCGAAAAAAACGTTCGGGGGATTTTGATATATTGATTAATGTGCATTTTTATCGTTAATAACAAGAATATCTCCGGCTTTTAAAACCGTTATTCCTTTTTCCGCAATCAGATAAAATAAGAATACAAATTTTATTCATAAAGTCTACATACTTGACAAAAAAAATTATATCGTGTATAAATAAAAACATACTTATAAGGAGAAAAAAATATGGATAAATTTTCAAGACAAGAACTTATTTTTGGAAAAGAAGCAAACGAAAAATTAAAAAATTCTTATGTTGCCGTGTTTGGACTTGGCGGTGTAGGTTCCTATGTTGTTGAAGCTCTGGTAAGAAGCGGAATAGGAAAAATTGATTTAATTGATAACGACAAAATAAGTGTTAGTAATATAAACCGCCAGCTTTATGCAACCACAAAAACAGTTGATTTATTCAAAACCGAAATTGCAAAAGAAAGATGTCTTGAAATTAATCCTGACCTTGAAATAAATGTATATAACACATTTTTTATGCCTGATACATCGAATCAGTTTGATTTTTCAAAATATGATTATATAGTTGACGCAATAGATACAGTTACAGGAAAAATTGAAATTATAATGTGCGCAAACAAAGAAAATGTTCCTGTTATAAGTTGCATGGGAACAGGTAACAAAATTAATCCCTTAATGCTTGAAGTAGCAGATATTTACAAAACAAGTGTATGCCCTCTTGCAAAGGTTATGCGCCACGAAATGAAAAAAAGAAACATAAAAAAATTAAAGGTTGTTTATTCAAAAGAAAATCCTATAACACCTAAAAAAAGCGACGAAGAAACAAATAAAAGGCAAACACCCGGAAGCTCATCATTTGTACCAGGCGTTGCAGGGCTTATTATAGCAAGCGAGGTTATAAAAGATTTAACCAAAATTTCAAACAAATAATTAAAAGCAGAACAAAAATTTTTTGTTCTGCTTTTATTTTATAGTCCAAACAAAAATCCTGTCAAAATACCCAATGTAGCCGATAGAATTATTATAAAAACAGGATTTAATTTTTTAAGCACCAATACAATCGAAAGTGCAAATATCAAAAGTGAAATGTAAAATTCTTTGGTTGAAAACACAGAAAGAGAAAATCCGTTTGCAAAAAACACAGTTGTTCCAATACTTATAACTGCCGATGCAATAAGACCTATTACCGCAGGCTTTAAGCCTGACATAACACCTTCTACGGTTTTACTTTTTTTAAATTTTTCGTAAAATCTTGCCACAATTAAAATAATTATAAAAGATGGAAGCACCACACCGAGTGTTGCGCAAAACGAACCTAATATTCCGCCTTTTACCGAACCAACATAGGTTGAAATATTTACCGCAAAAGGCCCCGGTGTACTTTCTGAAACCGCAATAAAATCAACAATCTGTTTTTGAGAAAGCCAGCCTTTTCTTAAAACCTCGCTTTGAATTAAAGGTAGCATTGCATATCCACCGCCAAAGGTGAATGCCCCTATTTTAAAGAGAGTAAAAAACAAATCAAGATAAATCATTCCTTCTCCCTCCTTGTTGCGTAGATTGATGATAAAAGTCCTATAACTGCACACGATGCAACTACATAAAGCACATTGATATCAAATATAACAGTTATAAAAAACGAAAAAAGCATAACAAAATATGCTACTTTATTTTTGGGACATTTTTTATACATAGTAATAAGTGCTTTTATAATAAGTGCCAAAACACCTGCTCTTATGCCGAAAAACGCATACTGAACTGCCTTTATGTCGGCAAAAGATTTTAAAAGATACGAAATTATAAGTATTATTATAAAAGACGGAAGAACAATTCCAAGTGTTGCAAAAAACGAGCCGAAAAATCCTGCAATTTTATATCCTACAAATGTTGCACTGTTAATTGCAATAGGCCCTGGTGTTGACTCTGCTATTGCAACAATATCCAATATATCCTCCGACTTTATCCAGCCTCTTTTTTCAACCGTTTCTTTTTCTATAAAAGGAATCATTGCATAACCTCCGCCAAAGGTGAATGCGCCTATTTTAAAGAATGTCAAAAAAAGTGTTGCAAGCGTTTTTATATTGTCTTTAAAAGTTCGTTTAATCAAACCCTTTTCACTCCTTTTTTATTATACTGATATATTTTACCATTTTTTATCATATAAATCAACCGTAAACAAAACATTTTTGCTAAAAATAATGACGGTTTTTGTTGACTAAAATCACTTTTACTTATATAATACTTAATTGACAAACTCTTGAAAGGAAAATACAAAATGACACTTAAAGATTTAAAAATAGGTCAAAGTGCATATATTTCTAAAGTAGGCTCAGAAGGTGTTTTAAGACAGCATTTTCTTGATATGGGTGTAATCCCCGGTGCAAAGGTTACTCTTGTAAAATACGCACCAATGGGCGACCCTATGGAGATAAGAATTCATGGCTATGAGCTTACAATAAGACTTTCAGATGCTAAAAATATTGAAATTTGTGATGTTTTTGAAGAAAATGAAGAAAATAACATTTCTTATAAAATTACAAAAAGAGTAAAAACACAGCATCCAGGTCTTGGAGAAGAAGGAAAGTACCATACAAAAAAAGACGAAAAACCGCTTCCGAAAGATACTATTTTATCTTTTGCACTTGCAGGAAATCAGAACAGCGGAAAAACAACTCTTTTTAATCAGCTTACAGGTGCAAATCAGCATGTAGGTAATTTTCCGGGTGTTACCGTTGACAAAAAAAGCGGTATCATAAAAAATCATCCCGAAACAATCGTTACAGACCTTCCAGGTATTTATTCTCTTTCGCCTTACACAAGTGAAGAGATTGTATCAAGGAATTTTATTCTTGACGAAAAACCAAATTGCATTATAAATATTGTTGATGCAACAAACATTGAAAGAAATCTTTATCTTACTATGCAGCTTATGGAGCTTGACGTTCCGGTTGTGCTCGCACTTAATATGATGGACGAGGTAAAGGGAAATGGCGGAGCAATATACATTAACGAAATGGAAGATATGCTTGGAATACCCGTTGTGCCAATTTCGGCATCAAAAAACGAGGGTGTTGACGAGCTTATAAAACACGCCATACATATTGCAAAATATCAGGAAAAACCAGGAAGATGTGATTTTTGTGATAAAGATGCAAACGGAGGCGCTATGCACAGATGTCTTCACAGTATTATGCATCTTATAGAAGACCACGCAAATAAAATGCATATTCCAGTAAGATTTGCCGCTTCAAAGCTTATTGAAGGCGACGAGCTTATTATGCAAGCATTAAAGCTATCTAAAAACGAAGAAGAAATGATAGAACACATTATCTGCCAGCTTGAAGAAGAAAGAGGGCTTGACAGAGCTGCAGCTGTTGCAGATATGCGTTTTTCATTTATTAAAAAGCTTTGTGCAAAAACAGTTGTTAAGCCAAAAGAAAGCAAAGAACATATAAGAAGCAAAAAAATAGACAAATTCCTTACAGGCAAATATACTGCTATTCCGCTTTTTATTATAATTATGGGGCTTGTGTTTTATTTAACCTTTAATGTTATAGGACTTATTTTGCAGGAAACTTTGGAAGGTGCGATAGGCACACTTACAACAATTGTGGATAATTATCTTTTATCGTTTAATATAAACAAAGCACTTCATTCACTTATAATTGACGGTATTTTTAACGGTGTAGGAAGCGTTTTAAGTTTTGTTCCGATTATTGTTGTACTGTTTTTCTTCTTATCGCTTTTAGAAGACAGCGGATATATGGCAAGAGTTGCATTCGTTATGGATAAACTGCTTAGAAAAATCGGTCTTTCAGGAAGAAGCATAGTTCCAATGCTTATCGGCTTTGGATGCACAGTTCCGGGTGTTATGGCGGCAAGAACACTTCCTTCTGCAAGAGACAGAAAAATGACAATTATGCTTACTCCATTTATGAGTTGCAGTGCAAAGCTTCCCATTTACGGATTTTTTACTGCCGCATTTTTCCCGAAATATTCAGGATTTATTATGATTGGATTATACCTTTTAGGAATACTTGTGGGAATACTTACCGCATATCTTTCAAAGGGAACAATGTTTAAAGGCGAAGCAGTTCCTTTTGTTATGGAGCTTCCAAACTACCGTATGCCGAGCGCAAAAAATGTTTTGCATCTTTTGTGGGATAAGGCAAAAGACTTTTTACAAAGAGCATTTACCGTTATATTTATAGCATCTATTATTGTGTGGTTCCTTAACACATTTGATTTTAAATTCAACATTGTTTCAAACTCAAAAGACAGTATTTTAGCATATTTTGCAAGCATTTTTGCACCGGTATTTAAACCTTTAGGATTTGGTGACTGGAGAATTGTTACTGCACTTGTTGCAGGCTTTATGGCAAAGGAAAGTGTTGTTTCTACCCTATCGGTGCTTATTGATTCAACCGAAGGACTTCTTGGCATAATATCACCTGTATCAGCTGCGTCCTTACTTGTATTCTGCCTTTTATATACTCCATGTGTTGCGGCAGTTGCAGCAATAAAAAGAGAACTTGGCACAAAATGGGCTTTTGGTATTGTTATAGGTCAATGTACTATTGCATATATTTGTGCACTTGTAGTAAGAGCAATTTTAATATTGACAGTTATATAAAACTATAATATAATATAAATATAAATCAGGCTCCTTTTTTTAAAAAAGGAGCTTAAAAAACATCAAACACTTGAATACTTGTTCAAATGAAAAAATAATAAATATAACTTTTTTCAAGAAAGGAGTTGACATATATGAAAAAGACATATAAAATTGAAGTTGATTGTGTTTCCTGTGCTGATAAAATGGAAGTTGCATCAAATAAAACCGATGGAATAAAAAATGCTGTTGTAAACTTTATGACACAAAAAATGACAGTTGAATTTGAAGATAATGCTGATGTTGAAACTGTTATGAAAAATGTTTTAAAGGCTTGCAAAAAGGTTGAATCTGACTGCGAAATCTATTTATAATTTGCAAAAGGGGTTGCAATTAAATTGAATAAAAAACAAAAAAAGGTACTTATCAGAATAATTATTTCATCATTACTTATTGCACTTTTAATGCTCGCCCCTTTAAATGGCAGTATTAAACTTGTTTTATTTTTAATACCGTATCTTATTATAGGATATGATATTCTTATAAAAGCGGTAAAAGGTGTTTTAAATGCTAAACTTCTTGACGAAAATTTTCTTATGGCAGTTGCAACAATTGGTGCATTTTTGCTTGGAGAATATACCGAAGGTGCATTTGTTATGCTATTTTACCAGATTGGCGAACTTTTTCAAAGCTATGCAGTTGGCAAAAGCAGAAAAAATATTTCATCTCTTATGGATATAAGACCTGATTGGGCAAATATAGAAGATGAAAATAAAAATCTTATAAAAGTTTCTCCTGATGAGGTTGAAACTGGCAGTATCATAATTGTAAAACCTGGCGAAAAAATACCAATTGACGGCATAATACAAGAAGGTTTAAGTTCCCTTAACACAAGTGCATTAACAGGAGAAAGCGCCATTCGTGATGTAACTATTGGTGACAATGTTTTAAGCGGATGTATCAATATTTCGGGTGTTTTAAAAATCAAAACAACAAAGAATTTTGACGAATCCACTGCATCAAAAATACTTGATCTGGTGGAAAATGCAAGTTCAAAAAAATCACGCTCCGAAAACTTTATTTCAAAGTTTGCAAGAATTTACACACCTTGTGTATGCATTTTAGCTTTAATGCTTGCCATTTTTGTACCGGTTTTTAATTTGATATTTACACCAAATCCTCCTGTGTGGGATATATGGTTTTTGCGCGCACTTACATTTTTGGTTATAAGCTGTCCATGTGCATTGGTTATAAGTGTACCATTAAGCTTTTTTGCAGGAATCGGCGGCGCATCATCATGTGGTATTCTTATTAAAGGCTCAAACTATATAGAAACTTTATCTAAAGTTAAATATGTTGTTTTTGATAAAACCGGCACAATGACCGAAGGAAGCTTTAATGTAAGTAAAATATGCAGCATTAAAGCAAATAAAGATGCTCTTATTGAATATGCCGCACTTGCTGAAAGCTATTCAGATCATCCTATAAGCAAAGGCATACAAAAAGCTTATGGAAAAGATATTGATAAAAAAAGAGTCAGCAATGTAAATGAAATAAGCGGAAAAGGCATAACCTGTGTTATAGATAACAATATTTTTGTTGCTGTGGGAAATGATAAGCTTATGCAAGAGCTTAACATTAACTTTGAAACCATATCCGAGCTTGGCAGTGTGGTTTATATTGCAGTTAATAATGAATATATGGGATATATTCTTATTTCGGATGTATTAAAACCCGATTCAAAAGAAGCCGTAAAAAATCTTAAGGATATTGGTATAAAGAAAACCGTAATGCTTACAGGAGATTTGGAAAAATACGGAAATCATGTTGCAAAACTTCTTGATATTGATATATTTTATACAAATCTTCTTCCTCAGGATAAGGTTAAAAAAATTGAAGACCTTTTAGAAAATATAAAATCTCACGAAAAGCTTGCATTTGTGGGCGACGGCATAAACGATGCCCCCTCCCTTTCACGAGCTGATGTTGGAATTGCAATGGGTGCGCTTGGTTCGGATGCTGCAATTGAAGCTGCTGATGTTGTTCTTATGAATGATAATCCAAAAATGATTGCAAAGGCAATTAAAATTTCGAAAAAATGTATGCGCATTGTTTATCAGAACATTTATTTTGCTATAGGTATCAAAACAATTTGCCTTATTTTAGGTGCATTGGGTATTGCAGATATGAATCTTGCAATTTTTGCTGATGTTGGTGTTATGGTAATTGCTGTTTTAAATGCAATAAGAACACTTTATGTAAAAAAACTATAAATACAATTACAATAATAATTAATATACAAAGGAATGAATACTATGTTGGAACTAAAAAATGTGTCCTTTAAAGTAAATGACGACGGAAAAGAAAAAACAATTGTAGATGATGTAAGCTTAAATATTGATGATGGTAAGTTTATTGTTATCACCGGTCCTAACGGAAGCGGAAAGTCTACACTTGCAAAGCTTATTATGGGAATAGAAAAACCTACAAGCGGAAAAATTTTGTTTAATGGTGAAGATATTACCGATAAATCTATAAGCGAAAGAGCAAATCTTGGCATAAGCTTTGCTTTTCAGCAGCCTGTTCGTTTTAAAGGAATTTATGTACTTGATTTGATGAGAATTGCCGCAAAAAAAGAGCTTACAGTATCGCAGGCATGCGAATATCTTTCTGCCGTAGGTTTGTGCGCAAAAGAATATATAAACCGTGAAATAAGCTCATCTTTATCAGGCGGAGAATTAAAAAGAATAGAAATAGCATCTGTCCTTGCAAGATCAACTCAGCTTTCAGTATTTGACGAGCCTGAAGCGGGAATTGACCTTTGGAGTTTTCAGAATCTTATTGGCGTTTTTGAAAAAATGCAGAAAAATATTAAAGGAACTATACTTATAATTTCGCATCAGGAAAGAATTCTTGGTATTGCAGACGAAATTGTTCTTTTAGCTGATGGTAAAGTTAAAAAACATGGTACAAAAGATGAAATTCTTCCTGAAATACTAAAAAATACCGACAAAAACTTATGCAGCAAATTTCATGAAGGAGGATTAAATTAATGTTAGACAATATTCAAAAACAAATTTTATCAGAAGTTGCCGACCTTCATTCTGTTCCTTCAGGAGCATACAATATTCGTGCAAACGGAAAATCAGAGGCAAGAAACACCACTGCAAATATTGATATTATTTCAAAAGAAGATGGCAGCGGTATTGATATAAAAATTAAACCCAACACAAAAAACGAAAGTGTGCACATTCCTGTTGTACTTAGTCAAAGTGGAATTAAAGAAACTGTTTACAACGATTTTTACATTGGTGAAGGCAGTGATGTTGTAATCGTTGCAGGCTGCGGTATTCACAACAGCGGCAGCGAAGCTTCTCAGCACGATGGTATTCACAGATTTTTTGTAGGAAAAGGTGCAAAAATCAAATATGTAGAAAAGCACTATGGCGAAGGTAGCGGCGAAGGAAAAAGAATTTTAAATCCGGTAACAGAAATTTATATGGAAGAAGACAGTATAGCTGAAATGGAAATGGTGCAGATTAAAGGTGTTGATTCCACAAAAAGAGAAACTTTTGCAAAGCTTAAAGAAGGTGCAAAGCTTTTGGTAAGAGAAAGACTTATGACACACGGAAAACAAAGTGCGATAAGCGATTATGTTGTTGAGCTTGACGGAGAAGATGCAAGTGCCGATGTTGTTTCTCGTTCTGTTGCAAAAGATAATTCATATCAGCTTTTTAATTCAAAAATTGTAGGAAATACAAGCTGCACAGGCCATACCGAATGTGATGCAATTATTATGGGAGATGCAAGAGTTGTGGCAGTTCCTTCACTTGAGGCAAACAACATTGATGCCTCACTTATTCACGAAGCGGCTATTGGCAAAATTGCAGGTGAACAGCTTACAAAGCTTATGACATTAGGCCTTAGCGAGCAAGAGGCAGAAGAGCATATAATAAACGGATTTTTAAAATAATCTTTTATACAAAAGGTGATAATTATGAACACGAATTATTATGCTGAAAAATGTGATGATACACAAATCCACCCCGACCTTATAAATATTGTAAAAGAAAAAATGCCAGACGAAGAAAAACTTTATGA
This sequence comes from Oscillospiraceae bacterium, assembly GCA_015068825.1. Lineage (GTDB taxonomy): Bacteria > Bacillota > Clostridia > UMGS1810 > UMGS1810 > Qingrenia. Next base: position 105,064 of record SVJU01000001.1, on the reverse strand, counting down.
CCTTGCAGAGCTTTTTAAAATATTCGGCGATTCAACAAGAATAAGAATATTGTTTGTTCTTCTTGGAGCGGAAGTATGCGTTTGCGATCTGGCACAAACACTTAATATGACTCAATCGGCAATATCGCATCAGCTTAAAATTTTAAAGCAGAGCAAGCTTATTAAAAACCGCCGCGAAGGAAAATCAATATTTTATTCACTTGCTGACAGCCATGTTCGCACAATAATAAGTCAGGGAATGAATCATATTAATGAATAAATAAGAACCCGACCCGATAACGCAATCAAAGATTGCGGTCGGGACCCCTTAAGCCTTGCTGTATTCCACAATAAAAAACTGATTTGTTTTAAAACAAATCAGTTTTTTGTATTTATCTTGAAATTTCACTAATTGCATCGGCAATTTCCATTTTATTTTCAGCATTTGATGCAATATCACCCAAAGATAACATTCCCACAAGCTCACCCTCCTGAGTAACAGGAAAACGCCTTATCTTATTATCCTTCATTTTTTGTGTGATGTTTGAAATATCATCATCAGGTGATACAAGCTCAACATTAGTTGTCATAACATCTTTAACCTTTACCACGCAGGCATCCTTACCTGTTGAAGTTGTTCTTAAAACAATATCTCTGTCGGTAATAATTCCTTCAACCTTGTTTTTATCGTCTGTAACAGGAACAACACCAATGTTATGAGCCTGCATAATTCTTGCAGCCTCGCAAACGGTATCTTCACCCGTTATAGAAACTGCAGGATTTGACATAATATCTCTTACCTTCATATAAATAATCACCTTTTTGTTTTTGTGATTATTATTTGTTTATTTTTCATTTATATACAATAAATTTCGCTCAAGTACTTTTTTACCACGCCATGAAAAAGCACGGTTTCCATATTTATTCATAAATTCTTTATTGGACATAGAAAAAATTTCGTCATAATCAAGCTTAGATACAAGATTTTGCGAAAATTCTTTAAATTTTGTTTTCTCAATATTTTGGTTATGTGGACAAACATTCTGACAAATATCACATCCAAAAACAGTGTTATTTTGTATAATCAGATTTTTTTCATCTTCTGTATGTTCACCTTTTTTCTGTGTTATTTCAGAAAGGCATTTTGGTACATCTATTTTAAAATCACCCAAAATTGCATTTGCAGGACATTTTTTTATACATTCACCGCATTTTTTGCACTCTCTTGTATCAGGATTTGAATATTCAAAATTCTCATTGCAAAAAATATAGCCTATAAAGAAAAAAGAGCCATACTCATCGCAAATAAGAAGAGAATTTAATCCAAAAAAACCAAGTCCCGATTCATACGCAATGAGTCTGTCATTATTTTTTCCTGTGTCACAAAAAATTTCGTATTCTTTAAGATTTAATTTTTTCGCAAGCTTTTCAAGAATATTTTTTACAACCTTGTGATAATCAAGTCCATAGCAGTATTTTGATAAGTTGGCGCCCTCTTCATCACCACTATAATAGCAAAACAAAGCCGCAATAACAGATTTATATTCACTTTTAAATTTTTTGGCACTGCAAAAACCTATTTTTTCTATACCAATTTTTTTTGCAGTTTCTATTACAAAAGTATTATCCATAAAACTATCTTAAATCCTTCCAGCCATCAACTGAGGTCTGAATTGCATTAAAAATTCTGTCTTTAAAGTGCCTGTCCTCTTTTGCTTTATTGTTTACAAATTCTTTCATTTCTTCTCTTTTTGTATTTCCGTCAGCCGGGCAAAGATTTTTGCATATAGGAAAATTAAGCCTTGTTGCAGCGCCTCTTATAACACTCTCAGGTGTGTAAATAAGTGGCCTTATAAGATGTATTCCTTTTCTGTCAAGATGCGTAACAGGTGAAAAGCAATGAATTCTTCCTTCAAAAAAAAGACTTAAAAAGAATGTTTCGATTACATCTTCAAAATGATGTCCCAATGCAACTTTATTACATCCTAAATCAAGTGCCGCACCATTTATTGCACCACTTCTTAATTTAGCGCAGAGTGAACAAGGGTTAGTTTCTTTTCTTATGTCAAAAACAACCTCTTTTATATTTGTTTTAACAACCTTGTATTTGATATTCTTTTCTTCACACCATTTTTCTATAGGAGAAAAATCGTTTTCTTTGTATCCTAAATCAAGTGTTACGCCTATAAAATCAAACTTTTTAGGATAAAACATTTTAAGATTGTTAAACATATTTAAAAGTGCCAATGAATCTTTACCGCCCGATACTCCAACGGCAATCATATCGCCCTCGTCTATCATTTTGTAATCTTCAATTGCACGGCGTGCAAAGCTTAAAATCCGTTTCATATTTAAAATTCTCCAGTAAGTAACATTATACTTAAAGTATACAACAATAAAATGGTATTTGCAATAAAAAAAGCAGGAGATTTAACTCTCCTGCTTTACAAAAGAAAGCTCCACTGTTTTGGTGAGAATGTCAATATACGAAAAAGACAGATTTGAATTTTTTGTTTTCACTGTAAAAATACTTGGATAAACATCTAAAATCACACCATTTTGAACAACATATTTCTTTTTTCCACGCCTTATAACAAATTTAATCTGACTTCCCTTTTTGTCTTTAAAATGTTCTTTTATTGCTTCAACAGAAGAAGGTACCCTCATTTTTATCTCCTTCCTTTTTAATAATTTATTACTATTTTTACCATTTTTTAAAAATTTTATTCCGATAAAAATTTTTTTAGTTTGTATAAAACACTGCTTTTTGTTCACAATATACTTTAGGAGGTGGTAATGATGTTCGATAACAACAATAACAAAAATAACAATAATAATCAGAACAACAACCAGAATAATAACCAAAACAAAAACAATAATCAAAACAATAACAACCAGAATAAAAACAACAATAAAGAAAATTACTAATTTTTCTTTATTTAGCTATTGACTTTTAAAACAAAAATTGGTATAATGCAATAGCACAATGAGTTGAAATTACATTCTGACTTATTTTGTTATTGCATTTGCGGGAGTGGCTCAGTGGTAGAGCGTCACCTTGCCAAGGTGAACGTCGCGAGTTCGAATCTCGTCTTCCGCTCCAATTAAAAATGACAATTTTCATAAAGAAGATTGTCATTTTTGTTTTTATTATACAAAAAAGCGGATATGTAACATATCCGCTTTTGGATTTTATTTTAACATTTCAAGTGCCTTATTTAACTGAGTATCTTTGTCAAACGGAATTTGCTTGATTGAAATGTTTTTATATTCTTCATTAAGCTCAACAACTTCATCAGGTGTAATTCCTATTTTATCTATACACACATTGTTTGGTGTAAAATATTTTGCAGTGGTAATTTTGGCAATAGAATTATCGCCCAAATCAAACACCGACTGCACAACACCTTTGCCATAGGTTTTTGTTCCCACAATTTTTGCCTTGCCGTTATCGTGAAGCGAGCTTGCAAAAACCTCTGCTGCACTTGCGGTTGAACCATTTGTAAGAATTATCATAGGAAGATCGATTTTTTCTTTATCCTTGGCTTTATAAACATCCTCATTGCCTTTTTTGTCTTTGATTGTAAGAATAGTACCTTCATCCAATATCTGGTCCACACAATTTAAAATTATATCAAGCGCACCACCGGGATTTGATCTTACATCAAAAACTATTCCCTTTGCACCTTTATCTTTTGACGCACTAAGTGCTTCTTTAAGCTGCTCGGAACAATGACCTTCAAACATTGATATTCTTATATAAGAAATATCACCAATCATTTTCCAGGAAGCATTTGTTGTAACAATGTTATCACATTTAACATCTATTGTAATTGGCACATCATTTCTTAAAATGTCTATTACAACATTATTTTCGTCTTTGCGGTTTTTAACAAGTGAAGCAACTTCTGATGATGTTTTATCTTTTGTTTCAACCCCATCTATTTTTGTTATAATATCGCCTATTAAAAACCCTGATTTTTCTGCAGGAGTACCTTCAAAAACATCGGTAATTACAATGCCATTTTCGTTTTGTGTAATTTCAATGCCAATTCCCTTATACTCACCCTCGCTCATTTCTGTAAACGAAGCATATTCTTCGGGTGTAATATATTGTGTATACTGATCGCCCACACCTGCCATATAACCCATATAAGCCATCTGGCGCATCTTATCTTTGTCGTATTCGCCATAATAGTATTCATCAATAAGATTATCTATTCTTGTAAGCTTATTAAGAGCAGATGCATTTTTGTTCTGTGTCATAAAATACACAACATTTGTGCCAAATGAAAGGTATAAAACAGTTGAAACAATAAATGTTGCAACCATTGTTATAAGCACTGTATATATGGTTTTTTGTTTATTAGTCATTAAATAATATTACTCCTTGCCGCTTTTTTTATTATTGAACATAAGGAAGCGGATCGACTGTTGAACCGTTAATTCTTATTTCAAAATGAATATGCGGGCCTGATGACAAACCTGTTGAACCGCATTTTGCAATTACCTGACCGCGTTTTACCTTTTGACCGCTGGATACACAAAGTGAACTGTTATGACCGTAAAGAGAAGTATAACCACCACCATGGTCAATTATAACATAGTTTCCATATCCGCCTGCATTGTAGCCTGCTACAATAACAGTTCCGTCATTTGCTGCAAGAACATTTGTTCCGTAAGCAGCACCTATATCAAGGCCACCATGACCTCTTACAGTACCTAAAATAGGATGTTTTCTTCTGCCGTAATAAGAAGTTATATAAGTGGTTGAATCTGACGGCCATCCAAATTTACCGCCCACAAATTTTGTATTTTTAGAAACCCTTCCCTGTGCACTGCTCCAGGCTGCTGCTTCTTGCCTTTGAGCTTCTTCATAAGCCTTTTGATATGCCGCAAGGTCAGACTCAAGCTGTTTCTGATAACTTTCGTTCTGGGCAATTTTTTTATTAAGCACACTTTTTTGAGAGTCAAGCGAACCTTTATCACTTTCAAGTGCTTTTTGTGTTGCTTCAAGCTCATCTGCAAGAGTCTGAATTTTTTCTTCCGTTGCTTTTAATGTATCCAGAAGATTTTTGTCATATTCTGCAATAAGCTTAACTATTTCAATACGATTTAAAAAATCTGTAATTGATTCAGAAGTCAAAAGCATTTCAAGATATGTAGATGAACCATTTTCAACCATATATTTTACTCTTGTAATATAAGAGTCGTTTTGCTCTTGACTTTTAATTTTAGCTTCTTCAAGCTCTTTTGTGGTTTCATCAAGCTTGGCCTGATTTTCCGAAATCTTGCCTTCAAGCTTGTGAATTTGTTCAGAAACGCGTGTGATTTCGGCATCAAGCGCCTGTCTTTGAGCTGTGGTTGCTTTTTGTTTATCTTTTGTTGCATTTATGTCTTTTTGTATTTCTTTGGAAGATTTTGCTGCATACACAGACATTGCATTTAAAAATACTGCACTAAATACTGTAATTACAACAAATGCAATAAGTGCAATCCATGCAAAAACCCTCATCCATACTCTTTTTTTCATAAAGTAAAATCACACCTTCAAATATTTTCTCATTGATACACTACTGCCAAGTGCACCAAGACCCAAACCAATAATAAGATATCCGAGCGATACAATAAGAGCCATATCGCCAAAAGATTTAAATGATACTATTGATGAAGTTGATGTTGCTGAATTTCCAATAAGACCGAGAATTGAGTTATATGCAGTTTGTGTAAGGAAAAATGCAACAATTGCCGCAATAAATCCTACAAGCATACCTTCTGTTACAAAAGGTCCTCTTATAAATGAGTCGGTTGCACCGACATATTTCATAATATTAATTTCTTTTCGTCTGTTATGAACTGTAAGCTTGATTGTATTGGATATAATAAATATACTTATAATTGCAAAAATTATTACTATCCATATTGAAATGTTTCTTACAATATTTGTTGCCTTCTGAATGGTTGTAGAAAGGCCTTCAAATCGTTTAACCCACGAAACCCCGTCTATTTTTTCAATATAATTTGAAACCTGTTTTGTCTGAGATATATCTGTAAGTGTAACTTTTATCAAATCACTTATAATATCTGCCGGAACACCTGCAAAAAATTCCTGTTGCTCTTTTGGAATTCCTTTTTTGTATTCCTCATATCTTTCTTCACCACTTACAAAAGATATTTCTTTCACAAATTCATTTTTTGAAATTTCGTTTTTTATCTGTTCTATTTTGGCACCATCTGTTATTGTTTCGTCAATATTTACTTCAATCTGGCACTGTCCGGCTATCTGCTCGCCCATATAGTTCATATTGATGGTAAGCATTATAAACACACCAAAAATGAACAGACACGCAACAGAAACAAGAATTGACGCAACAGACATAAATCCGTTGCGAAATATAGATTTAAATGCATCCTGAAGCATTCTTCTTAAATTTCTAATCAACATAACTGTAACCGCCTTTTTTCTCGTCACGCGCAATTAAACCGTGATCAACCTCGATAACTCTTCTTTGCATCATATCAACAATTTTTTCGGCATGTGTTGCCATAACAACAGTTGTTCCTCTTTTGTTGATATCATCTAAAATCTGCATAATTTCCATTGTTGTTTCAGGGTCAAGGTTACCCGTAGGCTCGTCCGCAATAAGAACAGAAGGATTATTTACAATTGCCCTTGCAAGCGCAACCCTTTGCTGTTCACCGCCCGATAATTCTGACGGAAACATTTTTGCTTTCGCGGTAAGTCCTACAAGCGATAAAACATTTGGAACATTTTTTCTTATTTCTTTTCGTGAAGCACCCACAATTTCCATTGCATAAGCAACATTATCATAAGCATTTTTGTTTGGAAGAAGACGGAAATCCTGAAAAACAACTCCGATTTTTCTTCTAAAATACGGAATCTGCTTATGTGTAAGAACACTTGTATTTGTTTCGTTTATAATAATTGTTCCGTCTGTTGGAGTAAGCTCACGCATCATAAGCTTTATTATTGTTGATTTTCCTGCGGCAGAAGAACCTACAAGAAAAACAAATTCACCCTTGTCAATGAAAAAATTTACATTTTCAAGTGCCTTAACACCATTATCATATGTCATTGACACATTGCTGAATAATATCAAAATTCACACCTCAAATTCTTATTGCATTGGATTGAAGATATTTGTTAACCATCATCGCTACTTTAAATATAATAGCCTCGTCAAAAATTCTTAAATCCAGACCTGTAATTTTCTGAATTTTATCAAGACGGTAAACAAGAGTATTTCTGTGAACATAAAGCTGCCTTGATGTTTCCGAAACATTAAGGTTATTTTCAAAGAATTTCTGAATTGTAAACACAATTTCCTGATCAAGGTCTTCAATTGAACCTTTTTTGAACACTTCGCTAAGGAAAAGCTCACAAAGTGTTGTAGGAAGCTGGTAAATTAGTCTTCCTATACCAAGATTATCATAGCTGATAATAGATTTTTCATTATCAAACACCTTGCCTACTTCAAGTGCAACTCTTGCTTCCTTGAATGAGCGTGCAATTTCTCTTACATTGTCAATCATTGTGCCGATACCAATTGTAACCTTTATAAGATTTTCAGACATAAGATTACTATGGATTTCACTTGCAATATCTTCCAAATTAACATCTTCAGCATCATCAGGAAAACTCTTTACAAGTACAATTGATGACTGATCAATACTTATAATAAAATCGTTTTGTTTATCAGGAAACATATTTTCGATAATTTCAAATGAAGAAAAATCTGTGTCCTTATCCGATTTAATAAGATAAACAGCTTTTTTTCCTTCAATCGGGAAATGAAGCTCGGCTGCTTTTGCCAACACATCTCCGGGAAGTATATTATCAAGAATAATATTTTTGATAAAATTCTTTCTGTCATGTTTATCGTCGTACAAAGATTTTACTCCTGAAAAGCTTATCTGAAGAATATTTACATAATTCTTTGCAAGAGTATCGTCACCCTGAATAAAAATTATATAATCAACCTTATTCATATTTAAAACAGGTTTGTAGGTAAAACCGTTATATGTAAAGGTATCGGTATTTTCTTCGGTAAAGCTAAGCACACAGTTTAAGTCGCTGTTTGAAATGCAACCTTCCTTACTGGCAATAACAAAACCGCCGTCTGTGATCATTCCAAGATGTCTGTTCATTACATCCTTCATCTGATAGATCAGTTGTTGGAAAAATCTTGCGTTCACATACATCACTCCAAAATTCAATATATAAGTTAATAATAATATTTTTTTAAAGAATTTGCAAGCAATTTTGCCAAAATTCATCAAAAATATTCTATTTTATCATACATATTATATAATACAACATTAATTCTGTCAATGTATTAACAAACTGTAAATTTTTCTTTTATGCATTTATGCACATTTTTTTGCATAAAATTATTTTTATCGAATACAATTTTCAATTTGTTTTTTTGCAATAAATATACAAATGCATCAACCGGAAAGTCACTTTTTATGACGGTTTTGTTAAAATGTTCAAAAAGGTGAAAATATTAATCGAATTTGCTTGACATATCTTGCATAAAAGTGTATAATATGCAAATAAATGTTATTTTTTTGAATTTTTATGCATCGTTTTTGCATACGAAAGGATTTTTTATTATGGCAACAGTATTTATTGACGGCAGTGCAGGCACAACAGGGCTTAAAATTTTTGACAGACTTTCACAAAGAAAAGATATCAGTTTAATAAAATTACCAGAAGATTTAAGAAAAGATACAAATGCAAGAAAAGAAGCAATAAACAGTGCTGATATTGTGTTTTTGTGTCTGCCCGATACAGCTGCAATTGAAGCGGTAGGGCTTTTGGAAAACAAAAACACACGTATTATAGATACATCAACCGCACACAGAACAAATCCTGACTGGGTATATGGTTTTGCCGAACTTAATAGGCAGAGAGAAAAAATAAAAAATGCCCGTCTTGTTGCAAATCCAGGATGCCACGCAAGCGGTTTTATTGCACTTATTAATCCCCTTGTTGAAAATGACATTGTAAAAAAAGATTCTCTCCTTTCGTGTTTTTCAATTACAGGCTACTCGGGCGGTGGTAAAAAAATGATTACTGAGTATGAAGATGAAAGTAAAAATCCTCTTCTTTTGGCTCCAAGACAATATGGTCTTTCGCAAATGCACAAGCATCTTAAAGAAATGAAGGAAATTTCTAATCTTAAAAACGCTCCTGCATTTTCTCCGATTGTTGCTCCGTTCTTTAGTGGTATGGAAGTTAGCATTACACTTTTTGCAAATGATATAAAGGTTGCAAAAGAAGATATTATAAATACTTATAAATCGTTATACACAGGAAAAATTATTCACTTTAACGAAGGTTGTGATGAAGAAGGATTTTTATCTTCGGCGGCATATTCAGGCTTTGACGATATGGAAATTTCGGTAAACGGAAACGACGAAAGAATTCTTCTTACTGCAAGATACGACAATCTTGGAAAAGGTGCATCGGGTGCGGCTATTCAGAATATGAACATCCTTCTTGGATGCGATGAAACAGAAGGACTTTTAATCAAGTAATTTTGGAAAGGATAAAATATAAATGAAAATTATCGACGGCGGTGTTTGTGCCGCAAAAGGATTTAAAGCAAACGGAGTACACTGCGGAATAAGAAAAAACCGCACAAAAAAAGACCTTGCACTTATTGTAAGTGAAACAAAAGCTAATGCTGCAGCGGTATATACAACAAATCTTGTTAAAGGCGCTCCTTTGACTGTTACAAAAAATCACATTAAAGATGGATATGCACAGGCTATCATTTGCAATAGCGGAAACGCAAATACCTGCAATGCAAACGGAATTGAAATTGCGGAAGAAATGAGTGCTCTTTGTGCAAACGCATTATCCATTTCAAAAGATGATATTGTTGTTGCATCAACCGGCGTAATCGGTCAGACGCTGGATATCACCCCAATTAAAAACGGTATTCCTTCTTTAACCGAAGGTCTTTCGGATAACGGCAGTGATTTTGCTGCAGAAGCAATTATGACAACAGACACAATTGACAAACAGATTGCAGTTGAATTTGAAATAGACGGAAAAGTATGCCATATAGGCGGCATTGCAAAGGGCAGCGGTATGATACATCCGAATATGGCAACAATGCTTGTGTTTATTACAACCGATGCAAAAATTTCAACTGATATTCTTCAAAAAGCATTGTCAAGTGATATTTCTAATACATTCAATATGGTAAGCATAGACGGCGATACATCTACCAATGATATGGTAACCGTTCTTGCAAACGGTATGGCTCAAAACAATGAAATTAATCAGGAAGGCGAAGCATTTGATACCTTTATGAAAGCTTTGAATACTGTAACAGTACATCTATGCCGTATGATTGCAGGTGACGGCGAAGGTGCAACAAAGCTTTTGGAATGTAAGGTAGACGGTGCAAAAAATAAAGACACAGCAAAAGGCGTTGCAAAAAGCGTAATTTGCTCAAGCCTTTTAAAAGCCGCAATGTTTGGTGCAGATGCCAACTGGGGACGAGTTCTTTGTGCAATAGGATATAGCGGTGAAGATGTGGATGTAGAAAAAATAGATGTTTCTTTCCGCTCAAAAAAAGGCGATATTTTAGTATGTAAAAACGGTGCAGGCGTTGATTTTTCGGAAGAAAAAGCAAAAGAAATTCTTTTGGAAAAAGAAATAGAAATTTTAGTATCTTTAAATGACGGTGATGCCTTCTCTACCGCGTGGGGATGCGACTTAACATACGATTATGTAAAAATTAACGGTGATTACAGAACCTGATAAAATAAAAAGGGCGGTCTTTGACTGCCCGATTGTGCTATTATAAGAAAGGATAAATTAAAATGGATAATCAGTTTTCAAATGCAGAACGAGCAGAGGTGCTGACTCAGGCGCTTCCCTACATAAAAAGATATAACGGTAAAATTGTCGTTGTAAAATACGGTGGCAATGCAATGATAAACGAGCAGTTAAAACAGCAGGTTATGGAAGATATTGTTCTTTTGTGGCTTATTGGTGTTAAAATTGTGCTTGTTCACGGTGGCGGGCCAGAAATTAGCGAAACAATGGAAAAACTTGGCAAAAAAGCCGAATTTGTTGACGGATTAAGAGTTACCGACAAAGAAACAGTTGATATTGTTCAGATGGTTCTTGCAGGAAAGGTAAACAAAACACTTGTAAACCTTCTTGAAATGAAGGGCGGAAAAGCAATGGGTATTTCAGGTATGGACGGACGACTTATTGAAGCAAAAGTCAAAAACGAGAAATTAGGTTATGTAGGTAAAATTACAAAAATCAACATAGATCCTGTTACCGACCTTCTTGAAAAAGGATATATTCCTGTTATTTCAACAGTAGGATGCGATAAAAAAGGAAACACCTACAACATAAACGGTGATACTGCAGCTGCATACATTGCAGGTGCATTAAATGCCGAAAGACTTATTATGATGACTGACATTGCAGGAATTTTAAAAGATAAAGACGACCCTTCAACACTTATTGCAGATTTAACTATATCTGATGCGGCCAAGCTTAAAGAAGAAGGCATTATTTCAGGCGGTATGATACCAAAAGTAGACTGCTGTGTTGAAGCAATAGAAAAAGGTGTTGACAAGGTAATTATTATGGATGGCAGAGTTCCTCATTCAATACTTATGGAAATACTCACCGATGAAGGTGCAGGAACTATGGTTATGGGAGATAAATAAATGAGTGATATCAAATTTATTGATAAAGAATATATAGCAAATACATATAATCGTTTTGATGTTGAGATAGTATCGGGAAAAGGCTCAGTTTTATACGATGAAAACGGCAAAAGATATATTGATATGGGTTCTGGTATTGGTGTTACAAGCTTTGGAATTTGTGATGATATCTGGATAAAAGCAGTAACAGACCAGCTTACAAAGGTTCAGCACACATCAAACCTTTATTACACATCGCCTTGTGCTCTCCTTGCAAAAACGCTTTGCGAAAAATCGGATATGAAAAAGGTATTTTTCTCAAACTCAGGTGCAGAAGCAAACGAATGTGCAATTAAAGCTGCAAGAAAATATGCCGCAGAGCAAAAAGGCGAACAATATACAACTATTATAACCTTGGAAAACAGTTTTCACGGAAGAACAATAACAACTTTATCTGCAACAGGTCAGGACCATTTTCATAAACTTTTCACACCTTTAACACCAGGTTTTGTTCACACAAAAGCAAACGACCTTGATGCACTTATAAAGCTTGCAAATGAAAACAAAACAGCCGCTATTATGATAGAATGTGTTCAGGGTGAAGGCGGAGTTAATGCACTTGATAAAGCCTTTGTAAAAGGTATTTATGATTTTTGTCAGAAAGAAGATATTATTCTTATAGTTGACGAAGTTCAAACCGGCAACGGAAGATGCGGCAAGTTTTATTCATATATGAATTTTGACATAAAACCCGATGTTGTATCTACTGCAAAAGGACTTGGCGGTGGGCTTCCGCTTGGCGCAACACTTCTTGACAATAAGGTTGAAAATATTTTTTCTTACGGCGATAACGGTTCAACATTTGGTGGAAATCCTGTAAGCTGCGCAGGTGCAATGAGCATTGTAGAAAGAATTGACGATAAGCTTCTTTGCGAAGTTAAAGAAAAAAGCGAATACATATTTAATGAGCTTAAAAATGCCGACGGCGTTGAAAGTGTAAGCGGTATGGGGCTTATGATTGGCATAAAAACAAAAAAAGATGCCAAAGAGGTTATTGCAAAATGTATTGAAAACGGTGTTTTATGTTTATCTGCAAAAGACAAGGTAAGACTGCTTCCTGCACTAAACATTCCGTTTGATACTTTGAAAGAGGCAATAAATGTTATCAAAAATGCATTAAAGGAGGAAAATTAAATGAATTTAAAAGGTAAAAGCTTTTTAAAGCTTCTTGATTTTTCAAGTGAAGAAATAAACTATCTTATAGATTTGGCAGCCGACTTTAAGAAAAAGAAAAAAGAAGGCACAGAGCACACAATTTGTAAAGGTAAAAGCATTGCTCTTGTTTTTGAAAAAACAAGTACAAGAACAAGATGTGCTTTTGAGGTAGCGGCAAATGACCTTGGAATGCACCCTGTTTATCTTGACCCGCAAGGCTCACAGATTGGCAAAAAAGAAAGTATTGCCGATACAGCAAGAGTTCTTGGAAGAATGTTTGACGGTATTGAATACAGAGGTTTTGGTCAGGAAATTGTTGAAGAGCTTGCAAAATATGCTAATGTTCCTGTTTGGAATGGTTTAACAAACGAGTTTCATCCAACACAGATTCTTGCCGACTTTTTAACTGTTAAAGAACATTTTGGTTATTTAAAAGGTATTAAATTTGTTTATATGGGCGATGCAAGATATAATATGGGTAACTCTATTATGGTTGGTTGTGCAAAAATGGGGATGCACTTTGTTGCATGTACCAATAAAAAATACTTCCCCAATGAAGATTTAATCAAACAATGTCAGGAAATTGCAAAAGAAACAGGTGCAATTTTGGAATTTAACGAAAATGCTATGGAAGCAACCAAAAATGCAGATGTAATTTATACAGATGTATGGGTGTCTATGGGCGAAGCAGATGAAGTATGGAAAGAAAGAATAAACGACCTTATGCCATATCAGGTGAACAAAAAAATTATGGATAACGCTGGCGAAAAGTGCCGTTTTATGCACTGCTTACCTGCATTCCATGATTTAAAAACCACAATTGGCAAACAAATTTACGAAAAATACGGCATTGATGCTATGGAAGTTACCGACGAGGTGTTTGAAAGCAATCAATCAATAGTATTTGATGAGGCAGAAAACCGTATGCACACAATAAAAGCGGTTATGGCGGCTACTTTATAATTTTTATCAGGAGGATATATATATATGCCAAAGGATAATTCTATAAAAAAAGTTCTTGTTATAGGTTCAGGTCCTATTGTAATAGGTCAGGCGGCAGAATTTGACTATGCCGGAACACAGGCATGCCGTGTTTTAAAAGACGAGGGTATTAATGTTGTTCTTGTAAACTCAAACCCTGCAACAATTATGACAGACAAAAACCTTGCTGACGAAATTTATTTAGAACCGTTAAATGCCCAGACAGTAAGAAGAATTATAGAAAAAGAAAAACCAGACTCTCTTTTGGCATCACTTGGCGGTCAGACCGGTCTTACAATAGCAATGCAGCTTGCAAAAGACGGCACACTTGAAAAATATAATGTAAGGCTTTTAGGCTCTGATGTAAATACAATCAACACCGCCGAGGACAGAGAACTTTTTAAAGAGGCGATGGAGAAAAACGGACATGGAATTGTTCCGTCTGACATTGCAAACACACTTAAAGAATCTGTCGACATTGCAAATAAAATCGGGTATCCCGTAATAGTAAGACCTGCCTTTACTTTGGGCGGCTCGGGAGGCGGCATTGCAAACAACGAAAATGAGCTTAAAGAAATTGCCAGAAATGGTCTTGATTTATCTCCCATCAATCAGGTTTTGATTGAAAAATGCATTTCGGGCTGGAAAGAAATTGAATTTGAAACAATGAGAGATAAAACCGGCAATGTTGTTGCTGTATGCCCTATGGAAAACTTTGACCCTGTAGGTATTCATACAGGCGACTCTATCGTTGTTGCACCAACTCTTACTTTATCAGACAAAGAGTTTAATATGCTGAAAAAAGCTGCACTTGACATTGTTTCGGATATTGGAATCATTGGTGGCTGCAATGTTCAGTTCGCTTTAAATCCCCAAACAAGCGAATATGCGGTAATAGAAGTTAACCCAAGGGTTTCGCGCTCATCTGCACTTGCCTCAAAAGCAACAGGATACCCTATTGCAAAGGTTACTGCAAAACTATCTTTAGGATATACCCTTGACGAAATTAAAAACGAAAAAACACTCGAAAGTGCAAAAGCTTTTGAGCCTGACTGCAAATATATTGTTGTTAAATTTCCAAAATGGCCGTTTGACAAATTTGCAACCTCATCCAGAAAACTTGGCACTCAAATGAAAGCAACAGGCGAAGTTATGGCTATTGCACCAACATTTGAGATGGCACTTATGAAGGCTGTAAGAGGAGCGGAAATTTCGCTTGACACACTAAATGCAGCTCCACTTTCAGACATAGATGTTGAAGAACGACTTTATGAAATGAATGACCGAAGAATATTTACAATATTCGAGGCAATAAAAAAAGGTGTAAGCTTAGATAAAATTCATTCTATTACAAAAATCACAAAATACTTTTTGGAAAAACTTAAAAATCTTGCCGATTATGAAAAAGAAATTGAAAATAACACTCTGACAAAAGCTTTATACGAAAAAGGAAAGAAATTTGGCTATACAGATAATGCAATAGAAAGAATAAGCGGACAAAAATGCACATTTTCAAAGGAATTATCTTATAAAATAGTTGATACCTGCAAAGGCATTTTTGGAGATAAAACTCCTTATTTTTATTCTCACTATGGCACTTGCGATTCTAAAAATTACCAAAGAAGCGGCAAAGATGTTATTATGGTTTTAGGTTCAGGCCCTATAAGAATAGGTCAGGGAATTGAATTTGACTATAGCTCCGTTCACTGTGTATGGACACTTCAGAAAATGGGTTATGATGTTGTAATTGTAAACAACAATCCCGAAACTGTATCAACCGACTATGACACAGCTGACAGACTTTATTTTGAACCGCTTAACAGTGAAGATGTATTAAGTATAATAAACATAGAAAAACCTATTGGTGTTGTTGTAGCATTTGGCGGTCAGACTGCTATAAAGCTTACAAAATTTTTGCACGATAACAACATAAAAATTCTTGGTACGTCGTGGGAGGGCATTGACCTTGCCGAAGACAGATATAAATTTGACAATCTTCTTGAAAGCTTTGGAATAAAAAGACCAAAGGGTGTTGGTGTTTCTACAAAAGAAGAAGCTCTTGATGCGGCAAACAAGCTTGGATATCCCGTACTTTTAAGGCCATCTTATGTTATAGGTGGTCAAAATATGACAATTTCAAGAAATGACGAAACCACTAAAAAATATATGGATACCATTTTATCAGGCGGTATTGATAACCCCGTTCTTGTAGATAAATATATGCCCGGTTGTGAGCTTGAAGTTGATGTAATAAGTGATGGTGAAAATGTTTTAATTCCGGGAATTATGGAGCATATCGAGCGTGCAGGCGTTCACAGCGGCGACTCAATTGCTGTTTATCCCCCATATAATTTAAGCGATAAGTTTTTAGACAAAATCACAAATTGCAGCAAAAAGCTTGCATTGGCACTTGGCACAAAGGGACTTGTTAATATTCAGTATTTAATATACGAAAACGAGCTTTATGTAATTGAGGTTAATCCGAGAGCATCAAGAACAATTCCTTACATAAGCAAGGTTACAAATGTTCCTATGGTAGACCTTGCTGCAAAGGTTATGCTTGGCGAAAAGCTTGATGCTTTAGGCTACGGAACTTTGCTTTACAGAACTCCTCCCTACTATGCGGTAAAGGTGCCTGTATTCTCTTTTGAAAAGCTCAACGATGCAAATGCAATTTTAGGACCTGAAATGAAATCAACAGGCGAGGTTCTTGGCATTGGAAAAACAATGGAAGAGGCTTTATTCAAAGGTCTTTGCAGTGCCGGATATAAAATATTTGACAAAAATTCAAACAGCAAACCCGGTGTTCTTATAAGCGTTGAAGAAAATGATTATCAGGAGGTTATTTCACTTGCAAAAGAGTTTTACGATTTAGGTATTACTCTTTATGCCACAAGTGGAACCGCAAACGCAATTTCATCGCTTGGCATTAAGGTTACATCTGTTAAAAATACAACCGAAAGTGATGAAATCAAAAACCTTATGGAAAGCGGAAAAATTAATTACATTATTTACACAGGTGCAGTTAAAGATGCAACAATGGGCGATTTTATATCACTTCACAGAAAAGCAATGCTGCTTTCAATCCCATGCTTTACATCACTCGATACCGCAAATGCACTTGCAAAAATAATTAAAGGAAACTTTAATTTCCATAACACCGAGCTTGTTGATATTAATGATATGCGTATGTGGCGTCAGAAAATTAATTTTACCAAAATGCACTCCTGCGGAAATGATTATATTTTCATTGAAAATTTTGATAACACAATTACCTGTCCTGAGTCACTTTGTGTGAATCTTTGCACACCGCATTACTCAATTGGCGCAGATGGTGTTGTGCTGATTGAAAAATCAAGCATTGCAGATGCAAAAATGCGTTCTTTCAATAAAGACGGAAGCGAAGGTAAAATGGCAGGTAACAATATAAGATGTGTTGCAAAATATCTTTATGACAACGATTATGTAAGGAGCGAAAATTTAAGTATAGAATCAGGCGGAAAAGTTTATACACTAAAGCTTTATATCCGTGACGGAAAGGTAAATTCTGTATCGGTTAACATGGGAAAAGCCGAGCTTAATGTTAATAACATTCCTGCAATGTATAACAAAGAAACAATGATAAATGCACCTGTTAAAATTGATAACAAAGAATACAATGTAACATGTGTATCAGTTGGGAATCCTCATTGTGTGGTATTTTGCGATTCTATTGACTCAATAGACATTGAAAAAGTTGGTCCACATTTTGAATATGCACCCATTTTCCCTGAAAGAATAAACACCGAATTTGTTCGTGTTGTTAATAAAACAACAATAAGAATGCGTGTGTGGGAACGCGGAAGTGGCGAAACTCTGTCTTGCGGAACCGGTGCATGTGCAGCGGTTATTGCCGCAGTTGAGAACGGATTTTGCGATAAAAACACCGATATAACTGTAAAGCTTGCCGGTGGCGACCTCATTGTAAACTATTCTGACAATGGTGTAATATTGACAGGAAATGCCGTTATGGTATATCAGGGCAAATTTGAATATTAGAACATATAAAAAGGTCAGTTTTTACTGACCTTTTTGCTTTTTAAGATTGACTTTTATTTATTATGGTGGTAGTATGAAATTAATGATTATAAAAAGGGATGTATAAAAATGGGAAAATTCAAAAACGGTTTAACAACATCATCCATATTAGAAGGCTCCATCTGGGATAAAATACTTTTATTTGCCCTTCCTCTTGCGGCAACAAGCATACTTCAGCAGCTTTTTAATTCTGCCGATATTGCGGTTGTAGGACGATTTGCAGGAAAACAGGCTCTTGGCGCAGTAGGAAGCAACTCATCACTTATAAACCTTCTTATAAATATTTTTATAGGTCTTTCAGCAGGTGCAAATGTTGTAATTGCACGCTTTATTGGTCAGGGAAACAGAAAGAGCATAAATGACGCTGTACATACCGCTGTTACCATTGCACTTATAAGCGGATTTTTTGTAGCATTTGTAGGTTTTTTTGCCGCACGGCCACTTCTTAAACTTGTAAGCACACCCGATGATATAATTGACTTATCCACCCTGTATTTAAAAATTTATTTTCTGGGTATGCCGTTTATTATGCTATACAACTTTTGTGCCGCTATTTTAAGAAGTGTAGGCGATACAAAAAGACCGCTTTTCTGTCTTGCAATTTCGGGTGTTGTAAATGTTATTTTGAACCTGTTTTTTGTAATTGGTCTTAATTTAAGTGTTGCGGGTGTTGCCATTGCAACCGTTATTTCAAACGCAATAAGTTCTGTGCTCCTTTTATACTTTTTAACAAAAGAAGACGGCGTTTTACATCTTGACATCAAAAAACTAAGATTGGATAAGGATGTACTTAAAGAAATTGCAAAAATAGGTATTCCCTCAGGACTTCAGGGTATGGTTTTCTCGTTTTCAAATGTGTGCATACAGACGGCTGTAAACTCGCTTGGTTCGGATGTTGTTTCTGCTTCATCGGCAGCACTTAATCTTGAAAACTACATATACTTTCTTTTAAATGCTTTCAGTCAGGCGGCAGTAACATTTGTAAGCCAGAACTTTGGTGCAAACAATCTTGAAAGATGCAAAAAAGTTACCCGGATTGCTCTTTCGATGAGCCTTTTATGCACAGTTATTGTTTGCACATTGTTTGTAACTTTCGGGCATCCACTTTTAAAAATTTTTACTACCGACAAAACTGTAATCGACCTTGCTCTTATAAGAATGAAATATACAGTAACTCTGGCATTTATAAACTGTATTATGGATTTAATGTCGGGTGTTATGAGAGGATATGGTTATTCTCTTGTTCCTGCCATTGTTTCAATAGTTGGTGTGTGCGGATTAAGACTTTTGTGGATATACACCATATTTCCAACACACAAAACATTAGCATCGCTTATGCTTGTGTATCCAGTATCACAGGCAATAACCGCAACCTGCCACTGTGTTACATACGTTCTTTTAAGACGAAAACTTGTAAAACAGGCAAAGATGGCACAATAAAAAATTATGCAAAAATGCTCTCGCAAAATTGCGAGAGCATTTTTTGTCTGACAATACAACTTTTATTATTTTAAATTAAGAGTAACAATTTCGTTTGGTTTTAACGATAAACTTATAATGCTGTCTTCCAATTTAAGTTTTTCAATAACATTATCGTTTAAATCTGTTTTACTAACCTCTTTTACATATTCGGGAACTAAAATTTTTGCGTTTGTTTCTTTTGATTCGGTGTTATACACTCTTACAGCCATTGCATTATTTTTTGCAACATAAGATGTACTGTATGCAATATCACCCTCCAAAAACTTAATTCCATAAGTTTTACCGATTTCTGTTTTTCCGTTATACTCGGCATATTTAGTACCAGCACGAAGAATATCCTGTCTTTTTTGAATATCAGAGTTTGTTGTTTTTTCATCAAGTGGCATAATAACATATTCAAACACCATTTCTTCCAAGGCATTGCTTTCTATCTCGCCGTTTGACATACAAAAGTTCGAAAATGCCCTGAAAAGCGTATAAACAAGATTTCCGTCTTTATCGCATCCGCCTTCGTGAAGTCCGTTTTTAGAAATTATAGCAAGACCTTTATTTTCTTCTTTAGTATAAATTACACCATTATGTTGCATATATTTTGTAGGCCTT
Source organism: Oscillospiraceae bacterium (assembly GCA_015068825.1). GTDB lineage: Bacteria > Bacillota > Clostridia > UMGS1810 > UMGS1810 > Qingrenia. The sequence continues at coordinate 85,018 of SVJU01000001.1, read as the reverse complement.
TCAAAATAGTTTTTATACTTATTTAAATCAACAATTTCTCTTTCCACAAACGAAAATGCCTGATTTACGGTATATTTGCCATTTGCTACACCGCTTGGGAATACAAGACTTAAGCGATGGTCTTTAGCTGTGTTGTTAACTATTGTTTTAACTGTTACATATCTGTCATTTTTGCCAACTGTAACAAAATTAACTATATCAAGATTTACATATTCTTTACTTCTGTGATATCCTTTTTTATCGTTAATTACCTCTTTTGGAAGCTTCATTGTCTGTGTTATTTTAAAAGTTTGTTTAACACTATTTGATTCTGTAACCTCAACAAATGCTGTTGTTGATGCTGAGCAAAAATCAGATGCAGGCGAAACATGAATCCAGCCATCCCCTATTTCTGCACAAGATATTGGCGAAATAAGGTTATTGTATTCGGTATCTGTTTTTTTATCATATAAATTTATGCTTCCGTCATAATTTACGCACACCTTAATATGCTCATTTTCTGCTTTCTTGGTAAGATGAGCATCATCACCAAAATATCTTACAGGTGTTTTATTTGAAACAATTTTATAGAAGGTATCGCCCATTGCTCTTAATTTTACATTAAAAGAAATGGTATAAACATCTGCTTTTTTAAATATCTGGTCTACAACTCTTATGTTGCGGTCGGTATTAATATCTGAAATTGAATATTCAACCTCGTTATCGTTTTCGTCAAATATTTTAAAGCTGTTGATTTTTTCATATCCCATTCCTTCCATATAAGACTTGGGATAATCTTCTTCAAAGCAAACATCAACCTCTACAAATCTTTCATCATCATAAGGTAGCGGATTAAAAATTCTTACAACCTTATCAAAACCATCTTGCTGATTGGTAGCATCAAGTCTGAATGAATCAAAAACTTCGGTTAAAATCTCTTCGCACTGGTTAAAGCGATAAACCATATTTTCGTGCACCCTGTCTGTGCTGCAACCGCAAATAGAATCGTGCGGATGATTTCTTAACAAAAATGTATATGCAAGTTCAAGATAGCTTTTTGGCATTTTTGTTTTTCCAAGTGCATAAAGAGGTGATATCCAAAGCTCAATAAAATTCTCAAGCTCATCATTTCTTTTTTTGATATTGTATCTTGATGATAAAGTATTATATATTGTAGGACCATCTTTAATTTTTTTAAACTCATATATTTCGCCAATATGCTCCGGAACATCACTGTTTTTTATTTTTTCAAATAAGTCTTCCATACAAACATGAAAAACATTTGCATCAGGATACAATTCTTTTATAAGTTCAATATAATGTGCTGTGTTTTCGTGACACGAAATATGGTCTAATGCATCTGACAAATAAAGATAAGGTAAATTTGCTCTTTTTATTTCGGTATCAATATGGCTTTTTAAATTCTTTTTTAATTCTTCATCTGTAAGATAAGGAATTTTTGCTTCATCTCTGCCTAAAACATCAACGGTAAATGCCGCATATCCGTTATCCGGATTTAATCTTACGGTTTTAACACTTGTGCCATCGGGTGATGTCCAGTCAAAAAACATTGGTATTTTATCATCACCAAAACCACGCCACATAACCGCATTATCTATGCCAAGCTTTTTAAAAATCTGCGGCATCTGACCAATATGACCGAAAATATCGCAAATATATCCACAGTTTAAAGCATCAACACCATAAGAAGAGGCAATTTCCATACCCTTTTTAAGATTTTTAATAAGGCTTTCACCTGATACCAAAAATTCATCGGGCATACAATACCACGGGCCGATTTTTATTTTACCATCTTTAATAAGCTTTGCAAGTCTATTTTTATTTTGGGGCATTATTTCAAGATAATCTTCTAAAACTATTGTCTGTCCGTCAAAATGAAATATCCCGTAGCTGTCTTCTTTTTCCAATACATCAATTAATTTATCTATCATTTTTACAAGGCGTACTCTGAAACCCTGATATGTCTGATACCATTCTCTGTCCCAATGTGTACCTGATATGTAGTATATATCCATATTTTATCTCCTTTTTACGAAACACAATTATATGATGTATTATATATTAATTTTTGTTTTTTTACAATATACCTTTTTTGTAAACACTAATACTTTTTTGACTATTTTAATCTTAAAGCGTATTGACATATTTTTAAAATAATAGTACAATTATTAAAAAATACTCGGAGATGATATAAATGCAACGATTACTATTAAGATTTAAAGATTTTAAACCAAAGGCTTTAACCCTTAGCTATGACGACGGTGTTGAGCAGGATATAAAGCTTATTGAAATTATGAATAAATATGGGCTAAAAGGTACTTTTAACATAAATTCAGGGCTTTTTAAAGAAGAAGGATATGAATATCCAAAAGGTCAGATACACAGAAGAATGACGAAAAAAGAATGTTATGACCTTTACAAAAATTCGGGACACGAGGTTGCAGTTCATGCACTTACACATCCGCACCTTGAAGACTTTCCTTCAAATGTTATAATTGATGAGGTTATTTCCGACAGAAGAAATTTAGAGCAAATGTTTGGTACAATAATTCGTGGTATGGCATACCCTTACGGAACTTATAACGATTTGGTTGTAGATGCTTTAAAAGTATGCAATATTGCATATTCAAGAGCAGTCCGTTCAACTGAAAAATTTGATATTCCAAAAGACTGGCTAAGACTTAGTGCTACCTGCCACCATAAAAATCCAAACCTTATGAGCCTTGCAAAAAAATTTGTTGAAGACGAAGTTAAAACTACTCCGTACCTGTTCTATTTATGGGGACACAGCTATGAATTTGAAGCCGATAACAACTGGAATGTAATTGAAGAATTTGCACAGTATATTTCTAATAAAAATGATGTATGGTACGCAACAAATATAGAAATTTACGATTACATAAAAGCTTTTGAGTCGCTTATTTTAAGTAACGATGCAAAGATTATTAAAAACCCATCAGATTTGGATATATACTTTGTCAAAGATAATAAAGAATATGTTATAAAAAGCGGCGAAACTATTTTTGTTAATTAATAAAAAACCACCCTTGCGGGTGGTTTTTTTACTCATCATCTTCGTCATCATCTTCAATATCGACAGGTTTAAAATCAAACGGATTGTAATCATAATTTATGTCCTTAAATATTTCGTCTGCATCAAAATCAAATGGATTTTCAGCTGTCTGATTTTCCTGTGCTTCTTCTTTATTTTCTTCAAGCTTTCTTTTAATTTCGTCTATATCAAGCTCTGTTTCTTCACCTTGATATACTTCTTCAGGTTCTGCTTTTTCTTCAGGCACTTCATAATCATATATTACTTTGTTATATTTATTTTTATCTTCTTCGGAAATCTCTACAACAATTTTATACTCATCATCAATTTTTACATCATCATAATTTTTTATAATAAGATATCCGTCATAAGGAAATTCAATTCTCTGACCGTTTAAAAAAGCATAATTTTCTATAATAACATGAGGATTATTAATAATAACCTTTTTAAAATCGGTCTCGTAAAAAGTCCACCTTTCTACTTTCTCTAAACTTTCAGGAAGCTCTAAAACGCCAAAGCGTTCTTCATAAGACACATCACTATCGTAGTAGCTAAATCCCTCAAATGCCCCTATTTGTATTTTTTTAGTTCCGCTTATCACCCTGTAATTAAAATTATATGCCTCATCAAACTCTTTATAATCCTTATACCACTTATGTGCAAAAAAGTAAATAAGCTCTTTTTCTTCTATATTATACAAAGCATGTCCGTCGCTATAAAAAGTTTGGTTATCTTTATCAACAAGAATTTTTGCTTCTCCGTTTATACAAAAAGCGCCCTCTTCAATAACTCTTACGCCTTTAGGTATTTTTATATTTTGAGTAATGCTGGTATCGTGAAAAGCATTTTTCTCAATAACTTCAAGGCTTTGAGGAAGCTTTACAGAATAGGCTCCTGAATTCCAGAATACTGATTTTTCAATTTTTTCAACGCCTTCACCAATTATAATGTGAACCTTGCTGCTTATTTTGTTATTGTCCTTCTGATTTACAAATGCATTTGAAAACATTAGCTGTTTTACAGTGTTTATGCCATCTGGCAAATATACATATATATCGTGATAATACCCCTCTACATATCGTTTTTTTATTTGCTCGGATACATTATCATAATCATTCTGTAAAAGATGCCTGAATACAATACCTTCGTCGCTTTGTATATTTTCTGAAAAATAAATATTTAAAGAATTTTCTTCTTCTTCTATTTTTTCAATAGCATTTCTTCTTGCTTGTGTAACTTTTGTATTTTGATAATTATGGTATTTTTTATCATTTTCCTCTTTGTAAAATTTACTGCTGTGCCCCATGTAAAAATACTTACCATCAGGATATAAAATTTTTGTATTGTCTTCAAACGCAGCTACCCTAATAAGAGTTTCTTTGTTTTGCACAGTAACTTTTTTAAATTCATTATACCTCCACAAGCATTTTTCAATTTTTTTAACACTTTGAGGTATTATTATTTCGTCAATAAAATAGCTTTTTCTGAATATACCTGATGCAGATATTTTTTCTGTTCCTTCTTTAACCAAATATACTTCTTTTTTTACATCAGGATAAAAATAAACAAGCGATTTTTCCAATTCATTATAAACAGCAACACCATCATCGAAAAAATTCTTATTTTCCTTGTCAAACTTAATATTCCCGCTAAATACATTTTGCCCAATATGTTTTACATTTTTAGAAATTAAAATACCTTCCATTTTATCAGCGCTGTAAGTATATAATGCTTCTTCACCAATGTATTCCAAACTTTCGGGAAGTTTTAAAGAATGAAATCTTGCATAATAAAACGCTCTTTTTTCAATTTTTTTCACACCTTCTGGAATAATAACAGTAGTATCGCCATAACCATATTCATTAAATGCATTTTCAAACAAGCTTTCTTTTATACATTCAATCCCTTCAGGTATGTAAATATATAATTTTTTAGATTTATAGTTTATCTCTTTTATTTCTTTGTCATCGTCATCAAAAAGTTTTCTTAATACTTTAAAAGGTGCATCTATTACATCTTTTGACAGGTATACATGCAAGATGAAATTTTTGCGTTCATTAGAGTTATCGATTTTTTCAATTTTTATATTTTCAATATATTTGTTCATACTAATCTTTTCCTTTTTTATTTATAAAATCATATTAACACAAAAAATATATTTTGTAAATAGAATTAACTGTTTGAAAAAAACTTGCAACTTATTTTTTCCACAAAATGTATATTGCATTAAAATAATGTTTACTTTTTTGAAAAAATGTGTTAAAATACATTATAAGTGGTGCAGTATCCTAGTCAGATCGGTCAGCTTGTAAGGTGGGCCTAAAAATCCACTAAAGGGCATATCGATGAAGTTCCTTGTGTTTGCTTCTTACGCCCAGTCTGGGGCAGATGCTGGGAGTTAAGGATTAAGGGCGATCCGCAATGGCATGCGGGCGTTGACCCTTTTTCCGTGGAGACCTAAACTCGTGACAATTAGAAAAGGGCCTGACTCATCAGGGGTGATTTTGCCTTTGAAACACTCAGGTTCCTTAGCTAAAGGTTTTTTGGTTACGGTTTAGGATGTAACCTGTTTTGCGGTGTAGGTAGCAATACGCTGTGAGCAGAGTAGCCTGCCTTGAGTGAACATATGCGAATAACCGTCAGATGCTTTGTCTAACCGGCCGTTAGATAAATGCATCGTTTTAGGGTTTGAAACTGTGCTTGCAAAAGAGGCTAAGAGTTGATTTGACTGTTGAGGAAATCTCCTAGGCTGTGTTATACGAGGGATTGCAGTGCGGACTAAGTGGCAATTCAGTCATATTTTCGGTGACGAAATATATAAGGTTTTAAAAGGAAACTGCCCTTTTGGCGACGAAGGGGTAATCTTATGGGAAATCCTACTGAACCTAAGCCGTAAATTTTACTTCGTATAATACCACTTATTTTTTAAAATTTAATGTTTTATACATTTTATGATAAAATCTGTGAGGTAATTTTTTTAAAATGAAGAAAGAAAAAAGCCATAATCTGTGGCCTCTTAAAATTACAATAATCACCTTTTTACTATCTATATCAATTAATGTAATCACAAGCATACTTATTGAAAATGTAAGTATTTTGTGGGCTTTTTTTGTGCTTGTAGGAGTTGTGCTCATTGGTATTTTATTTGATATTATAGGTATTGCGGTTACAAGTGCCTCTGAAACTCCGTTTCACGCAAAGAATGCAAAAGGCATAAAAGGTGCAAAAGAATCAATTACACTTATAAGAAACGCCGAAAAGGTTTCAAACATCTGCAACGATGTAATCGGCGACACGGTAGGTATTGTATCGGGCGGTCTTGCAGGCGCAATTGTTACAATTGTTGTTTTAAACTACCAAAAAATAGACTCGCATATGTTAAACCTTATTCTTGCAGGTATTGTTGCAGCTCTTACGGTTGGCGGAAAGGCCGCAGGAAAAGGTGTTGCAATAAACAAAAGCTACACAATTATTGATAAAGCAGGAATTGCTATTTATTATATTAAAAAAATATTTGCTTTTGGTATCAAAAACAAAAAAGACAAAAAAAGAAAGAGCGATAGATAAATGCTTCTTGAAAAAATAAAAAATCCTTCTGACTTAAAAAAATTAAATAAAGCAGAATATCCTGCTCTTTGCAACGAAATACGAAAGACGCTGGTTGACAATGTCCTTAAAACAGGCGGTCATCTTGCGTCTAATTTAGGTGTTGTAGAAATAACTTTGGCGTATCACCTTGTTTTTGACTCACCAAAAGACAAAATTGTTTTTGATGTAGGACATCAGAGCTATGTGCATAAGCTTTTAACCGGAAGATACGATAAGTTTTCTACAATCCGTCAGTTTGGCGGGCTTTCGGGATTTCCAAAACCAAACGAAAGCAAGTGCGATGCATTTGTTGCAGGCCACGCAAGCACATCTGTTTCGGCGGCATTAGGTATAGCAAGAGCAAGAGATTTAATGGGTGATAATTTTAATGTGTGTGCTTTTATAGGTGACGGTGCACTTGGCGGCGGTATGGCTTACGAAGCCTTAAACGATGCTGGCTCGAGCAAAAACAAGCTTATTGTTATACTTAACGATAATGAAATGTCTATTGAAAAAAATGTGGGTGGAATGAGTGAATATCTATCAAAGCTTCGCACCACAAAAAAATATATAAATACAAAAGATAATGTAAATAATATTTTGTCTAAAATGGGAAAGGTTGGAAATGTAACAAAAAATGCAGTTTCAACCATTAAAGATGCGTTCAAATACTCCGCTATTTCAGGAATTATATTCGAAGATTTAGGTTTTAAATATCTTGGAATTATTGACGGTCACAACCTAGAAAACCTTACCGATGTTTTTGAGCGTGCCAAACAAATTGATGGCCCTGTTCTTATACACACCTTTACAAAAAAAGGAATGGGTTATGAAAGTGCAGAAAATAATCCTGAAAAATTCCACGGTGTATCAAGAAGAGCTTTAATTGATGATACAGATACAATAGATTATTCAGCTGCCGCAGGAAAAATACTTGTAAAAAAGGCTAATGAAAATAATAAAATTGTTGCACTTACTGCTGCAATGGCATCAGGGTGCGGACTTGTTGATTTTTCAAATAAATTTCCAAAAAGATTTTTTGATGTAGGCATTGCCGAACAACATATGGTTACAATGGCTGCCGGTATGGCAAAGGGCGGACTTATTCCGTTTGTGTGCGTATATTCAACATTTTTGCAAAGAGCTTATGACCAGATTATACATGATGTTTGTCTTCAGAATCTTAAAGTTATATTTTTAATTGACAGAGCAGGCATTGTTGGTGATGACGGTGAAACTCATCAGGGAATTTTTGACTTATCTTTTTTAACTCATATTCCAAATATGGCTATTTTAGCTCCCACCTCGCAAAAAGAGCTTGAGCAGATGATAGATTATGCCATATATGAGCATAACGGGCCTATTGCAATACGCTATCCCAAGGGTGCAATTTCACTTGATGATAACCATACCGATTTTGAATTTGAAAAATCTGAAATTATAAAAGACGGTAATGATGTTGCACTTTTTGCAGTTGGTAAAATGAATAAGTTTGCAAAAAATGCCATCAAAAAGCTTGAAGAAAAAAACATATCAGCTGCACATATAAATGTAAGATGTGTTAAACCGTTTGATAAAAATACTATTGAAGAATATTCAAAAAAGGTTAAGCTTATGGTGTTTTTGGAAGATAACCTTAAAAACGGCGGTTTTGCAAGCTATGTTATTACAAATTCAGATATAAAATGTCCTGTTTTAAGTTTTGGCTGGGATGATAAATTTATAGAACACGGAAAACCGTCTATACTTTTTGAAAAATATAAGCTTGACGAAAATTCTGTTTCAGATGGCATTATAAAAGCACTGGAAGGTGAAAAAATTGAGTGAAAGACTTGATGTGATGCTTGTCAACAAAGGTCTTGCAGAAAGCAGAGAAAAAGCAAAAGCATACATTATGGCGGGCATTGTTTATGTAAATGAGCAAAAAGCATTAAAAGCCGGAGATAAAGTAAAGGATGGCGATATGCTTGAAATAAGAGGTTCTACTTTAAAATATGTGAGCCGTGGCGGTCTTAAACTTGAAAAAGCAATAGATGTTTTTAATATAGATTTAAATGACAGAATTTGTGTTGATGTTGGCGCATCAACAGGCGGTTTCACCGATTGCATGCTTCAAAACGGTGCAAAAAAAGTTTACTGCATTGATGTTGGATATGGTCAGCTTGCATGGAAATTAAGAACAGACGAAAGAGTTGTAAACATTGAAAGAACAAATGTAAGGTATCTTGATTTAGAGCTTATAAAAGACAAAATAGATTTTTCGTCTATTGATGTTTCGTTTATTTCTCTTAAGCTTGTTTTAGGCGTTGTATATTCGTTTTTGTCTGATGACGGAAAAGTTGTTGCACTTATCAAACCGCAATTTGAAGCGGGAAGAGAAGAAGTTGGCAAAAAAGGTGTTGTAAAAGACAAACAGGTACACGAAAATGTAATCAGAAACTGTTTAAATTTAGCAAAAGAATTTGGTTTTGGCATTTTGGGGCTTGATTTTTCGCCAATAAAAGGTCCCGAAGGAAATATAGAATTTTTAATGTATTTATCAAAAAAAGAAACTGACACTTTTGAAATTAATGATGAAGTTATAAAACAAATTGTTGAAAATGCTCATTCAAAGGAGTTTTAAAGATGGCAAGAAAAAAGAAATTCCCCGAAGGGACAAAATACTCGGGCGAATCTGCTTTTGTTCCTATTCCGGATAGCCTTGGAGGAGGATACAAAACCGTTAAAATGAATACTCCCGATAATTACGAAGATTATTTATCAGATAAACTTCAGATAATTATTGATGAACCAGTTGAGGATGAAAAACAGGATTCAAAAACAATAAAAAAGCTAAAAGATGAAATAACTTTTAATATAAACTATGACGATATTTTAAATGACGATTTTTTTGCGCCTCCAAAAGTTGAACAAAGTTTAAAAAAGTCATCACCAAAACCAAAGAAGAAATTAAAAAAGTCCGATGATGGAAAAAACATTCATGAAGGTCACAGAAGCAAAATGTGGAAGCGTTATGACAGATATGGTCTTGATGCCTTTGAAGAACATGAAGTTTTGGAAATGCTTTTGTATTTTTTAAATAAACAAAAAGATACAAATCCTATTGCTCACGAACTTATATCTGAATTTGGCTCTCTTGAAAATGTGTTTAAAACAGATATACATCATTTGCAAGAAATTAAAGGTATTGGTGAACAAAGCGCCCGTTTAATAAATTTTTGCAATCAGCTATGTACATATATCAGTTCTCATCCTTCATACAATCTGCCGCTCAATAATTCAACCCTTATGGGTGAATTTTGTTGCAGATATTTTGCTCAAAGGACAAATGAAAATTTTATTGTTCTCATTTTAGACACAAAAAGAACTCTTAAACATGTTGTTCCAATAAGCGAAGGAACAGAAAACGAAACTGCATATTATCCAAGAAATGTTATAAAAGCAGTTATAAAACACAAAGCAAATCTTGTTGCTGTTGCGCATAATCATACAGGAAACTCTGCTCATCCGTCTGATAACGATATTTACATTTCAAACCAGCTTTCAAAACTTTTAAACAGCATTGGTGCACCTTTAATCGACCATATAATATGTAGCGGAAAATCGTATACAAGCCTTGCAGACAGAGGATTTATTGCTGAATAAAACAGTAACCCCGGAATTTTTTTACATTCCGGGGTTTTAATTATTTTGTGCATGTTTCCATAATAATTTTCTGAAGTTCAAGCTCATACTCTGGTGTAAATTGATTCTTTTTGTTGTTTACTATCATATCATAAAAATCGAGCATCATTTCGTCATATCTGCCCTTTTGAGGAACAAGCTCAACTTTCTCTTTCATATCTTTATATATGCTTGCACCTTCAGCGTGTGTCATATCAGTATATGATACAGTCATTATAGTTGGATTTTCAAGAGGTTTAATTTCTACCGTTCCCTTGCTTCCCGCTAAAACAAACTGTCTTCTTCCATAGCCGTTTACTTCGGTTGAATTCATTCTTATAAGTGCACTGAATTTATCATATTCAAAAACTGCAACACAGTTGTCTTCGGAGTTATTCCCGTTAAGATTGGTTCTTTGTCTTATTGAATGAATTTTATTGGGTTTTCCTGCAAACATATACACAAGGTCAATCATATGGCAACCTAAAAAGAACATTATGCCACCTTTAAAAGCCTCAAGCCATTTGTTTTTTTCGGGCCAGTGTTCTGTGCACATATATGCATCAATACCTGTGATTTCGCCCAATTTTCCTTCTTTATAAAGTCTCATACATTCGCCTATTGCATTATTATAACGATACATATATGCCATTTGAAGAACAAGATTTTTTTCTTTTGTAATATTTAAAATCTTTTCAAAATGAGCAACATCATCACCTGCAGGCTTATCCACATGAACATGAATTCCTCTTTCAACACATTTTTGTGTAAGCTTTAAAAGGTCAAGCTCATAACCTTCAACAAGCATTGCATCGGGCTTAAGCTCATTAAACATTTCATCTTCAGTTACAAATTTAACATCTTTGTAAACTCCTTTGTTGCAAATCTCGTTTTTTCTTTCTTCGCTTTCTGCAACAACACCCACAACTTCAAAAAGGTCGGGATATTTTAATACACATTCAAGCTTGCCAAAACTATGGTCATGATATGTACCAATATGCCCTATTCTTATTTTTTTCATAGATATTTCTCCTTAAATTTCTGACCAGTCGAACTGAACAATATTTGGAAAGTTCTTGTCATTTATAAGCTGCGTGTAAACTTTTGTGCAATTTTTGGGAGAATAAGTTTCGTCTATAACATCTTTCAGATTTATTCTTTTTCCTGATATAAGCTTTAAAATAGCCTTTATATCATCCTGTTGAGTAAAATATCCGTGATGCGATTCAAACGAAGGCCTTGCATGTGTATGTGCACCGATTATTGATATTCCGGGACCGTGAACCTTTCTGTAATAGTCAACAGTAAAGTTTTTATCTCTTGTGCATCCCAAAAGCGAAACTCTTCCAAAGCGTGCCATGCAATCAAGACACTGATTTAATCCTGCACCAACACCTGTTACTTCAATTGCTGCATTAACTCCGCCACCTGTTACATCTTTTACTTTTTTAACAAAATCATCATCAAACGGGTCAAAAGCAAAATCTGCTCCCATTTTGAGTGCTTTTTCTCTTCTTTCTTTAACAGGGTCTACCGCAATAACAGGATACGCCCCCTGACATCTTGCAAACATTACACCAAAAAGACCTAATATGCCAAGCCCCATAACCATTGCACTCTCGCCTATTTCAAGCTTTACCTTTCTTACCGCCGCCATAGGAAATGTACCTATATGACAAAGAGCAGCTTCTTCAAATGATATGTTGTCATCTTCAATTTTAACAAGGTTGTTTTCAACCATATCATTATATTCTTTATGTTGACTCCACGACATTACAACCCTGTCGCCAACATTGAAATTTTTAACATTTTTCCCGATTTCTACTACAACACCCGAACTGCTGTAACCCGAAGTTCTTGGAAAAACAGCTTCTTTTGCAGGTGCATCTGCAATATTTACATTTAAATCACCGGTTATATTAGCTTTTTCTGTTCCGCAACTTATTGATGAAAAATATGTTTTTACCCTTACCATATTGTCATTTAAAGGATTTACATCAACATCTAAAAGCTCGGCTGTATTTAACTTTGTGAACACAATCTGTTTTTGTGACATTTTTATCACTCCTGTTTGTATCATATATAATTTATTATACTTCTTTAAACAATTTAAAACAAGGTGCTATACTACTAAAAAACAGTACAATTCTATTATACAGAAAACTTTTTATAATCGGTGGGATTCATACCTGTTTTTTCCTTAAAAAGTCTTGAAAAATATAAAGAATCCGAAAAGCCTACTGAAGAAGCAATTTCGTTGATACGAAGATTTGTTTTTTTGAGCATTCTTTTTGCATTATCAAGCCTTATATCAAGAATATATTCTTTTGGAAGAACTCCATACCTTTCTTTAAATTTTCGGGATAAATAACACGGATTAATATGAAGTGCATTTGCAATTGATTTTACATTTATATTCTGGTCGTAGTTATATTCAATTATGTTTTTGGTTTTTGCAACAAAATCCATTGAATTCTTTTTATTACTTCCTGATAAAAGTTCTGCAAAAAATCTGTATAAAAGACTTATTATATGTATTTTGTCATTTTCTTCTTCCGAAAAAGATTTTTGGTATATTTCTTCTAAAATATTTGCAACTGCATCAAGATTTGATACATCAAAAACAGGATTCTGTGCTGTTATGCCCATTTTTTTAAAAAAGTTATATACCATTGAGCCGTAAACTCCAATCCACGATATAGACCAAAGCGACTTTTTATCAACCACATAATGAATTATTTCATTTGGAAACATAACAATTAGTTTTCCCGGCGAAAGCCGTATTTTTTCTTTTGAAGATAAATATGTTCCATATCCGTCTTTTACAAGCACCAGAAGAAAGTGCGAACGCACTTCAGGTCCATACGAATGGTTTGGCGTTTCTATTCTTTTTCCGCAATAATACATATTTAATTCTTCACAGTCAGGATAACTGAATGTGTTTTGAAAATAATCTTTAGTACTTTCAAGCATAACATCACCCCTTTTTACCATATTAACACAAAAAGTATGAAAAGTCCATATATTAATCAAATTTATTCATAGTATTTTTACGCTTTTTTTCTATAATTAAATTAGAAAATAAAAATATTATCTTTTTTTGCCAAAGGTAAATAAAATTTATAAAGGTGGGTTAAAAATGGAGAATAACTATTCAGCTTCATGGAAAAAAAGAGGCGACCGTACAGGTCTTATAAGAAATGCTCTTTTAAAATCAATGGGTTATACAGATGCCGATATTGAAAAACCTATAATCGGTATTATAAACACATGGGCAGAAACAAATCCCGGTCATGTTCACTTTAAGCAGCTTGCAGAAGCTGTAAAAAGAGGTGTATGGGCTGCAGGAGGTTTTCCGCTTGAAGTTAATACTTTATCCATCTGCGAAGTTTTCTTTGATATTTCAAGCCTTATATACAGAAATCTTTTGTCCATCACTACCGAAGAATTAATAGAACGTCATCCTTTTGACGGTGTTGTATTAATCGGCGGTTGCGACAAAAACGTACCTGCTCAGCTTATGGCGGCAGTATCTGCAAATAAGCCTACAATTTATCTTCCTGGAGGTGCAATGCTACCAGGAAGCTACCGCGGACAAACATTAGCCTGCGGAACAGATTCGTTCTATTTATATAATCGTTACACTTCAGGCGAAATAAGCCTTGAAGAAATGACAAAACACGAAGGCTGTCTTTACGGAAGTGCAGGTGCCTGCCCGATTATGGGTACTGCAAACACATCGCAAACAGTTGCAGAAGCACTTGGTATTGCTCTTCCACATTCTGCATCTTGTCTTGGCGTATCTGCCGAAAAAATGAGAATTTCTGAAGAAACAGGCAGAGCTATTGTTGACCTTGTTGAAAAAGATATTAAATGTAATGACATCATAAACAGAAAATCAATTGAAAATGCTATAAGAGTTTTAATGGCAGCAGGAGGTTCTACAAATCTTATTATTCACCTTATTGCCATTGCAAGAAGAGGCGGAATTAATTTAACACTTGATGATTTTGAAAACATCAGCAACGATACACCGGTTGTTGTAAATGTTAAACCTCACGGAACAGGAACTGTTGGAACACACTTCCACGATGCAGGTGGTGTTGCAGCTCTTATGAAAGAGCTTGAAGGAAAACTTCATACTGATTGTTTAACTGTAACAGGCAAAACAGTTGGCGAAAACTTAAAAGATGTTGAAATGCCTTACGATACCGAAATCATAAGACCGCTTGACAATCCTCTTGATGAAAAAGGCGGTATTGCAGTGCTTTACGGAAACCTTGCACCAAAAGGCGCAGTTATAAAAAGAAGTGCAGCAAGTCCTCACCTTTTAAAACATCAGGGCCCTGCAAAAGTATTTGAAAGTCTTGAAGAATGTCAGAAATACCTTCTTGATGATGATAACGATATGACAGAAGATACAGTTATTGTACTTCGCGGTTTTGGTCCTGTTGGCGCACCGGGAATGCCCGAAAACGGAAACTATATGCCTCTTCCGCCAAAGCTTAACAAAAAAGGCGTTAAAGATTTTGTAAGAATTACCGACTCAAGAATGTCGGGCGGCTGCTTTGGCACTCAGATTCTTCATGTTGCACCTGAAAGTGCAATAGGCGGACCTCTTGCAATAGTTAAAGATGGCGATATTATTCATCTTGATGTTGATAACAACTTAATCGAGCTTAAAATAAGTGAAGAAGAGTTTAACGAAAGAATGAAAAATGTTAAAAAGAAAACACATCCTGACATCAAACGAGGATTTGTTAAAAACTTTATTGACAATGTTACACAGGCAGACGAAGGCTGTGACCTTACATATATGCAATATGTAGAAGAATAAGGAGGATAAAAATATGTTAACAGAAATTAAAGGAATTTGCCCTATTATTGCCGCACCTTTTACAAAAGACGGCGAGGTTGATTATAAAAGTCTTGATAATCTTGTAAAAGCACTTATCAAAGGCGGTTGCCATGCAACTACACTATTTGGAATTGCTGGTGAATACTATAAGCTTACCGATACAGAAAGAGAAAAAATGGTTGAGGTTTGCGTTAACGCAACAAAAGAAGCAAAAGGAAAGCTTATTATTTCGGTTACCGACCACTCAACAGAAGTTGCAGTTAAAAGAGCAAAATATTTTGAAAAGATGGGTGCAGACTGTCTTATGATACTTCCGCCATTCTTTTTAAAACCAGGTGCAAAATGGCTTTACGACCATATGAAAGCTATTGCAGATGCAGTTAAAATTCCTGTTATGGCACAGTATGCTCCCGAGCAGACAGGCGTTGCAATTCCACCCGAAACATTTGTAAAGCTTGAAAAAGAATGTCCAAATATGATTTACTATAAAATTGAATGTAAACCTGCAGGTCCTTATGTTACAAATCTTATGACACTTACTGGAGGCAAAATGAAGATTTTTGTTGGCAACGCAGGCTTTCAGCTTATTGAATGTATGGACAGAGGTGCAATTGGTGCAATGCCAGGTTGTTCAATGTTTGATGTATATCTTGATATATTCAATAATTACGTATCAGGAAACAGAGACGACGCTATAAAAGCACACGATGAGCTTCTTCCTATGCTGAATCACATAAGACAAAATGTTGAACAGATTATTTATTTTGAAAAGAAAATTTTAAAACGCAGAGGAATTATCGAAAGCGACTATTGCAGAAAACCGTCTTTTGCAACAGATGATTATTTTGAAAAGCTATTTGACGAATTTTATGACAAAATGGCTAAAAAATATAACTGGTAATTCTTTGATTAATTGGAGATGTAAATATGAATAACAATCAAAACAAGGTAGCATTTATTACAGGCGGCGGCACAGGCATTGGAAAAGCACTTGCTATTACCTTTGCAAAAAACGGCTATGATGTTGCAATTTCATACAGAGGAAGCATAGAAGGTGCACAAAAAGTAAAAGACGAAATTGAAAAACTTGGCCAAAAATGCTTTATGCTTAAAGCCGACCTTAGCAAATATTCCGACATTGTAAATATGTTTAATGAATTTAAAAAGGTATCAGACAGACTTGATGTTTTGGTAAATAACGCAGGTTTAACTGTTACAATGCCGTTTTTGGAAACAACAGAAGAAGTGTTTGACTCTATGTGTGATGTTGACTTTAAGGGTGCATTCTTCTGCACACAGGAAGCTAGTAAAATTATGGTAGAAAAAAACATTGAAGGCTCTATTATTATGATTACATCAAACAACGCATTTGCGCATTTTGCAAATGTATCGGTGTACGGGCCTGTTAAAATAGCAGCAGGAAAATTTGCAGAGCATGCCGCAATTGAGCTTGCAAAATACAAAATAAGAGTAAATACCATAGCTCCCGGCTGGACAGATACAGGTGCAGAACGTCTTGGCAAAAAAGAAGATTCTTTTTATAAAGTTCCACTTCAGAAATGGGCAGAATGTGAAGAAGTTGCAGATGCAGCAATTTTTCTTTCTTCCCCTTCTGCAAAATCAATCACAGGTGCAACACTTGTTATTGACAACGGCGCACTGTTAGTATCGGATAAAAGAGAAAAATACGGATTTTAATTGACTTTTATATACGAAGAGTGTAAAATTTGTGTAATAAAATTAATCAAAAAGGTGGCAGTATATATGCGTGAAAAAGTTATTGAAGCAATAGAAAAAGAAAAAATTGTTGTTATAGTAAGAGGTGTAGAAAGCAAAAAGCTTATCCCCCTTGCAAAAGCTATGTATGACGGCGGAATTCGTCTTCTTGAAATCACTTACAGCGCAAATGGATCTGTTAGCGATGAAGAAACTGCAAAAAACATAGAAATACTTTCAAAAGAATTTGAAGGAAAAATGTATATTGGTGCAGGCACAGTTTTAACAAAAAAACAGGTTGAGCTTACAAAAAATGCAGGCGGTAAATTTATAATTTCTCCTGATACAAACAAAGAAGTTATAGAAAAAACAGTTGAGCTTGGTTTGGTATCTATGCCAGGTGCACTTACTCCTTCTGAAATTCAGTCAGCACATATTTATGGTGCAGATTTTGTAAAGTTATTCCCTGTATCAAACTTTGGAATTGGCTATGTAAAAGCTGTTAAAGCACCTTTATCCCACATAAAAATGCTTGCTGTGGGCGGTGTTGACGAAAACAATATGACAGACTATTTAAAAGCAGGAATTTCGGGCTTTGGTATAGGAACAAACATTGTAAACAAAAAGCTTGTTGACGAAGAAAAATTTGACGAAATAACACTTCTTGCAAAAAAATATGTGTCTAATTTAAAATAAGAGGATTAATTATGGAATTAAAAAATAATAATTGTACCTTAACCTTAAACGAAAACGAAGGTTCTGTTTGCCTTGAGAACGGCAAAGTAATTTTTAATCAGCACAAAATGTGTGCTGATTACAAAATCATTGATACAAAAGAAACATCAAACAAAATTTCATTTACTTTAATAGATAATAAAAAAGAAGAACCTTTTGAATGTAAATATCAGTTTACAGGCGAAAACGAATTGACTTTTACCGTTGATTCAGAAGGTAAGCTTGAAAATAACCTTATGTATCCACCTGCTATCAAGCACACAAACAATCACAGAATTTATCTTCCGTTTTACGAAGGTATATCATTTATGGCTGACGATGTAATAAGAATAAGTCCAAGACCTATGCTTAAAATGACAGGCGGAACAAATCTTAGCATGGGCTTTATGGGATTTTCAAATCCTGATGGAAGCTGGCTTCTTTGTGCGTTTATAACATCTTCTGACGGTGCAATTAATTTAGAGTGGGAAGATGGACTTTTTAAATGCGACATTTTTTGGGAAGCAGAAAAAGGAATGTTTGCTTATGCGCGAGAAATCCGCTACATATGGGGTGATAAAGGCGGTGTTACCGCACTTTGCAAAGCATACAAAAAAATTGCTGAGGAAAAAGGATATGTTGTTCCGTTAACCCAAAAAGCAAAAAAGGTTGAAAATGTTAAAAAGCTTATAGGTAGTTGTGATGTATGGCTTTGGAATGACGATGCAATGGATCTTTTATATTCTGACAAAGCACCGTATTCAATCCCGACAGATGAGCAAAAGAAAAAAAGGCTTGAAATTGCAAAGGATATGAAAAAAAGCGGAATGGACAATGTTTTGTGGAGTATTTTTAACGAAAACATTGACACAAAGCTTGTTGACGAAGTAAAAAAACTTGGATATCTTACAACAATATACGATGTTTACACCGATGTTATTCCCGACCATCTTTTTGATATGATACCAAAAACAAGGCAGGAGCGCTGCAAAGCACGAGTTCCGTTCTGGCCAGAAGCTGTTGTAAGAGAAAAAGACGGCACTTTAAGAAAAGCCTGGGAATTAAAAGGTATTGACGGAAACTTTTATCCGCAGGACAGAATTTGCGATGCCGCTGCAATTGAAATAGCAAATGGTATTATTCCAAAAAGAGGCAAAGATACAGGCATTGAAGGCACATTTATGGATGTAACAGGCACTTCTGGTATGGAATGTTATGACGAAAACCATCCTATGACAAACAGAACATCGTGGTATTATAAAAATAAGCTGCTTAGTGTTGTAACCGATGCAAACCAGATTTGCGGAACAGAAATAGGCTGCGAAGATGTTGCCAAATCAATCCATTACAACGAAGGTATGCTTAGCCCTACTCCGTATCGTGCACACGATTCAGGAAGAAGAATGACACACATTTATGAAGGCGAAAACATTCCCGAATATTTTACACAGTATATGCTTAATCCAAAATACAGAGTACCGTTATGGGAGCTTATTTATCACGGATGTGTTGCATCTTACTGGTACTGGGGTGATTCTTCAAACTGTGCCCCTTCTTTAATGGATGCGCGTGACAGATTTTTAGCCCTTTACGGACTTGCTCCAATATTCAGCTTTAAAGCATCTGACTGGGAAAGATTAAAAGAAAAAATTATAAAATCTTATAATACAACAGTAGCACATGCCAAAAATGTTGGTTTTGAAACAATGGAAAGCTTTGATTATTTAACAGACGATTGTATGGTTCAAAAAACCACTTTTTCAAACGGGGTAACCGTTACAGTTAACTTTGATGAAAAAGACAGAGAAGTATTTGGCAAAACCTTTAAAGCAGGAGAAATTTTAATAGAAGAATAGAAAAAACGGCTCATTTGAGCCGTTTTTATGCTTTTCTTATCATTTTTGTTTTGCAGTTTTTGCAAGTTATCTCAACCTTACCAACACCTTTTGGCACACTCCAGTGAGCACCGCATTTTTTGCATTTAAAATACTTTTTTATTTTTCGTTCATTCCACATTCTTTTGTATAAATAAAATCTTGATGTTACTTTGTTTTTTAGTTTAAGATATGCAATATTTTCTTGTTGCCTTTTATAAATATTTCTTGAAAAAAATCTTACATACATTAAAACAATGGTCAAAAGAAACAAAAAGTGGAAAAATCTTAAATGCGGAAAGTACGACAAAACAATAAACACAATTGATAATGCAAACATTGCCTTGTATAAATCATCAACGCCGTATCTGCCTTGCATAAAGACACTCATTCTATAAGCATATCTTTGAAGAAAATTTCTGAACATTTTTACTTAACTCCAATTTTCAAATTATAACGAATATTATAATTATTATTCATTTAAAAGTCAATAAACAAGAGAATATTTTCATTAAATTTTCATAAATCAGGCTCCCGTAGTACATAAGGGAGCTGGCGAACGAAAGCGAGCCTGAGGGATTGTTTTATAAAATCTTCTTTTTAATTCAATTACAATCCCTCCGAGTTTGCTACGCAAACCCACCTCCCTTTACACAAGGGAGGCTTTTTATTTTAATCTTGACCTTATTTTCAATGTATGATATACTTTTAATTGCGACACAGTTTAATAGTTTAACCAGATCAGGTTTGCACTTGGTAAAAGCGTAAGCTTTTGTTATCATATCCTGATTTGGTATGACTGTGTCGCAACAGTAACAAAGCTTCGTTTTTCGTGCGTCGGCATTGTTGCTGACGCATTTTTTATTTTAAGGAGAAATAACCATGCTTATTGATGTAACAGGAATTATACTTACTCCTGGAAATATGGGAAAAGACTGTTCAGGAAATGGTGAGCATTTTGATGATAATAAAAATTTAATAGAATGTTGCTGCGATGAATGTGATTATATGATGTGTTTTATACAAGAAATAAACGAAGAAAAATGCAGAAAATGTACTATTCTTGATTGCCCTAATAACATTAAATAAAAAAATCCCCGATATAAAAATATATCGGGGATTAATTTTTTATAAATTATCAATATAATCACAAGCTGCAAGGGCGGCTGTTGCACCATCTGATGCAGCGGTTGCAACCTGACGTATTTTCTTGGTTCTGCAATCACCTGCAACAAAAATTCCTTTTGCATTGGTTACGCAGTTTTCGTCGGCTACAACATATCCGTAATCATTTAAATTTACAATTTCGGCAAACGGTTCATTCTGCGGAACAAGCCCTATTGCAACAAACATTCCATCTACTTTAATTTCGCTTTCGGTATTATCTTTTGAATTTAAAATTTTTATTCCTTCAAATTCATTTGATGCTATAATGCCTTTTACAACCGAATTTAAAATTATTTCAACATTTTTCTTTGCATAAAGCTGGTCGCTAAGCTTTTTTTCACCTGTAAGAATGTCAAGATTCTGAACAACATACACCTTTTTTGCAAGGTCAGATAGAAGTATTGCTTCCTGAAGTGCTGAATTTCCACCACCGATTACTGCAACGCATTTATCTTTATAAAAAGCTCCGTCGCAAACTGCGCAAAACGAAATTCCTTCACCCACAAATTTTTCTTCATCTTCAATACCAAGCATTCTGTGCTTTGCACCTGTTGCAATAATAACTGCTCTGGCTTCAAATTCGCCACAGTCGGTAACAACTTTTTTAACATCACCGTCTATTATTTTTTCAACCTCACAGCATTCAAACTCTGCACCAAGCGCCAAAACCTGTTCAACCATTTTTTCGGCAAATTCATTTCCCGAAAGCGGCATAAACCCGGGTATGTTTTCTACCTTTGGCGAAAATGTAATCTGTCCGCCAAAAGAAGCTTTTTCTATTGCAAGAACCGATTTATTTGCTCTTAGAGCGTACAGGGCAGCGGTTAATCCTGCCGGCCCTGCACCCACAATTATAATGTCATACATATTTTTATAATCCTTATACTCTTAGCATTTTTTTGATGTCAGAAACACCACTGAATTTTTCTACCTCACCGTCTTTAACAACAACAAGTGTAGGAGCTTGCTTTACACCGAATTTTGTTGCAAGGTCGGCATTTTCGTCTGCTAAAAGCTTTTCGTATTTAAAGCCTTCTTTATCAAGTGTTGCACAAGCTATTTTACAGTTCGGGCAAGTTGCAGTTGTAAAAAGATAAGCTGCATCTTTAATATCGCAAACGATTTCGTCTTCTTTTACAAGAGGTGTTACATCTTTTCTTCCAAGCTTGGAATTTTCAATATCATAAACCTTACGGTCTTTGTATTCCTGAGATTTTCCATCGTTCCAGTTCTGAACAGGACGATAGTAACCTGTGATACGGCTATAAACCTCTGTTGGAGCGCCACACTCTGGGCAAACAAATTTTTCGCCAGCGATGTATCCGTGTGTTTTACATACTGAATATGTTGGAGACAAAGTATAGTATGGTAAACGATAGTTATGAGCAATTTTTCTTACAAGATTTGCAGCAGCCTTCCAGTCAGGAAGTTTTTCACCAAGGAATGCGTGGAAAACAGTACCTGATGTGTAAAGCGTCTGCAATTCATCCTGAATGTCAAGTGCTGTAAAGATATCTTCTGTGTATCCAACAGGAAGATGTGAGCTGTTTGTGTAATATGGTGTTTCTTCTTCTGTTTTAGCAGCAGTTTTAATATCAGGATATTTTTTAACATCGTGTTTTGCAAGACGGAATGCGGTAGACTCTGCAGGTGTAGCTTCAAGGTTATACAAATCGCCATATTCAACCTGATAGTCAGATAATCTTTCACGCATATGATTTAACACTTCTTTTGTAAATTCCTGTGTTTTTTCGCTTGTTAAATCATTTCCTAACCATTTAGCATTAAGACCAACTTCGTTCATACCTACAAGACCAATTGTAGAGAAGTGGTTGTCAAAACTGCCAAGGTATCTTTTTGTATATGGATAAAGTCCTGCTTCTAAAAGCTTTGTAATAACTGTTCTTTTAACTTTTAAAGAACGAGCTGAAATATCCATTAATTTATCAAGACGTGCATAAAAATCCTGTTCGTCTTTTGCAAGGTATGCAATACGCGGCATATTGATTGTTACAACACCAACAGAACCTGTGCTTTCACCGCTACCAAAGAAACCGCCTGATTTCTTTCTTAATTCTCTTAAGTCAAGTCTTAATCTGCAGCACATACTTCTTACATCGCTTGGTTCCATATCGCTGTTGATATAGTTTGAAAAATACGGTGTACCGTATTTAGATGTCATTTCAAATAAAAGCTTGTTGTTTTCGGTTTCAGACCAGTCAAAATCTCTTGTGATTGAGTAAGTTGGAATTGGATACTGGAAGCCTCTGCCGTTAGCATCACCGTCTATCATAATTTCGATAAACGCTTTGTTTACCATATCCATTTCTTTTTGACAGTCTTTATATTTAAAGTCTACTTCTTTACCACCGATAATACAGTTTAATTCTGCAAGGTCATTTGGTACAACCCAGTCAAGTGTTATGTTAGAAAATGGTGCCTGTGTACCCCATCTACTTGGTGTGTTAACACCATAAATAAATGATTCAATACATTTTTTAACCTGATCGTAAGATAGGTTATCTGCTTTTACAAATGGTGCAAGATAGGTATCAAATGATGAAAACGCCTGTGCACCTGCCCATTCGTTCTGCATAATACCTAAAAAGTTTACCATCTGGTTACAAAGTGTTGCAAGGTGTTTTGCTGGTGAAGAGGTAATTTTGCCTGATACACCGCCAAGGCCTTCCTGAATAAGCTGTTTTAAAGACCATCCTGCACAGTAGCCTGTAAGCATTGAAAGGTCGTGAATGTGAATATCTGCATTTCTGTGTGCATCGCCTATTTCATCGTCATACACTTCTGATAACCAGTAGTTTGCAGTAATAGCACCTGAGTTGCTTAAAATAAGACCGCCAACCGAGTAGGTAACGGTTGAGTTTTCTTTAACACGCCAGTCATTGATATTAAGATAGTTATCAACAATCTGTTTGTAGTCTACAAGTGTTTCACTTAAATTTCTGATTTTTTCTCTTTGTTTACGATAAAGGATGTATGCTTTTGCAACCTCATCGTAACCTGCTTTAATAAGAACAGACTCAACACTGTCCTGAATATGTTCAACCGAAATGGAGTTATTTTTAACCTTTGGCTCAAAATCCGCAGTAACTTTTAAGGCAAGAAAATCTATAATATCTGTAGTATACTGTTTTTCACAAGCATCAAACGCCTGAGTTATTGCACCGCTGATTTTAGAAATTTTAAAATCAACCGATTTGCCGTCTCTTTTAATAACGTTATACATTTTTCATTCTCCTTCTTCTTTAGATTATCCCATATTTTGTGGGAGATTGAATTCATTGTACCATATATATAGTATATATGTCAACACTTTTTTTACAAATTTTAGAATATTTTTCACAAGATATTGTGTTTTTGTTTTTTAAACGCCCCTAATTATTGTGTTTTCTACATATTTCCGGGCAACAGAGCACATTTTATTAAGTGTTTCTTCCCCTACACTGCCCATTTTATCGCCTATTAAATCGCCCGAATCAACAAAATTTTGCAAAAAATATCTCTTTGCGCCGCCAATCCACATAGCGATTTTTTCTATATCTTGTGTATCATGGAACACATCCACAACAGTTGTTCGAAATTCATAATCCACACTGTCTGACAAAAGAAAATTTACACTTTCTTCTATATTATTAATATCTAAATTTTCAATTCCCGAAGTTAAAGCATATTTTTCTTTTGAATTTTTTATATCCATCGCAACATAATCTATAACCTTTTTTTCTGCAAGCTCGATTAGTTTTTTTGGATTTGTTCCGTTTGTGTCAAGCTTAACAAGATAACCCATATCTTTTATTTTTTTAATAAAATCGTATATGTCGTTTTGCAAAAGCGGTTCGCCACCTGTTATACAAACTCCGTCAAGAAGATTTTTTCTGCCTTCAAGATATTTTAAAATTTCTTCTTCATTATAATAATTATTATGGTCAATTTTGGTTACAAGCGATGCATTATGGCAAAAAGGACATCTTAAATTGCATCCCGATGTAAAAATGGTACATGCTACCTTTCCCGGATAGTCTAAAAGTGTCATTTTTTGAAATCCTGAAATTTTCATTTTTTTCACCTTCATTTTTTTGGTTGTATATAAAAGTTTATCATACCTACCTTGCACCGTCAACTTTAATTTTTAATATAATATGTAAATAATTACATAAAAACTTGAATAATCTTTGCCTTTTACCCTATTTTGCACAAAATACATGCTATTTACTTGACTTTATTGTTATAGTGTGTTAGCATATTAAAGTAATAAAGTGTGAGGTGATAGTTATGAAACCATACCATAACGAATTGATAAAAGAATTTTACGAGGCAATTTTACTTCTTGAAAACCAAACAGAATGTGATAAGTTTTTTGAAGATATCTGCACAGTTAAGGAACTTCAGGACATTTCGCAAAGATTATCTGTTGCTAAAATGTTAAAAGAAGGCAAAAGCTATCAGGTTATTTCTAAAGAAACAGGTGCAAGCACTGCTACAATAAGCAGGGTTAACAGATGCCTTTTATACGGCAGTGGCGGATATGAAACAATACTTAAAAGAATAAAAAACGAGGATGAACAATAATGAATTTTGATATAAATGTTTTAAAAAATGACGAAAAGGCTATATTTTATCTTCGCTCACTTTACAAAAAATACGGATATTCGCAATATAAAATGAGCAAGTTTGAAGAATACGACCTTTATGTCAGAAACAAAGATTTTCTTGTATCGGATAATATTATCACTTTTACCGATACAAACGGAAAATTAATGGCATTAAAGCCCGACGTTACACTTTCTATAATAAAGAACAGTAAAGACGAAAAAAATACTGTTCAAAAGGTTTATTACAACGAAAATGTATATCGTGTTACAAATGCGGCTCATTCGTTTAAAGAGATTATGCAGGTTGGTCTTGAATGTATTGGTGATATAGATACTTATAATATTTATGAAGTTTTGTTCCTTGCAGCAAAAAGTTTAGAGAGCATTTCAAAGGATTTTGTGCTTGATATTTCTCATATCGGTATTGTATCTTCTGTTATAAAATCGCTTGATTTATCACCCGAAGCGCAAAAGAAAATTATGGAATGTATCGGTGAAAAAAATGTCCACGGAATTTTAAATATATGTAATAATGAAGGAAAAGATGCCAAAAACCTTGTAAAGCTTGTATCATCCTACGGCACACCAAAAAAGGTTTGCGATGTACTTACCCAAATTGCAACCGACGAAACAAAAGATGATATAAGTGAGCTTTTAAAAATTGTTGATTTTCTTTCACAAAACGGTTTTGGAGATAAAATCCACATAGATTTTTCGGTTGTAAATGACACAAAATACTACAACGGATTTGTTTTTAAAGGCTTTATAAACGGAATTGCATCAGGCATTTTATCGGGCGGTCAGTACGATAAACTAATGCAGAAAATGGGTAAAAAATCAAAAGCAATCGGCTTTGCGGTATATCTTGATATGCTTCAAAGGCTTTCTGAAGACGAAAAAAAATACGATGTTGATGCAATTATTCTTTATGATGAAAAATCAGACCTTAAAGCATTAGCTGATGCTGTAAGCCTTCTTTGTGCAAATGGAAAAAGCGTAACTGCACAAAAACAGATACCCGAAAAATTAAAATATAAACAGCTTTTGAAATTACAGGAAAGAGGGGTTGAAATTCTTGAAAACAATGCTTAATGTTGCTCTTCCAAAGGGAAGATTAGGAGAAAGGGTTTATTCAATGTTTGAAAAAGCAGGCTTTGAATGCCCCGCAATAAAAGAAAACAACCGCAAACTCATTTTTGAAAACAAAGAAAAAAATGTAAGATATTTCTGGGTAAAGCCCTCTGATGTTGCTATTTATGTTGAAAGAGGTGCGGCAGATATAGGGGTTGCAGGAAAAGATATTCTTCTTGAATACTCGCCTGATGTGTACGAATTATTAGACCTTGACACAGGCAAATGTAAAATGGCAGTTGCCGCAAAAAAGGATTTTAGAGATAATCCCGAAAAAACCTTAAGAGTTGCAACAAAATTTATTAACATAACAAAAAACTACTACGCTTCAAAAGGCAGAGATATTGATATTATCCACCTTAACGGCTCTATTGAAATTGCACCTATTTTAGACCTTTCGGATGTAATTGTTGATATTGTTGAAACAGGCACAACCTTAAAAGAAAACAATCTTGAAGTAATAGAAAGCATTGTGCCAATAAGCGCAAGAGTTATTGCAAACAAATCGGGCTTTAAGTTTAAAAGTGAGCTTATTGAGCCACTTATTCAAAGTCTTGCAAAGCAAACGGAGGATAACAAATGATTAAAATATTAAAATACTCAGAGGTTGAAAGTAAAGAAATTTTCGCCAGAATAAATCCTGAAGATAATGTATCGGATATTGTTGCCGAAATTATTGAAAATGTGAAACAAAACGGCGATAAGGCTATTTTTGAATATGCAAAAAAATTTGATAAAGCCGATCTTAAATCGCTTGTTGTTACAAAGGAAGAAATCAACGAGGCGCTTACTTTGGTTGAACCAAAATTTTTGGAAATACTTAAAAAAGCAAGCGAAAATATTAAAAAATTCCACGAAAAACAAGTAAGAAACAGCTTTATTATAAATGATACTGAAGGTATTGTTATGGGGCAAAAAGTTATTCCTGTTGACAGAGCAGGTCTTTATGTGCCGGGCGGCACTGCGGCATACCCCTCAACTGTTTTGATGGATGCTATTCCTGCAAAAATTGCAGGCTGCAAAGAGGTTGTAATTGTTACACCTCCAAACAAAGAAGGAAAAATAAATCCTGTAATACTTGCAGCTTCTTTTGTTGCAGGTGTTGACAAAATTTTTAAAGTTGGCGGTGCACAGGCTATTGCAGCTCTTGCTTACGGAACCGAAACAATTCCAAAGGTAGACAAAATTGTTGGTCCTGGAAATGCTTATGTTGCAGAAGCTAAAAAACAGGTTTACGGAAAAGTTTCTATTGATATGATTGCAGGCCCGAGCGAAATTTTAATTGTGGCTGACAAAACTTCTAATCCAAAGTTTATTGCCGCCGACCTTTTATCTCAGGCTGAGCACGACAAAATGGCAAGTGCGGTTTTGGTGTGCGACTCAGATGAGCTTGCAAAAAAGGTAAGCGACGAGCTTGAAATTCAGATTCCGCTTCTTGAAAGATGCGACATTGCAAGAGAATCAATAGATAACAACGGAAAAATTATTGTAGCCGAAAACCTTGATGTTGCAATAGAAATTTCAAACGAAATTGCACCTGAACATTTAGAACTTTGTGTTGATAATCCGTTTGATTACCTTGATTCAATACGTCATGCAGGTTCAATATTTATGGGCAAAAACTGTCCTGAAGCATTGGGCGATTATTTTGCAGGTCCAAACCATACACTTCCTACAAGCGGAACAGCAAAATTCTCATCTCCCCTTTCGGTAGACGACTTTGTAAAGAAAACACAATACACCTACTACACCAAAAATGCTCTTTCTAAAGTAGCCGAAGATGTTGAATATTTTGCAAAAAAAGAAGGACTTACAGCGCACGCAAAAAGTGCAGTAATACGCATCAAGGAGTGAAAAACTTTGAGTAGATTTTTTAGCGAAAAACGTAAAAATTTAATTCCTTACACTCCAGGCGAGCAACCAAAGGATATTAAATATATAAAACTAAATACAAATGAATCACCGTTTGCACCATCGGATAAAGCAATAGAATATGCATCAGAGGCATCAAAAAGTCTTAACCTTTATCCCGACCCTGAATGTAAAATACTTACCGAAAAATGCGCAAAAATGCTTGGCGTAGATTATGACGAAGTTCTTATGACAAACGGCTCTGACGAAATTTTAAATTTTGCATTTATGGCATATTGTGACAAAGACCACCCTGCATATTTTCCAGACATCACATATGGATTTTACTCGGTTTTTGCAAACAT
The DNA here is from genome assembly GCA_015068825.1 of Oscillospiraceae bacterium. Lineage (GTDB taxonomy): Bacteria > Bacillota > Clostridia > UMGS1810 > UMGS1810 > Qingrenia. The sequence continues at coordinate 56,429 of SVJU01000001.1, read as the reverse complement.
TAACAATGTTCCATACAAAGAAATACCATTAAATAAGGATTTTACAATAAATGTAAACGACTACATCGGCATAAATAAAACAATTTTTATTGCAAATCCAAACGCACCTACAGGAATTGCACTTTGCAAAGATGAAATTGAAAAAATACTTACTTCAAATCCTGATAACATTGTTGTAATTGATGAGGCATATGTGGATTTTGGTAGCGAAAGCTGTGTTCCTTTAATCAAAAAATACGATAATCTTTTGGTAACACAAACCTTTTCAAAATCACGTTCAATGGCAGGTGCAAGGCTCGGCTTTGGCGTTGCAAACAAAAAAATCATTCAGGATTTAAACACCATTAAATATTCTACAAATCCTTACAACATAAACAAAATGACAATGGCAGCAGGCATTGGCGTTTTAGAAGATGAGTCTTACACTCAAAAAAATATTAAAACTATTATTGAAACAAGAGAATTTACAAAAAATGAACTTAAAAAACTCGGATTTGATTTTCCCGACTCTGCCGCAAACTTTATTTTTGCAAAGCACAACAAAATAAGCGGTGAAAAAATTTACTTATCTTTAAAAGAAAAAGGAATTTTGGTAAGACACTTCAATAAAGAAGAAATTAAAGATTTTAACAGAATTACAATCGGCACCAAAGAAGAAATGGAAACACTTATTTCTACTCTAAAACTGATACTGGAGGAATAAAAATGAGAATAGCCGAAATAAACAGAAAAACAAACGAAACAGATATTTTTCTTTCTATAAACCTTGATGGCAACGGAGATAGCAAAATTGATACAGGCTGTGGTTTTTTAGACCATATGCTCACTCTTTTTGCAAAGCATGGCGCATTTGATTTAACTGTTAAATGCGTTGGCGATACCTATGTTGACGACCATCACACAGTTGAAGATATAGGAATTGCATTAGGATGTGCATTTTCAGATGCTTTAGGCGATAAAAAGGGCATCACCCGTTATGGCGATATAACACTTCCTATGGATGAAGCACTTATTTTAGCGGCGGTTGATATTTCAGGAAGAAGCTATCTTGGGTACGATTTATCAGTTCCATCACAAAAGGTAGGCACATTCGATACCGAGCTTGTAAAAGAGTTTTATCTTGCTTTTTGCCAGAATGCAAAACTAAATCTTCACATTAAAAAATTAGACGGTGCAAATTCACACCACATTATAGAAGGTTCTTTTAAGGCTGTTGCACGAGCTTTAAGAAAAGCTGTTAAAATAGATGCTGATTTTGCAAACGAAATACCATCTACAAAGGGAGTGCTTTAATGATTGCAATTATAGATTACGGCGTTGGAAATTTATTTTCTTTAAAAAGCTCACTTGATATGATTGGCGTAGAAAGCATTGTTACAGGCGACATAGAAGAAATAAAAAAATGCGATAAAATACTTCTTCCGGGGGTTGGCGCATTCCAAGATGCTGCAAACAAATTAAGAAAATCCGGTCTTGATAAGGTAATAATAAAAGAAGCAGAAAATAAAAAACCAATTCTTGGAATATGCCTTGGCATGCAGCTTTTATTTGAAAAAAGCTTTGAATACGGAGAACATATTGGATTAGGCCTTATAAAAGGCGAAATAAGACCTATAAAAGAGGTTATTCCCGAAGGCTTAAAAATTCCGCACATTGGCTGGAATAAACTTGATTTTACAAAAAAACCAAGCAAACTTTTTAAATATATAAAAGATAAAGATTTTGTATATTTTGTTCACTCATATTATGGCGCAAAATGCGAAAACGATACCATTGCTACATCAGATTACGGATACCCTTTAACTGCAGCAGTTGAAAAAGACAATGTTTTTGGTTGTCAGTTCCACCCTGAAAAAAGCGGCAATGTGGGACTTAACATTTTAAAAGCTTTTGCCGATATGGAGGTGTAAATAATTGAACATTTTTCCTGCAATAGATTTATTCGATAAAAAAGCTGTTCGTCTTTTTAAAGGTGATTACAACCAAATGACAATATACAGCGAGAATCCATTAGAAATTGCAAAGGATTTTGAAAGTAAAGGTGCAAAGTTTTTGCATATTGTAGATTTGGAGGGTGCAAAACTAGGTACAACTCCAAACATAGATGTAATTGAAAATATCAAAAAAAATACAAATCTTTTCACCGAAGTTGGCGGCGGAATAAGAAGTATGGAAGTTATCGACAAATATATTTCAATTGGCGTTGACAGAGTAATACTTGGCACAGCCGCAGTAACAAACGAGCCTTTTTTGATTGAGGCAATAAAAAAATACGGCGATAAAATTGCCGTTGGTGCAGATATAAAAGATAATTTTGTTGCAATTAAAGGCTGGGTAGAAAAATCCGAAATTACCTGCTTTGATTTCTTTAAAAAAATGCAGAATTTAGGTGTTAAAACAATTATTTGTACCGACATTTCAAAAGACGGGGCAATGATGGGCACAAACCACGATTTGTACACCGAATTATCCGAAAAATTTTCTATTGACATTATTGCATCAGGCGGTGTATCGTCTATTGACGATGTAAAAAAACTTACTAAGCTTGATATTTACGGGGCAATTATAGGTAAAGCATATTACACCGGTGCAATATCGTTAAACGAAGCAATAAAGGTGGCAGAAAAATGATTACAAAAAGAATTATTCCCTGTCTTGATGTTAAAGACGGAAGGGTTGTAAAGGGTGTTAATTTTTTAGGACTTAATGATGTATCAAGTCCTGTTAAGCTTGCAAAATATTATTCCGAAAACGGTGCAGATGAGCTTGTGTTTTACGATATAACCGCATCAAGCGATGGAAGAAAACTTTTTACCGATATTCTTTGTGAGGTTGCAAAAACTATTTTTATTCCACTTACTGTTGGCGGTGGAATTAATACAGTAGACGATTTTGACAGAGTTTTAAAATGCGGTGCCGACAAAGTAAGTGTAAATTCAGGAGCTATAAAAAATCCAAACCTTATTTACGAAGCGGCAAAACTATACGGCGACCAATGCGTTGTAATATCTGCCGATGTTAAAAGGGTTGACGGGGTATTCAGAGTTTTTGCAAAAGGCGGCAGAGAAAACACCGGAATGGAAGCTATTGAATGGATTAAAAAATGTGTGTCACTTGGCGCAGGCGAGGTTGTTTTAAACTCAATAGATACCGACGGCGTAAAAGAAGGCTTTGACATTGAAATGCTCGACAAGGTATGCAATGCGGTTTCTGTTCCTGTTATTGCATCAGGCGGTGCGGGATGTATCGACCATTTTACACAACTTTTTAAAACACTTCCAAAGGTTGATGCAGGACTTGCAGCATCTATTTTCCATTTTAACGAGGTTTCTATTTCAGACTTAAAAAGCGAACTTAACAAAAATAACATTCCTGTAAGAATATAAAGGAGAATTATCAATGATTAACATAAACGAACTTAAATTTGACGAAAAGGGCTTAATTCCTGCAATTGTTGTAGATGCAGTATCAAAAAAGGTTTTGACACTTGCATATATGAATAAAGAAAGCCTTGAAATATCTATTAAGAAAGGGCTTACCTGCTTTTTTAGTCGTTCAAGAAATGAGCTTTGGCTAAAAGGTGAAACAAGCGGTAACTATCAGCATATTGTTTCAATCACCGCAGATTGTGATAACGATGCTCTTGTTGTTGTGGTTGAAAAAGACGGTCCTGCCTGCCACAAAGGCACAGATTCCTGCTTTGAAAATAAAATCTTTGAAAGTGATACTTTAAATGAATTTTCACTACAAAGCCTTATGGAGCTTATAAAGGGACGAAAAGACGAGAAAAAAGAAGGCTCATACACAACATATCTTTTTGAAAAAGGTATTGATAAAATCCTTAAAAAAGTTGGTGAAGAATCAACAGAGGTTATAATTGCCGCAAAAGCTGATGACAAAAAAGAAACCATTTATGAAATATCAGACCTTGCATATCATATTATGGTGCTTATGATAGAAATGGGCATTTCGTTAGAAGATATTCATAACGAATTAAAATCAAGACATGTTATTGACCACAAGGTTAAACAGGAGAAAATGACAAAATGATTTTAAAAGATTTTCATATTCACACAAACTTTTGTGACGGAAAAAACACTCCCGAAGAAATGGTTTTAAAGGCCATAGAGCTTAAAATGCAAGAATTAGGTTTTTCGGCTCATTCACATACTTTCTTTGACGAAAGCTATTGTATGCAAAAAGAAGATATCCAAAAATATAAGGATGAAATTTTGTCTTTAAAAGAAAAGTATAAAGATAAAATCAAAATTTATTGCGGAATAGAAATGGATTTTTTCTCTGATATGGATACATCTGATTTTGACTACACCATAGGCTCTGTGCACTATTTAAAGGTTAATGGTAAATACTATACTGTTGACTCCGGCAAGGAAAAATTTTACAATTTGGTAAACGAATGTTACAACGGAGATTTTTACGCCTGTGTAGAGGATTATTTTGATACAGTATCGAAAGTAGCAGAAAAACTAAATCCAAAAATAATAGGACATTTCGATTTAATAACAAAATACAACGAAGGATACGAATTTTTTGACGAGAAAAACCCAAGATATGTGTCTTCATATAAAAAAGCAATAGATAAGCTTGTTAAATATAACATTCCATTTGAAATAAATATGGGCGGTATGTCAAAAGGTTACAAAACACACGCCTACCCTTCATACGATATTTTAAAATATATTTTTGAAAAAGGCGGTAAGGTTGTGCTTTCAAGCGATGCACACACTAAAGATACAATTATGTATAAATTTGAAGAATATGAAAAAAAGGTAAAAGAAATTGGTTTTGAAATATAAAAACGGACAATCAAAGATTGTCCGTTTTTTCTTTATTTTGTTCCTGTTGAGCCAAATCCGCCTTCGCCTCTTTCGGTTTTTGAAAGGTCTTCTGTTTGGATGAAATTTGCCATAGCGTAAGGCATAAAAACAATTTGTGCAACTCGCTCGCCCTTTTCAACAGTCTGGATTTCTTTTGAATGGTTATGAAGCGACACCATAATTTCGCCACGATAATCCGAATCTATAACACCAACTTTGTTTGCCGGTGCCAAGCCTCTTTTAGATGCCATACCGCTTCGTGCAAAAACAAATCCGCCATAGCCTTCGGGAATTTCTAAAACAATTCCAGTATGTATAATTTTTGTTTCGCCTGCATCTATTTTTACTTTTTCTACCGAATACAAATCTGCACCCGCACTAAAAAGTGTTCCATAAGTCGGGATTATTGCATCATCGTTTATTTTTAGAAAATTAACATTAAATTTTTCCATAATTTAAACTCCTAAATTACTTAATCATCCCCACAATATATCTTCCGACTCTTTCCATATATTTAAGTGCATCCAAATATAATTCTTTTGGCAATGGATCTAAAAAGCATCCTGCCTCAAAGGTAAAATCTCCATCATAGTTTATTTCCTTTAATGCCATCGCAACCCTGTCCCATTTTCCTATTCCATAATAAGGAAGTGTATGTGAATCGAAAATACCATCAACATCGTGAATATGAAGTGCTTTCAATCTATCGTGCCCCAATTCCTTTATAAAATCATAAGGATCCTCACTGACTAAAAGAGCATGTCCGATATCAAGACAGGCAACAAGATATTCACTGTTTAATGTATCTAAATATTTTATAAACTCTTTTGGTCTTCCACAGGTTGAAGGGAAAATTTTGGTTATTGGTGCGTTTCCATTTCCCTGCCACATATTTTCAAGCGCAACATTTATATTATATTCCTTACAATATGGCTCAAGTGCTTTGTAAAACTCCATATTCATATCAAAAAGTTTTTCTTTGTTATCAGCTTCTGCGTATTTTAAATGCTGAACAGGATGAACAACAATATTTTTAACACCAAGATATGACGCACATTTTATTGCACCAACGATATTTTCAAAAATCTTTGCACTTTTGACATCATCCATCACCCTTGAAGGAAAAGGAGCATGCGCCTGATTAAAAACAATACCATTTTCATCAGCTATTTTCTTAAATTCCAAGAAATCTTTTTTCGCTTCATCACTGTTTAAATCCTTTTTATAATTCCAGAAAGAAAAATCAACAGCATCAAAGCCAGCTTGTTTTATCATAACTATCGCTTCTTCTAATGAATAGCCTGCATCGCAAATTACACCTGTATTAAATGATAATAACATAATAAAACCATCTCCAAAAAAATATTTTTACATATTATATCACAACAAAATTATATTTTCAAGTAGATAATATGCAAACAAAGACGGATTTAAAAATCGTCTTTAAATAAAATTTAAGATAATTCAAAAGCGCCTGTGTAAAGACTGTAATATTTGCCCTTTTGTGCCATAAGTTCATTGTGGTCGCCTCTTTCTATTACCTCACCATTTTCAAGCACCATAATAGCATTTGAGTTTCTTACGGTAGAGAGTCTGTGGGCAATAACAAAAACAGTTCTGCCCTTCATAAGACTGTCCATACCTTTTTCAATAAGGCTTTCTGTGCGGGTATCAATTGAGCTTGTTGCCTCGTCAAGCACCAAAACAGGAGGATTTGCAACAGCGGCTCTTGCAATAGACAAAAGCTGTCGTTGACCTTGAGATAGATTTGCTCCGTCAGCAGTTAAAACTGTATCATATCCGTTTGGAAGATGCATTATAAATGAATGTGCGTTTGCTAATTTTGCGGCATTTATAATTTCTTCATCTGTTGCGTCAAGCTTGCCGTAACGGATATTTTCCTTAACAGTTCCTGTAAAAAGATGTGTATCTTGCAAAACAAAGGCAAGTGAACGCCTTAAATCTGCCTTTTTGATTTTGTTTATGTTTATACCGTCATAAGTGATTTTTCCGTCAGGAACATCATAAAAACGGTTTATAAGATTTGTAATGGTTGTTTTTCCGGCACCTGTTGAGCCAACAAAAGCAATTTTCTGACCGGGTTTTGCATAAAGAGAAACATTATTAAGAACTGTTTTGTTTTCTTCATAACCAAAAACAACATTATGAAAACGCACATCGCCTTTTAACATAATATACGAAAAATCACCGCTTTTTTCAGGGATTTTCCATGCCCATTCACCTGTGTAGGTATCGGATTCCAAAATTCTGCCGTTTTCTTTTTTTGCTTTAACCAGGGTAATTGTTCCGTTATCTTCTTCGCATTTTTCATCAAGAAGTTCAAAAATTCTCTCTGCACCTGCAAGGGCACTTAAAACAGAGTTAAACTGCTGCGAAATTTGTGTTATAGGCTGTGAGAATGAACGGGTAAACTGCAAAAATGAACCTATTGTTCCAAGATCGGCTATTACACCGTTTATAACAAGAAATGCTCCTGCCGCCGCAGTTAAAGCATAGTGCATATAAGACAGATTTCCCATTATAGGCATTAAAATATTTGCACAGGTATGTGCACTTGTTGCAGCTTTGCAAAGATTTTCATTTATTTCGTCAAAATCACTTTTAACTTTATCTTCATGGCAAAATACCTTTACAACCTTTTGCCCTTCAATCATTTCTTCAATATATCCACTTGCCTTACCTATTGCTTTTTGTTGTGCCTTAAAATAAACCGAGCTTTTTGCGCCGATTATTTTTATTACATAAAGCATAATTACAAGCATCAGAACTACAAAAACTGTTAAAATCGGGCTTAAAATAAGCATTGCAAAAAATACACCGGTTACAGATATTGCAGATGAAAAAAGGTTTGGAATACCATGACTTAACATCTCTCGCAAAGTATCGGTATCAGATGTAAATCTGCTCATAAGTTCACCATGAGTGTGAGTATCAAAATATTTTATAGGAAGCGACTGCATATGCTTAAACAAATCAACCCTTATTTTTTTGAGTGTGCCCGATGATATTGTAAGCATAAGTCTGTTGTAAGTGTATGTTCCAACAATGCCAAGCGAATAAAAAACGCCCATTGTAATAAGTGTTTTAATTAGCTTTGACATATTTCTTGATGTGGTAAGGTTATTTATAACAGGCTTTAAAAGAAAATTTCCTGCTATTGCTGCAACAGAGCTGAAAATTATTCCAAGAGCCACAAAAACAAGCAAAACTTTATAATCCAAAAGATATGTTAATATTCTTTTTATTGTTTTAGCTGCATTTTTAGGTTTGCGTACCGGTTTGGTACTTCTTACAGGTGGCATAACAAAACCTCCTTATCTTTAAATTTTTACTGATTTGTCTGAAGGGTATAAAGCTCTTTATAAATTCCGTCCTTATTTATAAGCTCATCGTGAGTTCCAATCTGAGCAATTTTTCCGTCATCAAGAACAATAATTTTATCTGCATCACACACAGACGAAATTCTTTGAGCTATAATTATAACCGTTGTATCATCCTGTTTTTTAAATGCTTCTCTTATTTTTGCATCTGTATTTGTGTCAACTGCGCTTGTAGAATCATCTAAAATAAGGATTTTTGGTTTTTTAAGAAGTGCTCTTGCTATTGTAAGTCTTTGCTTCTGACCGCCCGAAACATTAACACCACCCTGACCTAAATCGGTTAAATAACCATCAGGGAATGATGTTACAAAATCGTGCGCACAGGCATCCTTACAGGCATTTTCAATTTCCTTATCGGTAGCATCAAGATCACCCCAACGAAGATTTTCTAAAATTGAGCCTGAGAAAAGAACATTTTTTTGAAGTACCATTGAAACCGCATCACGAAGGTTTTTAATTTTGTAATCCCTTACATCATATCCGCCAACTAAAACTCTTCCCTCGCAAACATCGTAAAGACGCGGAATAAGGCTTACAAGTGTTGTTTTTGCCGAACCAGTTGAGCCAATTATACCAACGGTTTCACCAGATTTTATTTTAAGATTTATATTTTCTACATTGTAATTATCTTTATTTTTTGAATATGAAAAGCTTACATTTTCAAACTCAACAGATCCGTCTTTAACAGTTAGGTTTTCGTCACATTCTCTATCGGTAATATCAATTTCCTCGTCTAAAACCTCAACAATACGCGCAATTGATGCTCTTGACATTACAAGACCAACAAACGCAAACGAAATCATCATAAGCGACATAAGAATTTGCGAAACATAGCTTATAAAGCTCATAAGTTCGCCCGCATCCATACTGCCTGCCATTATCATATTACCGCCAAAATACGAAATTGCTATCATACACGCATACATAACAAACTGCATAAACGGCATATTGCAGATTATAAGCCTTTCTGCCGCAACCTGCGCTTTTCGCAAATTATCAGCACTTATTCCAAATTTTTCATTTTCGTGCTCTTCTCTTACATACGCTTTAACAACTCTTACCGAAGTTAAATTTTCCTGAACAGACGCATTAAGTGCATCGTATTTTTTAAACATACTTTTAAATCTTGGAAATGCTTTTGTGGAAATTATAACAAGAGCCGCGCCCAGAACAGGAATTGCAATAATAAAAACAAGTGCTAATTGTGCATTTATTTTTATTGCCATAATGGTTGCACCAACAAGCATAAATGGTGAGCGTGCAAGCATTCTTGTAACTGTCATAAAGGCATTTTGTATGGTTGTTATATCTGTTGTAAGTCTGGTTATCAGCGACGGTGTCGAATATTTATCAATATTAGCAAACGAAAAATCCTGAATTTTGTAAAACAAGGCTTTTCTTACATTTTTTCCAAATCCCATGCTGGCAACCGATGCAAATCTTCCGGATAAAGCGCCAAACAAAAGTGCTAAAAGTGCCATTAAAATCATTAATGCGCCTATTTTTGCAACATAAACCATATCCATATTTTTTATGCCTATGTCAATGATTTTTGACATAAGAAAGGGAATATAAATTTCAAGTATTACCTCTAAAATTACACTAAGCGGCGTAAGAACTGTTGCAAGTTTATATTCACCTATAAGCTTAATAAGCTTTTTCATTTTTACCCCTCCACCGTTAAATCGCAAACAGAAGCATCAACAAAAGTGCAAAGTGTTTTTGTATCTATTTTAAGCTGACAGCCTCTTACTCCTGCCGAAACGCAAATTTTACTTTGCTCGTTGCAGGCTAAATCAAAATATGTGGGAAACTTCTTTTTCATTCCAACAGGTGAGCATCCGCCACGGATGTATCCTGTAATACCAAGAAGGTCTTTAACATGTACCATTTCAACCTTTTTGTTACCGCTTTCTTTTGCAGCTTTTTTTAAATCCACCTCTTTTGCAACAGGTATGCAAAAAACAAGATATCCTGTTTTATCACCCTTTGCAACAAGTGTTTTAAAAACCATGTCCACATCAAGATTTGCTTCTTTTGCAATAGATGTACCTGACAAATCATTTTCGTCGTATTTATACTCTATTGCCTCATATTCAATTTTTGCCTTATCAAGCATTCGCATTGCATTAGTTTTTACCATATTTTTTCACTCCGAAGAAAATTATATAACAAAAATGTGATAATTTTGTGATAAAATTTTATTTTTAATATCAGCAAACAGGAGAAGTAAAACTCCTCCTGTTTAAAATTACTTTTTAAAATTGTCTTTCATTTTTTCAAAAAAGCTTTTTTGCTGTTTATGATTTGTATCATTTGTCAGCTCGCCAAATTTTTTAAGTGCATCCTTCTGGTCGTTTGTGAGTCTTTGCGGAACTTCCACAACAACCTCAATAACCTGATTTCCTTTTATTCCAGTTCTTACATTTGGAATACCTGCTCCTTTTATTGTAAAGCGTGTTCCTGTTTGTGTGCCTTCGGGAATTTCCTGCTTAACCTTTCCGTTTAAAGTCGGAATATCAATTTCGGCACCTAAAGTTGCCTGAACAAAAGTGATTGGCACCTGACAGAAAACCTCTGTGCCGTTACGCACAAAGATTTCGTGGCGTTTTACAACAACGGTTACAAGAAGGTCACCTTTGGGTCCACCGTTAAATCCGTGATTTCCAAGACCTCTGAAAGATACTGTTTCGTTTGTATCAATGCCTGCCGGAATATTAACCTCCACATTACATGCTTTTTTAACCTTGCCTTTGCCACGACATTTGGTACACGGATTTTCCACAACCTGACCTGTGCCCGAACAATTATGACAAGGCGATGTATTAACCATCTGACCAAGCATTGTATTTGTAACTCGTCTTATTTCGCCTGTACCATTACATACAGGACAAGTTTTTTTCTTTCTGTCTTTTGAACCTGTGCCGCCACATTCATCGCAGTCTTCAACACGGTAAATTTTAATTTTCTTTTTAACACCAAAAGCAGCTTCTTCAAAGCTAAGTATTATTCTTTCTTCTATATCAGAGCCTCTTCTTGGTGCATTGGGATTTCTTCTTCTTGATGCACCACCGCCAAAGAATGACGAGAATATATCACCAAAATCACCAAAGTCAGAAAATCCGCCAAAGCCACCGCCGTATCCGCCTTGCGTCTGGTCAAAAGCCGCATGACCAAACTGGTCATACTGCTGTCTTTTGGTAGAATCGCTAAGAATTTCGTAAGCTTCGTTTACCTCTTTAAACTTAGCCTCTGCCTCCTGATTTCCGGGATTTAAGTCGGGATGATATTTTTTGGCAACTTTTCTGTATGCTTTTTTTATTTCATCGTCACTTGCGCCTTTTTGAACGCCAAGGACTTCGTAATAATCTCTTTTTTCTGCCATATAAAATTCAAAGCCTTTCTTTGTATTATATGTAAAATAAAATGCCATTTACCCAAACTTACCCCTCTAAACATTTTAGAGGGGATAAGTTTTTTAAATAAATTAATTATTCTTTTTTGTCGTCATCGTCAACAACTGTGTAGTCGCCTTCGTAAGCACCACCATTATTTGCACCGCCTGCTTGAGCATTTGGGTCAAAGCCCTGTGCACCCTGTGGATTTTGCTGATAAACTTTTTGAGAAACCTCATAGAATTTATTCTGAAGCGCTTCTGTTGCTGATTTTATAGCTTCTGTGTCTGTACCTTCCAAAGCTTTTTTAACATCATCAATTTTTGCGTTGATTTCTGTTTTATCTGCTTCGTCAATTTTATCACCTAAATCTGTAAGTGCTTTCTGACACTGATAAACAAGTGTATCTGCGTTGTTTCTAACCTCAACAGCTTCTTTGTTTTTCTTATCTTCTGCAGCAAATTTTTCTGCTTCTTTAACAGCTTTTTCAATATCTTCTTCCGAAAGATTTGTGCTTGCTGTAATTGTAATATTCTGTTCGTTACCTGTTGCCATATCCTTTGCACTAACATGAACGATACCGTTTGCGTCAATATCGAATGTTACTTCAATCTGTGGCACACCTCTTGGAGCAGGAGCAATACCAGATAATGAGAATCTTCCAAGTGTTTTGTTATACTGAGCCATTTCTCTCTCACCCTGAAGAACATGGATATCAACACTTGTCTGATTGTCTGCAGCAGTTGAGAAAATCTGGCTGTGCTTTTTAGGAATTGTTGTATTTCTTTCAATGATTTTTGTAAATACGCCGCCCATTGTTTCAATACCTAATGAAAGCGGAGTTACATCAAGAAGTAGTAAGTCTTTTACTTCACCAGCAAGTACACCAGCCTGAATAGCAGCACCCATAGCAACACATTCGTCTGGGTTGATGCCTTTGTGAGGCTCTGTGCCGATAAGTCTTTTAACAGCTTCCTGGACAGCAGGAATACGAGAAGAACCACCAACTAAAAGAACTTTGTGAATATCAGATGGACTTAGACCTGCATCAGATAAAGCTCTTCTTGTAGGTTCCATTGTTTTTTCAACAAGATCAGCAGTAAGCTCGTCGAATTTGCTTCTTGTAAGTGTGATATCAAGATGTTTAGGACCTGTTGCATCAGCAGAAATAAACGGAAGATTTACATTTGAGCTTGTAACACCAGATAATTCAATTTTAGCTTTTTCAGCAGCTTCTTTTAATCTTTGAAGAGCCATTTTGTCTGCTTTTAAATCAATACCGTTTTCTTTTTTGAATTCATCTGCTAAATAATCCATAATTCTCTGGTCAAAGTCGTCACCACCAAGACGGTTGTTACCGCTTGTAGCCAAAACTTCAAATACACCGTCGCCAATCTCTAAGATAGATACGTCGAATGTACCACCACCAAGGTCATAAACCATAATTTTCTGCTCGTTGTCTTTGTCCATACCATAAGCAAGTGCAGCAGCAGTAGGTTCGTTTATAATTCTTAAAACTTCAAGTCCTGCAATTTTACCTGCATCTTTTGTAGCCTGACGCTGTGCATCAGAGAAATATGCAGGAACAGTGATAACAGCCTGAGTTACAGTTTCGCCAAGATAGCTTTCTGCATCAGCTTTAAGTTTTTGAAGAATCATTGCAGAAATTTCCTGCGGAGTATAGTTTTTATCTTCAATAGAAACTTTAAAATCTGTACCCATTTCTCTTTTAATAGAGCTTACAGTGTTGTCTGGGTTTGTGATTGCCTGTCTTTTAGCAACCTGACCTACAAGTCTTTCGCCTGTTTTTGTAAATGCTACAACTGAAGGAGTTGTTCTTGCACCTTCAGGATTAGGAATAACAACGCTTTCGCCGCCTTCCATAACAGCAACACAAGAGTTTGTTGTACCTAAGTCAATACCAATAATTTTTGCCATAATATATTCATCCTTTCATTATTTACAAAATAAATTTATGTTAATTAATTTGCTACCTTAACCATACTGTATCTTATAACTTTTTCTTTATACATATAACCTTTCTGGAATTCCTCAACAATGGTATTTTCGGTTACATTTTCATCTTCAATATGCATAACCGCATTGTGAAGTTCAGGATCAAATTCTTCACCAAGTGCCTTTATTTCAGAAACACCCATTTTTGTAAAGATTTCCTGCGTCTGCTTATAAACCATTTCAAAGCCTTTGTAAAAATCGTTTTCCTTATCGGTAAAGCTGTCAAGTGCTCTTTGAAGATTGTCTATAACAGGCAAAAGAAGCGAAATTGTATCTAATGCACTATCAACATAAATTGCTTCTTTTTCTCTTAAAGTACGCTTTTTAAAATTATCGTATTCAGCTAAAAGTCTTAAATATCTGTCGTTTAATTCATTTTTTTCTTCTTTTAATATGTCAAGTTCAGACTTTTCTTCCTTTACTTCTTCTTTAACTTCTTCCAAATTTTCTTCTTTAATTTCTTCTGTATCTAAATTCTTTTCTTTTTTTTCTTTAGCCATTTTTAAATGTCATCTCCTTTTGTAAGATACTTATTTAAATTGTTTTTAAGGTAATCAAGCGTTGCAACAACCTTTGAATAATCCATTCTTGTAGGACCGATAATTGCAATTCCACCCATCATACCATCACTTATTTTATAGTTTGAAACTACCATACTAAGTCCCAATTCTTTAAGGTAAGGATTTTCATCGCCTATAAGAATATTTATTTTGTCATCCTTTAAAATATCTCTTATGAAATCTTTATCTATATTTTCTATAAAATCAAAAAACTCTTTTGTTCTGTTGATATTTTTAAATTCAGGATAATTTAAAATATTTGAACCGCCTATTGCTGATACTTCAAATCCAACAAGTGATTTTATAACATCTGACAAAAACGAAAAAACAGGAGTTATAATTTCATCAGACAAAGGAGTCATACTTTTTTGTTCCTCTAAAAATTCTTGATTGATTAATGTAATTTCTTTTTCGCAAAAAGTATGATTTAAATAATTTCCAAGTCTTTCAAGAACCGAAAGTTCCACAGGTGATTTTAGGTTTATAGTTGTATTTTTTACAATACCGCCACTGTTTACAACAATCATAACAAAGCTTTTTTCGTCAAGCGGGACAAGACGGATACTTTTTATTTTATTTGTTACAACATAGGGTGTTGAAACAAGTGTTGTATAATTTGTAAGATGTGCTACGGTATTTGAAATATCTTTTAAAATATTACCAAGCTCAAGATAGCTTTTTTTAAGCGATGAACGCATTTTTTCTATTTCAGCAACAGTAAGAGTATAGCGCTGCATAAGCTCATCTACATATGCTCTGTATCCTAATGACGATGGAACTCTGCCAGCCGAGGTGTGCGGTTTGTCAAGATAACCCATTTCTTCAAGATACGCCATTTCATTTCGTATTGTTGCTGAGCTTATTCCAAGATTATGCTTATTTAAAATATAAGAAGAACCAACAGGCTCTGCGGTGCGGATATAATCGTCTACAATGGCTCTTAAAATCTGTCTTTTTCTGTCGTTAAGTTCCATAATAAAATACCCACCCACCTTTTATTTTAATTTTTAGCACTCTTGCCTTCTTAGTGCTAATAAATATAAAATACCACTATTTATTTTATTTGTCAAGAGCAATCCGGAAAAATTCTGGGTTATTTTTTAACAATTTATACATATAGATTGCTAATTTTTTTGGATATATTTTCAAAGAAGCTTTTTTATATCCGAAACAAACAAAAAAAGCGTGTTTTCACACGCTTTTAATCATTTGATATTACAACAAGCAAAATTCCTTCTTTGAAGGTAATACTCGCCTTTTTATCGGTAAATTCATTACTTATTCCTATTGTATCACCCATTTTTAAATCAAAATCATAAAGAGGATACTTTAAATTTTTAAGTGTTATACCCAAAACATTATTACAAAGTGGAATAAGTGAAAGCTTTTTGCCATCTCTTGGCATAATATCAAGAGGCTTATCGGTTATAAAAATTTCGTTTTTCTCGTTTACTATTTTTCCCAAAACTCCTTTTTCGAGCATATATTTTAAAAGAAAAATATTTGCAAGAGCGTGGTCATACCTTCCACCAAGAGCTCCAATAATTGTTATTGTATCAAAGCCTTTTTTGATGGCGGTATCTACTGCAATATGTGTATCGGTTGCATCTTTTTCGATTTTATATTTTTCAATTTCTGCACCATCTATAATTCCCGATTTTTCAATTTGAGAATAATCGCAGGAGTCAAAATCTCCCAAAAACAAATCAGGCGTTATGCCAAGCATTTTAAGATGATGTATTCCACCGTCGGCACAAATTATATATTTATCTTTTAAAATATCTTTATAAAACGAATAATCTTTTATTTCGCCGCCCGATACTATAACAGCTTCCATTTTTATCTCCTAAAACTTTTTAAATTCCAAAACGGTTTTTGATACATCCTTAGCCCCAAAAACAGCAGATCCTGCAACAATTACATTTGCACCTGCATCAACTACCTTTTTAACATTATCAAGGCCAATTCCGCCGTCAACCTCAATGTCGATATTCTTATCCATTTGCCTTACCATTTTTATTTTTTCAAGACTTTCTTCCATAAACTTCTGACCGCCAAAACCTGGTTCAACACTCATTATAAGCACCATATCCAAATCCGAAAGATAATCTTTTAAAACCGATACATCTGTTTTTGGTTTTATAGAAAGTCCTAATTTTTTGCCTTTTTCTTTAACCTTATTTTTTATGTATTCATAATCCATATTACTTTCGTAATGAACGGTTATAATATCTGCACCTGCATTTAAAAAATCGTCTACATATTTTTCAGCATTTTCTATCATAAGATGCACATCAAAAACAAGCTCGGTTGTTTTTCTTATACACTTTACAACACCCGGGCCAAATGTGATGTTTGGCACAAAATGGCCGTCCATAACATCTATATGCACATAATCTGCATCTTTTATTTTTGCTATTTCATCTCCAAGAGACGAAAAGTTGGCTGCAAGAATTGATGGTGAAAGTTTTATCATTAAAAAATTCTCTCCTTAATATGTGTTTTCTTTTTCTTTTAACATTTTATAAAAAAGCTTATAGCTTTCGTAACGGCTTTTTGAAATTTCGTTATTCTCTACCGCATCTTTAACGGCGCATTTATTTTCATTAATATGAGAGCAGTCAGAGAATTTGCAATCATCAGCAAAAGGTAAAAATTCATCATAATGAAGGTAAAGCTCATTTGATGGAATATCCGGAATATCAAGCATACTAAAACCTGGAGTATCGGCAAGATAAGAGCCTTCTTCATATTCTAAAAGCTCAACATGGCGTGTTGTATGCTTTCCACGGCTTAGCTTTTTACTTATATCGCCTGTTTCCAAATCAAGCCCTGTAAGCATTTTTAAAATACTCGATTTTCCCACACCCGAAAAGCCTGCAAATGCTGTAACCTTTTGATTTATGCATTTTTTAAGGGTATCAATTCCTTCGTTTTCATAGGTGCTTACCGCAATAAGCTTTATATTAGAATTTTTGTATATCTCTTTAATTCTTTCAAGCTCATTGTCATCATCAAGGTCTGTTTTGTTAATGCACAAAATAACATCAACATTGTTCTTTTTTGCAATAAGGAGCATTTTATCAATAAAAACAAAATCAGGCTCGGGATTTTTTAGTGCTGCAACAATTATAAGGGTATCAATATTTGATATTGGCGGGCGAACAAAAAAGTTTTTTCTTTTCTTTATGTTCTTTACATAACCTAAGTTATCATTATCAATTTCTATTTCAACAAAGTCACCAACAGTAGGAGTTTTTGCTTCATTTCTGAACTTTCCCCTTGCTCTGCATTCAATAATGCCTTTACTTGTTTTAACATAGTAAAAACCGCCTATGCCTTTTAAAATTGTGCCGCTTTCTATCAAAATAAAATACCTTCCTTAAATTTTATTCAAATGTTACTGTTTTGGTAACAGCTTTAACTCCATTTATATGAACTTCAAAGGTTTTTGTACCCGTTCCTGTTAAAGATGCAGAATATTCTGAATTTTTAGTAGGATCAACAGTTGTGGTTGTAACAGTTTTTCCACCTGATACAATTTTAATTTCAACAGGTGTGGTGTAACTTGATAAATCTATTGTAAGTGTTTTTGTTTTTGCCTGAGTATTGCCTGTTGTCGAAGTTGGCGAATCATTATTTGCACCCGAAGTTTGATTTGATGGATTCTGGGTTTGCTGACCTTTGCTTACTACAAAGCTGATTGCCATGCCCTCTTTAACCATACCGCTTTCAGACTGAGAAATTACAATACCCTCTTTTTTGTTTGACTCTTTCCTTGTTACAGAACCTATTTCAAGCTTTGCGTCAGAAAGTGCTTTTCGTGCTTCTTCTTCGGTTAATCCCACAAGTGAAGGTACAGAAATTTCTTCTGCAGCACCAGTGCTTACATAAAGTGTTACTGTACTGCCTTTTTCAAGTTCATCACCGGCATCAGGTGTTTGTCTTATAACAAAATCAACTTCTGTTTCGTCACTGTCTTCTTCTACTTTTTTAACTTTTAAACCAAGTTTTTTAATTTCACTTTCAACAACCGAAAATTCTCTTTCAGTATAATCGTCTATTTTTATAAGCTCGCCTTTTTCGCTTCCGCTTATTACTACTTTGATTCTGTCAAGCGATGCAACGGTAACTTCTGCTTTTGGAGATTGTTCAAGTATTATTCCGTCTTCTTTGTCGCTTTTCTGATATTCTAAAATTTCGATTTCTGCATCTAATCCTTCAGCAATTTCACGAGCTTTTTCAAGAGTTAATCCCACAACATCAGGCACTTTTAAATTTTTTGATGAGGTAGACCCAAAAAACATAAACCCAAATGCAACAGTTAATATTCCTACAATTAAAATAGAGGTTATCATAGCAAAGAAAATTGCTTTTTTATCGCCCGAATCGTCTTCCTTATCGGTTTTAATAACCTTTCTGCTAACCTCTCGGGGAGTATCTTTCAAAGGCTCGTCATTTTCTTCTTTTATATGAGCACTTCCGTCATCTTTTATATCAATTACAACCTCTCTTACGGGTGCAATTTTCTTTGTAGCATCATTATCATCATTATGGTTAAACTCCGGCTTTGGTGTAATATCAGGAGTTTTTAAAAGTGCGTATAAATCATCAGATAATTCCTCTACTGACTGATAACGGTTTCGTGTTTCTTTTGCCATTGCTTTAAATGTTACTTCTTCAACA
Organism: Oscillospiraceae bacterium; assembly: GCA_015068825.1. Lineage (GTDB taxonomy): Bacteria > Bacillota > Clostridia > UMGS1810 > UMGS1810 > Qingrenia. Next base: position 37,533 of record SVJU01000001.1, on the reverse strand, counting down.
CATTTTGGAACATCGTTTGCAATTAAGCATATAGATTCAGCTTTTTCGCCTATGTGTTTCATAGCTACCGCAACAGGAGTATCACCCGTAAACGGCACCCTACCTGTAAGCATTTCGTACATTACAATACCAAGAGAATAAATGTCTGATTTTTCGTCCACATAGCCGCCTCTTGCAGCTTCGGGTGAAAAATAGTGAACAGACCCTAAAACATCATCAGTTGCCCTTACAGTTGCGGTAGTTGTTGCTCTTGCAATACCAAAATCTGTAACCTTAATAGCACCCGACTCGGTAACAATTATGTTATGCGGTTTAATATCACGGTGAACAATATGTTTTTTATGTGCTTCAGAAAGGCCATGACAAATTTCAATAGAAATATTTACAGCTTCCTTCCATTCAAGCTTACCTTTCTTATCAATGTATTCTTTTAAAGTTACACCCTCGATATATTCCATAACAATGTATCTTATGCCTTTTTCGTGTCCGACATCATAAACCGAAACAATGTTTGGATGTGCAAGTGATGCTGCTGACTGCGCCTCTACATTAAATCTTTTTACAAATTCTTCATTATCGGTTAAGTCATCTCTTAAAACCTTAATTGCAACTATTCTATTTAAAAGACGGCAACGCGCTTTATAAACAATTGCCATACCGCCTTTTCCTATTTCTTCTAATATTTCATATCTGCCACCAAGTATTCTGCCAATCATATTCTATACACCTCTTTATCTTAAAATCAAAATCTTAATGCCGCTACTGTAATATTATCAGGACCGCCCATTAAATTTGCCTCATCAACAAGTTTTTTTACACAAGAATGAATATCCTCATTTTCACAGGCTATCTTTTTTATTTCATCTTTTTTTACCATATTTGAAAGACCATCGGTGCAAATTATTACCATATCATCTTTTTCGGCACAGAATTTATAAAAATCAATTTCTACATCTTTATTAGTCCCAACTGCTCTTGTAATCAGATTTTTGTTAGGATGATTTTCTGCCTCTTCTTCGCTTATTTCACCCTTATCAACAAGTTCCTGCACAAGAGAATGATCTTTTGTAACCTGGTTGATTACATCTTTTTTAATGTGATAAAGTCGGCTGTCACCAACATTTGCAATGTAAAGATTGTTTTCTTTAATATAACACAAAACAATGGTTGTTCCCATACCAAAAAGTTTTTCGTCGCATAAAGAAGATTCAAAAATCTTTTTGTTTGCAAGTTCTATACTATCTTTAAGTACCTTTCTTATATCCTTTTGATTTTCAAGGATTATGTTGTGTGAAAAACATTCTTTTATTGTATCAACCGCCATTTTGCTTGCAGTCTTACCGCCGTTGTGACCGCCCATACCGTCAGCAACAATAATAAAGCCTGATTTATCTGAAAAATCAGATACAAAAAAGCTGTCTTCATTTTCCAAGCGTTTTTTTCCGACATCAGAATATGCTGCGCATATCATTTTTAATCACCTACTTCATATTGGATCTTCTTAATTGTCCGCACGATGCGTTTATATCGCTTCCAAGCTTTCTGCGGACCGTTGTTGTTATGCCGCTTTTTTCAAGCACGGCTATAAATTTTTCTATTTGCTTTGTATCACTTTTTTTAAAGTGTGTTTCATCTACTTCATTTACAGGAATTAAATTTACATGGCATAACATTCCTTTTAATTTTTTTGCAAGTATTCTTGCAATATTTTCAGAATCGTTTACACCTTTTATCATTGTATATTCAAAACTTATGCGCCTGTTTGTTTTTTCAACATATCTTTTGCACGCATCAATGAGAGTATCAACATTATACGCATTATTTACCGGCATAATTTCGCCCCTTAAATCATCTGTTGGAGCATGAAGTGAAATTGAAAGCGTAATAGGAATATTAAGCTTCTCTAATTCTACAATATTTTTAACAATTCCGCAAGTGGAAAGCGAAATATGTCTGTAACCAATATTTAAACCCAATGGGTTGTTCACATTTTCCAAAAACTTTATAACATTGTCAAAATTATCAAGCGGCTCGCCAATTCCCATCATAACTATGTTAGAAATTCTCTCACCAATATCCTTCTGGGCAAAAATAACCTCATCGAGTATTTCGCCTGCAGAAAGATTTCGCACAAGCCCACCTATTGTTGATGCACAGAATTTGCACCCCATTCTGCAGCCAACCTGAGAAGAAATACAAATTGTAATGCCATGTTTATAATACATTACAACCGCCTCAACCATATTGCCGTCTGAAAGCTTAAAAAGATATTTTGTTGTTTTGTCAATTTTTGAAACAAGCTTTCTTTCTATTTCCATTTTGCTTATAAAGCTTATATCCGAAAGCTTTTTCCTTAAATCTTTTGATATATCAGTCATTTCGTCAAAGCTGACAACTCCAAGTGACAGCCACTTAAAAATCTGCTTTGCACGAAACTTTTTTTCCCCGATTTTTTCAAGAAATCCTTCAAGCTCCGATATTGTCAAATCTTTTAAGTTAATTTTTTCCATTTAATCAATCCTTACAAATTTTGCCGCAAAGAAACCATCGGTATTATGAACATTAGGATAAAGTGTAATATATCCTTCATTTTCGATATCTGCGAAATCTATTCTTTCAAGTCTGAAATTTTTGTTTTCATTCAAAAACTTCATTACATTATTAACACTTTCTTCTTTTGTGATTGTGCAAAGCGAAAATACAAGATAACCGCCTTTTTTTACATATTTTGCGCTTTTATTTAAAATATCAAAACTTATATCCGCAAGATTTTTTATGCCTTCTTCGGTTATGTTGTATTTGATATCGGGCTTTTTGCCTACAATACCAAGCCCCGAGCACGGAGCATCAACCAAAACAGCATCAAATGCATCTAAAAAAAGCACATTTTCTTTTGATGCATCACTAACCATCGGATATATTATATCAATTCCAAGCCTTTTTGCATTATCTTCAATAAGCTTTATTTTATGCTCATATATATCAAATGCAAAAACCTTGCCCCTGTTTTTCATTTTTTCGGCAATATATGTAGTTTTTCCACCGGGCGCTGCACATACATCAATAACAGTATCGCCTTCTTTGGGATTTAAAATATCGCAAACAAGCATACTTGCAATGTCCTGAACATAAAAGAACCCGTCTTTAAACAAATCACTTTCAAGCAAAGTTCCAAGTTCAGATACATAAAGTCCAACATTACAATGCTTACTTTTTTTACATATTACACCAAGACTTTCTGCCTTTTCTATAAAATCATCAACCGAAATTTTAAGTGTATTTACCCTTATGCTTAACCTTGGTCTTTCAATGCTTTTTTCCATAAAAGCTTTTGAAAATTCAAATCCGTAGGTATCAATAAACCTTTCGCAAAGCCATACAGGATAAGAATATTTAACACTTAAAAATTCTATTTCATTTTTAGGATATTCAATTTCGTTTTTTATAACTGCCCGAAGAACTGCATTTACAAACCCCGCACTTTTGCCGCCACCATATTTTCTTGCAAGAAAAACACTTTCATTTACAGCAGCGCTATCGGGAATTTTATCCATAAACTTTATCTGATAAATTCCCATTCTTAAAACATTCAAAACATAAGAAGCAATTTTATTAAGCCTTAATGATGAATTTTTGCGGATGATATAATCAAGAGTTATTTTATATTTTAAAACACCGTGACATATTTCGGTTACAAGGCGCTTATCTGCACCCGATAATTTTGACTCGGATATTTTTTTATTTAACTCTATATTTATGTATGCGCCCTCTTTGTGGGCAGCATATAAAACCTTCAGGGCAACCTCTCTTGCGTTTGCCATTTAATCTCTTCTCCTTGCCTGAAGTACAAATCTTAAAAGCTGCATAATTGCAACAAGTGCCGATGCTACATAAGTAAGCGCCGCCGCACTTAAAACCTTTCTTGCAGGCTTTAATTCGTCTTTTGACAAAATATCGTACTCATCCAAAATTTTAAGTGCACGTCTGCTTGCGTTAAATTCAACAGGAAGTGTTATAAGCTGAAAAAATACTACCGCTGAAAACAAAAGTATCCCAATATACGATAAGTTTATAAAATCAATAATAAAGCCTAAAATTATAAGCGGAACTGCTGCCTGTGATGCAATATTTACAACAGGGTAAATGCTGTTTCTTAAATTTAGTGGAAAATATTTTGTAGCATGTTGAATTGCGTGTCCAACCTCGTGCGCCGCAACACCTATTGACGCAACATCTGTGCTGTTATAAACAGTATCCGAAAGTCTTACAACTTTATCTTTTGGATCGTAATGGTCACTAAGAGAGCCTGCAACTCTTTCAATGTTAATGCCTCTTAAACCGTTTGCATCAAGTATTCTTCTTGCAACATCGGATGCAGTTAATCCTCTTACATTCTTGTGCTTTGAATACTTTTTAAAAGACGATGTTACATTAGCCTGTGCAAAAAGTGCAATAAGCATTGCAGGAAGTATAAGAATAAGATAGTAACTATCTAAATAATACATTAAATATCACCCTTTTTATAGTCCCAAAATTTTTCCTTTTTCTATGGTATTTCCTTTTAAGTAATCTGAAACATCCATTTCTTTTTTGCCTTCTGTCTGAATTTTAGTAATATTCAAATTAAAATCACTGCAGGCTACATCAAACGAATCTTTATAAACATTTGTTATTTCTCCAATCTTGCCGTTTGATTTTCTGTCGGTAACATTTGCTTTGCAAATTTTAAAAAGTTTTCCGTCATAAGTAGTATAAGATTTTGGATAAGGATATAATCCCCTTACAAGATTAAAAATATCCTCTGCGCTTTTATCCCAGTAAATTTTTGCAGTTTCTTTATCTATCATTGGTGCGTAGTTTGATAATTCATCGTTTTGTTTTTCTCTTGTAAAATTGCCGCTTTCAATTAGCATAAGTGCCTCTTTTAAAGCAATCGTACCTATGTTGGCCAGCTTATCGTGAAGTGTTTCGTAGTTATCGTCGCGGGTAATTTCAACCTCTTTTTTGAGTATCATATCACCTGTATCAAGGCCTTTTTCCATATACATAATTGTAACGCCTGTTTTTTCTTCGCCGTCTATAATACATCTTTGAATAGGCGCTGCTCCTCTGTATTTTGGCAGAAGAGATGCATGAACATTTATACACCCATATTTTGGATAGTTTAAAACATATTCAGGAAGTATTTTTCCATAAGCTGCAACCACAATGATATCAGGATTTTCTTTTATTAAAATTTCTTCAAAATTCTCTTTTTTTAAATTTTCGGGCTGATAAATTTCAATTTTCTTTTCAAAAGCATAGTCAAAAACAGGCGGATGTGCCATTTTGTGACCTCTTCCCTTTTTCTTGTCGGGCTGAGTTACAACAGAAGTAACATCATATCCTTCTTCAACCATAAGCTTTAAAGAATACACCGAAAAGTCGGGCGTTCCCATAAACATTACTTTCATTGTTATCTATTCCTTTTTAAATTATTATTCGTCATCTTCGTGAGGATTTACAAAGCGTGTTGCTTTATCAACAAAAATCACACCATCAAGATGGTCTAACTCGTGGCAAAGTGCAGTTGCAAGAAGGTCTTCACCCATAACTTCAAAATAATCTCCGTTTCGATCCTGCGCCCTTACAACAACCTTTTTAGGTCTTACAACCTCGCCCCATCTGTCTGGCACACTAAGGCATCCTTCAACAGATGTCTGATGCCCGCTTAAGTTTATAATTTCGGGATTTATAAGCTCAATCGGCCCCTCGCCGACATCTATTACAACAACCCTTTTTAAAATACCAACCTGTGGTGCAGCAAGACCTACACCGTTTGCAGCATTCATAGTTTCTGTCATATCGTCTAAAAGAGTTAAAATTCTTTCATCAATAACTTCAACTTCTCTGCTTTTCTTTCTTAAAAGGTCGTCTCCTAATTTTCTTATATTTCTTATTGCCATTTTTAAAATCTCCTTTTAATACATACTTACAGGATTTACATCCACTATTATACTTATATCGTCCTTATAATTATTTTTTAATATGGTGTGTATTCTTTCGTACATTTTTTTGCTGTAATGCATTTTAACCATAAAATTATATCGGTATTTATTGTTGATTTTATACATTGTGCATTTATTTACACCAAACACATCTGCACCAATTTTTTCTTCGTTTATTGCACTTAAAAACTCTTTTCTGAAATTTAAAAGATAGTTATAAACGCTTTTTTCTTTTTCGCCCGATGCCGTAAACAGAATAACCTCGCAAAACGGTGGATATTTCATTTGCCTTCTGAGTTCAATTTCGCTTTCATAAAACGCATTGTAATTTTGCGAATTTGAATAAGCAAAAATATCATTTTCAGGATAATAGCTCTGAACAACAGCTCTTCCTTCCCTTTCGCCTCTGCCTGCTCTTCCTACAACCTGTGTAAGAAGAGAAAAGGTTTTTTCATTTGCTCTAAAGTCGCTTTGAAAAAGGCTAAGGTCTGCTGCAAGCACTCCAACTAAAGTTACATTTTCAAAATCGAGTCCTTTTGTTATCATTTGAGTACCGACCAAAATATCGGTTTTTTCGTTTTTAAATTTATCTAAAATTTCTTCGTGTGAAAATCTTTTGGAGGTTGTATCTGCATCCATTCTAAGATATGTTGCATTTGGAAAAAGATTTTCTATTTCATCGGTAACCTTTTGTGTGCCCAGCCCAAAATGCTTCAATTTGTTGCTTTGACATTCAGGGCAGGTTTCGGTTTTTTCCATTTTGTAATCACAATAGTGACAAACCATAAATTCGCCCGATTTGTGATATGTAAGCGAAATATCACAATTTGGACATTTTGGAACATATCCGCAGTTTCTGCACGAAACAAAGGTGGAATATCCTCTTTTATTCAAAAATAAAATTGTCTGCTCTTTGTTTTTTAAATTTTTTGCAATTTCTGATTTTAGTCTTTCCGAAAAGATTGAGCGGTTTCCGCCCTCAAGTTCTTTTCGCATGTCCATCAGCATAACATCCGGCAATGCTTTATTGTTAATTCTTCTTTTTAATTCTATGAGCTCATATTTTTTTTCTTTTGCGTTATAATAGCTTTCAAGTGACGGTGTTGCCGATGCCAGTAAAAGCGTTGCGCCTTCGTGTCTGGCTCTGTAACGGGCAACCTCTATGGTGTGATATCTTGGCGATGACTCCGATTTATATGTGCCCTCGTGTTCTTCATCAATTATTATAAGACCAAGTCTTTCAAGCGGCGAAAAGATAGCCGAGCGTGCGCCAACAACTACCATTACCTCGCCCGATTTGATTCTTTTCCATTCATCATATCGTTTTTTTACAGTAAGCATACTGTGAATTACCGCAACAGATGAACCAAAGCGTTTTTTCACCTGTGACACCATTTGAGGTGTTAGCGCAATTTCAGGAACCAAAAACAGCGACTGGAGATTTTTTTCTATACATTTTTCTATTAAATTAAGATAAATCTCTGTTTTTCCGCTTCCTGTAACACCATGAAGAAGATATGTTTTATTCTCGTTATTTTCAATGCTTTCGTAGATTTTAAAAACTGCTTCTTTTTGCTCATTTGTTAAAACAAAATGTTCATTTTCTATTTCAACAACTTCTTCTTCAAAAGGCGCTTTTATTTCGTAAACATCTATAACATCTTTCTTTAAAAGTGCATCTACAACACTGTGTGAGGTTTCGCAAATCTCTAAAAGCTCCGATAACGAAATACTTTCGTTTTCTAAAAGAACTTCTAAAACCCTCGCCTGTGCTTTTGCTTTTTTATAAAGGATTTCACACAGTTCAAAGGCTTCTTCCCTCTCTAACAAAAGGGATACCATTTTAATATATTTATCCTTCTGGCCCTCGTTTTTTTCTTCAGTTGTATAGATAATATTGTCTTCGATAAGGCTTTTTACTGCAGATGTTATATTTTTTCTACCAATATTTGAACAAAGAATATTAATTTCCTGTGAGCCGTTTTCTTTAAGCTCATTTACGATTTTTTCTTTTATAAGTGAGTTTTTAACTTTTGATTTTATAATATCATCATCTTTTTCAAGAAGATGAACAATTGTAAGCATCTTAAGTGATACACCACGGGGCAGAACTGCTTTTATAATATCGCAATAAGGCGAAAAATATCTGTGATGCAAAAACTTTATAAGACCTGCAATTTTTTCGTTAAAATAGTTATAATCATCTACAAACTCGGTTATTTCTTTTAAATTTTTATACTCACTTTTATCGCAAGTACCCAAAATATAACCTTCGTAAGATTTGTTTCCTCTGCCAAACGGAACAACAACCCTTCTGCCGATATAGTTTTTTTCATTTTCGGGAGCAATATAATGATATATATTATCTGTATGTCGTGAAATATTGTTTATTACCACTTCACAAATCATTAAATCACTCCTTTTTAATTTAGTGTAAGAAACACAAAAAAGGCAACACAAGTTGCCTGTTTGCTATTTTGTTATATGGTCTAAAATTATATTTGCAACCTCATCTTTTGACATTTTGTTATATTCATTAAGGTTGCCGTATTTATCTATAATTGTAACAACATTTGTATCCAGACCAAAACCTGCTCCGGGTACATTTACATTGTTAGCAACTATAAAATCAAGATTTTTTCTTTCAAGCTTTGATTTTGCGCTCTCTAAAAGGTCTTTTGTTTCCATACAAAATCCAACAAGAGTCTGTTTTGTTTTTCTTTCGCCAAGCTCTTTTAAAATATCTGATGTTCTTTCAAGGTTAATTACACTCATTCCGTCTTCTTTTTTTATTTTGTCACTCGCAAATTCTGACGGTGTAAAATCTGCAACTGCTGCAGCCTTTATAACAACATCCGCTTTTTCAAAATTGTTAAGAACGGCATTATACATATCCTGTGCGCTTTTAACATCTATAACCTCTATGCCGGATATGGGTTTAAGATTTGTTTTACCCGTAACAAGTGTTACCGATGCACCACGCATTTTGGCACATCTTGCTATAGCATAACCCATTTTACCGCTCGAATGGTTTGTAATGTATCTTACAGGGTCAATTTCTTCCATTGTCGGACCTGCTGTAACCAGAACATTTTTGCCTTCAAAATCTTTTTTATCACATAACGAAATGTCAACTGCATCTAAAATATCTTCTTCATCAGCAAGTCTTCCTGCACCTTCATCGCCGCAGGCAAGATATCCAACGCCCGATTCAACAAATTCGTACCCCAGATGCTTAAGCTTATTCATATTGGCCACAAAAATTGGGTTTTCATACATATTTGTGTTCATTGCCGGGCAGAAAACGACTTTGCTTTTTGTTGCCATAATGGTTGTAGACAAAAAATCATCTGCAATACCCGAGGCAACCTTTCCAATAATGTTTGCAGTTGCAGGACAGATTAAAAATACATCCGCCATTTTTGCAAGCGAAATATGCTCGGTTGTAACATTTTCACTTAGCGAAAACATATCGGTTATAACCTTATTTTTTGTGATTGTCTGAAAGGTTAAGGGTGTAATAAATTCGGTAGCTGACTTTGTCATAACAACATGCACATCATACCCTTTTTTTATAAGAGCTCTTGCAATGTATGCCGATTTGTATGCAGCTATACCGCCACAAACACCCATTACAACGCATTTTGGCATATTTTCAATCCTCCGTTTTATCGTTACTTAGAAGACGACATATCCTCTTCAAGATACATATTAAGAATCATATCCATACTCATATTGTCTGTTTTATTGCTTTTCTTTTTAAAGCTGATTTTATTTTCTGCAATTTCGTTAACTGCAACTGTTACAGGTTTTCCATCTTTACATTCAGTAAAGCTTACACCTGTTTTGCAGATTTCTCTTGCTCTTTTTGCAGCTGCAATAACTAAAGAATATCTGCTTTCAAATCTTGGGTTTTCAGGATTTGAACCCTCCATTAATTTTTTTACTGATGGATCAATCATCATAATGTATAACATCCCTTTCTTTAACTATGTAAAAACAACATTTTATTTTAAAATTCAAAATCTTTTTGTTTATCAGTTTTTAATCTTTCTGCATCTATTATTGCCTTAAATTTCTTTGCAGCATCTTCAACAGTATCGTTTACAACAAAATAAGTATATTTTTCCAGATTAGAAATTTCCCATTTTGCCTGAGTTATTCTTTTTTCTATTACATCCATACTTTCGGTTTGTCTGCCGATAAGTCTTTTTTCAAGTTCAGCTGCCGATGGAGGAAGAATAAATACACTTACTGCATCATTTCTTTTTTCCATAACCTTAAGTGCGCCCTGAACCTCTATTTCAAGTATTACATCGCATCCGTTTTCAAGGTTTTCATCAACAAAAGAAAGCGGTGTTCCGTAAAAGTTATCGCAAAACGATGCCCATTCTAAAAACTTATCTTCATCAATCATTTTTTCAAAGCTTGTCTTTGATATAAAAAAGTAATTTACGCCATCAATTTCGCCTTCTCTTGGCTCCCTTGTTGTTGCCGATACCGAAAGCTTTACATTTTTATCGCCATAATTTTCAAAAAAGTTTTTTAACACTGTTCCCTTTCCTGAGCCTGAAGGACCTGAAAGGATTATAAGTGTTCCTCTTCTTTTATTCAATTTCATCATCTCCCGAAAGCGTTAAATCTTTTTCAAGTCTGCCTGCAACTGTTTCGGGCTGAACTGCCGACAAAATCACATGCTCGCTGTCCATAACTATTACTGCTCTTGTTCTTCTGCCGCTTGTTGCATCAATAAGCATTCCCTTATCTCTTGCACCCTGAATAATTCTTTTTATAGGTGCCGCCTCAGGACTTACAATAGCAACTATTCTTGTAGCAGAAACAATGTTTCCAAAACCTATATTTATAAGTTTTATTTTAATCACAACCTTTATTCAATGTTCTGAACCTGTTCTCTTACCTTTTCTATTTCGCTCTTTAATTCAACAACAAGACGACTTATTTCGTAGTCGTTACATTTAGAGCCCATTGTATTTGCTTCTCTGTTTAATTCCTGAACAGTAAAGTCAAGCTTTCTGCCAACGGGAATATTGCTTAAAACAAGACTTCTCATTTCTTTTAAATGACTTCGAAAGCGTGTTATTTCTTCGGTAATGTTTATTTTATCAGTATAAAGACAAACCTCAGACAAAAGTCTTGATTCTTCAATCTCTGCTCCCTCGGTAAAATCTTTAACTCTTGTTTTAATTCTTTCTGCAAATTCTTCGATTGTTTCGGGAGAACGCTTTTCAATATTTAAAACAAGCTGTTCCATAGTGTCAAAACTTTCGTCAAAGAATTTTTTAAGTCTCTCGCCTTCTCTTATTCTTGAAGATGTAAGGTCGTCTATAGCATCATTTAAAACAGATAAAACATCGGCATTGATTTTTTCTTTATCCTGCTCTTTTTTCTCAACAGTAAAAACATCAGGAAAATGAGCAAGTCTTGATACTGTTATATCATCGGTAAGATTAAAAACTTCTGCCATATTTTTAAGAGCATCATAGTATCCTCTTGCAACTTCTTCATTTAAGGTTACAACTCTGTCGTCTTTTTTTATGTTGTCAAACAAAATTGCAATATCTAATTTACCTCTTGATATTTTAGAAGGTACAACCTCTCTTATAAGCTCTTCTACAAAAGAATATTGTTTATAAACTCTTACATTTGTATCAAGATATCTGTTATTTACTGTTTTTAATTCAACTGTTATTCTGTAGTCATCAAACTGTTTTACACACTGACCATATCCGGTCATACTTTTTATCACAATAATTCCCCCAGAAAACGCAAAAAATCACAAAATATTCTGCGTTTTGATATACATATTCATTATAACATAATTTTCTTTAAAATTACAACAGTTTTTTACATATTTTTCTTAATTTTTCTTATTAAATAAACCTATTTAGGCATTTTCCGTTAAGATAATCACATTTTTTACCCTGATATGTATCAAGAAGCTCCATTTGTGCATCTATACTGTCTTTTATTTTCCACCAGCTTGTAGCATAATTTGCAAAAAGTGTATGCTCTTCTTTTGCCCTTCCTATAAGTCTTTGAATAACAATATCAGGACTTAAATATTCCAAAAACAAAATAACCTTGTCCACATAATCAAAATATGTACCCATTTGAAATTCTTTGTTTTCATACATATCTGCCATTTTGGTGTTTTTAACAATATAAAGGCAATGAAGCTTTACCTGTTTAACTCTTAAAGCAGAAAGAATTTTTGCGCACTCAATTATATCTTCATCATCATCAAACGGAAGGTTTAAAATAAGATGCGTACAAATATCAAAACCATATTTTTTAATGCATAAAACCGCATCAATAAATTCTGCAAGGGTATGCCCTCTGTTTATTTTTTTCAGTGTTTTGTAATTTACCGTCTGCAGCCCAAGTTCGATGCTTATTTCTATATTATGCTCATCTTTTATCCTTTTTAAAACCTGCATATAATCGTCATTTATGCAATCAGGTCTTGTAGATATGCTTATTTCAACAATATTTTCCATAACCGCTTCGTTTACTAATCTTTCAAAATCCGAAAGAGGCATATATGTATTTGTAAAATTCTGAAAATAAGCAATAAACTTTTCTGCCTTATATTTTTTGCCTATGTATGCCATATTTTCTTTTATCTGCTCTTTAACACTTAATGTCGAAGGCAAATTTTCAAAAGCCGCGCCTACCTCACCGCAAAAAATACACCCACCCTCACCGCATTTTCCATCGCGGTTGGGGCAGGTAATAGGAAGGTTTACAGGAAGTTTGTAAACCCTTTGTGTGTATTTTTGTTTTAAATAATCAGAATATGCAAAATATCTTTTATTCTCCATTAAAATCTCCCAGAAATGAATTTTTCATCTGTATGTAATCCTGCTCGGTTGTAAAATAAATAAATCCGTAGTCTTCACAAAGCTTTTTCACAATTTCAACTGTTTTTTCATCAGAGCCCATATCTACAATAAGAATACTTGGCACAAACGAACCGCCCGAAGTACTCAGACTTTTCCATATAACACTCCGTACAACACCTTCAATATTTTCGTTTTTGTTTTTAATTTTTATAACCACAAAAACATCGTCTTTAATATGCACTTCTTTTGAAAAAACAGCACTTATTATTCTGCGCACAATATCAATAAGAGCATAGCACGCTAAAAAAACAATAACCGACTTAAAAAGTATGGTCAACATAAGCTTTACACCTCTTCGCTTTATATTATGCAAAGAGGTGTAATATAGTGATTATTTTTAAAACTTATTATAAACCAAGTTTTGCTCTTAAAGCATCAACTTTATCGGTTTTTTCCCAGTTAAAGCCCATATCTTCTCTTCCAAAATGGCCATAAGAAGCTGTTTTTGAATAGATTGGTTTTCTTAAATCAAGATTTTTAATAATTGCGGCAGGACGAAGGTCAAACACTTCGTTTACAGCTTCAACAAGTTTTTCGTTATCAATATCTGATGTGCCGAATGTATCAATTAAAATTGAAACAGGGCTTGCAACACCAATTGCGTAAGCAAGCTGAACTTCACATTTTTTAGCAAGATGTGCTGCTACAATGTTTTTAGCAACATATCTTGCTGCATAAGCTGCACTTCTGTCTACTTTTGTCGGGTCTTTTCCAGAAAAAGCACCACCGCCGTGACGCGCATATCCACCATAGGTATCAACAATAATTTTTCTTCCTGTTAAACCTGTATCTCCCTGAGGTCCGCCTACAACAAACTTACCTGTTGGGTTTACAAGATATTTTGTGTTTTCATCAAGAAGATTTTTATCAACAACAGGGTTTATAACATATTTTATAATATCTTCTTTTATCTGTGCGTTTTGGACATCTTCACTGTGCTGTGTAGACACAACAATAGTATCGATTCTTTTTGGAACATCATTTTCATACTCAACAGTAACCTGGGTTTTTCCGTCAGGTCTTAGGTATGTTAATGTGCCGTTTTTTCTAACTTCAGAAAGCTTTAAACTTAGTTTGTGAGCAAGCGATATAGGAAGCGGCATAAGCTCTTTTGTTTCGTCGCACGCATAACCAAACATCATACCCTGGTCACCTGCGCCTGTATCAAATTCTTCCGCCTCACCTTTTTTTGCTTCAAGTGATTTATCAACACCAAGTGCAATATCGGGTGACTGCTCATCTATTGATGTTAAAACAGAACAGGTATCGCAGTCAAAACCATATTTTGCTCTGTCATAACCAATTTCTCTTATTTTGTTTCTTGCAATTTTTGCAATATCAACATAACAGCTTGTTGTTATTTCGCCCATTATCATAACAAGACCTGTTGTAACTGCAGTTTCGCAGGCAACACGTGCCATTGGGTCTTTTTCAATAATAGCATCCAAAACCGCGTCAGAAATCTGGTCGCAGATTTTATCCGGATGTCCTTCTGTTACTGATTCTGATGTGAAAAATTTTCTCATTTTTATAACCACCTTTTCATTGGAATATTTCTTATTTTAAAACAAATGAGTTATAACGCTCCAAAAACCATAGCTGCCCAAAACCATAATAACGCCGGCTGCCATAACTCCTAAAACTATTGTTGGAAACGCCTTTATAATACGCATATCAAGAAGCGACGCAATAATCGCGCCCGTCCACGCACCTGTTCCGGGAAGCGGTATTGCAACAAATATAAAAAGTCCTAAAATTTCGTATTTTAAAATCTTATCCGCTTTTTTCATAGACCTTTCCTGAATCCAGTCTGCTGCTTTTGCAAGATGTTTTGTCTTTTTTAAATAATTAAGTATTGGCCTTAAAAAAAGTATTATAAAAGGTATTGGCAAAATATTGCCAACTACACTTACAATATAAGCTATATACCATGGAACATTTTGTGTTGCCGCAAAAATAATTGAACCTCTTAGTTCCACTATTGGCAATATTGACATTAAAAATGTGGCAAGTATATCATTAGTCTGACTAAAATATGCTACAACAGCATCTGTCATTATATCCTACTCCTCAAATAAACTTATCTTAATATATTAACATATTTTTTATCTTATTTCAAGTGCATTTATCATATCAACTCTTCTTTGATGCTTTCCGCCTTCAAACTCAGCACCTAAAAACGCATCAACAATATCCTTTGCAAGCTCTTCACCAATAACTCTTGCACCAATTGCAAGAGTGTTTGCATCGTTGTGCATACGGGTTAATCTTGCACTGTAGGTATCGGAACATGCACAGCATCTTATGCCGTTTATTTTGTTTGCACAAATGCTCATTCCAATACCTGTTCCGCAAATTAGTATTGCAAGGTCTGCTTCTTTGTTTACAACCGATGTGCAAACTTTTTTTGCAATATCGGGATAATCCACCGAACTTGTGTCGTGTGTTCCAAAATCTTTAACCTCATAGTTTTTTTCGGTTAAATAAGCCTTAATTTTTTCTTTTAATTCTACTCCTGCGTGGTCTGCTCCAATTGCTAAAATCATTTTAATTCTCCTTTATTTCTTTTACTCTTTCGTTATATTCTCTCTCCGCCTGACATGAACGAAGATAAATTGGAAGTATAGTATGATAATCATCAAAATCTTTTTGCTCTGCTCTTTTATAAGCCAAAGCGGCAATACTTGATGCCTTTGAAAGCATATTGTGTATATCTGCAAAATAAGCATTATCGCCCATTTTTTCTATTATTTTATCTTTATACACAATTGCACCGTCACCTAAAAACAAAACATCTTTGCCTTTTAATTCTTCAAAAAGCTCATCTAAACTTATTGCTCTGTCCTCTTTTATACAAACACCGTTTTTATAAAGTGCGTTATAAACATCGCCTCTTCTTGCGTCAATAATGGGGCATATTGTTTTTTCTGTATCCGACACATTTTTTGCAAGTGATGCAAGTGACGATATACCTATAATCTTTTTTTGTTTTGCCTGACAAAGTGCTTTTGCAGTTGCAATGCCAATTCTAAGTCCTGTAAATGAACCGGGACCAATCCCAGTTGCGAAAACATCAATATCATCCATACATAGTGAGCATTTTTCCAAAAGCTCACAAATCATAGGCATTATAACCTGCGAATGTGTTTTTTTATTGCTGATTGTATATTCACCTATAACCTTTTCATCATTCATAAGTGCCACAGTAGCATTTAATGAAGATGTATCTATTGCCAGAATGTTCATATATTTCTCCTGTTAATTTGTATTCTTCTGTAATTTTCGGATATACCAAGGTCTTTATAAATTCTTATTTCGTAATAGGGCATTGTAAAAAATTCTTTTACCTCGTCTGCCCATTCAACTATTGAAATGCCGTCTGAATAAAGATACTCATCAAAGCCTATATCATACATATCATCAGGTGATGATATTCTGTAAACATCAAAATGGAAAACAGGAATGTTTCCGTTTCGGTATTCGTTTACTATTGTAAATGTAGGACTTTGAACAATATCTTTTACACCAAGTGATTTGCATAAAGACGATGTAAAAAATGTTTTACCTGCACCAAGGTCACCATCAAGAGTAACCACATCGCCCGCCTTTAAGCTTTTGGCAAATTCTTTTGCTATATTTATTGTATCATTTTCGCAATTTGAAATATATTCCATAAATCAAATCCTCCACGTTTATTCAAGAAGGCATACGCTGTATGCCGATATTCCCTTGCCTTCGCCTTCAAAACCAAGCTTTTCGGTTGTGGTAGCTTTAACATTTACCGCATCTTTGCTTATCTTTAATGCATCTGCAATGTTCTGGCACATTTTTTCAATATAAGGAGCTAATTTTGGTCTTTGTGCCACAATAATTGAATCAATATTATTTATAGTATAGCCGTTTTCTTTTAATAGATTTCCAACATACTCCAAAAGAATAATACTGCTTATTCCTTTGTATTTTTCGTCTGTATCGGGAAAATGCTTTCCTATATCACCAAGACTGGCTGCACCTAAAAGTGCATCCATTATAGCGTGAACTAAAACATCGGCATCAGAATGGCCCAAAAGCCCTTTTTCAAACTCTATTTCCACTCCGCCTAAAATAAGCTTTCTATCTTCGCAAAGAATATGAACATCATAGCCATTACCAATTCTTAATGCCATTTAAAAATGCCTCCATATATTTTATATCATCGTGAGTTGTTATTTTAAGATTATTTTTTTCGGTGGGCGTAATTTTAATTTTATATCCCATTCTTTCTAAAAGAGCACAATCATCTGTTGCATCAATACCTTCATTTTTAGCCCTAAGATGCGCATTTAAAAGTATGTCCTTTTTAAAAATCTGAGGTGTGTTAATCTGCCATATTTCTTCGCGGTTTACTGTTTGCGATATAATAAGATTTTCATCTGCTTTTTTTAATGTGTCAACACATTTTTTGCCAACTGCTGCACCATTATGCTTTTTTGCATCTTCAATACAATTTTTAATTGTATCAGCATCTATAAAAGGTCTTGCTCCGTCATGAACTGCAACAAATGTGCATTTTTCATCTGCCTCGCCAAGTCCGTTTAAAACAGACTCCTGTCTTGTTTTTCCGCCAATTGTGATTTTAGTAACCTTACTAAGTCCAAGCTTTTTTACAAAGTCACTTGTATATACAAGATAATCGCAAGGCACAACAAGAATTATTTCATCTATCTGTTTGCAGTCGCAAAACTTTTTTACAGTATAATACAAAACAGGCTTATTTAAAATTTCATAAAACTGTTTGGGAACATTCACCTTTGCTCTTGTTCCGCTGCCCCCCGCAACAATAACCGCACTTACAAAATCCTTCATTTAAATCATTCCCCAAATTATTATTACTAAATTCTATTAACAAAACCTTTGATTTAGTATAACTTAAATTGCGTTTTTGTTAAACTCCTCAGGCGCTACAAAAGTAGGAACAATTTGTTTTAATGTGTCTACAATTTTTTTGTTATCGTTTGTTTTTAATACTTCTTCAAGCTTTTTAAGGTTATTTTCAATTTCGTTTATATCAGAAAAAACAGGCTTTCCTACAAATATTTTTGAATGTCTTGTTTTTGTAAGACCTTCTTCATTCATAAGTAGCTCTTCATATAGCTTTTCACCAGGTCTTAAACCTGTTACTTCAATATCAATATCAACATTGGGTTTATATCCTGATAATTTTATCAAATTTATCGCAAGATCATAAATTTTAACAGGTTTTCCCATATCAAGGACAAAAATTTCTCCACCTTTTGCATAGTTCGATGCCTGAAGCACAAGCTGAGCCGCCTCGGGAATTGTCATAAAAAACCTTGTAATTTCTTTATGCGTAACCGTAACAGGTCCGCCCTGCTCAATCTGCCTTTTGAAAAGCGGAATTACCGAGCCGTTACTTCCTAACACATTACCAAATCTTACTGCAACAAATTCGGTTTTGCTCACCGTCTGGAAAGACTGCACAATCATTTCGCACATTCTTTTTGTTGCGCCCATAACATTTGTAGGATTAACCGCTTTATCGGTAGAAATCATAACAAATTTTTTGCTGCCATATCTGCTGGCGCATTTAGCAACATTGTATGTACCAAAAACATTGTTTTTAATAGCTTCGCAGGGGTTGTTTTCCATTAAAGGAACATGCTTATGTGCCGCGGCATGGAAAATAATTTCAGGTTTATAAGTTTCAAAAATATCGAATAATCTTTCTTCATCTCTTACCGATGCAATAAGCACAACAAGATTAAGTTCAGGGTACTTTCTTACAAGTTCATTCTGAAGGTCATAAGCATTATTTTCATAAATATCTAAAATTATAAGTTTTTCAGGTTTAAACAACGCAATCTGACGGCAAAGCTCACTTCCTATTGAACCGCCGCCACCTGTTACAAGTATTGTCTTACCGCTTATTTCTTCGGCAATTTTATCATTTTCCAAAACAACAGGTTCTCTTTCAAGTAAATCTTCAATTTTTACTTTTCTTATTTTTTTGGAAATGTTTTTTGTAGAATCAAGCATCTCGTCTATACTTGGAAGCATTTTAACATTACAATCTGTTAAAGAACATATTTTTAAAATTTCCTGAAGATTATCTTCTTTTGCAGAAGGAATTGCAACAATGATATCGTCGATATCGTGTTTTGCACACACATTTATAATGTCGTGTCTGTTTCCAAAAACACGATAGCCGTAAACATTCATATTTCTTAATGATGGATTATCGTCAATAATTCCCACAATATTGTAATTTAAATTTTCGTTCACCTTAATGTCAGAAATAAGCATGTGGCATGCCTGTCCTGCACCAATAATAAGAAGTTTCTTTTTATCACGGTCAGGAGAGTTTTTTGCACCTGTATCATATATAATTTTTGCACTAAGTCTGAATCCTGCAAGAAGCATGAGCGAAATTATTGTAGTAAGAATATCTGCTTTTATCATATCACCCACACTCGTTGAAGTAAGTTTTGTTTTACTCAGAATAAGACTGAAAATAATATTTACAAGCATTGACAAAAAAACGCAAAAAGCAAGGCGTATATACTCATTAAGCCCTGCATTAAACCATGAATTGCGATAAATTCCGCCTATTGACATTATTATCATATAAGCAAAAACCGAAAACAAAAGATTTAAAATAAGCTGGTAATCCATTGAAACAAACAATGAATTAAACTTTGACACCGAAAACAAAAGCATTTCGGACAGCACAAAGCCCATAGCAACAAATATTACATCTACAATAAAAAATACCGGTGTTTTTATAATCTTCAAAATTATTCCTCCTGTAAGTTCTATTCCAAACAAAATATACCTTTTGATTATATCATAATATCAGCTTTAATTCAAGCTTGCTACATAATGCCAAGTTTATCAAGACTTACTCTCTGATCGGTTGCTTTAGCTATACCCATAACCGTACTGTTAAGAGGTTGTTCCGACACCACAACCTTAAGTTTTAATGTATTTGCAATAAGAGTATCAATGCCATATATCATACTTCCGCCGCCGGTAAGAATTATTCCGTATTGCCTTACATCACTCTCAAGCTCAACCGGTGTGTTTGAAATAACATCATAAATTGCCTCTATAATTTTTTTAACATCAGGTCTGAATAAAGTTGCAATTTCTTTTGATGAAATTCTCTTTGCGGCAGGAATTCCTTTTTTAAGGTTTTTTCCTTTAATTTCGAAATACTCCATTTCATCTTTTTTAATAACCGACCCAATCATCATTTTAACTCTTTCAGCGGTGATTTTGCCTATAAGAATTGAGTGTTTTTTCTTGATGTGTTCAATTATTTTGTTGTCATAATCACCAGAACCTATATCTATTGTGGTATTTGAAACAACAGTTCCAAGCGATACCAGACCAATATTTGTTGAATCCGAGCCTATATCAACAATGAGTCTGCCCGATGCATTTGTAACATTGACACCATTTCCAAGGGCTGCTGCAACAGGTTTTTTTAAAAGATAAACTTTTTTAGCACCCGCATTAAGTGCCGCTTCAATCAATAGATGCTGATCAATTTCTGATGTAGCAGGACTGATTCCAATAGTAAGAAGAGGTCGTATAAGTGTGCCTTTACAAAATTTGTCTATAAGATATTTAATAACAAGTCCGCAGGCGTCAAAATCAGATATTACACCATTTTTAACAGGCTGAATAATTGAAATGTTTGAGTTTTGTCTTCCAATCATGCTTTTGGCTCTGTCGCCAATTGCAATAAGCTTACCTGTATTTGCATTTACCGCTATAAGGTTTGCTTCATTAAAAACCAATCCCTGATTTTTAACATCAACTCTTAACATTGACGAGCCCAAATCTATTGAAATCTCATAAGTTTTTAAAAGTGGCACTTTTTTCACCTCTTAACCTTATTTAAATTTATACATACATAATAATTATATAATATTTTTGGATAAAATCAATATTTATTTTAAAATTTATTGTTTTTTAAGTTAATTTGTCATATTGTGTAACTATTTTTTAAAATCCGAATAAAATAAAGTATACAAAATTAAAATTCCAAAGGAGGAAGTTTTATGAAAATTGTACTTGCACCCTTTTCATCATCCAATATAGCAGTCCAGATTAAAAAATATATTTTAAACGAATATAATATAACATCAAGCATCGTTCCTACTCCCAAAAAACTTTCATTATCAGGATGCGGATTTTGTGTAAAAACAGACTACGAAAACGCTTCAAAAATCAGAGAAGCAATTAAAACTCTCAATGTGAATTCAAAGGGAATTTTTGATGCCCAAACTTATGAAAAAATTTTTTAGGGGGGTGAAAACTTTGGTTTATCTTGATAATAGTGCATCAAGCCTTAAAAAGCCAAAAGAGGTTTATATGGCAATGCTTGACTGTATGAAAAATTTCAGCGCAAATCCAGGGCGTTCAGGACACAGACTATCTCTTATGGCATCAGAAAAAATTTATGAATGCCGAAACGAAATTTGCTCACTTTTTAACGGTGATGATATAAATAAATTTATATTCACACAAAATGCAACAGAAGGACTTAATATGGTTATAAAAGGTGTTTTAAAAAAAGGCGACCATGTTATTTTTTCTCAGATGGAGCATAATTCTGTTATAAGACCGATATATACACTTGGCAAAAAAGAAATTTCAAGCTCCATGGTAAAAGCCGATATTTTTGGAAAAGTAAATCCTGACGATATAAAAAATGCCATAAAACCAAATACCCGTCTTATTGTTGTAACACACGCATCAAATGTATCAGGAACAATAAACGACATAAAAGAAATAGGAAAAATTGCAAAGGAAAACAATATCCTTTTTTTAGTGGATGCTGCACAAAGCGGCGGAATTATTCCAATTGACATTAAAAATATGAATATCGATTTTTTAGCACTTACAGGCCACAAATCCCTTTTAGGACCGCAAGGGACTGGTGCTCTTTATGTTGGCTATCCTGATATTCTGCCTCTTAAAGAAGGCGGAACAGGAAGTAATTCAAAAAATCTTTATCAGCCCGATGACCTCCCTGATAAATTTGAAAGCGGAACACTTAATACTGTTGGAATATGTGGGCTTATGGAAGGCATAAAATTTATTAAAAAAGTTGGTATTAATACAATTTTTGAACATGAAATGCTTCTTACAAAGCGCCTTTTAGAAAATTTATCTGTTATGAAAAACATAAATATTCATGGTTATATGTCCACCAAAGACCGCTTAGGTGTGGTGAGCATTACAATAAAAAACAAAGACTGTGCAAATATGTCAGAAATTTTAAATTCTAAGTACGACATTGCCACACGATCAGGATATCACTGCGCATACAATGCACACTGCGCATTAAAAACAGAAAACAGCGGTACAATAAGAATAAGTATAGGTGCTTTTAATACACTAAACGACATAAATTATCTTTGTACGGCATTAAACGAAATATCAAAGTGAATTTTTTAAAAAAATCATTTACAAAGTTCAAAAATACTTGTATAATAGAAATAGTATATTTTTTAAAGGGGCGAGTATTTTGAGCGGTGCATTTTCGTTTTTAATTGAAAATTTAAAACTTATACGAATTCGTGATATTCTGGATATTGCGCTTGTTGCTTTTATAATTTACAAAGGCATTAAGCTTGTAAGTGAAACAAGAGCTGTATCGCTTATAAAAGGTATCATTATTTTAATTGTTGCAACACAACTTTCAGGCTGGTTATCACTTAACTCAATAAACTTTTTGCTTATAAATACAATGGAGGTAGGCCTTGTTGCACTTTTGGTTGTGTTTCAGCCGGAACTCAGGCGTGCACTTGAAAAGGTGGGCAGAAGCAGCATAGGAAAATTTTTAACAATGACAGAACCTGAAGATGAAAGCACAGTTACAAAAGTTGTTGATGCTGTAAGTGCTTTAACAAGTACCAAAACAGGTGCACTTTTAGTTTTTGAAAGAGAAATAAAACTTGGTGATGTTGCCAAAACAGGTATCCCGATTAATTCGGATATATCACCTGAGCTTATAATAAATGTATTTGTTCCCAACACTCCCCTTCATGACGGTGCTGTAATAATAGGCGAAAACAAAGTGAAGGCTGCAGCGTGCTTTCTTCCGCTTACGCAGGATAATACTTTAAGTCAGGAGCTTGGAACAAGACACAGAGCCGCAATCGGAATCAGTGAGGTTGCGGATTGTGTTGTTGTAGTCGTATCAGAAGAAACAGGAAAAATTTCAATCGCTTTAAACGGAAAGCTTGAAAGAAACATATCAATTCCAAATCTGGAAAAAACATTGAAAGAATTACTTATTGAAGAAGATAATGATTTTAAACTTAATAAGGACAAGTTTTTTGATATGGTGGTGAAAAAGAAATGAGAGATTTTTTGAAAAAAGACTGGGTAATAAGAGTAATATCAATACTTGTTTCCTTAATAATATGGATATATGTTGTATATTTTCAAAATCCTCAATACGAAAAATGGATAAGAGATATTCCTATTTCAAAAACAAATGTATCTACTGACTTTACAAACGGGAAACTGAAAATAATGGAAACAAACAGCGATACCATAGATATAAAGGTAAGAGGCAGCCGAAAAACCATTGCAAAGCTTAATAATCAGAATATAAAGGTAAACACCGATATGATTGGCATTGAAAAAGAAGGCCAGTACTCTCTTGGTACAAATGTTGTTTTTTCGGTAGGCGGTGTAACTGTTTTAAACAAAGAACCCTATAATTTTGATATAACGGTTGACAAGGTTACCAATAAAAAAATCAAAATTGATGTAAAAAAAGAAGGCACTTTAAAATCAGGGCATGAAATTGACTCGCAAACCATAACCCCTGAAACTATAAGCATCACAGGTCCACAAAGTATTCTTAATTCAATTTCAAAAGCTATAATAAATGTTGATGTTTCAAATAAAACATCCGATATAAAGGGAAGTTATATTATTGAACTTTTAGATTCGCAAAATCAAAATATAACCTATAACGACCTTTCAAAAAGCGTTGAATCTGCTGAGGCTTTATTTACCATTGCCGCAACAAAAGAAGTTAAAATTGTTCCGAATGTAAAATTTAAGCAACCCTCCGACCATAAAGAAGTATCTGTTTCGGTGTCAGGAAATAAAACCGTTGTCATAAAAGGAAAAAGTGGCGTTCTTG
This sequence comes from Oscillospiraceae bacterium, assembly GCA_015068825.1. GTDB lineage: Bacteria > Bacillota > Clostridia > UMGS1810 > UMGS1810 > Qingrenia. The sequence continues at coordinate 13,450 of SVJU01000001.1, read as the reverse complement.
ATAAAATAAGTGAAATTTATACAAAAGAATATACATTTGCTACAACCGAAAATGGTAATCAGGCTTTAGTGGAGCTTGACTTGCCCGAAAATATTTCGCTTGCTGAAGGCGAAGAAAACAAAGCAAAAATAATAATGAATGTAAAATAAGCATTTATTTAAATAAGGAGAATGAAAATGGGAAGATTATTTGGTACTGATGGTGTAAGAGGTATTGCCAACAAAGAGCTTACCCCTTCTTTAGCATTTAAAATCGGTCAGGCAGGCGCACTTGTGCTTACAAAACACACAAACAGCGCTCACCCTAAAATTTTAGTAGGAAAAGACACAAGAGTTTCGGGCGATATGCTTGAATGTGCACTTGTGGCAGGTTTTTGCTCAGTTGGAGCACATGCTGTTTGCGTAGGAAAAATTCCTACTCCTGCAGTTGCATATCTTGTAAGAAAATATAAAATGGATGCAGGCGTTGTTATTTCTGCGTCACACAACTCTGTTGAATACAATGGTATTAAATATTTTTCATCCGAAGGTTACAAGCTTAGCGATGAGCTTGAAAACGAAATAGAAGAATATATTTTAGACGGCAAAGAAATTGGCGAGCTTCCGATTGGCATAGAGCTTGGTAAAAGAAATTTTCTTGAAACTGCTCTTCGTGACTATGCCGATTTTGCAAAAAGCTGTGCTTCCCAGAAATATGATGGTTTAAAAATTGCACTTGACTGCGCAAATGGTGCATCATACGAATGTGCAAAACTTGTGTTTAAGGAGCTCGGCGCACAGACTGTACTTATAAATAACATTCCAAACGGCTTTAATATAAACGAAAACTGCGGTTCAACACATATCGAAGGCTTGCAAAAATTTGTTGTTGAAAATAAATGCGATATGGGCTTTGCGTTTGACGGTGATGCCGACAGATGTCTTGCAGTTGATGAAAACGGAAACTTGGTTGACGGAGATAAAATTCTTGTTATATGTGCACAAGGATTAAAAGAAGAAGGCAAGCTTAAAAACAATACTGTTGTTGCAACAGTAATGAGTAATCTTGGCTTTTTCAAAGCTCTTGATAAGCTTGGCATCAATTATGAGCAGACAAAAGTCGGTGACAGATATGTCCTTCAGAATATGCTTGAAAATGGCCATGTTATAGGCGGTGAACAGTCTGGCCATGTTATACTTTTAGACAACAACACCACAGGCGATGGAATTGTAACTGCACTTTCTGTTGCAGACAATGTTGTTAAAAGCGGTAAAAAACTATCTGAGCTTGCATCTTGCGTAAATATTCTTCCGCAGGTTCTGGAAAATGTAAAAATCAAAAATGAGTATAAAACAACATATATGAATGATGAAGTTATTGCATCAGAAATTAAAAAACTCGAAGAAAAAATGGCGGGTAATGGAAGAGTTTTAATAAGACCTTCCGGAACAGAACCGCTTGTAAGGGTTATGATTGAAGGTGAAAATTTAGACGAAATTCAAAAAGATGCTAAAAACCTTGCCGATATTATAGCACAAAGATTGTCATAATTTTAGTATTGAATTTTTTAAAATTTATGATACAATATACTCTAAACACAATTTCAAGCAGGGAAAGAGGTGTCGTTTTATGAAAATGTGTTCAGTTTGCAAAAAGAACCCTGCCGTTGTTTTTGTATCAAAAATAGAAGGTGCAAACAGAATAAACGAAGGTTATTGTTTATCCTGTGCAATGAAAATGGGAATTACAAGCAAAGATCAGCTTGCCGAGCAGATAGATATGCCCCCCGAAATGATAGAAAGTATGCTTGAGGGATTGGAAAACGATGACGGAGAAAGCTTTATGGATACTTTGCAGGATTTTCTTGCAGGCTCAAACCTTATGGAAATGAATCCGTCAGATGGCGGAAACGATTTTCAGGGCGAGAAAATTCCGATTAATGATAAAAAAGCAAAACAAAATATCAAAAACGAAAAGAAAAAGAAAAAATGTCTTAACAATTTTGGTGTTAATCTTACCGAAAAAGCAAAACATTCGCTTTTAGACAAGGTCATAGGAAGAGAAAACGAAATTGAAAGAGTAATCCAGATTTTAAACAGACGAAGTAAAAACAATCCTGTTCTTTTGGGCGAACCTGGTGTTGGTAAAACTGCAATTGCAGAAGGCATTGCACAAAAAATTGCCGATGGCACTGTTCCCGAAAGGCTTATCGGTGCTCAGGTTTATCTTCTTGATATGTCTGCAATTGTTGCAGGCACTCAGTACAGAGGTCAGTTTGAAAGCAGAATTAAAAGCATTATTGAAGAAGCAAGAAGTGACAATGTAATTTTAGTTATTGATGAAATTCATTCAATTGTAAGTGCCGGCGATGCAGACGGTGCAATGAATGCAGGTAACATTTTAAAGCCAGCTCTTGCAAAGGGCGATATTCAGATTATTGGTGCAACTACCCCTACCGAGTACAGAAAGCACATTGAAAAAGATGCTGCACTTGAGCGAAGATTTCAGACTGTTATGATTGAAGAACCTTCCAAAGAAGATGCATACAGAATTTTAACAGGCATTAAATCATACTATGAAAATTATCATAATGTTACAATTGAGGATTATGTTCTTGGTGAGGTAATAGATTTATCGTGCAAGTATATTTCAAACAGATATCTTCCCGATAAAGCCATTGACATAATTGATGAAGCAGCTTCAAAGCTTAATATTGACAATCCATATACTCAGCAAATTGTTGACTTAAATTCCAAGTTAAAAGAAGTAAATACTCAGATTGAAGAGCTCGAAGAGGACAGCGAGAACACTGAGTATGAAAAGCTTGCAATTTTAAAAAGTGACAAATGCCGTATGGAAGGCGAATTAAGCGATATAAGAAAGCTTCAGAAGCAAACTAAAATATCACTTGAAGATGTTGGAAGAGTTATTGAGCTTTGGACAGGAATCCCTGTTAAAAACATCACCGAAACCGACCGTGAAAAGCTTATGAATTTAGAAGAAAGACTTCATAAAAGGGTTATCGGTCAGGATAAGGCTGTTACAAGTGTTGCAAAAGCTGTAAGAAGAAACAGAGCGCTTAAATTAAGCAAAAAAAGACCTGTTTCATTTATTTTCATTGGTCCTACCGGAACCGGCAAAACAGAGCTTGTAAAATCGCTTGCAGAATCACTTTTTGATGATGAAAATTCACTTATAAGGCTTGATATGAGTGAATATATGGAAAAACATTCTGTATCAAAAATCATCGGCTCACCTCCCGGATATGTTGGCTACGATGATGCAGGTCAGCTTACCGAAAAGGTAAGAAGAAAACCATACTCCGTTATACTTCTTGACGAAATAGAAAAAGCACATCAGGATGTTTTCAATATTCTTCTTCAGATTCTTGATGATGGCAGAATCACCGATTCGCAAGGACGTCTTGTGAATTTTGAAAACACAATAATTATTATGACATCAAATGCTGGCACATCAATAGGTGCATCAAATATGGGATTCTACACTGCCAATGAGGGAAATGTAAATGCAAATATTGATAAAGCCCTCAAAGAAATTTTCCGTCCTGAATTTTTAAACAGAATTGACGAAATAATTGAATTTAAAGAGCTTACAAAGGATGAATTAACAAAGATTATTGACCTTATGCTTAAAGACCTTGTTAAAGAGCTTAACCATATTGGTATAAAATTTGTTATAACAAATAAGGCCAAAGATTTGATTCTTAAAAACAGTTATAATCCAAAATTTGGCGCACGCCCGATAAGACGCGAAATTCAAAATTCTATAGAAGATAAAATTGCAGAATTTCTTCTTACAGAAACAAATTATTCATCTAAAACAATTACTGTTGACAATAAAGACGAAGAATATGTTATCACAATAAATTAATGTATAAAAATGCCGCTTAATGCTAATATTAACTATTAGTGTTAAGCGGTTTTTACTGATTTTAATATGCTAATCGGCGCATTGTGTAGTGATATTGCATATATTTTGTTTTTTTCAAAAAAACTGTTGACAAATTGGGTAAAAGTTGGTATAATCTTAAAAGTCGGTTGACAAGCTCGAAAATTAAATTTTTAAATTTAATAAAAAAGGTATTGACAACCATAAAGTTATTTGTTATAATGTTCAAGTCGACTAATTGACTGCAAAAAATATGCGGGTGTAGTTCAACGGCTAGAATCCCAGCCTTCCAAGCTGGTTGTGTGGGTTCGATTCCCATCACCCGCTCCAATTTTCATCTAACGGTTTGGTTGATAAGTTCAATGTCACAATTGGGGTTTGATTCCTTGCAAAGTATGCGCCTGTAGCTCAGTCGGATAGAGCAACTGCCTTCTAAGCAGTGGGTCGGGAGTTCGAATCTCTCCAGGCGCGCCACTAAAGCTTTAAAAAAGCATGGTGGGTATAGCTCAGTTGGTTAGAGCGCTAGATTGTGGCTCTAGAGGCCATCGGTTCGAATCCGATTACCCACCCCATTTACTTTTTAAGTATTGGGCTGTCGCCAAGTCGGTAAGGCACAGGATTTTGATTCCTGCATTTCGTTGGTTCGAGTCCAGCCAGCCCAGCCAATTTTTTTAAAACTAAATACGGGCCATTAGCTCAGTCGGCAGAGCACTTGACTTTTAATCAAGGTGTCCGGAGTTCGAATCTCCGATGGCTCACCAAAAAGCGTATTGCAATTGCAATACGCTTTTTTAAACTGATAAAGGGGGTTCTACCTTTTGCAAAAAGAACTTTTTAAACTTCAGGATTTAGAATACAAAGCATTTCACTCTCGCCTCATGCCAAATATTAATCCCGATTTGGTAATAGGCGTAAGAACACCACAACTGAAAAAACTTGCAAAACAAATAAAAAATACCGATACAGCAAAATCCTTTATAAATAATTTACCACACAAATATTATGAAGAAAATAATCTACACGCATTTTTAATTTCACAAATATGTGATTTTGATATTTGTTTAAGCAAAGTAGATGATTTTTTGCCTTATATAGATAACTGGGCTACCTGTGATGGTCTTATTCCAAAATGCTTTAAAAGCAATACCGATAAACTTCTTTTACAAATAAAAAAATGGATTTTATCCAATGAAACATATACAGTAAGATTTGCAATAAAAATGCTTATGTCATATTATCTTGACGATAATTTCGATATTGAATTTATGAATATGGTATCGAGCGTAAAATCAGACGAGTATTATGTAAATATGATGATTGCATGGTATTTTGCAACTGCACTTTATAAGCAATATGACAGTGCGGTATTATTTTTAAAAGAGAAAAGGCTTTCAAAATGGGTACACAATAAAACCATACAAAAAGCCGTTGAAAGCTACCGTGTAAGCGATGAGAAAAAAACATATTTAAAAAGTTTAAAAATCAAATAATAAAAGCAGGAATTATTAAAATTCCTGCTTTTTGTTTTTATGCTTTATTTGCTTAAAATAATAAATCTATGAATAATTGCAGCTATTTCAACTCTTGTGATATTATCTTTTGGATTTAGTGTAGTTTCTGTTTTTCCTTTTATAAGATTTGCACCTACTGCCCAGTTCATTGCAGAAACTGCATATTCGGAAATATCTTGTGCATCGTCAAAATGCAGATTTTCTTCCAAAGTAATTGCATTTAATCCTTTATAGATTGCATAGCGGAATATAATTGTTGCAACCTGTTCCCTTGTGATTTTATCATCAGGAGCAAATATATTTTCGTCATAGCCATTAACAATACCATTCTGTTTCGCCCACAAAACCGCATTTGCATAATATGCGTCCATTGCTACATCATAAAACGGAATACTTTTGTTAAGAATTTCGGTTTCACCATCTATTCTATAAAGAATAGTAACAAACATAGCTCTTGTTAAAGGAAGGTCAGGTTCAAATATGTTATCTTTTGTTCCAAGCATTATTTCGTTTTCGATAACAAAATCTGTATCAAGATGATACCATTTGCTTGTATCAAGGTCTTTATAGTTTAACGACGGACAATCATTCAGCCCTGCACAATCACCGCTTGATGTATTGTTATTTTCAGGAACATTGTTTTCATTTTCGCTGTTATTTTCGTCTTTATCTTCAATCCATTTAGCATAAAGCACAAAGCCATTTATAACCTTTGTTTCAAAATCATACAAGTTTTCTAAGGTTTCATCTTTATACCAGCCATCAAAGATATATCCTTCTTTTTCAGGAGTTTCGGGTTTAGTTACAGTTGAACCTCTTTTAATTCTCTGGCTGTCAATTTTTTTGCCTTCTTCATCTTCAAAGGTTATTGTGTAATATCTTGTACCGCTGTCGCCACCTGAATTTTGTCGTTGTCTTTGGGTAATTGTATAAGAAACCAAAGCAGTTGCACTATCTTTTGAAATAGTGGCATCAACTCTTCCTGTATTTACATTACCGCCTTCTGAATATCCAATTAAAAGCTCTCCGCCCTGCCAGTTTGAAGAATACTCAACAGTTGCCTCTTTTGCAGTTCCGTCATATATTAAATTAGTCGGCGCTTTAATTGTTGCAGTTTCACTATGTTCGCAACCGCAATCACAAGTTTCGGTGATTACATTATCAGTTGCCGAATAACTATATGTATGCGAAGGCTGTACCTTTTCACCTGCAAGGAATAAGTAATTATCTGTTTCATTATCTTTAAGACTTTTGTACACAGAATCATCATCAGACTTGCTTTCTATATAATCATCATAAACTTCTGCAACTGCAGATCCACTGCCATGATATAAACCATAAAAAACCTTAACATTTATAAGATTCAAGTCATCATCAGGCTTTGGAAAAGCTTCTGATGTTTCAGAAACCTCAATTTCTTCTAAAGGAGTTAATGTATTTACCAAAAAAATATTATTGGTTACCTCATCAGTTATATCGTCTATATCATATACAGGTAAAATATACTTTGTGTTTTTAGCTTCAAGAAAAAGCATCATTCCTGTTTCCTGTGTAATACTGTCATATTCGGACTGCAAAATTTTATCATCCTTATTTTTTGGATTAGGAGTTACTGCGTCCGGAACAAAAACATATCCGCTGGAGTTGGAGTCAAATTTCCATATTTTCCATTCTTCCGGCTTTATATTAATTGGGAATTTTTCTTGTTCAGACAATTTTTTCTCAAGATCAATATAAAACATATCACGATCAGATGATATGTCGCCATCGTTAAGCTCATTACCTGCGTAAATCATTACATTTTTTTCGTTTGTTGTATCATCTGCAAAAACACACGGTATAAAAAGTGTAGTAATAATAAGTACAACACTTAACCAAATACTAACAAGCCCTTTAAATTCTCTTTTCATTATTCTCATCCTCCTATAATTGTATTTATTTATATTATTTTTTTATAATATACACCAAATGCCTGAAACCATCACGAAATGTTCTTAAATGTGATTTCGCACCTCTTTTATCACACCTTAAAGGTGTAGGAACTTCGCATATTTTTTCGTTATGCTTTGCAAATTCGGCAATTATTTCAGTTGCAAACTCCATACCCTTACATTTTAAATTAAAGCTTTTTGCTCTTTCCTTTTCAAAGGCTCTTAATCCGCAATGAAAATCACCAACAGGCGCTTTAAATTTTGCCCTTGCAAGATAAGATAAAAAAGGAACTCCTATTTTATGTAAAATCGGCATTGCACCCTTTTGTATACCGCCTTTAAAGCGATTACCCACAACTAAAGAATATCCTTCCTCAAGCTTTTTTATAAACGGTGTAAGTGAAGTAAAATCATAACTAAAATCACAATCACCCATAATTATAAATTCTCCATTGGCACGGTTAATTCCTTCAATAAGTGCCGCTCCATAGCCTTTTTCCAAAACATCAACAACTCTTGCACCATTTCTTATGGCGATTTCTTTGCTTTTATCCTGTGATTTATTATCCGCAATAAGAATTTCGGCATCAAGATTGTTTTCATATATATACTTCTTCGCTTCGTTTATACATTCCTTTATTGTTTTTTCTTCATTTAAGCAGGGCATTAAAATTGTATACTTCATCTTTTTGCCCTCCTTAAAAATGGATTTTTCATATTTAAAAATGCCGACATCAAAATAGCAAATACACTTACAAAAAGTGCTCTGTAAGTGAAAAAGCAATGCAAAAACGAATGATTATTTAAAACAAAAAATCTTAAAATGGGCAAAACACCAAGGCTTATAAGCAAAATAAATACTTTTTTATTTTTTCTTTTGCTTTTTGTAAGATACCAAACAGAAAAAATAATCATTAAAAACGATAAAACACAAATTAATGCTTTATTTGAATATTCTCTTTTTGCGCTTTTTACAAGCATTGAAAAGTTTGCCATTACCGAAGAAAAAATTGTTTTTGGTTTTTCTTTCAAAAGCACCTTACCGCCAAATCTTTCTGCAACAGAAGATAAAGCAAGTGAAAATTCATTATTTCCCGTTACCAAAGATGCAACTGTCCATTTTAATAAAAATGTACCAACATAAGCTATTCCCCATGCTACCAGGCATTTTATTAAAAACAAAAACACTTCTTTGTATGAAAAAAGTCTTTCTTCTTTTGCTCTTATTGAAACAATCAGCATCAAAGGCAGAAGAATTGTTATTGTTTCGGTTGTTAAAAAATCGAAAAAAGCTGTTGCCACACCGCCAATAACCGAAAGACTTATAATATATACATCCGACTTTTTTTCAAACAAAATATATAAGGGGCACATTATAAAACATATTAAAAATGTGCTTTGATATTCTATGCTTAATCTTATATTATAAAATTTTACCATTAATAACGATAATATAAGTGCCAAAACAATATCATAATATTTTCTGCGGCAAAGGATTATTATTGTTAAAAATATAAGCAAAAGAATAATTACAAAATTTATATTTTTTACAAGATTTACATCACCTAAAATATGAAGAACCCTTACAATCATTGCCGAGCCGTGAAAATAACGGGTATAGTCTGTATCTGGCTTTGCATTTTCTGTTACTGTTATGTAAAAACCGTAATTTTCGCCTATACTATCTCCTTTATGATACCTTGTATTAATGGTTGATACAAAAGGATTTCCTCTTCCCATATTATAGCTTATTCCAAGAAGAATTGAATCTGCATAGTTATCGCCAACCGAATTTAAAACATTTTTTTCATTAAATTCAAATGCCTCTCTCGTTTTATAAATTTCTGCACTTTTTTGCATATTCGGTGTTATTAATTCATTTGGAATTAATGCCGAAAGAAAAAGAAGAAGATAAAGGAATGTTATTGTAAAAAAAAACGCGGTGGTATAAATCAAAAGATTTCGCATTTTTTGATTCATAAAACCACCGCCTAACCTGTTATATTGTTGTGTTAATTATATAACAATTATAAAAATGTTGTCAATAAAAATTTATATTCTTTCATATATTTTTGTTATATTATATATTTTTTCTTTTAGGCTTTGCGTAAGCTGATTTTTTTCTAATCTCCAGCGCCAGTTTTCTCCCGTTGTAGAAGGAATGTTTATGCGTGCTTTGTCATCAAGGGAGAGTAAATCCTGAATGGGAACTATGCAAAGATATGAATTTGAGCGCATAATAAGTGAAATCAGCGGAAAATTAATTTTTTCATCTGGTGTATAATAGTCGCACAAATAGTCTCTTACAGCCTTTCGTTCAGAATCCGAAATTGTTTTAAACCACGAATAAAGTGTCTGATTATCATGTGTTCCTGTATATGCAACCGAAAGGTAGGGATAATTATGAGGAAGATAATCATTTGCTTCTCCCGTATCTCTTTCATCAAACGCAAACTGCAAAATTTTCATTCCAGGAAAACCACATTTTTTAAGAAGCTCTTTTACAGAATCGGTAATAAAACCAAGGTCTTCGGCAATTATATTTTTATCACCCAATTTATGTTTTACCTTTTTAAAAAGTTCTTCACCTTTTGCCTTACGCCACTTTCCTTCTGTTGCATCTTTTTTTGAAAAATCTATTGAATAATACTCATCAAATCCTCTGAAATGGTCTATTCTTAAAGCATCATAAATTTCAAAAGATTTTTTAAGTCTTTGCATCCACCATTTAAAATCTGTCTTTTCATTTTCCTCCCAGTTATATAAAGGATTTCCCCAAAGCTGACCTTTTTTTGAAAAGCCATCGGGTGGACATCCTGCAACATTTATAGGGAGAAGGTTTTCATCAAGTTCAAAAAGATTTGGATTTACCCATACATCAGCGCTGTCAAAAGAAACATAAATGGGCATATCTCCTATTATTGATACATTGCTTTTGTTAGCATACTCCTTTAGCTTATACCACTGTGAATACGCCTTATACTGAATAAAATTCCAAAAATTTATTTCATCTTCAAGCTTAATTTTATACTCTTCTAATGCCTCTTTTTTTCTTATGCGGATATCATAATCCCACTCATTCCATTTCTTTTGATTAAAATGATATTTCAATGCCATAAAAAGCGAATAATCCAAAAGCCAGAAATGATTTTCGTCAACAAATTTTTTGTAGCTTTCATCATTTAAAACATCCGAGGCCTTATATGCCTTTTTTAAAAGTGTAAAACGGTTATCATACTGTTTTTTATAATCAACATATTTTTTATCATCACCAAAATCTACCTTATCACATTCTTCTTTAGTTAAAAGTTTTTCTTCTATAAGACTTTTTAAGCTTATCATATAAGGATTTATTGCAAATGTAGAAAATGACTGATATGGCGAGTCGCCAAAGGATGTGGGACACAAAGGAAGTATCTGCCAGAAAGACTGCCCTGCACCTTTTAGCCAGTCTATAAACTTATAAGCTGATTTTGAAAAACACCCAATGCCATATTTTGAAGGAAGACTTGTTACAGGAAGCAAAACTCCGCTTTTTCGCATATTAAAAATCACTCCCTTTCAAAATCTATAATTATTCCAAAGTGGTCGGATATTATTTCTTCATTTTTGCCGTTAAATATTGTATACGAGCTTTTTATATCGTATTTTTCATTTGTAAAAATATAGTCGATCCGGCTTTTTTTAATATCTTTATCATCCCAGCCGTCTATTTTTCCTCTTACGGTATATCCTTCATCTTTATTTTTTGCAAGATAGTATGTGTCATAAAAATCACCCGACAAAACAAGGTCGTACCCTTCGTTTTTTATATCTGAAGGACTATTAAAATCTCCCATAACCCACACTTTTTCATTTTGGGATATGTTTTTTTCAAATGTCCTCCATTGGTCATAAAAAGACTCTTCTTTATCATCCCAACGGCCAAAATGAACATTGTAAAACCATTCGTCATTAATATTTATGCCAAGTGCCATCCGTTTTTTCCAGTTATTTATATCATCTGTTCTGCTAAGAAGAATTTCTTTATGTTTTTTTATGGGGACTTTACTTAAAAAGCAAAGTCCCTCATCAAAAACTTCAAAACCGCGCTTTATTCCAAGCCATACAAGATGGTAATTATTACCCATATTATTAAGCTTTACTAATACCCGGTAAGCAAAATTATTAGTTTTTATACCAATGCCACATTCCGTAATGTGTTCATTTTTCTTTAAAAGAAGCTCATCTTTACTTTGATTGACCTCCTGCATAGCTATAATATCAGGTTTAATCCTGTTTATTGCATCTACAAAAATATCAAGCTTTTTTTCGGAATTTTTTTCAATATAGCTATGAGTATTAATAGTCATAACTTTCATAAATTGTGCCCCCTGATTAAAGGATGTCGTTTATATCTGATTTTAAAACATCGGCTTTAGGCCCGTAAATTGCCTGAATTCCCGTACCCTTTTTCATAAGTCCCAATGCACCTTCTTTTTTCCAAAGTTCTGCATCCGCAACTTTATCAGAATCTTTAACCGTAACTCTTAACCTTGTCATACAGGCATCAACCAAAACTATATTTTCTCTTCCTCCAAGAAGGCCTATTATTTTTTCTGCCTGACCATCAGATGATACTGTTTTTTTTGTTTCCATGCCTTCTTCAACAGGGGCGTCGGTGTAGTTTCCAAGTCTTCCCGGTGTTGCGTATTTAAACTTGCCAATCATAAAATATGATATAAAATATCCAACAATAAAGAACAGCACAACACATATAACAAAATTGATTACATCACCCAAAAGACCTGCCTTTAAAGAGATTGGCAAACGGGTTAAAAGCTCAATGTTTCCAAAAGAATGAAGCCTTAAATTTACAATACCTGCCGCTGCAAAGCAAAGTCCCTGTAAGATAGAATAAACAATGTAGAGCGGTATTGCGCAAAACATAAACATAAATTCTATTGGTTCGGTAACACCTGTTAAAAATACTGCAAGTGCACTTGATACAAACATCGATTTATAAGCATGCCGTTTATCTTTGTCAATTCTTTTATACATTGCGTATGCAACGCCCATTAAAAGCCCTGTTGCGCCAATCATTTGCCCCACCTTAAAACGGGCAGGAGTTATGGTTGAAATAAGATTATTGTAACCTTCAATATCGCCTGCATTTTTTAAATTTATAAGGTCTGTAATCCACGCAAGCCATAATGGGTCCTGACCAAACACCTGAGCTCCCCTGTTTGCACCTGTTAAAATTGTATAAGTTCCACCAAATGAAGTGTAGTTCATTGGAATTGTAAGCATATGATGAAGCCCAAACGGCAAAAGAAGTCTTTCGAGTGTTCCGTAAATAAATGGTGCAAGTATAGGTGATGAAGATGAAGAATTTGCTATCCATATACCAAACGAGTTTATTCCAAGCTGAATTACAGGCCATATAATAGCAAAAGCAAGTGCAATTATAATTGACCATAAAATTACCACAAGCGGAACAAATCTTTTTCCGTTAAAGAATGATAAAACCTCTGGAAGCTTTCTGAAATTGTAATATTTGTTATATACAATACCACCGACAAATCCTGCTATAATACCTGCAAACACACCCATATTAAGTGCAGGTGAGCCAAGAACAGATGTAAAATATCCGTTCACTAAAATCTCTTGTCCAAAAAGTGTATGAGTAACTGCATCTGGGTTTGCCAGCATATCATTTGTAACACCAAAAATATTACCGGTTATATTATTTATAAGAATAAATGATATAAGTGCAGCAAAAGCACCGCCTGCTCTGTCTTTTGCCCATGAACCGCCTATTGCAACTGCAAAAAGTATATTAAGATTGCTTATAATTGCCCAACCGATATTTTCTATAATAATTGCAATGGTGGTAACTAATGGTATGTTGAGCGATGCCATTCCAATTAGCTTTCCAAGACTTAAGGTGTGAGCTTGTTCCTTTGGTAGATACTCACTTTCAATATTCCCTTCAAAGCAATACTCTGTTGTATCACTATCTTTATCTATGCTTGTTTACTTTGTTTGTGTATAAAATTTGCAATTTCATTGAATTGAACCTCCGTTTGTCATTAACCCTTATAAATTTATAATTTACGATGAGAATTACCATAATTTTAC
>SVJU01000056.1 GCA_015068825.1 Oscillospiraceae bacterium | reverse complement strand
AAGGCATTAGAAATTCTAATATCGGAAGGTGTAAAACCACAAGCCATAACCGTGGCACATCTTAGTGACACATCCGATATGGAATATGTTTTCCAAATTTTAGAAAAGGGTTGTTTTATTGGATTTGACAGACTTTATAATATTACTAATGAAGAATATATAAATCTAAAGGTTAATAATATTAAATATCTTTGTGAAAATGGTTATTCAGACAAAATATTGCTGTCGCACGATGCTTTATTTTTTAACGGATTTGAAACAGAACATAAAATTAATGAAAAGCCGAGATTTGAATACTGTTTTGAACATATTTTGCCAAACCTGCCAAAGCAAACGGTTGAAGAAATAATGATAAAAAATCCAATTAAAATGTTAAAATGCGGCAAATGAAGAAAAATTATTTTTATAATTTTTTTTTAAACTCAGTTGCTGTTTGTCCCGTTACTTTTTTGAAGGTTTTGCTAAAATAATAAATATCTTCAAAACCACACAAATTCGAGATTTCACTAATGGAAAACTCCTTGGATTCTAATAGTTTTTTTGCAAGGTTTATTTTATGATTGATAATGTACTGATTTGGAGTGGTATTAAAGTTTTGCTTAAAAATATCATTGAATCTTCGTACGGTTACACCATATTCTTTGGCGGCACTCGTAATGCAATCCGTTTCTTTAAAATGCAAATTGATAAATTCTTTTGCTTTTATGATTTTCAAATTGCTAGGTGAATATTCTTTTAAATAAATATCTTCATATTTGCTAAAAAGTTTATATAATTCACTGAGTACTTTGACATTGCATTTGCCCGCATTCATAAACAAATGTCCAATTCGATTTAAAGTTTGGATAATAGAAATGTTATCATTAATTCTAATACAAAAGCTTTTTATGTTGATAGGGACAAATGTTGTGAAGTGTATGGATATACATGCTCCTTTTTCCTTCACATCTACGATGTAGTCTTCATTTTGATTGAAAAAATATATACAATTTTCATGCAATGTAAACTCACGGTCAGCGAAAATATGGTCTGCTGTACCATAGAGTTGTATGCCAATTATATGATATTTTCGATTTTCACTTTTAAATCTGCTGTATTGCGGTGTAAAATGCAGAAAGTTATTTACAGTTTTTATTCTTAGGTCTGAAAAAATCATATATACCCTCCTTTTTTGTATATTATATCACCTTAAAATATTTTTTCAATTTCTTTTTTTTACAAATTTCTATTTTCGCCATTGTATAAATACCAATTAAAAGTTATGATGTGAAAAAAGGAGGTTTTTTTATGAATTATCAAAAATTACGCGATGAACTAAAGGCTTATTATTGGTATAAAGCCAATGATAGAGCTAAGGAATTTTTAGAGAAATGTGTTAAGGTTATGGATGATAGGGCAGAGAAGGATATGTCTGCATATGAAATGAAAGCTTTTCAGTATAAAATAATTACCGAAATGCTTGATCCGGTGCTTTTTTATAGCTCGCCTTTTTATTATGAAACCGGAACAATGGCTGCCCATTGTGATGGCGCTCGTGCACTACGCGGGCATAAACATGCGGGTGGATGGACACATTGGAAAAATGAGCATTTATTTGAGGATCAAGATAAAGAGCTGTGGGCACAACGTTGCAGACAGAGTAGTGAGAAGTTTTATCTTCTTTGCGGACCATATAATGATACGTTACAGCATTTCCCATTTAATTATCGACCAGTTTTTGAAATTGGTTTAAAGGGAATATATGAAAAAGCAAATGAAAGTTTGAAACTTGTTGAAAATGATGAGCAACGTGAATTTTTAACTGCTTTATGTGAGGGACTTTTATGTATTAAAAAAATTAGTGAGAAATTTGCAGAAAAAGCAAAAGAACTTGCTCAAAATGCTCCAGATGAAGATTCAAGAAAAAATATGTTTAATATTTGCAATGCTGCCACAAATACTCCTTGGGAAAAACCAAGAAGTTTTTATGAAGCGCTTAACTGTCTTGCTTTTCTTCGCAAGGTGTTAGGTACTCTCGAGGGCGTAGGATTCAATTCATTTGGTAGACTTGATATGGATTTATATCCTTTTTACAAAAGTGATATTGAAAACGGTGTTATAACCGATGAAAGTGCTTACGAACTTATTTGTCAATTTTTGATAACATTTGATATGCATTATGATCATGATATGCCAATGGTCGGATATGCTGACCATGAACTTGAAAACACTTATGTTTTAGGTGGCTGTAATTTGGATGGTTCGCCTTTGTACAATTCGCTCACAAGAATGTTTTTAAAAGCAACACGAGAAGAAAAAATCATATTCCCCAAAATCAAATGTCGATTCTCAAAAAATTCCCCTAGTGAATATTTAGACGAAATAAATAAATCTGTAATAAATGGAACTAGTACGGTTTTGTATCAAAATGATGACGC
The DNA here is from genome assembly GCA_015068825.1 of Oscillospiraceae bacterium. GTDB lineage: Bacteria > Bacillota > Clostridia > UMGS1810 > UMGS1810 > Qingrenia. The sequence continues at coordinate 1,224 of SVJU01000056.1, read as the reverse complement.
TGTAATACCTGCTCTTATTTCTGCTGGAAGAACAGTTACTGAAGCTAGGGACTATATTGTTACAGGTTGTTGGGGAATGCAATGTAATGGTGTTGAAAAATTTGATAATGGTACATATGTTAATCTGTTAAAACCTTTCGAGTATGCTTTACATAAACTAACAGATAAAATGGAATATGTAGGAATGCAATTTAAAATATTTGATGGGGCAAAAAGTTTTGAAGATGTTTATAAAATACTGATAGAAAATATTAAGGTTCTTTTTGAAGAAAGAGCAAGGATTACAAGGTTGGGCGGTAATATATGGAATAAAGTAGATCCGTTACCACTTTTTTCTTCAACGCTTGATAATTGTATTGAGAAACGAATGGATTATACTGCCGGAGGAGCAAAATACAGAGATGATCAATTTATGTGTTTTGGACTTCCTAATATAGTTGATTCTTTACTTGCAATTAAAACACTTTGTTTTGATGAGAAAAAATATACCTTTGACCAATTATTAACAGCAGTAAGGTGCAATTGGGAAGGGTTTGAGGATATGCGTATAGAAGCTCTTCATTGTCCCGGCTGGGGTGATGGTAGTGATGCGTCATGTTCATTAGCAAACAGATTTAATAACGATCTTTATGCAATGATTCAAAATTTAACGGGAACATATGGTGGGAAAATTCAAATGGGACATCTCACTTATACGGAGATTCGTTGGTGGGGTGAAAAAACTCTAGCCACTCCAGATGGTAGATATAATGGAGAATATTTTGCTCAAGGTTTGACACCTTCAAGACTTAAAAAGATACCTTATGTAACCAGTGTTGTTAAAAGTTTGGCATCCCTTGATCCCTCTATAATGGCAGGAAATAATGTTGTTAATATAATCTTGCCGTCAAATAAAATAAATCTTGCCAATTGTGGTGCTATATTAAAAGCAATTGCCGATTCATCGGTAATGAGTCTTCAGTTGAATTGTATTACCAAAGAACAACTTTTAGATGCACAGAAAAATCCAGAAAAATATCCAGATTTAATTGTCCGTGTAACTGGTTTTTCTGCAAAATTTACTTCTCTATCACCAGAGTGGCAACAGGAGGTTTTAACGCGAAATTTTTATGAGTAATGCAACTATATTTGATATTGAACATTGTTCTTTTGTAGACGGTCCGGGTATTCGCACAACTGTGTTTTTTAAGGGCTGCAATTTGAAATGTGCGTGGTGTCACAATC
>SVJU01000025.1 GCA_015068825.1 Oscillospiraceae bacterium | reverse complement strand
AATCCACAAAGACGTGAGCTTGCATTAAAGCTTGGCGCAGACTATGCTTTTGATCCGTCAGACAAAGATTTTGTGAAAAAAGTAAAAGAAGTTACAAAGGGGAAAGGTGTAAACGGCTGTGTTGAAGTAACAGGCATCGCTCAGGCAATGAATCAGGCACTCCAGTGTGCCTCATGGATGGGCAGAATTTCACTTCTTGGTTGCACAAGAGTTTCGGACAGTGCAGTCGACTATTATCAGCAGGTGCATCGTCCCGGCGTAAAGCTTATTGGTGCACACAATTTTGTCCGCCCAAAAGTTGAGTCATATCCGCATCACTGGACACATCACGACGATTGTAATGCAATCATTGATATGATAGCGACAAAGCGAATTCAGGTAGAGCCTATTATATCCCGTGTTGAATCACCCGTGAATGCATCGCAAATTTACAATGAGCTTTGCGATGACAAAAATTTCCCTATGGGGACAGTGTTTGATTGGAGAGAAATGTAATGAAAAAAATAAAAATCGGACAAATCGGCATAGGACATAATCACGGCGAGGGCAAAATGCTTGCTGTACTTATAGGATTTGTGGGTATTATTGCGATAAATGCAAATTCTGGTGGAATAAGTTTTAATATTGGTGATGCACTAATTATTGCAGCTTCTTTCTGTACTGTTTTTTCAAATGTAATCAGTAAAAAAAGTATTTAGAACTGTGAAGCCGATTACATCAACAGGAATATCATAGTTGTTTGGCGGTATAGTTTTGTTGTTTGTAGGTAATCTTTTGGGTGGCGGTATGGACTTTGCTCTAAGCAAATCTGCCTTTGTAATGGTTTACATATGTTTTTCATCAATTTTCAGCTATTGCATCTGGTTTTCCGTAGTAAAAAACGGGGAACTTTCCAAGCTATTTATTATAAAATTTGCGGAACCTATGTTTGCATGTGTATTTGGTGCTTTGATTTTAGGCGAGAATATATTTAAAATGCTATATATTATATCATTTTTGCTTATTACAACGGGAATATATGTTTCGAACAAATAAATTATGTCCTCTACTGTAACGAGCAGGGAATATGTGTACCATATTCCCAATATTTAGGATATCCTAAAACCTTATAATAAAAGGCTGAACGAGATTTTCGTTCAGCCTTTTATATTACTGTCCTTAAGAACACTCTGCATAAGGGTGGTTTTTTTATTGTGAATACAACAAGTAGTTATTTTCTGTATTGCTGGGTAAACACATCAAGTGTTGCACCTGAATTATCTCTTTCAGGCCAGTAGAAGTTGTTTCCTTTATATGTCATTACTTTAACATAATAATTACCACTGCCAAGGTTAAACGGCTCTTCCCATCTTAAAAGTGCACCTACATCGGCATTTTTGTTATAATCAAGAACAAAGTTTCTCATTCTTATATCAACAAGCTTATCGGTTACTCTTTCATATACCGCAAAAACAACCTGTGCAGGATATTTATCCTGTGCAAAAGTATTATCCTGTGCATATTTTTCGTTGTCAAATTCTATTGGGGAAATACTCTCAATATAATATTCAACAGTAAATTTACCGTCTGTTGTAGGTGATTCAACCAGCTTGTTGTTTTTATCAAGTATATCAACATCATACGATAGAAACTCTGGTGCAAGCGATCTGTTTTTAGCAAACATATATATGTTTGTTGTTTTTAAAGTGCCGTCACTTATCATATATACATCGTTAAGATATGTAAACATATTTGTAATATTTGGCATATTGGTATTAAAATCAACAACCGTACCATCATCTGCAATTGCACAAAGGGTGTTATCATTTTTAATACCTGCAAGAATTGTTTTATCATCCTGTGTGTAGAACATAATATCTTTTATGTTCTGTGCATCAACATTATAAAACTTCTGAAGTCCTCCCGCTGCCATAACACCGTTAGCATTTCTGCCGGTCATAATACGGTAAAGAGCATCATCGGTAAGCATAAATACATATTGTCCTTCAATAAGTATCTTTTTAACTTTCTTTTTGGTTTCATTAACTGTAAATGGAATAAATCCTGCTGCATCATAACCTGTTTCGGATACGATTATATAAGGTGTACCGTCTTCAGAAAAGCCTGTACCTATATAAAATTTACATTTTTCATGCGATATATAGTCTATATTATCAAGATATACTTTTTGCGTTCCTATAACAGGTATCTGCGACGCTACCTGACATGCTGTGGTTGCAGTAGGTGTAAGAATTTTTGCAATTCTTCCGCTTGATGTAAGAACAACTATATCTTTTCCGTCATTTGCATAGTCTAAATATGTTTCGTCAGATGTTTTATCCTCATCTGTTGTTGATAATCTTCCCTTAGGAAAATATGGTGAATTAGAAAATACAAATTTTCCGGTAGAAGCATTAAAAATTTATAAGCATACATTGCCGAATATGTATTTTCCTTATTCGTTGGAAGTGCAGTACAATATGTGTAATCTCCCGAAACATTCATTGTTGGTTTTATTATAGCGGTACCATCCAGAATGTCTTTTTCACCATGCCACAAGTAATTTCCCGCATAGAACAAAAACTCATCGCCGGTAATATCAATCTGCGATATCATTTCGCCTGTCTGTCTTACATACTCCATATCAGGCTCAGCGGTTGGGTTGGGATGAACAAAAACCGTTGTGTAATAGCTTTCTTCGGTATCATCCGGAATAATAAGAATATCTGCAACACCGGGGCCTACGCCATAAACAACACCGTTGTTTGATACAGTTGCAATTGAGGTGTCAAAAGATTCGTATCTTACATATTTATTGGTAGCATAAGCTGGCAGTACCTTTGTTTCAATCTGTTTATGCTCGCCAACCTTAACGCTTATACTTTCTGGATAATCAATGCTTATTGTAGGTCTGTATGCACCTGTTGCAAGGTCAGTTATAGCTTTTTCTACATCAAGTGCACCGTGACCAAAAATCTGGTCATAACCATCTTTACCAAGGTCTGTTGCCGAATTTTTTATAAAATTTGAAATTTCTCTTGGTGTTATTTCAGGATAAGCAAGCTTTAAAAGTGCTGCAGCAGCAGAAACAAGCGGTGCTGCATACGATGTTCCGCTGCCATTTTCTTTTACGCCATCTGTACCTGTTTTATTAATGTGCGCCATACTTTTTCCGGGCGCGGCAATATCTATATAATCGTTATACTGTGAAAAATCCGCTTTTTCTCTTGTTTTGGTATATGCAGAAACAGAAAGTACATTATCATAGCTTGCAGGATACAAAGGAACATTTGAATAGTAGTTTCCTGCAGAAGCAACAACTGTTACACCATTTTCGGTTGCAAGATTTATAGCCTCGTGAAGAGCCCCTGTTATTTGCGTTCCGTCACTGGAAAATGTATAAAAAGGTGCAAAGGCAGTTAAGCTCATATTAATTACATCGGCACCGTTTTCTACGGCAAGGTCAAATGCCTTTATAATGCTTGCCATACTTCCGCCGCCTTTTGAGTTTAAAGCCTTTAAAGGAAGAATTTTTACATTATAGTCACCTGCAACACCGCATATACCGTATCCGTTATTGCTTTTAGCCGCAATAAATGATGAAACCGCAGTTCCGTGATAAACATTTGAATAATCATCTTCAAAGCTTGTTGAGCTTGACGAAATTGTATTAAAACCAATATAATTTCCGTTTTCATCAGTCAAAATAGCATCTTTTAAATCAGGTGATGTTGTATCAATACCTGAGTCTATTACCGCAACAATTACACTGTTTTCCTTTGCATCAGGAAAGTTTTCTTCCATTGCCTGCCACGCATCATAAACTCCTATATCATCAAGATACCACTGCGATGTATAAACACCGTAATCATTTGGTTTTGATGTGCCATCCAAAGAGGCACCCTCTACATTTAAGCTTTTTGTTAAATTCTTAATATTTTCTTCTTCAACAGGGTCAATTCCCACATACGAATCAAAGCTTACGCTTTTTACATTCTGGTCATTTTTAAAAGCCTCATAAGCTTCCAATGCTTCTAAAGTGCCGTCAAAAACAAAAAGATAAATGTTTTGCATAAGCTGTTCATAATAAGAAGCTGTTTTTACCTTTTTTGCACTATCTTCGCCATTTTCAACAAATGTTACAATAATTCTTACCTCGTCATAACTTGCTGCTACAGCCTCACTTTCCGCCTCTTCCAAAACAGCAAGCGGTGTAGCCTTGATATATTTGATATCCCCCTTTGCACTTACCGTGCCAAATGATGACATCAATAGTATCATACTCATTAAAAAACACAATGTTTTTTTCATAATTTCCTCCTACTTTTCAGCCGCTTTGTTAAGTGCGGCAATCATATCCGAAAGGTAACCTGATAAAACCTCGTAAGAATATCTGTTATCAAGAACTGCTATATGTTTTCGGTCTTTATAGGTGTAAAAATCAACAGTTTTTGTACTGTTATCAAGCATATTGTATTTAATGGTATACTGTTTTTCGCCTTTTTCTTTTCCGTTTGAAAAATCAGTAAACATTATGCCTATAACCTTTTGATAAGCATCGGTGAATTTTTCTTTTACAACCTCTATACCGTCTATTTTGTATGTTTCTTTTTTACCTTCAAAAAGCGGCGCAAGATTGTAGTTTTTGTTTTGTGTCAAATCGTAAATTTCTACATTTTTAATATCTTTTACATTTACAAGTGCAACAAATTTATTTGTATAATCCGCCGCTTTTAATTCTACAAACGAAATTGCATCAGAAGCGCAAGAATATACACATCCGTTATTTTGACATTTTATAAAATATTCACCGTCTTTTTTAGCACCGATAAATATTTTCTGTTCTTTTGAGGCGGTGTCTTTAAGATATAAATAATTTTCGCCGATATCGTATTTTTTGTAATCTTTTAAGCTATCATCAACAAATTTATTGATTTTTAAATTTCCTATCTGCGAAAGTATTTTTTCGTTTATTGAGCCAAAATCGGCATTTTCACCAATTGGCGATGTAATAATCCATTCGTCCAGATCCTTTTTCTTTTCAAGTGTAACAACATCACCGTTATATTTATAAGAAATATATGATAAGCTTTGTGTATCAACCTCTAAAATATTTTTCTCTCTGTAATACGAAAGCGGATTTAAAAAAGTATCTGCTTTGCTTGACGATACAAGATAAACATCATTGTTTATCATTAAAAACTGTGTGCCTTCGGTGGTTTTTCCGCCTGCTTTAATCACATATTCGCCGTCATCAAAAATGGCATTTACAACACATACAGGCTTATCAAGGCTGTATAAAGATGCATCTTTTACATCTTTTTCAATTTCCTTTTGTGCCGATATATCCGCTATTTCATTAAACAAAAACGAAACCGAAGATTTTCTTAATAAAATTTCTTTATTTTCATTGGCAACGAACTCGCCGTTTTCGTCCTTTTCAATAACAAAACTTTCGTTTTGCAGATTAACAAAAACCTTGTTTAAGGTAGTTACATCCTTTTCAAATACAGTTATGTATTCTGTTTTTTCGCTCTCGGTATTTATATCATTTTCAGTATTCGGATTATATGTAAGTGCAAAGTAAATTCCAAGCGACAAACACAAAATAAGTGCAACCAGAATTATAATAGTTTTTTTATCAGCTATCATAAATTTTTCCTCCTGCGCCACACAACAAAGCCTATTGCAAGAATTATTAATGGTATAACAACAACTGTAACCAAAATTATAATTTTTGCGGTTTGTGCCGAATAGTTAAGGTATACAGGTGACAAATCCTTTGGTCCGATTTCAAGATAAGATGATGAATCGGTTAAATATTTAATAGAATTTTTTACAAATTCTTTATTGCCAAATCCTGATGCGTCCATATAATACGCACTTAATATTTCTTTTGTTCCAAGGAACAAAATGCTTCCGTATTCTTCGCTTCTTTTAGATATAACCGCAAGATTTAACTCTTCACCTGTAATTTTGCTATCGCCTGTCTGAGCATCAGACATAAAGCCTGACGACGTTGTTGAAAATACACTTTGCGCCATAGGGTGTTTAATTGAAATTGGCATTGCAAAAGGTGCAGCAAGCTTAATTTTGCTCTGGTCAATTTTTTCGGTTAAAGCATTTTCTTTATTTAATTTCGGAATTACATAATAAGGGTTCTGATTAAAATAGTCTGACGAATTTTTCTCGCCTGCAATACCATTTAAATACTCAATTCCCCATTCACTGAAATATCCGTTTATTTTTTCAAATGCATAGCTTCCTAGTGCATAATCCATTGTTATAATTGCATTTTTTCCGCTTTTAAGGTATGCGTCAAGATTTGCAATCTCCTGCTCGGTAAAATCTGTTGCAGGCGACATAATTACCAAAAGTGAAGCATCAGACGGAACAGACGAATTTAAAAGTGATACTTTTTCGTACTCAAAATATTCATCTGCAAAAAGACCTTTAAAATAATCGTCAGGCAAGTAAGATCCTGAACCGTATAAATCCATTTTTTCGCCGTGGTCGCATGTAAAATAAATTTTTGTTGTTTTTCCGCTTGTAAGGCTCTCGATTGCAGAGGTGATTTTTTGTTCGGCAGATAAAAATGCATACTGCTCTGTAAGCGAAACAAGTGTATTTACATCAAGCACTCTGTAATCGTTATCTGTTTCTATAAAAATATAAAAATTTGAATTAATTGCCGAGCCGTCAGATAATTTATATTTTTGTGTAAATGCCGGATTTTTTGAAGTATCCACAACTTTGTATGTAATTTTGTTTGATGATGTATCGTATTTTTTAAGAATCATTCTTAAAGATGACATAACCTTATAATCATCAACAAAGCTCTCGGGTACAATAGATGTAATAGTTATGTCCTTCTGAAGATTTTTTATAACCTCATTTGTTAAAGGCGAAAACGACAAAACCTTATCCTGCGTTAAGTCGATTGTAAAATTTGTCTTTGATGCAATGATGCCTGCTAAAATATTTACAGCTACTACTGCGATTATTACAAAAATTGCAACAACCGATGCAGTAATTTTCTGATTAATCCTTTTATTCATATTTTTACTTTCCTTTCCGGTTATTTTTTAAATCGTCTTTTTTCAAACTGATATCCTGTTAAGAAAATAAACATTGCGGTAACACTTAAATAGTAAATAACCGAGTCTATTTTTACAAGTCCGTTTGTAAAATCGTTATAACGCATTGTAACCGAAAGGTAGGATATTATTTTTTGCGCTATCGGATATGTAATAATTGATGAAAGCATATCAACTAAATTTAAAACAAAAAGTATTGCAAAAGTTGCAACCGCCGAAATAATCTGGTTTTCGGTAAGTGACGAAATAAATACACCTATTGAAATATAGGTTATTCCCATAAGGAAAAATCCAATATAAATTGCAATAATTTCACTTACCTGGGGTTTTGAAAACATTGATATTATAATAGGGTAAATAAGCGAAATTGCAAGTGCTAAAATGAACACACTAAATGCCGCAAAAACCTTACCGCACACAATAGATGTAACACTTATGGGGCTTGTTAAAAGAAGCTGTTCGGTTTTGGTGTTTTTTTCTTCGGATATAAGGCGCATTGTAAGTATTGGCACCAAAAACATAAACACAAGTGTTAAGTTTCCAAAAAGCGATGATAAATCGGCATTTTGCGTAAGTACATTTGTGTATGAAAAAATCCACGAGGTAAGAAATACAAAAAATCCAACAAATACATAGCCAATAGGGGTGTTAAAATATTCATCAAGCTCACGATTAAATATTGCTTTCATTTTCATTCTCTCCTTCCTCTTCTTTTATTTCCTCTTCATTATTTTCTTCTTTTTTAAGAAGCTCTTGTCTTTCTCTTAAAATTTTCTCTTTTCTTTCTTTAAGCTTTCTTTCGGCAATCAGCATTGCTTCTTCACTTGTAAGATTTAAGAAAATCTGCTCCAATGTAAGTATATTTGATTTAAGCTCTAAAATTGGCATATTTGCCTTAGAAAGTGCAAAAAACATTTCTTTTCGTATGTCTGCTCCCGGTGTGAAGCTTACTTTAAAATCATAAGCACCAACTTCGGTATTTGATACAGGCTCTACATTTGTTACGCCATTAATTTTTAAAAGCTCTTCTTTAATTTCGTTAAGATTTCCCATAATACGAACATTTAATGTGTTTGTATTTGAAAGCTTTTGCGATAGCTCCTCTTTTGTGCCCTGAGCCATAAGTCTGCCCTGGTTTATAATAATAACCCTCTGGCAGATGGATTCGATTTCGGCTAAAATGTGCGAGCTTAAAATAACTGTTCTGTCTTTTCCAAGCTCTTTTATAACACTTCTTATTTCTTTAATCTGTTTTGGGTCAAGACCAACAGTAGGCTCGTCTAAAATAAGAATTTCAGGATTTCCTATAAGCGCCTGTGCAATGCCGACTCTCTGCTTATAGCCCTTAGATAAATTTTTGATTATTCTTTCTTTTACATCAAAAATTTTAACAAGCTCTAAAATATTTTGTATATGCTCTTTTTTATCAAGCTTAACGCCTTTTAAATCGTATACAAAATTAAGATATTCCAAAACTGTCATATCCTCATAAAGAGGCGGTTTTTCGGGAAGATATCCTATTTTTCTTTTTACCTCGTTTGCATTTTGTGTAATGTCGAGTCCATCTATTTTAACTTCGCCAAGTGTTGCCGATATGTATCCTGTAATAATGTTCATTGTTGTGGTTTTACCAGCACCGTTAGGCCCTAAAAAGCCCACAATCTCACCTTTGTTAATTGTAAGCGAAATATTATCTACCGCCCTTTTTGAACCGTAGAGCTTATATAAATTTTTTATTTCTATCATTACAAATTTTTCCTTTCAATCAGGCATTATTATTTATTTTATAATAACATAAAATAATTAAAAATGTGTTACTAAACTATGAATATTTGAAAAGCAAAAAGTGACAAAACAAAAAATTTTGTCACTTTTAATATGCTTATTCGTTGTCTTCTTTTTTAATAAGTTCAATTCCAAGCTCGTCAAGCTGTTTTTTGTCAACAGTTCCCGGCGCGTTTGTCATAAGCTCAGATGCGTTCTGAACTTTTGGGAATGCAATAACATCTCTTATGCTTTCGCTGCCTGTAAGTAGCATCATAAATCTGTCAAAGCCATACGCCATACCGCCGTGAGGTGGAACGCCATATTCAAATGCTTCTAACAAGAAACCGAATTTTTCCATAGCTTCTTCTTTTGTAAAGCCAAGCACTTCAAACATTTTTGCCTGAAGTTCACTGTTATATATTCTTATACTACCACCGCCAAGCTCAACACCGTTTAAAATAATGTCATAAGCTTTTGCTCTTACATTTTCAGGATGTGTATCCAAAAGCTCTAAATCCTCGTCGTTTGGTGCAGTAAACGGATGATGCTTTGCAACATATCTTTCGTCTTCTTCTGAGTATTCTAAAAGTGGGAAGTCGGTTACCCACAAAAGATTGAATTTTGTGTTATCAATTAAATCGTATTTTTTGGCGATTTCGCATCTTAGTGCGCCAAGTGTATCGTAAACAACGCTGTTTTTATCTGCAACAAATAACAAAACATCGTTAACTTCACAGTTTGTTTTTTCAATAATTTTTGCCATTTCTTCTTCTGACAAGAATTTGGCAATAGGTGACTGAATACCGTCGGCATTGTTTTTAACCCACGCAAGACCTTTTGCTTTGTAGGTTTTTGCAAACTCACCGAGTGCGTCAATATTCTTTCTTGAAATTTTGTCACCAAGATTTTTTGCATTGATACATCTTACACTTCCGCCATTTGCAACTGCATCTGTGAATACTTTGAATCCGCAAGTCTTAACAATGTCGGATAAATCAATTAATTCCATATCAAAGCGTGTATCGGGCTTATCCGAACCAAAGCGGTCCATAGCTTCCTGATAAGGCATACGAAGGAAAGGTGTTTTTACCTCTACATCTAAAATTTCTTTAAATACCTTCGCAATAAATCTTTCGTTTACTTCAATAACATCGTCTATCTCTACAAACGACATTTCAATGTCAATCTGTGTAAATTCAGGCTGTCTGTCTGCTCTAAGGTCCTCATCTCTGAAGCATCTTGCAATCTGGAAGTATCTGTCCATACCAGATAACATTAAAAGCTGTTTATAAAGCTGTGGTGACTGCGGAAGAGCATAAAAGCTTCCGTTTCTTACACGGCTTGGTACAAGATAGTCTCTTGCACCTTCTGGTGTGCTTTTAATCAGCATTGGAGTTTCAATTTCCAAAAATCCGTTTTCGTCAAAATAGTCACGCGCAATTTTTGCTACTTTGTGTCTTGTAACAAGCTTTCTTTGCATATCAGGTCTTCTTAAATCAAGATATCTGTGTTTTAATCTTAATTCTTCCTTAACATCACTATTTTCTACAATGTAAAACGGAGGAGTTTTAGCTTTATTTAAAATTCTTAATTCTTTAACATGAATTTCAATTTCGCCTGTTGGCATATTTTTGTTTACAGCACCTTCGCCACGAGCACAAACTACACCTTTTGCGGCAATAACAAATTCATTTCTTACGCTTGATGCCTTTTTGGTAAGCTCTTCGTCGGTATTATCAAAGAAAAGCTGAACAATACCCGAAATATCTCTTAAGTTAATAAACAAAAGTCCGCCAAGGTTTCTTTCTGAATCGGCAAAACCCATAACAGTAACTTCTCTGCCAATATCTTTTTTGGAAAGAAGGCCGCATTTATCTGTTCTTTTTAATCCTTTTATGCTTTCAAACATTTAATAAATCTCCCTTTTTCGTATGGTAATTTTAAAGTTAATTATTTTGATATAACATCCAAAATGCTTTGTGCATCAAGAGCGCATTTTACTTCTTCGCCGTTTTCCATATTTTTGATGTTTGCCATATTTTCTGCCATTTCATTGTCACCTATTATAACGGCATTTTTTGCACCGATTTTATTGGCAAATTTCATCTGCGCCTTAACGCTTCTCTTTAAATGGTCAATCTCAACACTTGCGCCTTTTTCTCTTAATTTAAAAGCAAGGCCCGATGCAAATGAAACAGCCGCATCGCCCATTGAACCAATGTATATGTCGGGTACATTCTCCTCGGGGAATTTTACGCCCTGCTCTTCCATTGTAAGAATTAATCTTTCAAGGCCCATTGCAAAACCGGCTGCCGGTGTTGTTGTGTGACCTAACTGAGCAATAAGTCCGTCATATCTTCCACCACCGCAAATGGTTGAATTTGAATTTTTGTTATCTGCAATAATTTCAAAAACGGTTTTGGTATAATAGTCAAGACCTCTTACAATATACGGGTCGATAAAATATTCAATTCCCATATTTTCAAGCGCTTTTTTTACCGCTTCAAAGTGGTCGCGGCACTCATCACAAATGCAGTCTATAAGCATTGGTGCACCCTTTGCAATATCTTTGCAAACGCTCGATTTACAATCAAGTATTCGAAGTGGATTTTTTTCGAATCTGTTTTTGCAGGTGTCGCAAAGATTGTCAAAATTAGGACGCAAAAATTCTCTTAATTTCTGATTATATTCTTTTCTGCATTCAGGACATCCAATGCTGTTTATATTAAGCTTTAAATTTGTAAGACCAACTCTTTTATATAAAAGCATTGCAAGGCTCATAAGCTCTGCATCTATACTCGGCTCGCCACCGCCTAGAACTTCTGCGCCAAACTGATGAAATTCTCTGTATCTGCCCGCCTGATTTTTTTCATATCGGTAGCAGGCAATATTATAAAAAAGCTTTGATGGCTGTGGTGTATTGAAAATTCCGTTCTCAATGTAGCTTCGTGATACCGATGCAGTACCTTCGGGGCGAAGTGTAATACTTCTTCCGCCTTTATCATTAAAGGTATACATTTCTTTTTCAACAACATCGGTTGTATCGCCAACGCCTCTTTCAAAAAGCTCTGTATGTTCAAAAACAGGTGTTCTTATTTCTTTATAATTATATTCTTTGCAAATTTTTAAAATCTCTTTTTCGATATGCTGCCAGATGTGCGATTTATCAGGCAAAATATCGTTTGTTCCTTTTGGTGCTTTGGTAAGCATAAAATCACTTCCTTTAATAATATTAGCCAAAACTCCACCTTATATTTTAAGATATATAGCCTTACTTTGTCAAGCCTTTTTACATTATTTAACACAAAAACCCCCTTCGATTGAAGGGGGTTTTAAAATTAACAAAAATATTATTTGTTAAGTCTTTCTTCCAAGCCGTTAAGTTCGTCTGAAAGTTCTTTTGGAAGTTTGTCACCGAAGGTAGCAAAGAATTCTTTAATACCGTCTAATTCACCTTTCCAGATTTCTTTATCAACTGTTAATAGCTCGTTTAGAGTATCTTCTGATAAATCAAGACCATTTACATTGATATCTTTAGCTTCAGGAAGGTAACCGATAGCTGTTTCTTTAGCATCAACTTCGCCATCGCAGCGTTTGATGATCCATTCCAATACTCTTAAGTTGTCACCAAATCCAGGCCACATAAAGTTGCCTTCGTCATCAAGACGGAACCAGTTAACATGGAATATTTTAGGCTGATTTTTAACTTTTTTGCCCATTTCGATCCAGTGTGCAAAGTAGTCGCCCATATTGTAACCAACAAATGGTCTCATAGCCATTGGGTCTCTTCTTACAACACCAACTGCACCTGTTGCAGCAGCAGTTGTTTCAGATGCCATTGTAGCACCAACAAATACACCGTGATTCCAGTCAAATGCCTGATATACAAGCGGAGCTGTTTTTGCTCTTCTTCCACCAAATACCATAGCGCTAATCGGAACACCTTCAGGATTTTCCCAATCTTTAGAAATGCAAGGACACTGTTTTGCAGGAGCTGTAAATCTTGAGTTTGGATGAGCAGCTTTTTCTTCAGAGCCTTTGTACCAGTCGTTACCTTTCCAGTCAATCATATGATCATCTGGGTTTTTATCCAAGCCTTCCCACCAAACTGTTTTGTCGTCTTTAAGAGCAACATTTGTAAAGATTGTATTGCTCATTGTTGTGTGAAGTGCATTCGGGTTTGTTTTTTCGCTTGTTCCCGGAGCAACACCAAAGAAACCTGCTTCGGGGTTAACAGCCCATAGTCTGCCGTCTTCTTTAACTCTTAACCATGCAATGTCGTCACCAACAGTCCATACTTTGTAGCCTTTGTATTCAGTTGGAGGAATAAGCATAGCAAGGTTTGTTTTACCACATGCAGATGGGAATGCAGCAGAAATATATTTAACTTCACCTTTTGGATTTTCAAGACCTAAGATAAGCATATGCTCTGCCATCCAGCCTTCGTTTTTACCAAGGTAACTTGCAATTCTTAATGCAAGACATTTTTTACCTAAAAGAACATTTCCGCCGTAACCTGAGTTGATTGACCAGATTGTGTTATCTTCGGGGAAGTGAAGAATATATTTTTCATCATCATTTAAATCTTTTCTTGCGTGCAAACATTTTGTAAAATCGCCGTCATCGCCGATTTCTTCAAGAGCAATTTTTCCAACTCTTGTCATAATAAGCATATTAAGTACAACATAAATGCTGTCTGTAAGCTCAACACCAACTTTGCTGAACTCAGATTTAGCAGGTCCCATAATAAATGGAACAACATACATTTTTCTGCCTTTCATGCTGCCTTCGTAAAGTTTGCCTACTTTGTCATAAGCTTCAGCCGGGCTCATCCAGTTGTTAGAAGGGCCTGCATCTTCTTCTTTTGTTGTACAGATAAATGTTTTGTTTTCTACTCTGGCAACGTCATTTGTTGCTGTTCTATGTAGAAAACATCCTGGTAATTTTTCGCTGTTTAATGCAATCATTTCGCCTGTTGCGCAAGCTTCGTTCTCCAAAGCTTTTTTCTGCTCGTCGCTACCGTCAATCCAGATAACTTCGTCAGGCTGAGTAAGCTTAACCATTTCGTCAAGCCATGTTAAAACTTTCTGATTTTTGGTCATTGTTTTCAATTCCTTTCATTTTATGATATATCTTTTTCATTTTTTAGCCTATTTATACACTTAAAACCGGATTTGTTAAAATTTTATCTTAATAAAATCCAATCCTAAGCCTTATTATTAAACATTCTACAAAACTCCTTAAATTCCTTCTATTTTTTGAAAATTTTTGAATTTTTTTCTTTTTTATAAAAATTCAAGAAAAAGGGGCAGAAAATCTACCCCTTTTTTGTTAAATATTAGCTTTTTCCGAAACCTTTACACACGGTTTTTCATCAACCATTTCAACAATGCAAGTATCATGGTGTTTTAAATTACCCGAGAGCATTTCGTCAGAAATAAGATCCTCAATCTTTGACTGAATTGCCCTTCTTAAAGGTCTTGCGCCATAAGTTATGTCAAAGCCTGCTTTTGCAAGATATTTAACTGTTTCATCGCTGAACGAAATATCAATATCAAGTGCTTTCATTCTTATCTTTAAATTATCAAGCATAAGTGATGTTATTTTTTCTATATCACTTTCTGAAAGCTGATGGAATACAATAATTTCGTCTATTCTGTTCAAAAGCTCAGGTCTGAACACATTTTTAAGCTCGGATAAAACATCATTTTTGATGTTTTCATAGCTTTTTTCGGTATCAACTGTACCAAATCCAAGCGATTTTGTTTCGCTTGTGATAAGTCGTGCGCCAATGTTTGATGTCATTATAATAACTGTGTTTTTAAAGTCAATTTTTCTCCCTTGTGAATCGGTTATCATACCTTCATCAAGAATCTGAAGAAGAATATTGAACACATCAGGATGAGCTTTTTCAATTTCGTCAAAAAGAACAACCGAATATGGTTTTCTTCTTACCTTTTCGGTTAGCTGACCGCCTTCTTCAAAGCCAACATATCCCGGAGGTGAGCCAATTAATTTTGATACATTGAACTTATCCATATATTCGCTCATATCAACTCTTATAATGGCATTTTCATCACCAAACACCGCTTCGGCAAGTGCTTTGCAAAGCTCGGTTTTTCCAACACCGGTAGGCCCTAAAAAGATGAACGAGCCTGTTGGTCTTTTTGGGTCTTTTAAGCCAATTCTTCCTCGTCTTATTGCTTTTGAAACAGAAGTTACCGCTTCATCCTGACCTATAACCCTGTTATGAAGAATGTTTTCTAAATTTTTAAGCTTTTCTGCATCAGATTCGGCAAGCTTTTTAACAGGAATATTTGTCCATTGCGAAATAACATCACATATTTCGTCTTCGCCAACAACAAGCGTTCTTTCTTTTGTTTCTTCTTTCCATTCTTTTCTTTTTGCATCAAGCTCATTTTTTGCTTTTTGCTCTTCATCACGCAACAGAGCTGCTTTTTCAAAATTCTGGCTTGCAACTGCGTCATTTTTATCTTTTGTGATTTTTACAAGATTATCTTCAAGATTTTTAATCTCGGGAGTAGCACTGTATGTTTTCATTCTTATTTTTGATGCCGCTTCGTCAATTAAATCAATAGCTTTATCAGGAAGGTATCGGTCGGTGATATATCTTGCAGAAAGATTTGCCGCACTTTTTATTGCCTCATCCGATATTTTTACCTTATGATGCTGCTCGTATTTTTCTCTTATTCCCTTTAAAATTTCTATTGTTTCTTCAATTGTTGGCTCGCCCACAATGATAGGCTGAAATCTTCGCTCTAAAGCCGAATCCTTTTCGATATTTTTGCGATATTCGTTTAAAGTTGTTGCACCAATAACCTGCACCTGTCCTCTTGCAAGCATAGGTTTTAAAATGTTTGCCGCATCCATTGCACCCTCTGCAGCACCTGCACCTACAATTGTGTGTACCTCGTCTATAAAGAGTATTATATTTTTGCTCTTTTTAACCTCATCAAGTGCTTTTTTTATTCTGTCCTCAAATTCGCCGCGATATTTTGTGCCTGCAATCATTGACGATAAATCAAGCGAAAATACTTTTTTATCCTTTAATGTTTCGGGAATATCACCGCTTACAATTCGTTGTGCCAGGCCTTCTGCAACAGCGGTTTTACCAACACCCGGCTCACCAATTAAACAAGGATTGTTTTTGGTGCGGCGTGACAAAATCTGAATAACCCTTTCAATTTCGTCATCTCTGCCAATAACAGGATCAATTCCGCCTTCTTTTGCAACATTTGTAAGGTCTGTGCCAAACTGAGTAAGATTTTTTATTTCTTTATTTTCTTTTGATGCATTTGTTTTTTTGGATGCACCAAACATTTCATTAAGTGCTGTGTTTGTATCAAACGAAAGTTCAATTAAAATTCTTGCAGCAAGTCCTTCGCTTTCTTTTAAAATTGCAAGAAGGATATGCTCACATCCAATATACATTGCACCAAATCTTGCTGATTCAGAATAGCTTAATTCCAGAACCGCTTTTCCTCTTGGTGTTAAAGGAAGGTTTGTAGAATATGATGTATTGTATCCACCGCTTGCATCAGGTGGTGCAAGTGCGGTTATTTTTTCGCATATATCAGCGTATGTTATACTCTGATTTTCCAATGCCTTTGCCGCAGGTGATGTGCCTTCCTTAACAATTCCTGCCAAAATATGTTCTGTTCCTACATATTTATATCCAAGATTATACGCTGTCTGGTGCGCATTTTTTAAAGCCTGTCTTGCTCTTTCACTAAATCTTGATTCCATAATATACAATACCTCCTTACTTACCCTCTATTTCTTTTATTTCGTCTCTTATGCGTGCCGCATCTTCAAATCTTTCTTCTTCAATAGCCTTTTTAAGACTTAATTTTAAATTTTCAACAGTATTTTTTTCTTTGTTTTTATTATCTTTTTCCATTTCGTTCTGTCTTTTGGTTTCTTCACCAAACTCACAAAACATTTTGTCAATTTCGTGCTCAAATTCATTTCGGTAAAGCTTTTCGCCATCTACCTTAAATACTCTTGGCATTTGCATCATAACACCTCTTTGATGCGGTGCGAAAAACGAATCAAGCATACCCGAGAGTGACATTCTGTCGTTAAAATTTTTGGTAAGCCCCATTTCGTGAGCGCACTGTGAGCAAAGATTAAATTCGGTCTTTGCGTTGTTTATGACCTGTGTATAATGAAAATTTGCCTGTCTTTTCTGACATTTCTGGCATAACATAAAAACCATCTCCTTAAACTAAACTTATTAATATATTTTTAAAAATGCTTGCTCTTACCCGGTTTCTGTCGTTTGATAATGCAATAATCATAAGTGCTTTATCCGAGCAGGCAGACATTATAATTTTTGCCACTTTTTCGCTTATAAATCCATCTGATACAAGATTTGACAAAATCGCCGCAACACTTCTTTGGTCAATTGCATCGCCAATTGAATTTATAATGTGCATAAGCATATCACCCTCGGGAACAACCACACGGCTGATTTTAATGTATCCGCCGCCACCGCGTCTGCTCTCTACAATATAACCTCTTTCGGTTGTAAATCTTGTCGAAATAACATAGTTAATCTGAGAAGGCACGCAGCCTAATGTACTTGCAAGCTCATTTCTTTTTAATTCAACATTTCTTTGCTCGTTAAGCTTATCTACAATAAAGCTTTCTATTAAATCGCTGATGTTCATTTAAATCTCCTTCTCTTTGATTTTAATTTGACTTTGACTTTCTTTGACCTTTGTTTGACTTTATTATAATTCTCTTTTTTTAATTTGTCAAGTATTTTTTTAAAAAATAAGAGCAGTCTTTTTGACTGCCCTTGTTTTTATGTTATTTTTGTTCTTCTTTTAATCGTTTTTTTGCTTCTTCAACTGTTTCACCGTCTTTTGCAAGATAGCGTTCAACAAATTTATCTTCGATTTTAGTATAACCTTCTACAACCGAATTTTCTATTTTTTCATATCCTTCCACAACAGTTTCCGAAATCTTTTTAAATCCGTCTGTAACCGATTTTGATATTTTCTCATTCGCCTGTATTAATTTTGATTTTGACATTTTTTACTCCTTTATTCCCTTTGTAACAGGAATAAGCAAAAGAAGAAGCACTATTCCCACAAGACCTAACAAAACACCAATAACCATTTTATTCCACACCATACAAAAACACATTCCAACACCAAGTGTAAGTGCGCCGATTATGCCAAGTGCAACTGTAAAAATAGCTTTGCCCGATATTTTTACAGGATTTTTGTGCTCCATTTTTCGCCATATTAAAAGAGTAATAATCCCCAAAACTATGCCGACTGTGCCAAAAATCACTCCTGCCTTAAATGAATTCCATTCCTCAATAAGTGCCATACACATACCAAGCGCAAAAACAACTCCGCTTACTGTTCCAAGCATCATTGCAACAAAACTGCTTTTTTTCATAATAATCACCTCGTTAAATTTTTATTAAACCAACAGTTGTCTTTTTAATACAATTAAAGTATAATATATTGTAACAAGCAAAATCAATCATCAATTTAACAACAAATGTTGGAATAATGAGAGGTTACATAAAAATGAATGTTAAAAACAACAAAAGGAAAAGAGAATCTATTGAAAAAATTGAAAAAGCTTTTATAGGGCTTTTACAAAATAAAGAGCTTCACACAATCACCGTTTCAGACATATGCAAAATTGCGAAATTAAACCGAAGCACATTTTATGCATCTTTTTGCGATGTTTATCAGCTTGCAGACAAAATAAGAGACAATCTTGAAAAAGATGTAAGTAATTTATATAGTGATGAGCTGCAACACAAATATGACAGTAACAATTTTTTAACTCTTTTTGAGCATATTAAAGAAAATCAGCTTTATTATAAAACATACTTTAAATTAGGCTATGACAACAGTTGTAAAATAACACTCTGGGATAATGTTCAGGCAGAAAAATATTTTGGAAATAAAAATATAAATTATCATCTTGAATTTTTCAGAAACGGCTTTAATGCTGTTGTTAAAATGTGGCTTGAAGGCGGATGCAAAGAATCTGCACAGGAGATATCTGAAATAATTAAAAGCGAATATCAGGGAAGGGTATAAAAAAAGAGCGTTAAAAACGCTCCTTTTCTATATTATAAATTTATCATTTTCGGTAAGTTCGAGTAAAGATACCGCCTTTTCCAAAATCTCTTTTGTTTTTTCAAAATCCTCTGGATGATGAGCATCACTTGCACAATAAAACTTACATCCGCATTTTTTTGCAATTTTATATGGTCTTAAAATGATATCAGCTTCGTCATCTTTAAAATTCATATCAAACGCATTAAGCTCAATTCCTGCCCCAAGATTTTTCGCTTTATTAAAAAGATATTCCATTTTTTCCTCTGGGATTTTTTCAATAAGCTTTAACACATTTTCCCTTTCAGGCGCCATTAAATTGCATGTTAAATGTGCAATTCCGATTTTTTCAAACGGCAAATCCATATCAAGAAGCTTATCAAATCTTTTTACCCAGATATCCGCTAACATTTCGGGTGTTTCAACATCCTTTTCACGAACGGTAAAACCCTTCATATGAAGATGCGTTGTAGGCACAACAATAAAGTCGAACAAATCCATTTTTTCTTTGGAAATACCAATGTTGAAATTATAGTCTATATCGGTTTCGCATCCAAACAAGAACCTTATTTTTTCATCTTGTGGAAGTGGCATTGCTTTAGCTATATGCGAATACGGCTGACGAGAGTACCACTTGGATTTACACTCAATACTTTCATCCCAGAAATGGTCTGTAAGGCATATTGTTTTTAAATTGTTTTCTTTTGCATATTGCAAAATTCTTTCATTTGTCTGATTATCATCATTGGAGCATAAAGATATTTTTGAATGAATATGCAAGTCATTATCAACAATATATCTCATTTTTAACCCTTCTTTATACATTAACTTCTAACGATTTATCTTTTTCTTCCGATTTGAAGGTTGCTTCCATAATCTTCATAACACGCATAGCCTCACAAGGTTTTACCAGAAGCGCTTCTTTTCCTTCTATTACATTAACAAAGTTTGTGTAATATTCAACCCATTCATCACATTCAATTGTGGGTAAAGGAAGTTCATCGGTTGATTTATCGGTTCTTGGAGCCATAGTTTTTGTAAGTCCTGCACCTGCCTCAATAGGAGTTGCATCTTCGTTTTCTTTACCCTTCTGGATTTTAACAATTTTGCCGTCACAGCTCCAGTCGTTTATAACCAAAGTGCCTTCGTCACCGCAAACATGCCATCTTGGAAGATTTATGTAGCACGAGGTGCAAACCTCAATAGTATAAACAATGCCATTTTCAAAGGTTAAAACAAGTTCAAAGCCGTCGTCAACCTCGGTATAATGAACATGCTGCATTCTTACATAAACATCTTTAACGGGCGAGTTTATCATATAAAGCGCCTGGTCTATTAAATGCACACCCCAGTCAAGTATCATACCGCCGCCATGCTCTTTATGAGCACGCCAGTCACCCGGGATTCCTCTTGAACCCATAACTCTTGAATGAATTGAATAAACATTTCCAAGTGTGTTATCGTCAAGAACCTTTTTAACCATAAGAAAATCTTTATCCCAGCGTCTGTTTTGATGAACGCTTAAAACCTTGTTGTATTTTTTTGATGCTTTAATCATTTTTTCAAGATTTTTTGCCGATGTTGTAATAGGCTTTTCACAAATTACATTTTTGCCTTTTTCCATAGCCTTTATTGCATAAGGACAATGAAATTCATTCGGGGTTGCAATAACTAAAATGTCAATTTCGTCATCCTCTAAAATTTTATCTATATAATCATAAGTTTTAAGACCGAAGCCTTCGGCTCTTTTTCGTGCTGCTTCATCTATATCGCATACCGCAACAGGAGTAACCCTTTCGACTCTATCCATATTAAGATGATGCCATTTTCCCATTCCGCCGTAGCCAACAATACCAAGCTTATAATCTTTTTTCATATTAAAAACTCTCCTTAGCGATGTTTTTTCTTTTATCATTTTAACATATTATAAAAATAATGCAAGTATAAACCGAAATAAAGGCAAAATAATTATACAACAAGTCAAAATTGTGTAAGTTTACAAAATAAAAATGCCCCGAACAAAAATTCGGAGCATCTTAATTGTTTGAATTTAATTATTTAATCATACCTGCAACTTCGTCAGCAAAGTTTTCTTCTTTTTTCTCTAAGCCTTCGCCTTTTTCAAATCTTGCAAAAGATACGATTTCAATTTTGCCGCCAAGCTCTTTTGCTTTAGCGTCTGTGTATTTAGCAATTGTTAAGTCGCCATCTTTAATGAATTCCTGTTCAACAAGACATACTTCTTTGTAGTATTTGTTGATTCTTCCTGCAACCATTTTTTCTGCGATTGCAGCAGGTTTTCCTTCATTAATAGCCTGAGCTGTAAGAATTTCTTTTTCTTTTTCAACAACTTCAGCCGGAACTTCGCTTGATTTAACATAAGTTGGGTTTGCAGCAGCAATCTGCATTGCAACGTCTTTTGCGTAGTCAGCAAAACCTTCTTTATCAGCAACGTCTGTATCAAATTTTACAAGAACACCGATTTTTCCGCCTGCATGAATGTAAGAAGCAACACTTCCTTCGTAGCGAACAAATCTTCTGATGTTCATATTCTCACCGATTGTAGCAATTTTTTCTGTAAGCATATCGCCAATAGTTGTACCATCAATGCTAACAGCTTTTAAAGCTTCAACATCAGCAGGATTTGCATCAGCAACAGCTTTTGCAACAACATCAACAAAGTCAAGGAACTGATCGTTTTTAGCAACGAAGTCAGTTTCTGCGTTAACTTCTAAAATAACACCAACATTGCCGTCAATGTAATCTTTAACAATACCTTCAGCAGCAATTCTGCTTGCTTTTTTAGCAGCTTTTGCAAGTCCCTTTTCTCTTAAAAGTTCAACTGCTTTTTCTTTATCGCCATCGGTTTCTGTAAGAGCTTTCTTACAATCCATCATACCGCAGCCTGTCATTTCTCTTAATTCTTTAACATCCTGTGCAGTAAACATATTTATCTACTTCCTTTCGTGACGGTTATTAAATTATTCTTCTACTGTTTCTTCTGAATCATCGTCATCAGCAACAGGAGCAAACTGTTCGCCCTGTCTGCCTTCTAATACTGCATTACCGATTGTAGCAGCGATTAGTTTAACGGCTCTTATAGCATCATCGTTACCAGGGATAACAAAATCAACTTCATCAGGATCACAGTTTGTATCAACGATAGCAACAACCGGGATACCAAGTTTTTTAGCTTCAGCAACAGCAATTTTTTCTTTTCTCGGGTCAACAACAAAAAGTGCACCGGGAAGTTTTTTCATGTCTTTAATACCGCCAAGGTATTTATCAAGTTTTTCGATTTCAAGATTTAATTTGCTTACTTCTTTTTTAGGTAGAAGATCAAATGTGCCGTCTTCTTCCATTTTTCTAAGCTGATTTAATCTTTCAATTCTCTGTTTGATTGTTTTAAAGTTAGTCATCATACCGCCAAGCCATCTTGCGTTAACGTAGTACATACCAATTCTTTCAGCTTCTTCTTTAATAGAATCCTGAGCCTGTTTTTTAGTACCTACGAACAAAATGTCCTGTCCGTTTTCAGCTACTTCTTTGATGAAAGCATAAGCTTCCTCAATTTTTTTAACGGTTTTCTGTAAGTTGATAATATAGATACCGTTTCTTTCTGTGTAGATGTATTCCGCCATTTTGGGGTTCCATCTTCTTGTCTGGTGTCCAAAGTGAACACCTGCCTCTAATAGTTGTTTCATAGAGATTACTGACATTTTTAAATTCCTCCTTTTGTTTGTACCTCCGCACAAAATATCAGCCTTTTTTCAAAGACCACATGATTGGAATTTTTTGTGCGTGCGTAATCGTACGGATAATATGATAACACAAACAAATCAAAAAAGCAAGAGTTTTTTTACCTTATTTTGCATTTTTAAATTTCAAAAAATACATAATTTTTATTGCAATTTAAGTTTTTGCTTTTGCAATGCATATTTGACAATATTTTTCCAAAAGTTACAAAAATGTTAAAATTTTAATGTTATGTAAACCATCTTTTTTATATTTTCACAACACCCCAAAAAATATCCAAACCTGTGGATAACTTGGTTTCAACCTATCATTTAGGGGGTGTTTCTGTGGAAAAGTATGTGGATATGTGGACTACTTTGGTATATTTTTTTGTATTTATACACTCAGTTTACAAAAAATTATACATTTGGTTATGTAAACTTGTCATTTTTCGACTTTCTACCTATTTAAAATATTCTTGCCAATTTTTTAAAATTTTGATATAATTATTCATAATGCAAAAATCCTTTAAATAGAATGTAATTTAAAGGAGATGACATTTTATTTATGGAAAATCGTATAAAACATACTTTGTATATTGTTTTTCTATTGTTTGGCATTTTGTTTTTTGTTTTCTGCTATAAAATGAATTCTGCATTTTCTACCGATACTTCAAGAGTGCATTTTATAGAAAGCTTCGGCTGGAGAGTAGAGCAAACTCATTTTATGCACGAAAAAGTAAAAATCCCTGTTTTGTTTGGCCAAACGGAACTTGAATATAATAAAATTTTAAAGAGGGCGGGGTTTAACCTCGAAAATTACAAGGGTAAAATTTTAGACAAATTTTCTTACCGTCTTTTAAATCATCCACAAGATAAAAAATATGCCTACATAAATATTTTTATATACAAAAACAGCATTGCAGCGGCAGATGTTGTATCTCCGCTTTTAAACGGAAATATCCGTGCTATAAATGATAAGGAATGAATTTGATTTATGAGTATGCGGCTTGATAAATTTCTTGCTGACTGCGGTATTGGCAGTCGCAAAGATATTAAAAAAATAATAAAATCGGGCGCTGTCCGTGTAAACAACAGCAACGCATCTTCGCCTGATATTCATATTGACGAAAACAAAGACGAAGTTTTTGTAAACGGCAGAAAAACAGAATATGAAAAATATATTTATCTTATGATGAACAAACCAAAAGGTTACATCAGCGCAACCGAGGATAAATATAAAAAAACGGTGCTGCTGCTTCTTGATGAAAAGTATAAACATTTTGACCTTTTCCCTGCAGGACGGCTTGACATTGACACCGAAGGCTTTTTGCTTTTAACAAATGACGGAAACTTTGCCCACAATATTTTATCACCAAAAAAACACATAAACAAAACCTATTTTGCAACAATAGAAGGCAAGATTTTGGATGAACATATAAAGCTTTTTGAAGATGGAATTATAATTGATGACGGCTATAAAACGCTTGGCGCTCATCTTGAAATTTTAAAAAGTGATAACGAAAGTTATGCCGAAATACTTCTTACAATATGCGAAGGAAAATTTCATCAGGTAAAAAGAATGTTTGAGGCAATTGGTGCAAAAGTAACATATTTAAAAAGAACAAAAATGGGTAATTTAGAGCTTGATGAAAGTCTTGAATACGGACAAGTAAAAAAACTTACAAAAGAAGAAATTTTAAAAATTACAGGAGAGTAGAAAAAATGGATATTATCAAAACCTTATGTGACGAACTTAATATAAGAAAAGAGCAGGCAGAAAACACAATAAAACTTCTTGATGAGGGCAACACAATTGCATTTATTGCCCGTTACAGAAAGGAAGTTACAGGTTCACTTGACGACAAAACCCTAAGAGCTTTTTTTGACCGTCTTACTTATTTAAGGTCTTTCGTTGAAAGAAAAGAAGAAATAATCCGCCTTATATCTGAACAGGGCAAAATGACCGATGAGATTATGGAAGCTTTAGAAAAAGCAAAAATCTTAACCGAGCTTGAAGATATTTACAGACCATACAAACAGAAAAAGAGAACAAGGGCAACCATTGCAAAAGAAAAAGGATTAGAAGAATTATCAAATATAATTCTTCTTCAAAAAATTGAGGCGGGCTCTTTGGAAGATATTGCCGCACCGTTTGTTAATGCCGAAAAGCAAGTAGAAACAAGCGAAGATGCTATTATGGGTGCATGCGATATTATTGCCGAAATTATATCCGACAATGCCGAAATAAGAAAATTTATACGAAACAAAATGCTAAAAGAAGGTGTTATCCGCACCAAAAACACTAAAGAAGAAGATTCTGTATATCAGATGTACTACGATTTTTCCGAAAGCTTAAAAAGCATTGCCGACCACAGAATTTTAGCCATCAACCGCGGTGAAAAAGAAGACTTTTTATCAGTTAAAATTGATGTTGATGAAGAAGCGATTTTTAGTCACATAGAAGAAGAAATTATTACAAACGGAAAATCAATTTTTGTAAGTATTTTAAAAGACACTGTTAAAGATGCGTACAAGCGTCTTATTGAGCCTTCAATAGAAAGAGAAGTAAGAAATCATTTTACCGAAAACGCATCTGAAAACGGAATAAAGCTTTTTGCAAAAAATTTAGACCGTCTTTTAATGCAGCCGCCAATTAAAGGAAAAACATTCCTTGGTGTTGACCCGGGGTATCGAACAGGTTGTAAAATTGCGGTTATTGACAAAACAGGTAAGGTATGCGACACAGGTATAATTTACTGCACCCTTCCAAATCACGATAAAGAAAAATCGAAAAAGCTTGTTCTTTCGCTTATTAAAAAATACGATATAGATATTATTGCAATCGGCAACGGAACTGCATCAAAGGAAAGCGAAATTTTTATTGCCGACCTTATAAAAGAAGCAGATAAAAAACTTCATTACCTTATGGTAAGTGAGGCAGGTGCGTCGGTTTATTCTGCATCAGAAGCGGGTGAGGAGGAGTTCCCGGATTTTACCGTTGAACAAAGAAGTGCGGTTTCCATTGCAAGAAGATGTCAGGACCCGCTTGTTGAGCTTGTAAAAATTGATCCTAAATCAATAGGTGTAGGGCAGTATCAGCATGATATGAATCAGAAAAGATTAAAAGAAGCTTTAAACGGTGTTGTTGAAGCCTGTGTAAATACTGTTGGTGTTGACTTAAATACTGCATCATACACGCTTTTAAGCTATGTTGCAGGAATTAACTTAACTGTTGCCAAAAACATTGTAAAGTACCGCGAAGAAAACGGTGAATTCACATCGAGAAAAGAGCTTTTAAAAGTAGACAAGCTTGGCCCGAAAGCATTTTTGCAATGTGCAGGATTTTTAAAAGTCAGGGATGCAAAAGAATTTCTTGACAACACAAGCGTACATCCTGAATCATACAAAGCAACAAAGGCACTTTTGGATGTTTTGGGATATACTAAAGAAGATGTAAAAAATCAGAATGTAAAAGACATAAAAGAAAGACTTAAAACAATTGACATAGACAAGTTCTGTAATGATAACGAGGTAGGTAAAATCACAATAAACGACATTGCAGATGCACTTTTAAAACCCGACAGAGACGTGCGTGATGAACTACCAAAACCTACTCTTTTATCAGATGTAATGAGCATTTCTGATTTAAAACCAGGTATGATTTTAACAGGTACCGTAAGAAATGTAATCGACTTTGGTGCGTTTGTAGATATTGGCGTTCATCAGGATGGTCTTGTGCATATTTCGCAAATAAGCAACAAATATATAAAAAATCCCACCGAGGTGTTATCGGTTGGCGATATTGTAAAAGTTAAAATTATTGATATTGACCAGGCTAAAAACAGAATTTCATTGTCTATAAAAGATGCACTTTAATATCCCGATTGCACAATAATTACAAAAAAAACACACACTTTTTTTGCGATTTTACCAAAAAAATCACCCCCTCTTTGTAGGCTATATTCAACTTAACCAAACAAAATACAAAAAAATGGTTAAAAAGTTGTGCAAATGGCACTAATAAGGCAATTTTCAAATTGACAAAAATCCTTATTTTAGCGGTTTTTATGCAATGTTACTAAATATTATTTTGTTTTTTTGTGCAATAACCTACTTACATTAAATTTAAAAGTGTGATATCATATATGTGTAATGTGAAGTAGTGTCTAATACTTTCACAAGCTGACGCTAGTAAACAATTATTTTAATCATACAGGAGGTAAGAAAATGGCAAGCTTAAAATTAGATCATATTTATAAAAAATATGCCGGCGGCGTTGTAGCCGTATCAGATTTTTGTCTTGATATCGAAGACAAAGAATTTATCGTACTTGTTGGACCTTCAGGTTGCGGTAAATCTACAACACTTAGAATGATTGCAGGTCTTGAAGAAATTTCAGAGGGTGAACTTTACATAGGCGACAAAGTTATGAACGATGTTGCTCCTAAAGACAGAGACATAGCAATGGTTTTCCAGAACTATGCTTTGTATCCTCATATGACAGTTTATGAAAACATGGCTTTCGGTCTTAAATTAAGAAAAACTCCGAAAGATGAAATTAACAGAAGAGTTACAGAAGCTGCTAAAATCCTTGATATTGAGCATTTGCTTGACAGAAAACCAAAAGCTCTATCAGGTGGTCAGAGACAGCGTGTTGCTTTAGGTCGTGCTATCGTTAGAGAACCAAAAGTATTCCTTATGGACGAACCTCTATCTAACCTTGATGCTAAACTTAGAGTACAGATGAGAACCGAAATCGGTAAACTTCATCACAGACTTCAGACAACATTCATTTATGTAACTCATGACCAGACAGAAGCTATGACAATGGGTTCTAGAATCGTTGTTATGAAAGATGGTATTATGCAGCAGGTTGATTCTCCAATCAATCTTTACAACTATCCTTGCAATATGTTCGTTGCAGGTTTCATCGGAAGCCCTCAGATGAACTTTATCGATGCAGAAGTTGTTGCTAAAGATGGCGGTATTTACCTTGTATTCGGTGACAACAGCATTAAACTTGAAGAATCTAAAGCTAAAGCTGTTGAAGAAAAAGGTTATGTTGGCAAAACAGTTGTTATGGGTATCCGTCCAGAAGATCTACATGACGAAGAAGCATTCATCAACATTGCTAATGAATGTGTTGTTAAAGCAAACGTTGACTTAACAGAAGTTATGGGTGCTGAAACATACCTATACCTAACAATTGCAAACACACCATTTGTTGCAAGAGTTAGCCCAAGAAGCACAGCTAAAAAAGATGATGTTATCGACATCGCATTCGATGCTAACAAAATCCATGTATTCGACAAAGAAACTCAGCTTACAATTGTTAACTGATTTTAAACTTAAAAAGTTTAACCCCCGATTTAAGGTCGAGGGTAATAAGGTAGCATTGGTTTTGAAACTATATTTTTAATTTATACTGCATAAAAAATCCCGAAATGCGTCAGCATTACGGGATTTTTGTTCTTTGCCTAAATATAAAAATCTAATCTTCAAAACTGCTATGCATCCTAAAATCAAAATTTTTGAATGAAGTTCAA
>SVJU01000055.1 GCA_015068825.1 Oscillospiraceae bacterium | reverse complement strand
ACTTTCGGATGAAATCCCGTTATATGCTTCGCAAAACGGTACAGACAACGGTGATGGCACAAAAGAAAAACCATATACATTGCAAAAAGCAATAGAAGAAGTTGTTGATAACGGAAAAATCATAGTTGACGGGTTGATTTCGCTTGATACAGATTTTGTATGGCCTGAATCTGACAAAAAGCAGGTTTTCCTAATTCGTGGAACTGATTATCAATAAATCTAAAATTTTTGATTTCAAAATTTCTTGCGTTTTGTTCAAAAGTACAAATCGGTCTGCCTGATTTGATTGTTTTATAAAGAGTAATATTTTCAAGATAAATATCGTGAAGGTTTCCTACACCTTTTGGATAGTCGGCATCATCAAAGAATGGGTCCATGCAATATCGGCCTGCATCAAGGTTAAATCCATATTCCCTTATTCCACAATGGAGATTTTTTATGCTGATATTTGAAATTTCACTTTCAACACTTAATATTCTTACGGCGGTATATACGTCTTCTGCATAAACATCTTCAATTTCAATATTTCTTATATAACCCCATTGTTTATCCCTTGTCATACATGATTCATTATCGTCGGCATTTAAAGCTATAAGGTCGTCGTTTGTTGCGCCTTTTATCGCAGTTACACCTTTTATTTTACCAAATTCACAAAAACCGCCCATATTTATACCATCATTGCAAGGGCGAAGATTTGTATCGTTGAAATGGATATTTGTAAATTCAAAGTGTGAAACTCGGTTTATTCTTAAATGAAAGCGCTCGGAATTTTGTAAAACGACATCCGAAATTTTAAGGCCATCTACATTCATGAATTCAAAAAGAATACCGCTTTGAATACCATCTTTATAAGTTTTGCACATGTTGTTTATGTTGTTTCCGTCCCATATTCCGCCAATAATTGTAATGTTTTTGTCGCCGTTTTCAATATCCTTATTTCTTATTAGGTAAGAATATTCTTTTTTAAAGCAACCGTCGGCACATTTTATAAAAGCAGCACTGTCAGCAATTATTGTTTTGTCGGATGGAACATAAAGGGTATCAAAAATAAGATAATTTCCCTTCGGGATATATATAAATTTTTCGCTGGATTCAAAAGCTTCGCGAAATGCCTTTGTTTCATCGCTTACACCATTTCCCACTGCACCATATTCTTTAACTGATTTCATAATTAAAAATCCTCCAGTATCAAAATTTGTTTACTTTAGTCTATTCTAAAGTTTTTAATTTGTAAAGTGTTCTTTTTTTCATAAGTCTCAATTTTTGAAAGTTCTAAAAATTGATAAAATGGGTATTTACACTGTATAATTGTAAAGATATAATGATTACATACAACATTATACTTTTATTTTTGGGAGTGTTAATATGAATAAATTTTCTGCAGAAGAAAAAATTCTTACAAAAGATATGGAAATTGTTTTTGACGAAAACAATTCCATAGAAGTTTCACCTTTTTTGTTTGGGACTAATTTAGAACATTCAAGAAGATGTATAACAACAGGACTTTCTGCACAGATGATAAAAAACCGAAAATTTGCAGGTGTTCCTATGTGTTCAACAGGTTGTGCCCATGAATGGTATCCTTTGGGAGAAAAGGTATTTTGTTCATTGGGAAAACCTTATACTCGTCATTTCGACAAAAGAACAATGAATAAAATGTTTGAGTGTAATTCACAGGATATATATTCTTTTTATAATAGTGATATGTCAGGTGTTGTCCAGCACGATATAAATCTAAAAAAAGATACAGAATATGAATTTCGAATTGTTACACGTGTTGTAGAAGATATTGATATTGATATTTCTTTTACAAATAGATATGGTGATATAACATATTATAAAAATACACTTAAGCTTAATCCGTCTGAATGGCATACAAATACTTTTAATCTCTCTATAAATCAAACTTTGGAAGATATAGATTTAAGAATATCATTCAAAGGAAAAGGTTTTGTATCACTTGGTGCAGTCTCTTTAATGCCGGCAGACAATTTTTATGGAATGAGAAAAGATGTTATTAAGTTATTAAAAGATATGGGAGTAAAAATGATTAGATGGCCGGGAGGTAACTTTGCAGGCGATTACAGATGGAAAGATGGTTTTTTGCCATCTGATATGAGAGCGCCTATTCAGTCTTATCTTGCGCGTACGCAGCGCGAAAGTGAAGGATATGATTTTCACGAAATAAATACCGATGAGTTTATAAAACTTTGTGAAGAAATCGGTGCTGAGCCATTTATATCTATAAATCCTAAATGGGATACTCCAAAATCAAGTGCACAATGGGTTGAATATTGTAATGGTGATATATCTACAAAGTATGGAAAATTAAGAATAGAAAGTGGAAACGAAAAACCATACAACGTTGAATTTTGGGGAATTGGTAATGAATATGGTTGGAAGCATATGGAGGGACTTAGAACTCCAAAGTCGTATTGCAAAGCAGCCATATCACATTCAAAAGCAATGCTTGATGTGTCGCCGAATTTAAAACTTTGTGCTGCTGGGCCGTATCCAAATAAAGAATGGGCAGATGCTTTTGAAAAAGAATTAAAAAATTATATGAATATGCTTTCGCTCCATACTTACACAAATTATGCACATGCGTTGCTTGATTTAGAAAGCGAAGATAAAATACGAGAATATTATTATGATTTGGTGTTTTCTGCGGAAAAATTTGAAAAATTCTTTGTCGAAATGCGTAGTTTAATAAAAAATGATACCCAAATTTCTTTTGATGAGTGGAATATTTGGTATGCATGGTTCAGACCATCATCTGTTTTAAATGGTATTTGTGTGGCAAGAATTATGCATATGATTTTAAAAAATGCCAAGAAGATGAATTTGGCAACTTCGTGTTATTTTGAAATGATAAATGAAGGTGCGATAGATGTTGGTGTGCATAGTGCAACATTAACTCCCGTAGGTAAAGTTTTTGAAATTATGAAAAATCATTGCTTTGGAAAAGTAAAATATGCTGATTTTGATGCGTTTGTTACAGAAAAAGCCGGAGAAATAACTGCAACACTTGTAAATGCTTCATTAGAGAATGAGCGCACTTTTAAACTTCCTGTCGGTAAAGAAATTTTATTGGCTGAATTGTATACTTCGGATTCACCTATGCCATGTTCAGAATTTGTAATAAAAAAGGCATCTGTTCAAAAAAATAGCAATAATTATAAAATAACTGTGCCAAAGCACAGCATAGCGATTGTTAAATATATTTAATATATAAATTTGATGCTTTTTTGATGATGCATTAGACGGAATGGTTGAAAACGGATGCGACCATATGCGAAATTGATGCTCATTTTGAGTGAAAATATCTGAATCACAAGACCGCATAACTATTTGAAGAATACAACAAAAAACGGCTTAAACCTAATGGTTAAGCCGTTTTTAATGTGGCAGGGGCAGAAGGACTTGAAAATACGGCACGTGGTTTTGGAGGTCGTGTCAAATTTCTGTTTCCATTAAAAACTTCCGCACCGTTGAGCCTTGTTTAAGGCTTCCAATATTTCCACTTTCCAATTTTGATGCTTTATTGATGCTATGTAAATATCTCATCAAATTTGATGCCCAACTGCCAAAAGAACGACGCTCGTAATTTTATTTTAGTATAACATAAATTCTATGAAATTGCAAATAGAATCAAACGGAATTGCCCGTTTTAATCACGCCAGAATAAAATTAGCAGAATTACTCGACAAACAAAATCAAACGCAATACAAAGCGTTTTTGAGCCAATTACGGAAACCCATTCCATAAACGCTATATCAAAAAAAGATATACCT
>SVJU01000024.1 GCA_015068825.1 Oscillospiraceae bacterium | reverse complement strand
ATTAAAGTTCTTATTTAAGTTCTTTAGCTCATTACTTAACTAGCTTAAAAGCTTGTGTTTGCTTTAAAAACTCAATTCTCTTTAACGAGAACCTCTCTTTGCTGTTCAATTTTCAAAGACCATTTGCAACTCTTCAAGTCGCAACTTTTATAGAATACCACACCTTTTTGACTTTGTCAACACTTTTTTTGATTTTTTTAAAAGTTATCCACAACTCAAAGGTGCTTTACCAATATAACATAACACAAATTTGTTGTCAACACTTTTTTGAAATTTTTTTACACTTCCACAATTTTTACAAAAACAAAGCATTAAAACCAACTGTTTATTGTATTTTTTACCATATTAAGTGCTTTTACAACAGTCTGAACACGCACACTATGGCGATTTCCTGAAAAAATGTTTTTTTCTACAGTATAATTATTTCCATTTTTTACGCAAATATACACAAGGCCATTAGGTTTTTCTTTTGTACCCCCGTCGGGACCTGCAATGCCTGTTACAGCAACCGAAATATCGCTATCTGCATTTTGCATAGCACCCAACGCCATCTGAATAGCAGTATCCTCACTGACAGCACCAAATTTTTTTAAAGTTTCTTCTTTAACTTTAAGATATTTCATCTTAGCTTCATTGCTATATGTAATAATGCCTTCTTTGTAATAGGAAGATACACCTGCAATTTCGGTAAGAGCTGCTCCTATCATGCCACCAGTACACGATTCTGCAGTAGTTATTGTAAGATTATTTTTACTTAAAAGCTCTACAACTTCATTTGCTATTTGTAAAATTTCATTTTCCATAAATTAATCCTCGCTTTTTATAACAAGTGTTTCAACACCTGCAACAGCCTCATCAATAAGGCGATCTATATCAAGCTTTTGCTGTGATTTTACAACATTTTCCACTCTTGGTTTTGTGCTTGGATGACGAGGGGTAAATACTGTACAGCAATCCTCATAAGGAAGAATTGATGTTTCAAAAGCATCTATTTTTCGTGATATTTCAACAATTTCTTCTTTATCCATACCAATAAGCGGACGGAAAACAACTGTATTTACGCTGTCATTTGTAACATTTAATGCACCTATTGTCTGACTTGCAACCTGACCAATACTCTCGCCTGTGACAAGTGCCTGACAATTATTGCTTTTTGCAACCCTTTCCGCAATCTGCATCATAAATCTTCTCATAACAAGTGTAAGATGCTCCTCGGGACATTTTTCACGGATTTCAAGCTGAATTTCGGTAAACGGAACAATATGAACCTTTATTTCGCCGTTATATTTTGCAACAATTGACGCAAGCTTTAAAACTTTGTCTTTTGCTCTCTCGCCTGTGTATGGGTAGCTGAAAAAATGTACCGCCTCAAGCTTTACACCTCTTTTTGCAATCATATATCCTGCAACAGGGCTATCAATTCCGCCCGACAAAAGAAGCATAGCTTTTCCGTTTGTGCCAACAGGCATACCCCCTGAACATTTTACTCTTTGGGTATGCACAAATGCTTCATTATCACGAATTTCAACAGTAACAGCAAGAGAAGGATTGTTTACATCAACCTTTAAATGTGGGAAATTCTCAAGAATAAATCCGCCTATTTCATCACAAATCTGCGGTGATTTATAAGGAAACTTTTTATCTGCACGCTTTGCGTTAACTTTAAAAGTATTATGAGCCTTTATTTCATCTGTAAAAGAATTTAAAATTTCCTGTTTTATACTTTCAAGATTTTTTTCGCATTTATGCGCAATTGTTAAAGATACTATGCCAAATACGCATTTTAATTTTTCAACAACCTTTTTAAGCTGACTATCACCTTCAAGCGGTTCAACATAAGTTATGCCCTGCGCTCTCCAGATATTTACCTCGCCATATCCTTCAAGTGCTTCTTTAATATTTTTCGTAAGAGCACTTTCAAATTTTGGTCTGTTTAAACCTTTTAAAATAATTTCGCCGTATCGGCACATAATAATTTTATTACTCATTTTATATAAATCCTTTCAATTATCGTAAATTTACTGTTTTTTGTAAAATTGGAATTTCTCTTTTTAAAACAGAGGCAACATATTTTGCCTCGTCAATTGTGTTGAACGCAGAAAAGCTGAAACGAATTGCCCCCTCTGCCTCTTTCTTTTTTAACCCCATTGCATCAAGAACATGGCTTGTATGTACCTTTTTTGAAGAACAGGCACTTCCTGATGAAACATAAATACCGTTTGACTCCAAAACATGAAGAATTACTTCTGATTTTAATCCTTCAAACGATACATTAAGAATATATTCAAGCCCTTCATCGGTGGAATTGATTTTTGTATGTGGAATTTCTTTTACTGTGTTTTCAATATATTTTTTAATTTCCTTTATTTTTTCTCTGTCAGGATCCATACTGTTTTTCTTAATTTCACAGGCCTTTAAAAATCCCATAATTCCGGCAACATTATGTGTTCCCGAACGAATAGTTTTTTCTTGCCCACCGCCAAAAACAGGTGTTTCTATTCGGATTTTCTTCATTATATATATATAACCTACTCCGTTAGGTCCGCCTATTTTGTGTGCAGATGATGAAAGCATATCAATATTTTGCGTTTCTACATCTATTTCAAGCTTGCCGAAACTTTGAACTGCATCAGTAAAAAATGCACAGTTTGGATTTTTAGTCTTAACACTTTTTGAAATTTCGCCAATCGGCATTATTGCACCTGTTTCATTATTAACATGCATAACACTTACCAGAATTGTATTTTCGTCAACCTCTTTTAAAATGGCATCAGTATCAACAACACCATTTTCAAAAACAGGTGCATAAAAAACCTCAAAGCCTTCTTCTTCAAGTTTTTTATAGCACTCTAAAACTGCAGGATGTTCAACCAAAGTTGTTATTATTTTATTTCCTCTTCGTTTGTTTTTTCGGCAATATCCCAATATTGCAATATTATCACTTTCCGTGCCACCGCTTGTAAAATAAATTTCATCTTCAGATGCGTTGATCATTTTTGCAATAAACCGTCGTGCTTCACTTACTTTATCTTCTGCATACTTTCCAAGATTATGAAGCGACGAAGGATTTGCATAAAAATTTTTCATAGTATCCAAAACCGTATCGCAAACTTCATCGTACGGTCTTGTTGTAGCACTGTTATCCATATATATATCAATATGATTTTCCATTTTCTCACCTTATTTTCCGTTTGATTTCTTTTTTGTGAAAGTATCCTGCTTTAAAAGCATTGATTTCTCCTCCGATAAGTATTATATATGAAGATATGAATACCCATGTAATTAAAACTACAACGCCCGCAATACTTCCGTATATAATATCATACTTTGCAAAATTATTTACATAATATGAGAACACTGCAGAAAAAATAGTCCACATAACCGAAGAAAAAATCGCTCCCAGAAAACTTTTCTTAAAAGAAAGATTAATATTCGGAAGTGTTTTGTAAATAAATGCAAACAGTACGCTCATAAGCGCAAATGGCACTAAAATTCTAAGAACATTCCACAAAACATAATATCTTGGCCAGAATTTAATCAAAAACGAGCCAATAAGACTTCCAGCTAAAATAAGCACAAAGTTCAAAAGTATTGTAACAAGTATAAGAATTGCAAAAAATATTCCAATAAGCCTTGTTTTTATAAAATTACGGTTTTCTTCAACATCATAAAACTTATTTAATGCCTTTGTAATTGTTACAATGGCGTTTGACATTGACCAGAGCGACACTACCCCACTGGCAATGGCAATACTTTTACTTGTAGACACATGATGCAGAACATCGTAAACAAGGTTTGCTGTCTGATTTGGAAGAATCGATATAAGGTCATAAAGATTTTCTTCCCCCAAAAGCGGAGTTGTCGAAATTATTATAAACATAAAAACTATAAACGGAAAAAACGCTACATTTATATAAAATGCAAGTTGTGCAGCCATAGAAGGAACATCATCTTCAAAAAAGCTTATAAATGCCTTTTTCAAAAAAGTATCTTTCTTCACAAATCCACCTCCGTTTTTTGCAAAAAATCATATATCTAATTTATTGTATCATATTTTTTATAAAAATACTAACATTTTTTCTAAAAATTACAAAAATCTATTTGAAATTTGCTTGTTTTAGTGTATAATATAATAGATTATATATATTTATCAGGAGGTAATATGGAAAATTTAGAAAAACTCACACTTACTGACCTTCGAAAAAAAGCTAAAGAGCTTGAAATCAAAAATATATCAAAGCTTAAAAAAAATGAACTTATTGACCAAATAGAAAAACTTTTATCCTCTCAAAATGACGAAAATCCCAAAACAAGCCAAGAGATTGAAAAACCAAATGAAGAAAAAACAGATAGCGAGCAAAAAAAGAACAACACAAAAGATGTAACTGGTGTTCTTGAAGTTTTAGCCGACGGATTTGGATTTCTTCGTTGCGACAATTATCTGTCGGGCTCAGACGATATTTATGTATCTCCAGTTCAGATAAGAAGATTTAATCTTAAAACGGGTGACCAGATTTTTGGTATAATGCGTCTTCCAAACGAAAACGAAAGATTTGGTGCAATAATTTATGTTAAATCGGTAAATGGTGATACCCCCGATGTTGCAATAAAAAGAAAATCGTTTGATACACTTATTCCTGTTTATCCAAACGAAAGACTGACACTTGAAAGAAATGAAAATGATTATTCGGTGCGTCTGATAGATATTATTGCTCCTATCGGCAAAGGGCAACGAGGAATTATTGTTGCTCCGCCAAAAACAGGAAAAACAACTCTTTTAAAGCAAATTGCAAACAGCATTTCAAAAAATCATCCTGATGTTACACTTATTGTTCTTTTAATTGACGAAAGACCTGAAGAGGTTACCGATATGAAACGCTCAATTGATGGTGAAGTTATTTATTCAACCTTTGATGAGCTTCCCGAGCATCACATAAAGGTTGCGGAAATGACTCTGGAGCGTGCAATGAGACTTGTTGAACACAAAAAAGATGTAGTAATACTTTTAGACAGCTTAACAAGACTTTCAAGGGCATATAACTTAACCGTTCCGCCAACAGGCAGAACCTTATCGGGCGGACTTGACCCCGGAGCACTTCATAAACCAAAAAGGTTTTTTGGTGCAGCAAGAAACATCGAAAACGGCGGAAGCCTTACAATTTTAGCAACTGCACTTGTTGAAACAGGCAGCAGAATGGACGATGTTATTTTTGAAGAATTCAAAGGAACAGGAAATATGGAAATTCATCTTGACAGAAAGCTTTCGGAAAGAAGAATATTTCCTGCGGTTGATATTTATAAATCAGGCACAAGAAAAGAAGAGCTTCTTTTGACACAACAGCAAAAGGATGCCGCATGGCAGATAAGACGAATGTTATCAAAGGACTTATCTTCGGATATTACCGAAAAACTTGTTGCAAGCCTTAAAAAGACAAAAACAAACCAAGAATTTGTAAATATAATACTAAAAAAGCAAGATAAAAATAATTAAAGAGGATTGATAAAAATGGCACAAAAGAAGAATGTGAAATCAAAAAAAGATACAACTTCAAAAAAAGCATCTTCTAAAAAAACGAACGAAACTACACAAAAAAATTCGCATGTTTATGAAATAATTGCAATTGCATCTATTGCAATTTCGCTATGGCTCGTTTTAAGCCTTTATTTTAACAATGGCGGTCCTTTGGGAGTTGCTCTTGTTCGCTTTTTAAAAGGTATGCTTGGCGTAAGTATTTATTTTCTTCCGCCGGTTGCACTTATAATTTTAATTCATTCAATAATACGCAAAAATTATAAACAATATAAATCAAAATACATTATG
This sequence comes from Oscillospiraceae bacterium, assembly GCA_015068825.1. Lineage (GTDB taxonomy): Bacteria > Bacillota > Clostridia > UMGS1810 > UMGS1810 > Qingrenia. The sequence goes on along the minus strand of SVJU01000024.1, from coordinate 23,983 downwards.
TGTGTTATTATGTATTTTTTGTTTGCAGGTCTTATTCATGTTTTATCAGGTGTTGAAGGATGGGAATACCGTCTTGAGGGCAAAACCCTTTTAGATTACTGGAAAAAATATTATGACTACTATTTTACAACACAAAATGCCTATATGAAAGGTTCAGGTGTTATAGGCGAATTTATTGCCCGCCCTGTTATAGGTACATTTAACTATTTAGGTTCAGATATTTTCTTCATATCAATGATACTTATTTTCTCAATTTGCGTATTTGATGTATCTTTCTTTGGTATGTTAAATTCTTTAACAGAAAAAATAAAATCATTAAGGAAAACCAAAACCGTTTCAGATGAAGAAATTATTACTCCTTCAAATCAGCCTAAAAAGAAAATTACAGAAATTGATGTTTTTGGTGATAACGAAAAACATTTTGAAAAAGAAATACATAATACTGTCAAAGATAACGATATAGAATACCTTGAAGAAGATTATAAAGAACCCGAAATAAAACTTTACAACAAAGGACAGACAGGCTTTGCCGACCTTCTTGATAAAAAAGAAACACAAGTAAAAGAAGAAGTTGCAAACGAGTCTGACAACAAAAATGACGAAGATAACAAGCCTGATACACAAATTGTAGAAGAGCTTAACAACGCAAATGAAAATACAGTTGAAATTATTGAATATAATTATCCCGATATTGAGCTTTTATCACCTCCAAAACCGATAGATAACGGAGAAGACATTGAAGAGGAATTAAAACATAATTCAAAAAAGCTTGTTGATACACTAAAAAGCTTTGGTGTAAGCGCAAAGGTAGTTGAAATCAGTATGGGTCCTACCGTAACGCGCTATGAGCTTACACCCGAAGCAGGTGTTAAGGTTAGTAAAATTGTTGGCCTTTCAAAAGATATAGCATTAAACCTTGCCGCAAAAAGCGTAAGAATTGAAGCTCCAATCCCGGGTAAATCTGCAGTAGGAATTGAGCTTGTAAACAAGGTTACAAATACTGTTACATTAAGAGAAGTTTTAGAATCGGAAGAGTTTAAAAATTCAACTTCAAAGCTTTCGGTAGCACTTGGTAAGGATATTGGCGGAAAACCAATTATTCTTGATATTGCAAAAATGCCTCACCTTTTAATTGCAGGTGCAACAGGCGCAGGTAAGAGTGTGTGCATAAACACTCTTGTAATGAGTATTTTATATAAGGCAGACCCTAACGAAGTTAAACTTGTTATGGTCGACCCAAAGGTTGTTGAGCTTAGCATTTATAACGGTATACCTCACCTTTTAATCCCCGTTGTTACCGACCCAAAAAAAGCCGCAGGCGCACTAAACTGGGCGGTATGCGAAATGGAAGAAAGATACTCTAAATTTGCCGAAAACAATGTTCGTGACATTAAAGGCTACAACGAGCTTATGGAGCTTAACGAAGCTCCAGAACAAAAAATGCCGCATATGGTAATTATTATTGACGAGCTTGCCGACCTTATGATGGTAGCTCCTGCCGATATTGAAACATATATCTGCCGAATTGCACAAAAAGCAAGAGCTGCGGGCATACATCTTGTTGTTGCTACACAAAGACCTTCTGTTAACGTTATCACAGGTACAATCAAAGCAAATATACCATCAAGAATTTCGTTTATGGTATCAAGCCAGATTGACTCAAGAACAATACTTGATATGTCAGGTGCAGAAAAGCTCATCGGCCGTGGTGATATGCTTTATATGCCGGTTGGTGCATCAAGTCCTACAAGACTTCAATGCTCGTTTGTATCGGACAAAGAGGTTGAAACAGTTGTAAACTTTGTAAGCGAAGGTCACACACCGCAGTATAAAGAAGATGTTATAGAGCGTCTTGCTGCTGAAGAAGTTTATAAACCCGAAGGTGATGATCCTGGCGATAACGACGAGCTTTTGCCAAAGGCTATTGAGCTTGTAATTGATGCAGGTCAGATTTCAACTTCGCTATTGCAAAGAAGATTCAGAATTGGTTATAACCGCGCAGGAAGCATTATAGACCAGATGGAAGCAAGAGGAATTATAAGCGGTCTTGACGGCAATAAACCAAGACAGGCACTTATTACAAGAGAAGAATATAACGAAATGCTTACAAACGGAAAAATATAAAGGAATTTTTTATAAATATGTTAAAAGATTTTTTGCCCATATCCAAAGAAGATATGGATAAAAGAAAAATTAAACAGCTTGATTTTATATATGTTTGCGGTGATGCTTATGTAGACCACCCGAGCTTTGGCCACGCCATTATTTCAAGAGTTCTTGAAAAAGAAGGCTTCAGCGTTGGAATAATTGCACAGCCAAACTGGAAGGATTGCGAAGATTTTAAAAAGCTTGGTACCCCAAAATATGCGTTTTTGGTGTCGGCAGGCAATATTGACTCAATGGTTAATCACTACACCGTAAACAAAAAAATTCGTCACACCGACCTTTACTCACCTGGCGGAAAAGCAAATATGCGACCAGACAGAGCAACAATTGTTTACTGTAACCGCATAAAAGAGGCTTTTCCTAAAGCCAAAATAATTATAGGTGGTGTTGAGGCAAGCTTAAGGCGTTTTGCCCACTACGACTACTGGGACAACAAGGTAAGGCGTTCAATTTTATTCGACACCCGTGCCGATGTTTTAACCTATGGAATGGGCGAAAAAATAATCACCCAGCTTGCACACGAATTAAAAAACGGCAAAGAAATATCGCAAACCAATATTGACGGATGCGTGTATGTTCGCACAAACATAGATTATCTTAAAGATTATGTCGAAATACCTTCTTTTGAAGATGTTTCAACTGACAAAGTATCATACGCAAAGGCAACTGCTATGCAATACTTTGAACAGGACCCAATACGCGGAAGAGCTATTGTTCAGAAGTGTCAGGGCAAATATCTTGTTCAGAACAAACCTATGATGCCCCTTTCAACAAAAGAGCTTGATGAGGTTTATTCTCTTCCGTATATGAGAACATACCACCCTATGTATGAAAAAGACGGCGGTGTTCCTGCAATAAGCGAAGTAAAATTTTCTATTACAAACACCCGCGGTTGCTACGGTGCGTGCAATTTTTGTGCTCTTACCTTTCATCAGGGCAGAATGGTTACCTCCAGAAGTGAAAAATCAGTTCTTGACGAAGCAAAAATGCTCACCCAAGACAAAGATTTTAAAGGATATATTCACGATGTAGGCGGACCAACTGCAAACTTTTACGGTCCTGCGTGCGACAAGCAAAAAGAAAAAGGAACCTGTAAGGGAAGGCAATGTCTTTACCCCACGCCTTGTAAAAATCTTAAAATTGACCACAAACGCTATTTAAGATTATTACAGAAAATGCGTGAAATACCTAAAATAAAAAAGGTATTTATCCGCTCAGGTATAAGATATGATTATCTTATTTACGATAAAGACATTGAATTTTTCTACGAACTTGCAAAGCACCATGTAAGCGGTCAATTAAAGGTTGCTCCCGAGCATATAAGCGACAATGTTTTATCTAAAATGGGAAAACCCTCAAAAGAGGTTTATGATAAATTTTCTAAAAAGTTTTACGAAATAAACAAAAAAATAGGAAAAGAACAGTATCTTGTACCCTACCTTATGTCAAGCCATCCGGGTAGTACAATAAATGATGCAATTTATCTTGCTGAATATATAAAGGAAAACAATCTTCATCCTGAGCAGGTTCAGGATTTTTATCCCACACCGTTTACAATTTCAACCTGTATGTTTTATACCGAGCTTGACCCATTCACTTTAGAAAAGGTTTATGTTCCAAAAACTTATGAAGAAAAGCAAATGCAAAGGGCACTTTTGCAGTTTAATAAAAAAGAAAACTACTCTCTTGTTTATAAAGCACTAAAAATGGCAGGAAGAGAAGATTTAATAGGCTATGATAAAAAGTGTCTTATAAGACCACCAAAAGCTAATAATACTTCAAAATCACAAAAGAAAGAAGGAAATAAAAATGGCACAGATTTTAGACGGAAAAAAGGTGTCCCAAAAAGTAAAGGACAACCTAAAGAAAGAAACAGAAAAACTAATAAAAGATAGCGGCATAACACCGGGTCTTGCCGTTGTTATTGTCGGAGATGACCCTGCTTCAAGAGTATATGTTAATTCTAAAAAGAAAGCGTGCGCCGAAATAGGATATTATTCCGAAGAACATGCGCTCCCAGCTTCCACAACCGAAGAAGAACTTTTAAATCTTGTTGAAAAATTAAATAACGATGATAAAATTCACGGAATATTAGTTCAGCTTCCACTTCCAAAACATATTAATGAAGAAACAATTATAAATGCAATAAATCCAAAAAAGGATGTTGACGCATTCCATCCTGTAAATGTTGGCAAAATTATGATTGGTAATTTTGACTTTCTACCATGTACACCTGCAGGCGTTATGGAGCTTTTAGATGACGCAAATATTGAATTAAACGGTAAAAACGCGGTTGTCATCGGCAGAAGTAATATTGTAGGAAAACCCCAATCGATGCTTCTTTTGCACAAAAACGCAACTGTAACAATATGTCATTCAAGAACCCAAAATTTAAAAGAGATAACAAAAACTGCCGATATTTTAGTTGTTGCAGTGGGCAGAGCCGAAATGATTGATGGCGACTATATTAAAGAAGGCGCAGTTGTAATTGATGTTGGAATGAATCGTCTTGAAAATAAAAAGCTTGTAGGTGATGTTCATTTTGAATCATGCGAAAAGAAAGCATCTTATATTACTCCTGTTCCTGGCGGTGTTGGTCCAATGACAATTGCAACACTTATGAAAAACACATTTACCGCAGCTAAAAATACAATAAAATAATTAAAAATACAGAAAATCCGTTTGAAAATTCAGACGGATTTTTTTATTTTTATGTTTTTTCTCCCACTTTTTAATTAAAAATGTCTTTTTTATGGTAATATTTTGTCGAAAAACCGATTATTTTTACTCACTTTGCTCTATTTTTGTTAAAATTTTTTAATTTTTAAATTTTATTTTTAACATATTGTAAATTATAAACAACAAAATCTTATAATGCTTGTTTTTTGCATTATAAAAGCAAATTTTGACTGTTTGGTTTTTTAATTTTTTAATAATTTTGTCCTTAGATTCTTCAAAAAAATCCCAATAAATTTAAAAAGTTGTTAAATATTTGTTAAATTTGCACTAATTTTTTAACATTTTAACAACTTGGGTATTTTTTATAAAAAACAGCCGTATACTGTATTACAAAGGCGTTTTTGGCAACTTTTTTTGTTAAAAACTTAAATTTTTAAAAACTTAAAAAGTTAAAAAAAAGTTAAAAAAGTTTGTTGAAATTGACAATAACTTTTTTACAAATTTTGGAAAAAAGTTGACAAAAGCTCTTATTTGGGGTTAAACTATAGCTCCAAGTACGAGGCAGGTACTTTCTGCTAATTTAAATTGCCATGTAATTGCACATTAAATCCTTGTTGTGCTTCTGGCAAAATAAAATCAGTATGAGGAATTTTTAGGAGGATATTATGTTACGAAAAACAGCAAGGGGCAACAAGAGGATTGCTGTTATCGCATCACTTTGCGTATCCATTCTCTTGACTGTAACTGTTTACGCAACCGGAGATTATACAATCGGTATTACAGACGACGGTGAAGCTTTGCTATCAAGATTTATGACAAGGCAAAAAGCTGTCGATTTGCTCGAAAATAATAACACCACTGTCAAAAAGGATTTACCTTTTACAAACATCGAACATTTTGCAGTTGGCAAAACAAAAAAGGTTACCATTATTGACAATGGAAATTCAAGTGAGATTTATACATCGGCTTCAACTGTTAAAGAGCTTTTGGATGAGGATGTAATAAACTTCACAAGCGAGTTCGACTTTTTAAATGTCGGACCTGACACAATCATTACAAACGGATTGAAAATTGAAGTTATACATGTAACTTCAGAAAACTATACCATTACATTTGAAGTACCATATCAGACAATTGAACAAGAAGACCCTACTCTTTTAAAAGGAACATCAAAAATTCTTACCAACGGTAAAAACGGTATGGTTAAAAATGATGTTGAAATTCTTTACCATAATGGTGTGGAATTCAAGAAAAACGTTACTCAGACCGTTCTTGAAGAAAAAGTTGATATGATCATTGCAAAAGGTACAAAAGAATTACCTTTAAATGATACAGCATCAAACAAAGCAAATCTTAACCTTGGCGAACCTGTTAAGTTTTCGGCAACTGCTTATTGTGCGTGCGCAAGATGCTGCGGAAAAGCAACTGGCATAACAGCTTCAGGCAGAAAAGCTGAATATGGTGTTGTTGCAGTTGATACACGAGTTATTCCGCTTGGAACCAAACTTTATATTGAAAATGTTGACGGTTCATTTACTTACGGCGAAGCTATTGCAGCCGATACAGGCAGTGCAATTAAAGGAAATAAAGTAGATTTATTCTTCCCCACTCACCAAGAGGCTCTTGAGTTTGGAAGAAAAGCAGTTAATGTATATATAGTAGAATAATCCACAAAAAGCATCCTTACAACCTTTATAAGGATGCTTTTTAATTGCAATTTTTACACAAAATATTGATTTTTTGTTAATTTTATGATAAAATATTTTGATAATACGAAAAATACTATATCCCACCTTGAAAGGATTGAAATATATGAAATACTTTAGTACACGAAGTAATAATTATAATGTAGAAAGCAGTGAAGCAATAAAAACAGGTATTGCTCCCGATGGCGGACTTTTTGTTCCTGAAAATCTTCCAAAAGTATCACTTGAAGATTTAAAAGAATTTTCGCACCTTTCGTATCCGGAGCTTGCAAAAAAAATATTAGGGCTTTACTTAACAGATTATACAGACGAAGAGCTTTCTGACTGCACTTTTAGTGCTTATACCAAAGAAAAATTTGAAACTGATGAGATTGCACCATTATATAAGCTTAATGACAACACTCATATTTTGGAATTATGGCACGGTCCTACCTGTGCATTCAAAGATATGGCACTTCAGATTCTTCCGCATTTTCTTGTAAAAGCAATTAAAAAAACAGGCGAAGACAGAGATGTAATTATTCTTGTTGCTACATCGGGTGACACAGGAAAAGCTGCACTTGAAGGTTTTAAAGATGTTAAAAATACAAAAATTCAGGTGTTCTATCCTGAAAAAGGTGTATCAAAAATACAAAAACTTCAAATGGCTACACAAGATGGCTCCAATGTAAGCGTAATTTCTGTTGTAGGTAACTTTGACGATGCGCAGACTGGCGTTAAAATGATTTTCGGCAACCAGGAATATATAAAAGAAGCTTCTGATTTAGGATATGTTTTCTCGAGTGCAAACTCAATCAACTGGGGAAGACTTGCTCCGCAGATTGTATATTATTTCTACTCTTATACAACTCTTCTTAAAAATAACGAAATTAATGCAGGTGAAAAAATAAACATTGTAGTTCCAACAGGCAACTTTGGAAACATTCTTGCTGCATTTTACGCAAAAGAAATGGGACTTCCTGTTAACAAGCTTATTTGTGCATCAAACAAAAACAATGTTTTAACCGACTTTATACAAACAGGAACTTACGACAGAAACAGAAAATTTGAAACAACAATTTCACCGTCTATGGATATACTTATTTCAAGTAACCTTGAAAGACTTCTTTACTTTATGTCAAACAAAGACTATGAGCTTGTAAAAGAATATATGACCCTTCTTTCAAAAGACGGAAAATATACTGTTACAGACGAAATCAAGCAAAAAATATCCGATGCTTTCTATGCAGGTTTTTGCGACGATAATCAAACAAAAGATACTATTAAAGAAGTATTCGATAAATTTGATTACACAATGGACACACATACTGCAGTTGCAAAAAATGTTTATGACAAGTATTTAAAATGCACTAACGATACAACAAAAACAGTTATTGCATCAACAGCAAATCCATATAAATTCAATCAGAGTGTTTTGTCGGCAATAACAGATGTTGCATCCGATGTAGACGAATTTGAGCTTATAGACCTTCTTAAAGAAAAAAGCGGTCTTGAAATTCCACAATCTTTAGCAGGATTAAAAAGTAAGTTTATCCGCTTTAATACAGTTTGTGAAAAAGACAATCTTTGGGGTGAAACAAAGAAATTCCTTACAAAATAAGCTCTTTAAATTATTTTAAAATCAATATATAAAGGGCTCATTGAAAAATGGGCTCTTTTTTAACTTTTAAAAGGGATATGATACAATGACAATAAATGTTAAATCAAAAAACAGAAACTATGATATTTTAATAGAAAATAATATTTTCAATAATTTAGGCAAAATCCTTAAAGAAAAAACAAAAGGCGCAAAAATATTTTTTGTAATAGATGAAGTTGTTTTTTCAATTTACGGCGAAAAGTTAAAGAAAATTTTATCTGATGAAAATATAGATTTTATTTATTTTATAATGCCTGAAGGCGAAAAGAGCAAATGCGAAAAAACTTTATTTGAAATTTATTCTCACCTTGCAAAAGCAAAAATATCACGAAAGGATTTTATTGTTGCCTTTGGCGGTGGTGTGTGTGGAGATTTAACAGGCTATGCTGCTTCTTCTTTTTTAAGAGGAGTAAATCTTATTCAGGTGCCAACAACACTTTTATCGCAGGTGGACAGCTCTGTTGGCGGAAAAGTTGCAATAGACCTTCCTGAAGGTAAAAATCTTGTAGGTGCATTTTATGCTCCTCACCTTGTTGTAATAGACCCAAACCTTTTAAAAACACTTCCCGAAAAAACATTTAACTGCGGTATGGCAGAGGTTATTAAATACGGTGCAATTTACGATGAAGAACTTTTTGAAATATTAAACGGTGATATTTTTGATAAGCTTGAAAAAGTTATTGCAAGATGTGTTGATATTAAGCGCAAAGTCGTTGAAAACGACGAATTTGACACGGGTGAGAGAATGATTTTAAACTTTGGTCATACTTATGGTCATATTGTAGAAAAATATTTTAATTACGAAAAATATACACACGGCGAGGCTGTTGCAATAGGAATGGCACACATAACAAAAATTTCAGAAAATGAAGGTCTTACAGAAAAAGGTACTTATGAAAGACTTACAAAGCTTCTGGAAAAATATAAATTATTATTTAATGAAGAAAAAATCAGCGAAAAAGACGGCAAAGATGTTTTAAATCTTGATAAAAAAAGCGAAACTGACTCTATCAATTATATTATCATTGAAAAAATCGGCAAAACAAAGATATTAAAGCTGAAAAAAGAGGATAACTTTTTATGGAAAAACTAACAGTAACAAAAAAACAAAGCTTTAAAAAAACAATAACAGCTCCACCGTCAAAATCGTATTCACACAGAATGATTCTTTCTGCATCTTTGGCAAATGGCGTATCGCAAATTGAAAATGTACTGTTTTCAAAGGATATCAATGCTACACTTGACTGCGCAAAAAACTTTGGAGCAAATGTTTTTACAGGTGATGATTTTGTTAAAATCACCTCGGGTGGCAAAACCATTAAAGAAGGCGAGTTTTTTTGCAACGAATCAGGTTCAACATTAAGATTTATTATTCCGATTTTGGCAGCAATGGGTATTAAAGCAAGAGTATTCGGTTCAAAAACACTTATGGAAAGACCACTTGATGTTTATACCGACCTTTTTTGTGAGCATAATATGGATTTTGAATATAAAAAGGGTGAATATTTTGATGTTTTATCTCCCCTTATTGGCGGTGAATATAATATCCGCGGTGATATTTCTTCACAGTTTTTAACAGGACTTTTATATGCTCTGCCATTATGCAATAAAGATTCCAAAATAAACATCACAACCTCTCTTTTATCAAAGCCTTATATAGATATAACTTTAGATGTTCTCAAAAAAAGCGGGATAGAAATTGAAAACGATAATTACAAAACATTTAAAATAAAGAAAAATCAAAAATTCAGTCCAATAAACGCACCTGTTCCCGGTGATTTTTCGCAAAGCTGTGCTTTTATTGCAGCTGCCGTTTTCAATGGCGAAATTGAGCTTTTAAATCTTGATGCAAAAAGTGTTCAGGGTGATAAAAAGGTTATTGAATACACAAAAGCACTTGGCGGAAATATTGAAGTTTTTGACAATAAAATAAAAATAAAAAAATCAGATTTAAAATCAAATCTTACTTTCGATATATCCGACTGCCCTGATATTGCGCCTGTATTCTCTGTTATTTGTGCACACGCAGAAGGTGAAACGATTTTAAAAGGCACAAAAAGGCTGAAAATAAAAGAATGCGACAGAGAAAGTGCAATTGTAAAAACACTAAACAAGCTTGGCGTAAAAACCATTGCGGGCGATGATTTTATCAAAATTTACGGAAGTCAAAAACCTTTTAAAGGCGGCGAATTTGAAACCTTTAACGATCATAGAATGGCTATGGCACTATCAAGTGCAGCAATCGTTACCGACGGTAAAATTATACTTGATGATTCTAAATGCGTTGACAAATCCTACCCTACATTTTATAATGACTTTAATAGTTTTTGTAATTTTAACTCATAAAAAGGAGCATTACATATAATGAATGTTTTTGGAAACAACATAAAATTTTCAATCTTCGGCGAATCGCACTCATACGCAATCGGCGGTGTTCTTGATGGTGTAAAAGCGGGAATTGAAATTAACAGAGAAAAAATAGATTATCTTATGCAAAGAAGAAACCATCGTGCATCTTATTCAACCCAAAGGGCAGAAAGCGATAAGTACGAATTTTTATGCGGTGTAAAAGACAACATTACAACAGGCGCCCCAATAGCATTTGAAATAAAAAACAACGATGTTAAAAGCTCAAGCTACTCTGACCTTCAGTATGTTATGCGTCCTTCTCACGCAGATTTTGGCGCTTACATAAAGCATAACGGCTTTAACGATTTTTGCGGTGGCGGACATTTTTCAGGAAGAATTACCGCGCCTTTAACTGTTGCAGGCGCACTTTTAAAATGCGAACTTGAAAAACAGGGCATTTTTGTATATTCACATATTTTATCAATAGGAAATGCATCGGATGTAAGTTTTCTTGACATGGACAAAATTGAAGATTTGGGATTTTTCCCCGTTACAAGCAATGATGTCAAAGATAGAATGCTAACAGAGGTAGAAAATGCAAGATGCGAAGGCGACTCTATAGGCGGTGTTGTTGAAGTTGCTGTTTGCGGCTTAAACCCAGGTATTGGAAATCCGTTTTTTGGCTCGGCTGAAAGTGAAATTTCTAAAATGATGTTCTCCATTCCGGCAGTTAAAGGAATTGAATTTGGCAAAGGCTTTGAACTTTCTAAAATGCGTGGCTCATTGGCTAACGACGGATATAAATATGATGATAATAAAAATGTTACAGTTACATCAAACAACAATGGTGGAATCCTTGGAGGTTTAACAAATGGCGCACCTGTTATTTTTAAACTTGCACTTAAGCCTACTCCATCTATATTTAAAGCACAAAATACCATTAATGTTAAAACAAAAGAAAATGTTGTTCTTGACATTAAGGGCAGACATGACTCCTGCATAGTTCCACGTGCAGCAGCGGCAATAGAAGCAGCAACGGCAATGGTAATTTATGATATTATATCAGGCAATTAAATTTTGAAAGGATTTTAATAAAATGGCAAACCTTGATGATTACAGAGCTAAAATAGATGAAATTGACAAAGAGCTTATTAAGCTTTTTGAAGAAAGAATGAACACAGCATATCTTATCGGCAAATATAAAGAAGAACACAATCTTCCTGTTTTAAATTCAAACAGAGAAAAGATTGTCATTGAAAATGCCGCAAAAAATTTAAATGATAAAAATTTATCTTCTTATACTGCTGATTTTTTTGAAAATATGATGCGCATAAGCAAACAGTATCAGTCAGATAATTCTAAAAAAAGCGCAAAAATTGCTTTTTTCGGAACTGAAGGAAGCTTTACTTATGAAGCTGCTTTAGAATATGCAAAAAAACTTCCCGGCTTTTCAACAATTGCTTATGATACTGCCGAAGGTGTTTTCAGAGCACTTTTAAACGATGATGCCGATGTTGCAGTTATTCCGTTTGAAAACTCCACAACAGGTGCTGTTACCGATGTTTACGACCTTTTATTAAGATACGACTTTTTTATAACAGATGAAATCGTTTTAAAGGTTTCACAGCATCTTATGGCAAAAAAAGGTGTGAAGGTAGAAGATATAAAAACCGTTTATTCACATCCGCAGGCAATATCTCAATGCAAAAAATATCTTGACGACAAAAATATTACTGCAATTCCTTCAATAAACACCGCAATAAGTGCCAAAGAAGTAAGCGAAAGCGACAAAAACGACATTGCGGCAATTGCAAGCGAAAGTGCAGCAAAGATATATAATCTTGATATTATTGCAGGAAATATCAATACAGAGCTTAACAATTACACAAAATTTATTGTATTGTCAAAAAGAGAAAAATTTGGTGAAGATAATGACAAAATAAGTGCGGTAATTTCTATCGACCACAAATCAGGAATGCTTTACAATGTAATCAAGGTTTTTAAAGACAACAACATTAACTTAACCAAAATAGAATCCCGTCCCGACCACAAAAATCCTTTTGAATATTTATTCTTTGTAGATTTTGATGGTAATATAAGCGACAAAAAAATCACCGAAACAATAAATGAACTTAAAAGCAAGGTTAAATCTTTTAAATATCTTGGCAACTACAAGGGAGTGAATATGTAACCTTGAAAAAATATGCGTTAATAGGCGAAAAATTAACTCATTCAATGTCAAAAGTCATACATACAAAATATTTTGATATAAAAAATATGGATGCAACCTATGATTTAATTGAAATAAGTAAAGATAATTTTGACAAAGAATTTAAAAATCTTTTATCCAGAGATTATGTAGGAATAAATGTTACAATTCCCTACAAAACCGATGTTATTCCATATCTTGATAAAATATCGCCCGAGGCAGAAAAAATAGGCGCGATAAACACAATAAAACTTGAAAACGGGCATCTTACAGGCTATAATACCGACTTTTTCGGTCTTATACAAACTTACGAAAGATATAACATTGAAATAAAGGATAAAAAAGTTGCAATTCTTGGCACGGGCGGTGCATCGAAAGCCGTTTATGCCACACTTTTGCATCTTGGAGCAAAAGAAATTTATTATGTGTCAAGAGATAAAAAGATGCACAACGGTATCCTTACAAAAAATTATAATGATGAATTAAGTGGTGATGTTTTAATTAATGCAACTCCTGTGGGAATGTATCCAAAAACGAATGCATCACCTGTTGATGATATTAATTTTGACACAGTTATTGATTTAATTTATAATCCCGAAGAAACTCTTCTTTTAAAGAAAGCGCGTCTTATGGGCAAAAAAGCCGTAAACGGAATGTATATGCTTATTTCTCAGGGATTATATTCACAGTCTATCTGGAATAACACCAAAACAGAAAAAGATGTTATAGAAAAAATATTTAACGAGGTGAAGTAAAGTGAAATTTATGGTTATTAACGGCCCCAACCTTGATATGCTTGGCATAAGAGAGGTTAATATTTATGGAGGCGACACTTATGCAAATTTAATTGAAATGATAACTTCGTATGCAGAGGAAAAAAATGTTTCTATTGTGCCTTTTCAGTCAAATATAGAAGGCGAAATTGTAAATGCAATACACAGTGCCTATTTTGACGGTTTTGACGGAATAATCATAAATCCTGCAGCATACACACATTACAGTATTGCCATTTTAGATGCTATAAAAGCAGTAAATTTACCTTGCGTTGAAGTACATATTTCAAATATAAATTCGCGTGATGAATTCAGAAAAATCTCATACACCTCGCAAGGTTGCATAGGTATTATTGCCGGATTTGGATTTTTTGGATACAAAATGGCACTTGATGCACTTTTAAATCACATTCAAAAAAACAGCTGACATTGAAAGGATTTATCAATGAATAATATATATCTGATAGGTATGCCCGGATGCGGCAAAACTACACTCGGAAAAGAAGTATCCAAAGAATTTAAACTTTGTTTTATAGATCTTGATTTATACCTTGCAGAAAAAGAAAACTGCTCAATTGAAGAAATTTTTTCAAAAAAAGGCGAAGAGTATTTCAGAAAAAGAGAAACATATTATCTTAATGAGGTATCTAAAAACAAAAAATTTATTGTTTCAACCGGCGGCGGAATTGTTCTTTTTGATGAAAACATCAAAACCATGAAGGACACTGGCTTTGTTATTTTTATTGATACCCCACCCGATATAATTTTAAATAATTCGACCCTTTCAGGAAGACCTCTTTTAAAAGATAAAAACAAAATATTTGCTCTTTATGAAGAAAGATACGAAAAATATAAAAAAGCATCCGACTTTATTGTCGAAAATCTATCAGACATAAAAACTGCTAAAGATAAAATTTGCAATATTTTAAAACTGAAAATCATTAAAAATGCCAAAAATTGAGGTAATTAATGTGAAAAATATAATGAAAAGCATAAACATCCTTGTTATTGCAGTTATATTTATTGTTGTTGGATTTATTGGCTCATATATTGAAAAACTCGACACGGAATTTACTTCTGCCAAAAAGAGCAGCATCGAAATATCGGACAAAATATACGATAATATCACCGTTCACATAAAAGGCGCTGTTGCAAACCCAAATGTTTATTCGTTAAACGATGGCGACAGGGTAATTGATGCTGTAAATGCTGCCGGCGGATTTGCGTTGGATGCCAACAAAGATGGTGTTAACCTTGCAAGAATAATAAATGATGGTGAAGAAATATTTATACCAAAAAAAGGTCAGAATTTTACCGTTACACCAAGCGGAAAAATCAACATCAACACCGCTGATGAAAGGCTTTTAAAAACACTTCCCAATATTGACAAGGAAATGAGCAAAAAAATTATCGAATACAGAGAAACCTATGGTAGCTTTACTAAAACATCTGATATTAAAAAAATAAAAGGTATAGGATCAAAAACATATTCTGTACTTAAAGATTATATAACGGTTGAATAGAGTGTTGCATTGCAATACTCTTTTTGTTTTATTTTATGAAATTTTGTTGAAATTTGTATGAAAACTATTGAACAGTTAAAACCTTTTTGTTAGAATGAATTTGTAAGAAACATTTTAAAGGAGATAAAAATGGAAAAAGATTTACAAAAAAGTTTCATAGATCAGGTAAGTTATTTTGATAAAGATAAAATATTTGAAAATATGCAAAACTTTCAGGAAGTTATGCTGATGTATAACTGTGCCGTAAAGGAAGTGCGCACAAAATTTGAAGTTTTAAATGATGATTTATCGGTTGCACACAACCGAAATCCAATTGAAATGATTAAAACAAGAATAAAAAAACCTCAGAGTATATTTAATAAGCTTATGCGAAAAAATCTTGATATTTCAATGCAATCGCTAAAGGAAAACATAAACGATGTTGCAGGGGTAAGGGTAATCTGCTCTTTTGTTGACGATATTTACGAAGTTGCAAAAATGTTTATATCACAGGATGATATTACACTTATAGAGGTTAAAGACTACATAAAAAATCCAAAAGAAAACGGATACAGAAGCTTTCATATTATTGTAAGTGTTCCTGTGTTTTTTGCAAATAGAAAAGAGGATATAAAAGTTGAAGTGCAATTTAGAACAATTGCAATGGATTTCTGGGCAAGCTTAGAGCACGAAATGAAATATAAAAAAGACATTGAGAATGCTGATGAAATTATTAAAGAGTTAAAAAATTGTGCCGATATTATTGCATCAACCGATTTAAAAATGCAGGAAATAAATAAAAAAATAAATTCAACACAAAATTAAAAAGCCGACTTTTGTCGGCTTTTATTTTTTATCTGTTTAAAATAAGTTTTGTAAGTTCAACAGGGTCAACAATTTTTCCGTCTTTATATACTCTCATATTACCAGATGCAATTTCGTCTATAAGAATAACTTCGTCATTATTGTAACCG
This sequence comes from Oscillospiraceae bacterium, assembly GCA_015068825.1. Classification (GTDB taxonomy): domain Bacteria; phylum Bacillota; class Clostridia; order UMGS1810; family UMGS1810; genus Qingrenia. The sequence continues at coordinate 7,986 of SVJU01000024.1, read as the reverse complement.
AATTCAAACTTAATATCCCACAAATCAAGACCAATTGATTTTAAATCGTCAGCAACGATTTTGGTGATTTTAAGTGTCTGTTCTTTCATACTTTTAAACATTTCTTCACTCATAACACCAAGTGCTGCAAGACCTTCACCTGTTACAAGCGGATCGCCTTTTTCGTCATTTTTGAAAGTACATTCAACATAACCGCCTTCTAATGGTGTGCCGTCTTTTATGTATTCACCGTATCTTCTTATAAAGCTGCCTGTTGCAACCAAACGGCAAATAACTTCAAGGCCATGACCAAAAACTTTTCCAGGAAGAACTTCCATAGTTGCATTTTCAACATCTGCACTTACATAATGAGTTTTAATGCCAGCCTTTTTCAACAATTCAAAATAGTGGATTGATGTTTCAAGATTTGCCTTGCCTATACCATCAATAGTAAGACCAACTGTATTTTCGCCCGGATCAAAAACACCGTCTTTACCAGTACAGTCATCTTTGAATTTTAACATAACATTACCGTTATCAAGTGAGTAAACATCTTTTGTTTTACCTTCGTAAATTTTTTTCATAAAATAACCACTCCTTTGTATGTTAAGATAATTTTATCACACTTTTTTTAAAATGTATATATTTTTTTTAAAAAAATTTACACAAAATTTTAAAATATTTATATCCTCATTTTTACATTTTTAATTTAACACCTTTATAAAAAACAGCATAGTATGTTATTAAAACAATTTTTGTAGGTGATTATATTGAATATTTTAAATATTCCAGAATTTATTAAAGAAACCCCGAATGCCGTTGCAAGAGTAAAAGGTAGTGATGCCTACCCCGATATTGAAGGAATTGTAATTCATTCATCTTACGATGATTTCACATCTCAACCTGCAGGAGGCTCAGGAACAAAAATTGCATGCGGCGTAATAGAATAAAAAGACACCTTGAAGGTGTCTTTTTATATCTTTTTTGCGCATTTTGTCGTATTGTTTTTATGAATCAATTGATATTGTTTTTTTGTTTGTGCTCCTTACAGAAGATGATATTATGTACTTTGGTCTTCCTTTGATTTCTTCGTAAATACGTGCAATGTAATAGCCTATAATACCAAGACTTATCATAATTATACTTCCTATAAAAATAGTTATAATTATTACCGTTGTCATACCTTCAAGAGCTCTGCCAATTATTTTATCAATAAGTGCCCAGATACCGAAAATAACTGATATTATAAGCATTACAACACCCAAAGCAGTTACAATTTGCATTGGCGCGGTGGAATATGACGATATATTTGAAAATGCGTACTTTACAAGGCCCTTGGTTGACCATTTTGATTCACCGTCTACTCGCTTATTAACATCGTATTCAACCGTTGTTTTGTTATATCCTACCCAAAAAGAAATTGCTCTGAAAAAACCTCTTTCCGGCATTTTATTAAGAACATCAATAACTTTTCTGTCTAAAAGTTTGAAGTCTGAAGAATTTGCCATATCAAAGCCTGCCATACGACTTATAACCGAATAGAAAATTTTTGCACCAATGCTGTGCATTTTCTTTTCGTTGCCTCGCTCTTTTTTTATTCCTTCAACAATTTCGTATCCTTGCTCCCACATTCTGTACATTTCTACTATCTTTTCAGGAGGATGCTGAAGATCGCAGTCAATAACAACGGCGCAATCGCCACCTGCTGCAGCAAGACCTGCCGATATAGCAGATTCTTTACCAAAATTTCTTGAAAAATGAAGTCCTGATACATTTTCCTTATCAGCTGCAAGTTCAGTTATCATTTCATAAGTTTGGTCATCAGAGCCATCATCTACAAAAATAAATTCACTATCAATGCAATTTTGTGTAAGCAAAGAATTTATTGCGTCATATGCACGCTTTATGCATTTTTCTTCGTTATATGCAGGAATTATTACCGACAACATAAAAATCACCTTACTATTTCTCAAATAATTTTTCTAACTGTGTAATCGGCATAGGACGATAAAAATAATATCCCTGAAGCATATCGCAACCGGCTTTTTCTACCAAGTTTTTATGCTCCTGCGTTTCTATACCTTCACATAGTGTTTTAAATCCCAGATCATGAGCAGTTCTGATAATGTTTTTAAGAATTAAAAATCCAGTTTCGTTTATTGCATTCTGTGTTATTTCTTTATCAATTTTAACAATGCTTATATCAAACTCGGCCAAATCACCAAAGCTTGTATAACCTTTGCCAAAATCGTCAAGAAGAATTAAAATACCTTTTTCTTTAAGACGGGCTAAATTTTTTGTTAATATTGCCTTTTCTTCTTTTTTCAAGTCTCTATCCTCAAGAATTTCAACTGCAATACATGAATAATCGATGTCGTATTTTTCTATAATATTTATTATATTATCTGCTAAATTCTGGTCGCAAAGCGTATAACGCGAAAAATTGATTGTATATACATATTTAGTACGCGTCTCTTTATCGCAAGAAATCCATTTGCAGTTTTTTTCAAAAATATAGTAGTCAAATTTTTCGTTGAGCCCAACATTGTTTACTGCAGAAAGAAAAAAGTATGGTGTCAGAACGCCTTCTGTTGCGGAATTGAGTCGTGATAAAACCTCTGCACCCATAATTTTATTTGTTTTCGCATCCAAAATGGGTTGATATTCAAGAAAAAATCTGTTGTTTTCAATTTCGTTTTGTATGTTGTTTTCAATTTTGATTTTTCTCTCAAATTCTTTTCCGTCTGAACTGTCCCACTCATAATATAAAACATTTTTATGGTTTGCAATGCTGCATGCCTGCTTTGCCCTTGAAAGTGCTGTTTTAAATGGGACATCTGTTGAACTGGTTATATGGTACCCAAAATTTATATTTACAACATTAACTACACCATATTTTACAAAAGTTTCGTTAATTTCTTTAAAACAGTTATCAATGTGACTTGTTATTTCATCTGATTTAAGGCTATTTAATGCGACAAAATTTTCATTACCATAAAGAGTAATTTCTCCATCTGTACCAAGGCATAAATATCTAAACAAAATTCTTTTAATCTGCTCGTACATTCTTGCAGCTTTTGATTCCGAATACAGCCTTTTCATACCATCAAGTGACATTGAAATGTATATGATTGAACGGTTTTTTGATGATACTCTTGCTTTTTCAAAATCATTTTCTATTTTATTTATACCACAAAAATTTTTTTCTAAAGTTCCTTTTGTTGTTCTTACCGATTTCATTGTAAAATACAGTCCAATAAGTATCATAACAAGAAAAACCATTGCAAGAATTGTTATAATTACATAAGGGTATTCAAAAAATTTCATTTTGTAAACTCCTGCCATTTATTTTTCAAAAACAGGAAACATATCTGTTCCCGATGTTTGTTTAAGACCCAAATCCAATGCAACTTTCATACATTTTTCAATGTCTTTTTTGGCCTCTTTTTTTCTGCGGATTATTTCTTTTAACAAAAAGCAAGGATTAAATTTAAGCATTGCTTTTAACACATCCTGTTTTGGCACACCACATCTTTTGTACTCTGCCAAAATTTCCAAAAGCGCATAGTTTATGGTGTTTTTATCGAAAGATTTTCCACTTATATGCTTTAGCCATTTTGCATATTTTATAAACTTATATATATCGGCGTTTTCTTTAAAGTAGATACCGCTGATATAAAATTCTTCCATTTCTTTATCCATCTGGCCTGCAAGAGCCTGATAGTATTTTTGTTCAATTTTAATTACCTCTGTATGCTGTCTTTCGTAAGTTGTACTTGTAATTTGTTTATCATGAAGCCTGTATATTAAAAGACATTCTGGAAGGATTGCAATTTTTTGGTTATTTATTGCCATTCTTGTCCAGAGTTCAAGGTCCTCGGTACAAGTAAGAGTTGTATCATAATTAAACTTTTTCATAACATCGCTCTTTGCAATAACACCCGGATGAAGTATTGGATTTGCAACAAGAAGCATTGCTCTTAATGCCTGATTATCGCATCTGCCTCCGGCACCGCCAGACATATACACACCATTTTTAACAGTCATAAATCTGCAGGATGACAGTGCAATATCAGGGTTATCTTCCATAAATTCATATTGCTTTTCAAATCTATCAGGAAGGCAGATGTCGTCTGCATCCATCCTTGCTATGTATTTTCCCGAAGAAAGAGAAATTGCCTTGTTAAGTGATGAAGGAAGCTTTAAATTTATTTCATTTGTGTACACTTTTATTCTTTCATCCTTTTTAGAGAGGGCCGAAAGAATATTGGCTGTTGAATCTGTTGAACAATCATTTATGACAATAAGCTCCCAGTTTTTAAATGTCTGGTTTCTTATACTTTCTATTGCTTCTTCAAGATATGTTTCGCCGTTATATACACTCATAATTACCGATATATCGGGTATCATCAGAATTTCACCCTTTCTTCACAAGTTTTTTAATGCATTTACATAAATTAAGAAAATAAAACGCTGTTTTATAACATTTTTTCTTCATAAGAAATACTGATATTCTGCTTTTAACAGAAATATCCTCAAACTCTGCACATGCAATTTTTTCGCCGTGTATTGAGTTTATAATATTTTCTTTAATTGATTTTATACTTTTAAAATAACTACCTTCTGCTGCCGAAGCTAATATTGTAAAGCACATAAAACATGAATATCGGCAAAGTTGTTTATTAAAATCATTTATTTTTTGTGTGTCGTTTTTTAGAATTTCATTTATAACATCCTGCACAAGAAGAATTTGCTTTGTGTTAAATTCCTTGGATAAAGAATCCTCTCTTACTGTGTATAAATACGCTTCTTTTTTGCTGATGTATACACTTTTGGCATTAAGATAGCAAGAAAAAACACAACATAAATCTTCGCCTAACGATATTTTTTCACTCACATTAAGCTGATTAGGAGTAAGAAGCTCTCTTTTTACTGCCTTGCCGGATAAATAATATGAAATGTGATTCATATTTTTATCCATTAAAAGCCTTGGATAAATGTAAGTTTCAATTTCTTTTTCTGTATAAAAACCTTCATCAAGTCCATCGGTTGTTATATTAACGGTATGTCCGTTTTTAACCCATCTGTATGAGAAAGATACAATTTCACAATTGGTTTCTTTTATTATGTTATACGCACATTCTAAAGTATCCTTTTCGATAAGGTCGTCTGAATCAAGATTAAATACATATTCACCGCTGGCAACCTTTATTCCGGCTCTTCTTGCACTTGCAAGTCCGCCGTTTTTTTTGTGAATGACTTTTATGCGACTATCTTTTTCTTTGTAATTGTCACAAATCTGAGGACATGAATCACAAGAGCCATCATCAACTAAAATAAGCTCAAAATCAGAAAAAGTCTGATTTAAAACGCTTTCTATTGATGCTGATAAATATTTTTCAACCTTATATACAGGTACTATTACAGAAAAAAACATATATTTCACCTATTTGCTTCGTAATTTTACAAGTACTTTTAAAATAAAGTACAATCTATATTTAATTCCATACGCAAACACTCTTTGCTTAAATGGTAATTTTTTTATAGGATATGATTTGAGTGCATTTACAGTCAGGCTATGAGTACACACTTTTCTCAGATTTTTCTTAAGGTCAGCATATTTAATATTGTTTAAATCTGCATTAATTATTTCCTGAGAGCATATAACTCTGCACATTGCCTGCCAGAATCTGTAAACATAAATCTGATACTTATGTGGACTTATATCCTTTTTAAACCGTTTTTCAACTTCGCTCACAAAAACAAGGCTTTTTTCAAATCTGTCCTTTTTATATGATTTTGAAATTGAATCTGCGTTTCTTATATAGTTATAAAATGCTTCATTTATACCGGTTGCTTTTTTTATGCAGGATATGTAATCTATCATAAAAAGAGCATCTTCTGAAAGTATTTCGCGCTCAGATTCAAAAACAAGATTATTTTTGTCTATTATTTCTTTCTTAAAAAGATTTTTCCAGATGCTCATTCCGTATTTACTGTCATCGTCATCATCCGGGGTTGCTCCAACAATACCCATTTTAAGTTCATTTAAGCTTTCTTTGGTTTCAAAATGAGTATCCTTATCAAAATATATTTTTCGCTCATATTTGTCTTTATTGCTGAACATATTTCCGTCTACAAAAATGACTCCGGACATCACAAGATCAGAATTGTACTTTACCGCTTTTTCATAAAGTGTTTTAAACATATCTGTTTCTACAAAATCATCCGAATCAACAAAACCAATATATTCTCCCGTTGCAACTTTAAGTGCCGCATTTCGTGCTTTTCCCGCACCTTCGTTTATTTTATGAATAACCTTTATGCGTAAATCTTCGCTCGCTTGTTTATTGCATATTTCAAGCGATGAATCGGTTGATGAATCATCTACAAGTATTATTTCGATATCTTCAAGAGTCTGATTTTTTAAAGAATTTATGCATCTTTCAATATATTCTTGTGCATTATACACGGGAACTATAATGCTTACTTTTGGTTGTGGCACTTTTTTTACCTCGCAATCAGTTTTTGGTATTCTTTGATTAAAATATCAGCATATTCTTTTACACTTAAAATGTTATCTTTTTCATTTTTGCAATTTTCTTTAAGGCTATTATAATAATCCTCATTTTCAATAGTTTCTTTTATTTTAAGTGCAATTCCTTTGGGAGTAGGTTCATTTACAAGTGTGCCTGTAACACCATTTTTTACAAGCTCTGCCATTCCCCCGCTGTTCATTGTAACAACAGGCACACCCATTGAATGTGCTTCAAGTATGGAAAGCGGGCAGTTTTCATAACATACAGACGGTAAAATAAGAACTTTTGCATTTCCCATAAGATAGGTAAGCTCATCTCCGTTAAGAAATCCTGCAAGTTTTATATTTGGAATGCCTTTTAACACATCTTCATCAGGACCACTTCCTGCTACCACAAAATTATATTCAGAAAGAAGCTTTGCAGCGCCTGCAATATTTTCAATGCCTTTTTCTTTTGAAAGCCTTCCTACAAATACAATATAATCTTCTTCCACCTTACTTGTTGCTGCAAATTTTTCTTTATCTATAAAATTATGTATTGTTTTGGTTTTGCCTTTGTAAAATTTTTTTGCAGATAAAAGTTTGTTTTCAAGAAAATTACTTGGACATACAAACAAGTCAACTTTTTTATAGGTTTTAAAAAGTGAATAAAATTTTGCTTCTATAACGCCTAAAATACTTTTTATGGTTGAATTATGAATACACTTGTTTTTAATGCAGTTAATATATGAGCCATTAACACACTTTTCACAAGGTACATTTTTTTTAAAATTATAAAGAAGATGATTCGGGCAAATCATCTGATAGTCGTGCACCGTCTGAACAAGAGGGATTTTCTTTTTCTTAATACCATAAATTATAGATGGTGTAAGCTGAAAATTAATGTTGTTCATATGGACTATATCAGGTTTAAAATCGTCTATTACCTGCATAATTTTCTTTTTAGCTTCAAAAGAAAAAATTATTTTAAAAGGATACAAAAATCTTGAAAGTCCTTTTGAGTGAAAATCCATATTTTGAGTATACATGCCTTTAGAATTTCCTACGGTATTATTTTCATCATACATACCAAAAAATTCTATTTCATGGCCCATATTTTTAAGATGTTCAGCAAGATAAAGCATATAGCTTTCGCTTCCACCGCGTGGATACAAAAATTTATTTACCATCAGAATTTTCATAATAGTGTTTCTCTTTCCTCTTTCTGGTTGGCTTTTGAAATATAACCAAACATTTTATTTTCTGTGCATCGCACATTTTCTTCAAAGCCGTTTCCCATCATCAGCATTGCAAGAACACCCGTAAGTAACGGATAGTTCATGGTGTTGTCGGTAGTTGATACAATTATAAGATACAAAGTAAGTATAAATGTGATTATAGAATTTTCTACATTACCTTTTCTGCCAAAATACCACACTCTTAAAAGTGTCATTGATACAAGCCATATAATGTAACCAAAAAATCCCAAA
>SVJU01000023.1 GCA_015068825.1 Oscillospiraceae bacterium | reverse complement strand
ATAAAATAAGATATTTAACAAATATTATGGGCTTATGGCTTATTCAGGAATCAAGAAGAAGCTGGATTAAACAAGGAAACGAGCTATCATTTTTAGACCTTGAAAATCTTGCGAGAGAATCAAAACCGTTTAAATGCTTTATAGACCCTGATGCACCTGATTTTGGAAAACCCGGTGATATGCCAAAAAGAATATATGAATACTGTAAAAGAACAAATCAGACACCGCCTGAAACCATTGGCGAAACTGTAAGATGTATTTATGAAAGTCTTGCTTTAAAATATAAATATGCTCTTATCAATCTTGAAAAAATAACAAACAAGAAATTTTCAAGCATCAACATTGTTGGCGGCGGTACAAAAGACCCATTTCTTTGCTCAATGTGTGCTGACTCATGCGATGTTAAAGTTAGCGCTGGCCCGATTGAAGCAACTGCTCTTGGAAATATTGCAATGTGTCTTATTAACGCAGGCGAAATAAAAGATGTTGCCGAGGCAAGAAGGGTAATCAAAAATTCTTTCCCTATAAAAGAATATACTCCAAATCACACTTTAGACTGGGATAAAGCTTACGAAAGATTTTTAGAAATCATAAAATAATGAGGTGCTTAAAATGAAAAAAATATTATTCCAGGGAGATTCTATAACCGATGCAGGCAGAAACAGAGAATACTTATATGGCACAGATGTAGGATATGTTCATCTTGTTACATCAAAACTTCTATTTGACTATCCGGGAGAATTTGAATGTTTCAACCGTGGTATCAGCGGAAACAGAATTGTTGACCTTTATGCAAGAATTAAAATAGATATTATTAACTTAAAACCTGACATTCTTACAATTTTAATAGGTGTTAACGATGTATGGCACGAGGTAAAAAGACAAAATGGTGTTGATAATCAAAAATATAAAAAAATTTACTCAATGCTGATTGAAGAAATAAAAGAAGCTCTTCCAGATACTAAAATATTTATTTTAGAGCCATTTGTGCTTTGCGGCAGTGCAACTGAAGAAAATTATGACACATTCAGATTGGAAGTTGAAAAAAGAGCGCAAAGTGCAAAAGAAATTGCAGCAAAGTTTAACCTTCCTTTTATTTCTTTGCAAGATAAATTTGATATGGCACTAACAAAGCTAAACGATGTATCTTACTGGCTAAAAGATGGTGTTCATCCTCATATTGCAGGTCAAAAATTAATTGCAAACGAAGTATTAAAAAGCTTTAAAGAAAACAAAATAGTTGAATAATAATTTTTAAGCGGACAAGATTTTAACTTGTCCGCTTTTTGTATAATTGAAAACTTTTCTTTTTAGCCAATCATTTTTTTCATCTTGTATAGAATTTTCTTCTCAAGACGCGAAACCTGGACCTGCGATATCCCTATCATTTTAGCTATTTCGCTTTGTGTTTTTCCGCGATAATATCTTAAAACAATAATTTTTTTCTCCCTTTCTTCCAAAGAACAAATTGCCTGATTAAGTGATATTTTATCCACTATTTCTTCTTCATTATTTTTTTTATTTACTACCTTATCAATTAAAAATCCGGGTGATTTATCATTATCATTTATTTGTTTATAGAGTGATTCGGGCGCAATATTAGCTTCCATTGCAACCGCAAGTTCTTCTTTTGTCACCTCCAATTTTTCGGCAATTTCGCTTATTTTCGCCTCCCTTCCAAGTTCTTTTTCAAGTATCTCCTTTACAACACTTGCCCTTTGTGCAATTTCTTTTAAGTGCCGGCTCACTTTTATTATACCGTCATCTCTTAAAAACCTTTTTATTTCACCCATAATAAGTGGAACTGCGTAGGTAGAAAATTTTACATTAAAGCTTTCATCAAAATTTTTTATTGCTTTTAAAATTCCAATACAGCCTATCTGAAAAATATCTTCAAGATCATACCCACGATTATTAAATTTTCTTGCTACACTCCATACAAGACCAATATTTAAGCTTACTAACTTACTCTCTGCTCCTTTATCTCCCTCCTTTGCTCTTTTAATAAGACTTAAATTATCGTTTTCCAATATCTTATTTAGCCTCCAAATCAAAGCATATTCTTGCCTAATGTTTTCTCCATTGTCACCTTTGTTCCAACATCAACAATGGAATGAACGCTGATATTATCCATAAAAGTTTCCATTACAGTAAAGCCCATTCCCGAGCGCTCACCATCGGTGTTTGTTGTAAAAAGCGGTTGCATGGCTTCTTTAACATTTAAAATGCCGCAACCATTGTCTTTTACAACAATTTTTATTTTGTCATCTTTTATGTAGAGGTCGATATAAATTTTTCCTTTTTTCTCTGCATATCCATGAACGATTGAATTTGTAACCGCCTCTGATACTGCAGTTTTTATGTCAGATATTTCTTCTATTGTAGGGTCAAGCTGCATAAAAAACGCCGAAACTGCTGCCCTTACAAATGCCTCATTCTCTGATTTTGATATAATTTCTATTTTTGCTTCATTTTCACGCAAATTTCTCACCCTTCCTTTGCACATTTTAATGCTTCATCAACCGATGTGGTTGTTTTAATTATTTTTTTAATCCCGGCAAGATTAATTATTCTGTCTATCGTTTTTGTGCTCGAAACAATTATTATTTTTCCTTCGAGTGATGTTACAAGCTTATATCTTCCTACTATAAGACCAATTCCTGAGCTATCCATAAACGATAAAGACGAAAAATCAAAAATAAGATTTTTTGCTTTTGTTGATGCAATTTTTTTGTCTATTCTATCTTTTATTTCACGCACAACATGATGGTCAAGCTCACCTGTAATTTTTACAATGAGCGTTTTATCCTGCGTTTGAAAAATTATTTGCATATTTTTACCCCCGTATTTTTTCTTACTTGTAAATTTTTTCCAAATGGTTTTAATATTAAGTATTCTTCCCGTTTAAAAATTATCCTTCGATGAAAAATAAGAGGTTTTGTCGAAAGCATTAAAACTTATCGACAAAACCTCTTAAATTTCCTGCAAGATAGAGTGAACCTGCAATTGCAATCACACTATTTTCATCTGCATATTCTATTGCTTTTTTTACAGCATCTTTGTTATCTTTTATAAAAATCGTATCTTTTTTAAACCTTTTTGCACACTCAAAAACCTCATCCGAGCTTGTTTGCCGTATGCTTGGAACATCGGTAATAATAAGCATATTCGATATATCTGAAATTCTTTCAACAGATTTTTCAAAATCTTTTTCGTTAAGCATTCCAAAAACAGTTATTATTTTTTTATTACTAAAAATATTTTTAACCGTATCGCAGTATTTTAAAATTCCATCACTGTTATGTGCACCGTCTATTAAAAAAGTAGTATTTTTCCTTTCAAATATTTCAAATCTGCATGGCCACTTTGCTTTTTCAAGACCGTTTTTTATATTTTCATCACTTACAGAAAAATATTTTTTAAGATTATCTAAGATATCTATTGCAAGGGTGGCATTATAAATCTGATACAGTCCTGAAAGATTGATTTTTATATCTTTATATTTTTTATAATCAAAAATGTTTTGCTTATCTGTTTTTTTGATTTTGAGTGTTTCTTTGTATGACGGATAAACAATTGCATTTTTTTCATCTGATGCTTTTAAAGCCACTTTTTTTGCATCAGGATGGATATCAGGATACAAACAAACAATACTGTTTTCTTTTATGATACCACATTTTTCGTAAGCGATTTTTTCTATTGTGTCACCAAGATACTGCATGTGGTCAAAGCTTATTGATGTAATTGCACACACATAAGGATTTTTTATAATATTTGTGCAATCAAGCCTTCCGCCAAGTCCTGTTTCAAGAACAACAACATCACACTCTTTATCTGAAAAATACAAAAAACCTATTGCAGTTATAACTTCAAACTCAATTGGATGATAATCTTCATCATCAATTTTTTCTATTGCTTCCTTTATAATATAGGTATATTTTTCTAAATCTTCATTTGAAATATTTTGATTGTTAATTTTTATTCGCTCATTAAAAACTTCAATAAACGGCGATGTAAAAAGTCCTACATTAAGCCCCGCTTCCATAAGCGAAGATGCAACAAAACTTGCAGTTGAACCTTTTCCATTAGTTCCTGCAATATGAACAAATTTTAACTTATCCTGCGGATTACCAAGAATATTTAAAAGTCTTGTTATATTATCAAGCCCTGATTTTTTACCGAATTTTGATAATGAATGAATATATTTTTCTGCGTTAGTAATTTCCAAATCAATCACCTTTTTAAAATATAAAGGGCGGAAGTTATTCCGCCCTTATAATGATTATTCTAAATTTTTAAGGCTTTCTTCAACCTTTGCAAGCATTTCTTTATATTTTTCGCCTTTAGCTCTTTCTTCATCAACAACAGCCTTTGGAGCTTTTGCAACAAAGCCCTGATTTGAAAGTTTACCTTCTACCCTTTTAATTTCAGATAAAAGATGCTTTTTCTCATTTGTCAAACGCTCAATTTCTGCTTTAATATCAACAAGGTCGCCAAACGGAATAAATATTTTTGCATTTTCAACAACTGTTGTAACTGCATTTTCAGGAATTCCATCTTCAGTAGCGCAAACAGTTGTATCTACACTTGATGCAAGCTTTTCAAAGAACACTTCGCTACCATTAAAAATTTCAGGAACATCTGTAACGATATAAACTTTTGCTTTTCTTGATGGAGCAACATTCATTTTTGTTCTTAAGTTTCTGATGCTCTTTATTGCATCCATAATGTTTTCCATCTGTTTTTCTTCTTTATCAAAATTAAATGCATCGTTTGCTTCGGGCCATTTAGAAATCATAATACTTTCTTCACCAGTTGGAAGATAAGAGAAGATTTCTTCTGTAATAAACGGCATAAACGGATGAAGTAATTTTAATGTATTTAAAAGTACATATGCTAAAACAGACTGTGCAGTTTCGTAATTTTCGCCTTCTTTTTCGTAAAGACGAGGCTTTACAAGCTCAATATACCAGTCACAGTAGTTGTCCCAGATAAAGTCATATAATTTTGAAGCTGCAACACCAAGCTCAAATTTTTCAAGATTATTGCTTACTTCTTTAACAAGCTTGTTATATTTGCTTAAAATCCATTTATCTTCTATTTTTAAGTTGTCAAGGCTTGGAAGTTCTACCTTTTCAATACTTAAATTCATAAGAAGGAATCTTGAAGCATTCCAGATTTTATTTGCAAAGTTTCTGCTTGCTTCAACTCTTGATTCATAATAACGCATATCGTTTCCAGGTGAGTTACCTGTTGCAAGAGTAAATCTTAAAGCATCGGCACCATAAACATCAATAACCTGTAATGGGTCGATACCATTACCCAAAGATTTTGACATTTTTCTTCCCTGGCTGTCACGAACAATACCATGAATGAAAACATGTTCAAACGGAATTTTACCTGTATGCTCGCAAGCCGAGAAAATCATTCTTGCAACCCAGAAGAATATGATATCGTATCCTGTTACAAGCACACTTGTAGGATAGAAATATTCAAGATCTTCAGTCTTTTCGGGCCAACCAAGTGTTGAGAATGGCCATAGAGCAGAACTAAACCATGTATCTAAAACGTCTTCGTCCTGTTTTACCTTACCGCCACACTTTGGACAAACAGTAATATCTTCTTTTGAAACTGTTGTTTCGTGACAGTCTTCACAGTAAAATGCAGGAATTCTGTGTCCCCACCAAAGCTGACGCGAAATGCACCAGTCATGGATTTTTTCCATCCAATTAAGATATATTTTTGAGAATGAATCGGGAACGAATTTAATTTCTTTTTCTTTAACAACTCTTACAGCTTCTTTAGCAAGTGGTTCCATTTTAACAAACCATTGTTTTGAAGTCATTGGTTCAACAGTTGTTGAACAACGGTAACACTGACCAACATTGTGCTTATGATCTTCAACTTTAACCAAGAGTCCAAGCTTATCAAGGTCCTCTACCATTGCTTTTCTTGCTTCGTATCTGTCCATACCTTCGTATTTTCCGCCATACGAATTTATGGTTGCATCGTCATTTAAAACTTTAATCTGTTCTAAATTATGTCTTAAACCAACTTCAAAGTCGTTCGGGTCGTGTGCTGGTGTAATTTTAACTGCACCAGTACCAAATTCCTTATCAACATATTCATCGGCAATAAGAGGAATTTCTCTGTTAACAAGCGGAAGAACAAGCATCTTTCCTACTAAATCTTTATATCTTTCATCATCAGGATGAACTGCAACTGCGGTATCTCCCAAAAGAGTTTCAGGTCTTGTTGTGGCGATAATTACATACTCATCACTGTCTTTGAAAGGATATTTAATATGCCAGAAATGGCCGTCCTGCTCCTGATATTCTACCTCTGCATCAGATAGTGCAGTTGTACAATGAGGACACCAGTTTATAATTCTGCTTCCCTGATAGATAAGGTCTTTTTCATATAAATTAACAAAAACCTCTCTTACAGCTTTTGAACAGCCTTCGTCCATAGTAAAACGCTCTCTGTCCCAATCACACGAAGAACCAAGCTTTTTAAGCTGATTTATGATTCTGTCACCATAAAGCTTTTTCCATTCCCATACCTTTTCTAAAAACTTTTCTCTTCCAAGGTCATAACGGGTAAGGTTTTGCTCTTTTCTTAAAGTTTCTTCAACTTTAATCTGAGTTGCAATACCTGCATGGTCAGTTCCCGGAATCCAGAGTGCACTGTAACCTAACATTCTTTTATATCTTATAAGTATATCCTGCAAGGTTTCATCAAGTGCATGGCCCATATGTAACTGACCTGTTACATTCGGGGGCGGAATAACAATTGTAAAAGGTTTTTTGTCAGGGTCTGCCTTTGCACTGAAATATTTTTTATCAACCCAATTTGAATAAATTCTGTCTTCAACTTCTTTTGGGTTATATACTTTTTCTAATTCTCTGTTGTTTTCCACTTTTATAAATCCTCCTTAAAACAAAAGGGTAATTATACAAATTTAAACACTAAAATGGCACCGATTAAAACAATTATAAAACCAACAAGTTTTATAATGTTTACATATTTATCATCGGCATCACTGAGTTTTAAAATTTTTTCTGAAATCATTTTTGCGCCGTAAGATACGAATGCGCCTAACAAAACAAGTATAACAGCAATTATTTTCATAGTTTTGCTCCTTGCGAATTGTTATCTGATACCTGATTAACCTTTAAATACACAAAATTAATACAGTATGTTACAAACGCACAGGCCATTGAAACAACTACAATAATCATAAAAATATCTATAAACATTCCTACACTCATTGCATCTACCAACAACCAGAAGGTTAAAAAGGTTGCAAGCTTTCCAAAAAAGTTTGCGGGTATAACAATTTTTTCTTTTTTGTAAATAAAAGTTCCTGAAAAAATCATTACAAGCTCTTTTGCAAGAACAAAATACAAAAACATTTTATTAAGTATTCCGTCTGAAACAAGTGTTGCAACAACTGTAATAACCATGCATTTATCTGCAGCAGGATCAAGCATTTTTCCAATAGTTGTAATCATATTGAATTTTCTTGCAATAAATCCGTCAACAACATCTAAAACCATTGCAAAAATAAACACAAAAAGAGCAATAATCTTTGCATTTTCAATACCAGAACAATAAACTATCGGATAAATGGGAACCATTAAAAATCTTATTGTCGTTATAATATTGGGTATGGACAAAATACCTCACACTCCATTTAAAATCAATCACTTTGACATTCTTTCAACCAAATCAAGCTCTTCTTTGTTAAGAGTTTTCTTTGTTTGTAATGCTTCGTTAATGTCAAGGTCTGTAATTTTTCCGTCTTTCTGAACAACAACTCTGTTATAAATACCTTTTGCCAAAAGGTCTGCTGCATAAGCGCCCATTTTGGTTGCAGTAACTCTGTCAAGAACAGAAGGATTACCGCCTCTTTGCATATGGCCTAATACAGTAGCTCTTGTTTCAATACCTGTTGTTTCTTCAATGTTTTTGCAAAGCGCACCGCTTCCGCCAACACCTTCTGATACAACAATAATATAATGGCGTTTACCTCTGTTTCTGCCTTCTATAATATTTCTTTTAATTTCATCAAGATCGTATGGATATTCAGGAACCATAACTGCTTCTGCACCATTTGCAATAGCCAAACTTACAGGAATATAACCTGCATTTCTTCCCATAACCTCAACAACAGAGCATCTTTCATGGCTTGATGCTGTATCTCTTATTTTATCAATGGCTTCCATAGCGGTATTAAGAGCAGTATCGTAGCCAATTGTATAATCTGTACATCCTACGTCGTTATCAATTGTGCCTGGAATACCAACAGTTGCAATGCCATTATTTGCCAAATCTCTTGCACCTTTAAAAGAGCCGTCACCACCGATTACAACAATTGCGTCAATACCGAATATTTTTAAAACTTCAACACCTTTTTTAACCCCTTCTTCAGTTGCAAAGTTTTTACTTCTTGCGGTCTGAAGGAATGTACCGCCCCTTTGAATAATATCTGATACATCTCTTGAAGTAAGCTCTTCTATTTCACCTCTTAAAAGGCCATGGTAACCTCTTTTAATACCCATAACTTTCATACCATTGCCCATAGCAGCTCTTGCAACCGCTCTTATTGCAGCATTCATACCAGGAGCGTCGCCACCACTTGTTAAAATACCAATAGTCTTAATTTCACTCATAATGTTCACATTACCTTTCTTTTTGCAAAATTATTTACAGTATATTAAAAATTTCTATAATAATCCAGTATATCCTACTATTTTACAACATTTTATCAAAAAAATCAACTGTTTATTTTATTTTATTTTATTTTAACATTATCATAACCAAAAATATATTTTGCCTCATATAAAAATTCGTCGGTGAGATTTACAAAATTATCTTCACTTGCATTAAATACTTTATTTTTATCTTCAACAAAAATCACAAGCTTATTCATTCCTTTGTATTTTGAAATAAGTTTTTTTACTTTTTCAAATTCAGCTTCTGTTTTGATTTTAATGTAAACCGCCAGATTTTTAGGATATGATACTTTTTCAATATCATAAATATTTTTCACCATAAGATTTAATTTATCATTGTAATCAAAAGATACACCAGCATTTACTACTACAATCTTTCCTTCTTGGATTACATTTTCAAATCTTGACAAAACATTTGGAAAAACAACCATTTCGCACGATGAATGAAAATCCTCGATAATTACATTTGCCATTACATCACCTTTTTGTGTTTTTTTGCGAGTGATTTTTGTAATCATACCACAAACGGTAACTTCTTTTCCATCCTTGAATTTTTCTTCGGTAATATCCATAATTTCAACATTTGAAAAAGCCTTCATTTTTTCTTTGTAATTATCAAGAGGATGTCCTGAAAAATAAAGCCCTGTAAGCTCTTTTTCAGCCATAAGCTTTTCTGCCTTGGAAAAATCTAATTCATCACAAAAATTATCACTCAAATCCTTAAATTCCTCCGACATATCAAACATATTAAACTGACCGAGCGCAACATTTCTTGCACTTCTTTGCGCTTTATCAACCACATCGTCACAGTTTATCAAAAGCACTTTTCTGTTTGGATTTATTGAATCAAACGCGCCACATTTTATAAGATTTTCAACACTTTTTTTATTTATGCTATCTTTCATTGTATTGCAAAAATCTGTAAAACTTGTAAAGTGTTTTTTTATTTTTCTCTTTTCTTCAATTTCTTTGGCAAATACCGTACCTACATTTTTTATTGATGATAAAGAAAATCTTATATTATTTCCATTTACAGTAAAATCTGCACAACTTTGATTTACATCAGGCGGAAGAATTTTTATACCGTATTTTGAAAAATCATCAATATATTTAGCCTGTTTTTCACTCATTCCAAAATTATTTTTAAGAAGTGAAACAAGATAAAAAGCAGGATAATACCTTTTTAAGTATGCCGTCTGATAAACTATTTTTGCATAAGCTGTTGCGTGAGATTTATTAAACGCATAATTTGAAAATTCGGCAAGCTCATCAAAAATTTCTTCTGAAAGCTTAATTGAAAGTCCGTTTTCCAAAGTTCCTTTTATGATTTTATTTCCGTTATCATCATAAAGTCCGTTTATAAAAATATTTCGCTCGTCCGCAAGTGCCTTATGATTTTTTTTAGCCATTGCCCTTCTTACAAGGTCGGCTCTTCCTAAAGAATAGCCCGCAAGAGAGCGGAAAATCTGCATTGCCTGCTCCTGATACACAATTGAACCATAGGTAGGCTTCAAAATGGGTTCTAAAAGCGGATGTTTATATGCTATTTTTGAATTATCTTTTCGGTTTTTTAAAAAAAGTGGAATTTGTATTTTTGCAGTAGCAGGTCTGTATAAAGAAAGTCCTGCAATAATATCTTCAAAGGTATTTGGTTTTAAATCCCTTAAAAAAGATGTCATACCCTCGCTTTCAAGCTGAAAAACACCCGAAGTATCACCCAATGACAGCATTTTATAAACATTCTCATCTTCGTAATCAATATTTTCTATACTAAAAATTTCATTGTTGTTTTTATTAATAAGGTCAATGGTATCGTTAATAATTGTAAGGTTTCGAAGACCTAAAAAATCCATTTTAACAACACCAAGTTTTTCAAGCACTTTCATATGATACTGCGTTTTATATGCAATATCCCCTTCCATAACAGGAACATAGTTATAAAGCTTTTTATCTGTTACAACAACACCTGCTGCATGCTTTGCCACATTTTTTGGAAGCCCTTCAAGTTTTTTTGCCATATCAATCAAAGTTCTTGCACGGTTATCGGCATTATAAGCAACTTTTAAATCGGGATTTTCTTCCATTGCAATATCTATTGTCATACCCAGTGCCCTTGGTATCATTTTTGCAATTTTATCAACAAAAGGTATAGGAAGGTCTAAAACACGACCTACATCACGAATTGAACCTCTTGCCAAAAGTGTATCAAAGGTTACAATCTGCGCAGCATAATCCGAGCCGTATTTTTTAACCATATACTCTATCATTTCGTCACGACGAACATAGCAAAAATCTATATCAATATCGGGCATACTTACTCTCTCGGGATTTAAAAACCTTTCAAACAAAAGTCCGTATTTTATGGGATCAACATCGGTTATTTCCAAAAGATATGCCACAATACTTCCTGCGGCAGAGCCTCTTCCCGGTCCTACTGCAATATTTGATTTTTTTGCATACGAAACATAATCATAAACTATTAAAAAATAATCGGCAAATCCCATTTGATTTATAACTTCAAGCTCACTTTTAAGTCTGTCTGTTATTTCTTCGGTTATATTTTCATATCTTTTGTTAAGAGCATTATTGCAAAGCTTTTCAAGATACTCTTTAGAGTCAAGACCGTTTTCGGGATTGATTTTAGGCAGATAAATATTATCGAATGAAATGTCAACGTTGCACATATCGGCAATTTTCTGCGTATTTTCTATCGCAGATGGATAATCTTTAAAAAGTGTTGCCATTTCGGACTGTGATTTAAAATAAAACTCATCATTTGAGAATTTCATTCTGTCGTCATCATCTATTTTTTTGCCAGTCTGAATACACAAAAGCACATCGTGCATATACGAATCTTCTTTTTTTATATAATGAACATCGTTTGTTGCAACGATTGGAATATCAAGTTTTTGTGAAAGATTTAAAACAAGCGGAATGAGTCTTTTTTCATCTTCAAGATTATGATTCTGTATTTCAAGATAAAAATCATCACCAAAAATATTTTTGTATTTTAAAGCATATTCTTCAGCTTTTTTTAAATCTCCTTTTAAAAGTGCATTATTAACATCACCAAAAAGACAAGCCGAAAGTGCAATTAACCCTTCAGAATGCTTTTCCAGCACCTCAAAATCAACTCTCGGCTTATAGTAATAGCCTTCGGTAAAAGCTATTGATGAAATCTTCATAAGATTTACATATCCAGTATTATTTTTTGCAAGCAAAACAAGGTGTCCGAATTTGTTATCAATTCCGTACACCTTATTACTTCTTTTGGTTGCAGCAGTATAAACCTCGCATCCGATAATCGGCTTTATTCCTTCCTCTTTTGCCTTAAGATAAAAATCAACCACACCGTACATTACGCCGTGGTCGGTAATTGCAACAGAAGACATATTATCTTCTTTTGCTCTTTTTATAACATCGTCTATTTTTGCTGCTCCGTCAAGAAGACTATACTGAGTATGAAGATGCAAATGAGTAAACATAAGATTATTACCTTTCTTATTTTACTTTTGTTTTTTCATTAAATCTTCTGCTATATCACAAATTTTACATAATCTGTGATTTACACCCGAACGCGAAAGTTTAGGAAGCAAAAGTGCTCCAAGCTCACTAAGGCTCATATCTTCATTTTCAAGCCTTAATGTTGCAATCTCTTTTAAAGCAGGTGTAAGATTTTCAAACTCACCGGTTTTCTTTAAAAACTCAATACATTCAATCTGTTTTTTAGATGCGATGAGCATTTTTGCAACATTTGCCGTTTCGCAGTTTACAATTCGGTTTACATTGTTTCGCATATCCTTTAGTATGCGTATATTATGAAATTCCATCAGAGCCTTAACTGCCCCTACAATACCAAGTACATCTGCAATATCATCGCTTTGTTTAAAATAAAGAACATAATTTGATTTTCTTACTACACTCTTTGCGTTAAGATTCATATCACACAAAAGATTTAAAAAATCATCGCTTAAGAAAAAGTATGGTGTTACAAATTCAAGATGATACCTTTTTTGAGGATCTATAATTGAACCGCACATCAAAAATGCCGCTCTTATAAATGCCTTCTGGCAACACTGTCTTGAAATGATTTCTTTGTTTATTCTGATTGTAAAAAACTCATCAACACTTTTTTCAACAAGCATTAAGTCACTTAATATTTTAAATATTTCGTCGGTGTTTTCTATGTTAATGGTATAGTATGTATTTTTGGCTTTGTGATGCTCCAAAATATTTACATCTATACCATAGAGCGATTTTACAACAAATTCTATTCTTTTTACGCAATCGTAGTTTTCGGTAGTAATTTTTAAAATCTTTTTTTCTTTTACAGACGAAAGCTTTCCGGAAAAGGCAAAATATGCAAGCATTTCAGCCCTTTTGCAGCATTTTTTATTTACTTTTGTGTTTAATATTTCTTTTTTTACATCTAACGAAAACGACACAAAATCACTCCCGTTTTTTAGTTTTTATTTCGTAAAAAAGCTTTACGAGGGTATCAGCAAGAACATTGTAATTGTGTCTTACAACATCTTTTGCCATATCAAGAAGATTTTCTCCTATAAGATTAATATTGTTTTTATAAAATTTATAATCATCAACCGTTATTGCAAACGAATGAGAAAGGCGGTATTTTGCCTTTAAAAAATCGTTAAGCGGTTCGGTATTTACAATACAATAATCAATAAAATCGTATTTTGAATGTTTTTTTATTGCTTCAATATGGTCATAAGCAGTAAAATTATCTGTTTCGCCGGGCTGTGTCATAATATTACACACATATACAACCTTTGCGTCGGATTTATATATTGCCTCGCTTATTCCATCCACCAACAGATTTGGAATGATGCTTGTATAAAGGCTTCCCGGGCCCAATATGATAAAATCTGCGTTATATATGCTTTTAATACAATCATAAACAGGATTTGGATTTGACGGTGTTAAAAAAAGCTCATCTATTTTTGCACCTTTTGAAATTACTGTTGATGGAATAGACGACTCACCCAAAACCACACTTCCATCCGAAAGACGTGCACCAAGATTGATATTCTGAGTGGTAACCGGCAAAACTCTCCCTTTAACAGCAAGAACATCTGAAAACTGTTTTACAGCTTCTTCAAAGCTTCCGCCGGATATACCACACATTGCCGCCAGAAAAAGATTTCCAAAGCTTTGCCCTTCAAGTCTGCCTTTATCAAAACGATAACTTAAAAGCCTTTCCATAAGCGGCTCTGTATTAGCAAGTGCCATAATACAGTTTCTTACATCACCCGGTGGAAGCATATTTAAATCTTCTCTTAACATTCCCGAGCCACCACCATCATCGGCAACTGTTATTATAGCAGTTAAATTATCGAAATATTTTTTAATACCTCGAAGCATTGTGGAAATACCTGTTCCTCCGCCAATTGCAACAACATTAAGGTTTGATATTTCTTTTAATATTTTATTATCCAAACTCATATCACAAATACCTCTATAAAAATTATCTGCCTTTAGATATGTCTCTGTGAGTTATTTTTACTTTATAGCCTGCATTGATAACAGTTTTGTATATATGATTTGCAAGTGTTACCGAACGGTGTTTTCCACCTGTGCAGCCTATTGCAATTACAAGCTGAGTTTTTCCTTCTTCAACAAAATGCGGAAGAAGAAATGTTATCATCTCATCCAGTTTTTTCGAAAACTCTTTTGTCTGAGGAAAAGAATTTACATATTCTCTTACATCCTTATCAAGACCTGTTTTATTTTTAAGGGTATCAATATAGTAAGGATTAGGAAGAAATCTTACATCAAAAACAAGGTCGGCATCTGAAGGGATACCATATTTAAAACCAAAAGAAAGAACATTTATTGATAGTGTATTTTCTTTTTTCTCATCACTTAAAATATCGGTTATTATCTCTTTAAGTTCACGGGTTAAAAGATTTGATGTATCTATAATATGAGTTGCCCTGTCTTTAATATTGCTAAGAATTTTTCTTTCCTTTTCAATGCCATCAATAATTCTGCCTTCACCGGCTAAAGGATGAGTTCTTCTTGTTTCTTTATATCTTTTTATAATTGTTTCGTCATCCGAATCAAGAAACAGAAGCTCAAACTGATTTCCATATTTTTCAAAAACATCCAGTTCAGGAAGTATATCCTCTGAAATATCGGGATTTCTCGCATCAACAACAAAAGCAACTTTTTCGAATTTTCCGTCAGACTGACAGCATATTTCGGCAAATTTTGACAAAAGCTCAGACGGAAGATTATCTACGCAGTAATAGCCTAAATCCTCTAAAAAATTTGCGGCAATACTCTTGCCTGCACCTGACATTCCTGTTATCAATACGAATTTCATTTTAAATCTCCCCTTTTTATGTGCTATACTAATTGTTTTTTAATATTTTTACTTCCTCACACAAAACCACATTCGTTTTTTCATAAACAACTTTTTTTACTTCGTTTATAAGATTAATTACATCATTAAAGCTTGCATTATCATAGTTTATAATAAATCCGCAATGCTTTTCAGATACCATTGCACCGCCACATTTTTTGCCTCTTAAATTACAATCATCAATAAGTTTTGCGGCAAAGTAGCCTTCAGGCCTTTTAAATGTACTTCCTGCGCTTGGATATTCCAAAGGCTGTTTTTCTTTTCTGCGGCTGTTAAGGTCAAGCATTTTTTCTTTTATTTTGTTTTTATCACCATAATTTAAAACAATTTCGCTCTCTAAAATTATATCTTCATCGCCAAATATACTGTGGCGATAAGAAAAATCATGTTCTTTGCCTTGCCTTATTGAAACATTTCCATTTTTATCAAGATAAGTTGTTCTTACCACAACATCCTTTATTTCGCCATCGTAAGCGCCCGCATTCATTTTAACCGCACCGCCCAATGTGCCGGGAATACCCGATGCAAACTCAAATCCCGAAAGATTGTTTTCGCATGCAACAGACGCAATTTTAGATAACAGTGCCCCTGAAGATGCAATTATTTTATTATCATCTACCCTTATATCTGAAAAAGATTTTGCTATTTTTATAACAATTCCAAAAAGACCTTTATCATCAACTAAAAGGTTTGAACCATTGCCTATTACAAACAAAGGATATCTTTCTTCTTTTGCTATTTTTATAATTTCTTTTATCTCATCAATACTTTTAGGCATAACAAGATAAGAAGCCTTGCCACCAATTTTAAAATAAGTATGGTCCTTCATCGGCTCATCTTTCAAAACAATATCGCAAACGCTTTTAAGACGCTCATAAACCATAATTTTTATATCACTCCGAATGAATAAATTATTTACCCAAAAATGCTGCGCCAACAATACCGGCATCATTTCCGAGTTTTGCTATTGAAAGCTTTGTGATGTGTGTTTCTTTTATACCATAAACATTTTTATCAACATATTCTTTTACAGGGATTAAAAGATTATCGCCCTCTTTGCTTATTCCGCCACCAATTACAACAGCATGAGGTCTTAATGAATTGATAATATTTACAATACCCTCTGCAACATACTGAACATAATTGTCAACAAGCATTTTACCAACATCATCGCCTGCTCTTTTTGCATCGAACGATGTTTTTCCGCTTCCTTTTCCACCATTTTCCTTAACCATTTTTGCAACAAGCGAATCAGGATATTCTTTTGCGGCTTTTTCAGTATCTCTTATAAGTGCAGTTGCAGATGCATAAGCCTCCCAGCATCCTTTTCGTCCGCAGGAGCAATCTTCGCCGTTTACACATATTACTGTGTGACCAAGCTCTGCACCAACACCATTTACACCAGAAAATATTTTTTTGTTTATAATAATTCCACCGCCAACACCCGTTCCAAGTGTTATAGCAACCAAATCGGTAACAGATTCATCATCAAGTGCAAAAAATTCACCAAGCGCAGCACAGTTTGCATCGTTACTGATATAAACAGGAACATTAAAATGTTTTTTAAGTTCATCAGCAAATGGCGCATTATGAAGGTTAAGATTATTTGCATAAAGTATTACACCATTTTTATCGTCAATTGAACCGGGACTTCCTATCCCTATTGATTTTACATCTTCTAATTTTGTGTTTGTGTCAGTTAAAACTTTGTTTATAAGCTCTGCCATATCTTTTGCAATAACGGTGTAATCTTCATTTGCTCTTGTAGGACAACTTGCTTTATATGTGATTTCGCCTTTTTCATTTACAAGTCCGACTTTAATTCCTGTACCGCCTAAATCTACTCCAACATACATCATAACTTTATTCTACCTTTCTTAGTTTAAATTTATTTTTAAAATTACATTTCTTCGTTTTCGCTGTTTTTTGCTGCTTCGTTAAGTATTCTTTCGTTAAGAATCTGTGCAGCATTGTATCCCATCTTTTTCTGACGGTTGTTCATTGCGGCAACCTCAACAATAACTGCAAGGTTTCTACCGGGCTTTACCGGAATTGTAAGTGATGGAATATCAATTCCAAGAATATTTGTATATTCAGTTGTAAGACCAAGTCTGTCATACTGTTTTTGCTGCTGCCAGTTTTCAAGGTGAATTACCATATCAATTTTTTCGGTATCTTTAACAGCACCCATACCGAATATTTTTTTTACATCAATAATACCTATACCTCTTAACTCTATAAAATGCCTTATAATTTCAGGGGCACTGCCTACAAGTGATTTATCCGAAACCTTTTTTATTTCAACGGCATCGTCCGCAACAAGTCTGTGACCTCTTTTTACAAGCTCAATAGCAGTTTCACTTTTACCCACACCGCTTTCAGCAAGAAGAAGTATACCTTCACCATAAACCTCAACCAAAACACCGTGTCGTGTTTCTCTTTCTGCAAGCATCACATTAAGATATGCTATAAGCGCACTCATAAAACGCGAGGTTGCAAGATTTGTTTTTAAAACAGGAATACCATATTTATCCGAAAGTTCTATTACAATATCCGGAAGATCAATATTTCTTGATGTTATAAGCGCAGGAATTTTTAATGAAAACATTTTTTCAAAAACGCTTTTTAACTTATCATCTGTCATTCTTTCTATATATGTTGCGTCAACCATTCCCACAATCTGAAGTCTTGTATGCTCAAAATGGTCAAAATAACCTGTAAGAGCAAGACCGCATCTGTTTACCTCATTGTTGCAAACCATAACATCACGCATATTTTCTACATGATTAACTGCAACAAGTTTAAACTCATCGATAATCTGTCCAAGGCTTACTTTAAAATTTGTCGTATGCATTTTTTACCCCCTACACATAAATATACAAGTATATTATATAACATATATAAATAAAATTAAAGTGTTTTTTAAAAAAAATTAAAATTTTTTAAAAAAAGCCTTGCAAAATATAAAATTATCTGTTAAAATAATGTGTGGTTTTATTAAGTGTGTAATTTTTTAGGAGGTGTAACATAGATGGCAAAATGTGAAATCTGCGGTAAAGGAACAACTTTTGGAATAAAGGTATCTCACTCTCACAGAAGATCTAACAGAACCTGGAAAGCTAATGTAAGAAAGGTTAAAGCGTTAGTTAATGGCAGTCCTAATAGGGTGAATGTATGTTCAAGATGTCTTCGTTCAGACAAAGTTATCCGTGCAATCTAATTGGAGTTAATCTTCAAAATTAAATGACCTATTTGCAAAAAAAAATTGCAGATAGGTCATTTTGTTTTATGTATATTAATCTATTTTAAAGATACTTTTTAAAATCTTTTGCCAGAACTTTGATGCTTTTACAACCACAACCTTCATTTCATACACTCCTTTTAAAACCGATTAGCACACGATATAAGATAAAAAGCTATTAAAGCAAGAATAAAAATAACTATAAACATTGCAAACGCAGGAAGAAAAAAAGATGAAAGCATACCGGCAATAAAAGAAATTATACAAAAAATTAATACACTGTATCGCCGACATCCGAAAAACATTTTACTTATCCCCTTTTTAGCGTTTTTAAGATTATTTATACAGTGTATTATATGTCATTTTTTTAAAGTTGTGACTTTCCTATAAGAACTTTTATACTAAGCCATTTATCACATAGTCCTGATTTGATTTCATAATCACACCTTTGGCAGTTAAAGATTATTTCGTCTATTTTTTTAAGCGGTATTTCTTTTGCTTTTCTTATATATTCATTGCCGAAAAATCTTATTCCCACCTCCAAAAGTGCCTTATCCTGAGGCATTTTATCCATAAGAAGTTTTAGTTTTCTTATTTTTGAAAACTCCGAAAATATAACAGAAACAAGCATAACCGGCTCGGTTTTTAAGATTTTTAAATCATCTAATATTTTATATGCCTTTTCCATATTGTTCTTCTGCATATAATTTATCATATCAAAAACCTTGCTTTCAACGCTTTTGGTAGCAACTTTATCTATATCATCTCTTGTTATAACACCTTCTTTTCGCTTGTAATTTACAAGCTTGGTGATTTCAGATAAAATATCATACATAGCACTATTTACCGAGGCTAAAAAATATGTTATATCACTTTGCGACATTGATATTTTTTCTTTTTGCAAAAATCTTCTCACCCAGTTTTCAAGGTCAACTTCTTTCTGATATTTAAATTCTATTACTTTTCCTTCTTTTGAAATTGTTTTATAAAGCGAGCCTTTTTTATCAATAACCGATTCATTAAACACTATAACAAGATAGTCCATTATGTTTAAAATAGCATCTTTTATACGCTCTTTTTCCGTTTCTGAAACCGTTTTTAAAATGCCGGTATTTTTTATAATACAAATCTTTTTATCGTTAAACACGGGCGGAGAATTTACAAAATTTTCAAATGAAGTCAAATCAAAATTATTATTTAAGCAAAGCACATTAAAATCCTCACCGCCTTCTGGTGATACACACTCTCTTATGCTTTTGGTGTAATAATCCTTAAGATAATCTTCTTCACCGTAAAAAAGATATAGGTTTCTTAAGTTTTTACTGCTTATTTCTTCCCTGAGCTCCTTCATTTATTTTTCCCTCCTCAAATCTGTATTTTATATTTCCGTTTTTATCAACTTTAAAATATATATTTTTGTTCAAATCTGTTCTGAAAAAATTTATATTGTTTCTTTCAAGAACCTCAAGATGTTCTTTATGCGGATGATTATAAGAATTGTCAAGCCCTGCGCTTATTACGGAATAAGATGCACCGGTGGCTTTATAAAATTCTTCATACAAAGATGTATTTGAACCATGATGAGGTGATACAATTACATTTGCCGAAAGCTCATTTAACTTAAGCCTTCTCATAACAGTATCCTCAATATCTCCCGTAAATAAAAAACCTGTATCTTTATAAACAAGCTTCATAACAAGCGATTCGTCATTTTGCGAAAGGTCGCCAACCGTAAGAGGCGAAATAGCATAAATTTTTGCATCATCAAAATTAAGGCAAGCACCTCTTTTAAAGTACATAATATCAACACCACTATCCAGAGCACATTCTTTCAGCTCAAAATAGCTTTTTTCATCTTCATCGTTTCTTATTTTCGGGAGTACTATTGTTTTTATAACTCCTCTTTCCATAAGTTTAAAAAATCCTGAATAATGGTCATCGTGATAATGAGTAAGTATTGCATAATCTATTTTATCAACTGCATTTTTTGAAAGATAATTTTCGACATCATAAGCTATATCTTCTGTAGAATAATACTTACTTACACCACAGTCAACAAGTACATTTTCACCGTTTGGCATACTTATATGTGAACAAGCACCCTGCCCTACATCAAGATATGTTACTTCAAGATTTTTCTGCTCATAATTTGCATAAAACATTCCAAAAACACAAACAGGAATAAGCATGTATGCAACTATTTTGTGTGCTTTTTTATCGTATATTTTTATTACCTTAATCAACAAATATAAAGCAAAAATAAAACTGATACTTAATAAAAATTCGGTCTGTGTAATACCTATAAATGAATAAGGAAGCTCAGATATAAAATGTGCAATAAACAAAACAAGTTTTGTAAAAATATAAATATTTCCTACAAAAATTTTAATCACGACCGGTAAAAACGGAAATAAGAATGATGCAAAAACAAAAAATATTACACATACCAAAAGAATGGTGAACAATGGAACTGCAATAACATTTGCTAAAACCGAATACACTGAAAATGTATTATAATACAAAATTGTTATTGGCACTGTAAATACTTGTGCACAAACAGTTGTTGTAATAAGCGATGAAAGATACTTAAGTTTTATTTTTGACACTAAAAAATTTTGGAATGTGTCACCAAAAAGAAGTATTCCAAGCGTTGCAAAAAACGATAATTCAAATCCGACATCAAACACTGAATAAGGATTTGCAACAATAATTATTCCTGCTGCAACCATTAAAGAATTTACATTCCCTTTTTCACGTCCCATGATTTTTGCTACGTTGCAGATTATAAGCATAATTCCTGCTCTTATAACAGAAAATCCAAAGCCGGTAACAATCATTGCACAAAGTGTTACAAAAATCGAAAAAACAGGCTTTATAAACCGCGTTGTTTTATACCCTTTCTTTTTGAAGAAGCAACCAAGATACATTACAAAAAGTGTAAGGTGCAAACCCGAAACTGCCAGAAGATGCGATAGTCCAGCTCTTTTAAAATCACCTTTTATACTTTTTGGAACATCATTTTTATCTCCCGTAATTATTGCATTTGCAATATAAGCTCTGTCATCTTTAAGATAAAACTTTATTTTTTCGCTTATTTTATTTTTCAAAGAATATAAAGACCTTATTATTCCCTTTCCCTGATAAGTATTTTCAATGTTTATACCCTCTGCATACATTGTAAAAAAGATACCTTTTGCTTTAAGATACATTCTGTAATCAAAATCGTATAGAGAATTTGCTTCATCCGGAATTTTAAGTTTTACATCATTAAGTGTTAAAACATCACCATAATTGAAGGTATGCTTTTTGGGCATAGTGACAAGAATTTTAACATTTTCCTTTTTATTGTTTATATCTTTGATTTTTGCGGTATACTTAACATAGCTTGTGTTTTTTGAGCCGTTATCGGTAATTTTAAGTGTAACAGAACAATTTTCATTAACATATTTTTGAACAGATGCAATTTTATATTCATAAATACCGCTATATGAAACAAAACCGACAATCAGGAAAAATATGCCTACAAAAAACGAGTACTTGTCTTGTTTCTTTATTGAATACACAAGTGAAACGGTTAAAATCAATATCAGTATTAAACTTTTTGAAAAAACATTTGCACCCATAAACATTCCTGCAGCAAAAAACGAAAGTGCAAAATAAAAATTTCTTCTCATAAGATAAAGTTTCTCCTTTTATGCAGAGCAAATCTTTATTGTATCAAAATTTCTTGACAACACTTGTAAAAACAAGTTATACTTATAAGAGTTTAACACAAATTTGTTGTTTTTTCAATATGTTTAAAAGGAGTTTTTTTGTGAGCATATTTACTATATCAGACCTGCACCTTTCACTTGGCATTGATAAGCCTATGGATATTTTCGGCAAGGGCTGGGAAAACTATATGGAGCGTCTTTTTGAAAACTGGAACAGCTTGGTTTCAAAAGACGATACTGTTGTTATAGGCGGAGACATATCATGGGCGACATATTTAAACGAAGCATATAAAGATTTTGAATATATAGAAAATTTAAATGGTAAAAAAATCATTTTAAAGGGTAACCATGACTATTGGTGGGAAAGCATTACAAAACTTACCGACTATGTAAAAGACAATTCTTTTACATCTGTTTCTTTTTTACACAACAACGCTTATCTTGCCGAAAACATTGCAATTTGCGGTACAAGAGGCTGGATTGACCCTACTTTTGATAATTTTTCGTCAGAGGACAGAAAAATTTATGAAAGAGAAATAATGCGTCTTGAATTATCGCTTAATATGTCAAAAAAATTCGAGGCAGAAAAAACATTTGTTTTTTTACATTACCCTCCCATCACAAAAAATCTTGAAATAAACACTGACTATATAAATGTTTTTAAAAAATTTGGTGTCAAAGATGTCTTTTACGGACACATTCATTCTGCATATTCAAAAAAGGCACTGGAAGGTGAATTTAACGACATAAATTTTAAACTTGTTTCTGCAGATTATTTATCTTTTATGCCATATAAATTAACATAATATCTACATTGTATATAGTAAAATTTCAAAATTTTGTTAATTTTTAATATTTTTTAAAAAAACAGTAGCATTTTTTAAAATTATTTGATATAATATATCGTTGTTAAGTATAACTATTTAAAAAATAATATTTTAAATACAGAAGGGAAATTGAAGTTATGAAAGTTACCAAAGAACAACAAGAAAAAAATATTGTTAAATTAACTATCACAGTTGATGCTGAAACTTTTGAAAAAGGTGTACAGAAAGCTTACCTTAAAAATGTAAAAAGCATCAATCTTCCGGGCTTCAGAAAAGGTAAAGCTCCAAGAAAAATTATTGAGCAATACTATGGCGAAGGCGTTTTCTACGAAGATGCAATCAATTTTGTTTGCCCTGATGCTTACGAAGAAGCAGTAAAAGAGGAAAATCTTGATGTTGTTTCAAGACCTGAAATTGATGTTGTTGAAATCGGTGGCGGAAAAGATTTTGTATTCTCTGCAGTTGTTACTTTAAAACCTGAAGTTGAGCTTGGTGCTTACAAAGATATAAGTGTTAAAAAGGTTACATACCGCACAACTCAAAAAGATATTGAAGCTGAAATCAAAAAAGCTCAGGAACAGAATGCAAGAATCGTTCCTGTTGAAGACAGAGAAGTTAAACAGGGCGACCTTACAGTTATTGACTTTGAAGGCTTCGTTGGTAAAAAAGCATTTGAAGGCGGTAAAGGCGAAAACTACAATCTTGAAATTGGTTCTGGTGCATTTATCCCAGGATTTGAAGATCAGCTTGTAGGCGCTAAAATTGGTGAAGAAACCCAGGTTAATGTTACCTTCCCTAAAGATTATCATGCCGAAGATTTAAAAGGCAAAAAAGCTATGTTCAAAGTAACAGTTAAAGAAATCAAAGAAAAACAGCTTCCTGAAATAAATGATGATTTTGTTAAAGATGTAAGTGAATTTGATACTCTTGATGATTACAAAAAAGACATCAAAGAAAAACTTCAGAAAGCAAATGAACAAAAAGGAAAACAAGAAACAGAAAATCTGGTTATTGACGAAATAATCAAAGTTGCAAAAGTTGATGTTCCTGATTGTATGATTGAAACTCAGCTTGAAAACATTGCAAGAGATTTTGATTACAGACTTTCTATGCAGGGTATGAACCTTCAGAAATATCTTGAATTGACAGGTTCTGACATAAATGCTTTTAAAGAACAGTTTAAAGAACAGGCTGAAAAACAGGTTAGAATTTCTCTTGTTTTAGAAGCTGTTTCTAAAGAAGAAAAAGTTAAAGTTGCACAAAAAGACATTGATGCTGAAATGCAGAAAATGGCTGACAACTACAAAATGGAACTTGACAAAGTTAAAGAACTTTTCAAAGAAGAAGAACTTAAATCTTTAGAAAACGAAATCTTAACTCAGAAAACTGTTGAATTACTTGTTAAAAACGCTACAAAAACAAAATAACTTTAATACATTATATGGGCTGTCGATTTTTGGCAGCTCATTTAAAATATTTTAATGTTTGGAGGATAAAATTATGAGTTTAGTTCCTATGGTCATTGAACAAACAAGTCGCGGTGAACGCTCTTTTGATATTTACTCGCGTCTTTTGAAAGACAGAATTATATTTTTAGGTGATGAGGTTAATGATGTTACAGCAAGCCTTGTTGTAGCTCAGATGCTGTTTTTAGAAGGCGAAGACCCATCAAAAGACATTAATTTATATATAAACAGCCCTGGTGGCTCTATTACTGCAGGTATGGCAATTTATGATACAATGCAATATATTAAATGTGATGTTTCTACAATTTGTATTGGTATGGCTGCTAGCATGGGTGCATTCCTTTTATCAGCAGGTACAAAGGGCAAAAGATTTGCTCTTCCAAATAGCGAAATTATGATTCATCAGCCTCTTGGTGGTATGCAGGGTCAGGCTACCGATATTAAAATTCATGCCGACAGAATTATAAAAATTAAACACACTTTAAATACAATTTTAAGTGAAAATACAGGTAAAAGCCTTGAAATAATCGAAAAAGACACCGACAGAGATAATTTTATGTCTGCAATGGAAGCAAAAGAATATGGTCTTATTGACGAGGTTATTTCTAAAAGAAAATAAATTGAGGTGAATAGTTAATTTATGGCAAATAAAGATGATACAAACCTTTTAAGGTGTTCGTTCTGCGGAAAAACAGAAGACGAAGTTTCGCGTCTTGTTGCAGGACCGAATGTTTTTATATGCAGCGACTGTATTGAAATGTGCAGCGATATTATTGCCAATGAATACGAAGAATTCGACACTTCTACCGACTTTACATCAATCCCCAAACCTCAGGAAATCAAAAAAATCCTTGACGAATATGTAATTGGTCAGGATACTGCAAAAAAGGTTTTGAGTGTTGCAGTTTATAATCACTACAAAAGAATTGAATGTGGTATGAATACCAGCGATGTTGAGCTTCAAAAAAGTAACATTCTGCTTTTAGGTCCTACTGGTTCGGGAAAAACTTTAGTTGCACAAACACTTGCAAAAATCATTGATGTTCCCTTTGCTATTGCTGATGCGACCTCACTTACAGAAGCAGGTTATGTTGGCGAAGATGTTGAAAACATTCTTCTAAAACTTATTCAGGCAGCCGATTACAACATTGAAAGAGCTGAAAGAGGAATTATTTATATAGATGAAATTGATAAAATTGCAAGAAAATCTGAAAACCCTTCTATCACCCGTGATGTAAGCGGCGAAGGCGTGCAGCAGGCTCTTTTAAAAATTCTTGAAAGCACAGTTGCATCTGTTCCGCCTCAGGGTGGAAGAAAGCATCCGCATCAGGAATTTATACAGATTGACACAACAAATATTTTGTTTATCTGCGGCGGTGCATTTGACGGCATTGACAAAATAATTGAAGCAAGATGTGGAAATAAGCTTTTAGGTTTTGGTGCTGATATTAAAAAGCAAGAAGAAAAAAGTCTTGGTGATACATTAAAACAAATTACTCCGCAGGATTTACTAAAATATGGTCTTATTCCCGAATTTATCGGCAGACTTCCTGTTGTTGCAACACTTGACAATTTAGATAAAGAAGCACTTGTAAAAATTCTTACAGAGCCTAAAAACGCACTTGTTAAGCAATACAAAAAAATGCTTGAAATGGATGGCGTTGAGCTTGATTTTGAAGAAGGCGCATTAAACGAAATTGCCCAGAAGGCTATTGATTTAAAAACAGGCGCAAGAGGTCTTCGTTCAATTGTTGAAGATACTATGGTTGATATAATGTACGAAGCTCCGTCAAATTCTTCAATCAAAAAATGCATAATCACCGAAAACTGCATTAAAAACAAAGAAAATGCAAAAATCACTTTCAAAAAAAGTGAAAAAGATTTAATTGGCGGTCAGACCGCATAACGCATAAAATATAAAAATTTAAAATTGTAATTAATTACCCGTTTTAAAAGTATTATTATTGCATATACTTTTAATGGGTAATTTTTTTATTCCAGAAATTTTAAGGGAGTGACAAGTAAATTATGCTTAATAACATTTCACTTATTTTAGTCATTATAGGTGCACTTAACTGGGGTATAATAGGTCTTTTTGGAATCGACCTTATCGGCACACTTTTTGGCGGTCAGCTTATGCTTATTCCCCGAATTATCTACACTCTTGTCGGCATAGCAGGTATCTGGGCAATTACACTATTATTCAAAGATAAACATTAATTGTTTATCACATAAAAAAAGAGTATCCATAAATAATCGGGTACTCTTTTTTATTGAAAACATTTGATATTTGTGGTAGAATGAATTTACAGCCAAATCAGGAGGACCTAATATGCAAACTAAAATATCACAATTTGAAGAATTAAAATATATAGTAAAATATCCCAAAAACTTCAAAGAAGGAGAAAAATATCCTGTACTTATTTTTCTGCATGGCGCAGGGACGAGAGGAAACGATATTGACAAACTACTAACCAACCCATTTTTTGAAATTACAAACAAGCATGATAACTTTCCTTTTATTGTAGTTGCACCTCTATGTGCAGAAAATACATGGTTTGATGTGTTTGAACAGTTAAAAAGACTTGTTTATAAAGTATCCTGCGAGCCTTTTACCGACAAAAAAAGAATTTATGCTATGGGAGCAAGTATGGGTGGATATTGCACATGGCAGCTTGCAATGAGTATGCCACACTTTTTTGCAGCTATTGTTCCTATTTGTGGTGGTGGTATGTACTGGAATGCCGCAAGACTTATAAATGTACCCATCTGGGCGTTTCATGGTGAAAAAGATACAGTGGTAGAGGTTGAAGAATCTATCAAAATGGTAGATGCTGTAAATAAATGCGGCGGTTGCGCAAAAATAACTATATACCCCGAAAATCAACACGATGCGTGGAGTGATACTTATAATAATATTGAAGTATTCAACTGGCTTCTTAGTAATACAAATAAAAATAGGTCTTCAATAACCGATAATTATAAAGATGGCAACATTTACGGGTAAGATATATTCAAAGGAGATTTTATTGATGAAAAAAGGACTTATATTAGAAGGCGGTGCAATGCGCGGAATGTTTACTGCCGGCGTATTGGATGTTCTTATGGAAAACAACATAGAATTTGACGCACTTGTTGGAGTTTCGGCAGGTGCTACCTTTGGATGCAACTATAAATCAAAGCAGATAGGAAGAACAATCTGCTACAACAAGCGCTTTTGCCGTGATAAGCGCTATTGCAGTTTAAAATCACTTATTACAACAGGTGATTTATATGGCGCAAAATTTTGTTATCATACCCTGCCCGATGAGCTTGATGTTTTTGACAGAAAAACTTTTATGGAAAATCCTGTGGATTTTTATGTTGTTTGTACTGATGTTTCAACAGGGAAACCCATTTACAAAAAAATAGAAAAATGTGATTATAATGACCTTGAATGGATGAGAGGCTCTGCTTCAATGCCGCTTGCATCAAGAATTGTTGAAGTTGATGGATATAAACTTTTGGACGGAGGCATCTCCGACTCTATCCCGATTAGTTTTTTTGAAGAAAAAGGATATGACAAAAAGGTACTTATTCTTACCCAGCCAATTGATTTTACAAAACAAAAAAATCCACTTACATTTCTTATGAAAATATTTTTAAGAAAATATCCCATGGTTATAAAAGCAATGGAAGAAAGGCACACAAGCTACAATAAAACTCTTGAATACATCAGAAAAAAGGAAGAAAACGGCGATATTTTTGTTATAAGACCTGGTGAAAAAATAGCCGCAAAAAGAATTGAACATAATCCAGACAAGCTTGAAAAAGCATATCAGCAAGGAAGAAATAAAGCAAACGCATTTTTAAATGATTTAAAAAGATATTTAGAAAACTAAAATGATATTTTAAAGCCCGTCACCTGATAGTGACGGGCTTTATATGTTTATTATTCTTTATTTAATTTTCGCTGCCATCTTGCAATAATGCCTTCTTCATCAATATTGTTTTTATCTTTTATAATTTCTATAAACTCATTAAGCGGAATAGGCCTGTAATAATAAAAACCTTGACCAAAAAGGCAATTTAAAGAATGAAGATACTCTTCCTGTTTTTTAGTTTCTATACCTTCAACAATAACAGGAAGATTTATTGAATGTGCCATTTTAACAACAGACTCTAAAATTCTAAGTCCCTTTTCTTCTTCCATTCTGTCTATTTCAAGGAATTTCATATCAATTTTAAGACCATCAAGATAAAGACTTTTAAGATTATTCAAAGATGAATATCCGCTTCCAAAATCATCCATAAAAATGCAAAAGCCATATTCTTTAAGTTTTAAAATTGTTTTTTGAATTGCCTCAACATTACTTCCATACGCACTTTCTGTTATTTCTACCCTTATTGCATTTGTATCTATATTATACTTATCGGTTAAATCTTTTAAATACTGGGCAACATCCATAGATAGCATATCAACTCGCGAAACATTTACAGAAACGGGAACCATTTTTATTTCTCTATCTTTAAGTTGTCTTAATGTTTTACATGTTTTCTCCCAGACATGTTTATCAAAATTGCTTATAAACCCGTTTTTTTCAAGAATAGGAATATAATCAAGTGGAGGGATTATTCCCTTTTGCGGATGAATCCATCTTGATAACACCTCTGCACCAACAATCTTTTTAGTATGAAGATTTACCTTTGGCTGAAGGTATAAAGCTATCTCCTCTTTTTTCAAAGCGCTCTCAAGTTCAGTTAATAAATCAAGCTCTTTTTCTATATTACCAGTCATACTTGGCTTATAAACAATGCTTCGTGTAATATAATTTCCACGGACAAATCCAAGTGCAATGGTGGCAAAATCATACATCGCCATTGCCGAAACCGATTCATCCTGCATTTTATATATTCCAAAAACAGGTAGAAAACCTACCGAACTTGATATACCAAGCGCAACTTTTTTGCATCCCTCTTCAAGTTCTTGTATATAGGTAGGATTATTCGGCATAAATAAAGCAAAATTATCTGCACCGAAATATCCTGCCACAGCATCGTATTTACGTTCAAATTCCAAAATATAATCTGATAAATTAGTAAGAAACAAATCGCCTTTATTACGACCATATAACCTGTTAAAAAGTTTAAAATGTTCTATATCTATCGCTACAAGACAACTGTTATGGCTTTTTTCCTTTGCTGTTTTTTCATCAACTATTCTTAAAAATTCATTTCTGTCTGCCATACCAATAACAGCGGAGGACTCAGTTACACTAAGCTTTTCATCGCCATAAATGCAGTATGTAGCCTTGCCTTTTTCTTTTGCTGAATATGTTGCTTTATCTGCCATATCCAAAAGCTCTTTTGATGTTATTCCATCTTTTGAAAATGCAATACCGATACTCATAGATATTTTAACATCGGTATTTTTAAGCATTGCACATTCTTTAATAATCTCATTAAATGAACGCACTTTTTTAACCACATTGCTTTTTGAAGAAATGCAAGGCAAAAATGCCATAAATTCATCTCCGCCAAAACGGGATAAAATTGTATTTTCATCAAAAACCTCTTTTAAAGTATCAGCAATATATTTTATTATTCTGTCTCCCATTGAATGTCCAAGGGTATCGTTTGCTTTTTTGAAATTATCCATATCAAAAAATATAAGTGCGTGAGTTAAATCACAATTTTTGCTCATAATATCACTTATAATTTTTAAAGCAGATGTTTTATTTATAAGACCTGTCATAGGTTCTAAAGAAATCCTTTGACGAAGTTTTTCGCGCTCTTTGTAAAAAATGTCCGTTGACATAATGCATCCTAAAATTGCAGTATTATTTCCATTATCATCTTTTATACATTTTTTATTAACAAAAAACCAATGGTAATTACCATCTGAGCATTTTAATCTTAATTCAAATTTTACCTCGCCAGTTTTGCTAAATTCTTCATTCTTTTCTTTTAGAAATACCTTATCTTCCTGATGCATAAGAAAAACGATTATGTCGTTATTATCGCTACCTTCAACAGCCTTAAAAAGTTCACAATCTGTGTATCCCAAAACCGTTTTTGTATTTTCTAAAAGTGTATATTTTTTCAATATCAAATCATATTCGTAAAACATTATACCCGAAAACGAACTGATAATACGAAAATTTTCTGACAAGTTATTTAATTTTTCAGTATTTGAATTATGCATAATTTAATCCTCTTTTTACCAAAACTATCCACCTTTATCCACACCAAAAGCTGTTTTAAAATTATGATGCAATCATTGTATCATATTTTTTTTGATTTAGCAACATTTTTAATAAATTTCATATTGACAATAATTTTTTTGCAATGTATAATATATGAGTGTGTTAACATGCTGTGGAGCGGTATCGAAGTACTCATAACGGCCGCGACTCGAAATCCCCTCGGTTACACTGTAACTGTACCCCTATAAATGGCTCAACCGTGCGGGTTTAAGCGAGGTTCAAACCTTGTTTTTACACCCTTATCTAGCGGTTTTTCTAGCCATTTCTAACATTTTTCTAACAAAATTTTATAA
>SVJU01000054.1 GCA_015068825.1 Oscillospiraceae bacterium | reverse complement strand
AGGATGCAGAGAGAGTTTTAGGCGCTTTTGTTGACTCAGTTAGCGAAGCATTAAAGAAAGGTGACAAGGTTCAGTTAGTTGGCTTTGGTACTTTTGAAGCTAGAAAAAGAGCTGCTAGAGAAGGTAAAAATCCTCAGACAAAAGCTACAATCAAAATTCCGGCAACAACAGTTCCTGCGTTCAAAGCTGGTAAAGCTTTAAAAGATTTCGTTGCAGGCAAATAAGAAAAATTAAACTTTTAAAAGGACCGCACAAGTTGTGCGGTCCTTTTTTTAAAACGATATTAAAGTTTATGAGGACTGAAGATTTCTTTTGAGAAATAAAATATTATTTGCAACGTATTTTTCTCCTAACATTTCATATTTAATTTGCAGTAAAGTACCAACCTTAATTATTTTATTATGTTTATCTTTAAAGATTTGTATTTCCTCTTTTGCCCTGTCAGAGAGAATAACGGTGTAATCTTCACCTTTAATTCTTAAAGTTATTGTCTCATCATCAAAATCTGTGACCGCTCCTTCCATGATTGGTGGAGACGTATCATAAAACTGCCCTTCGGTGTATTGTATATTTGACTCGTTTTTTTTATTATTTTCACCTGAACATCCGGATAATAATAAAACTATAACCAGCCATGCAATAAGTATTTTTTTCATATTTTTATATATCTCCTTAAGTTTTGTCGATAATAACTTATAAAATAACTTACAGCTAAATCATATATTAAAAAAACTATTTCAGAAACTGCAATGATAGATGCAATATATTTAAAAACAAATCCGACAAGAGCAATGTCAAGGGAAGGCAGAAGAAAATAATTAAGTGCAAAATATG
The DNA here is from genome assembly GCA_015068825.1 of Oscillospiraceae bacterium. Classification (GTDB taxonomy): domain Bacteria; phylum Bacillota; class Clostridia; order UMGS1810; family UMGS1810; genus Qingrenia. The sequence continues at coordinate 3,216 of SVJU01000054.1, read as the reverse complement.
CAAGTATCAGAATTATATTAAAGAATATAAACTTTGCAATCCATTCAACCCACAATTTGTTTAGCCTTTCAATATAAAGTTTAATAATAGGATAAAATCCTAAAAAGGCGATAAAACCATAAACAATAATTTTTTTGGGAATTAATAAAAATGATATTATGGTGACGCCGATATAAACAAGCCATGCGTATTTGTGTCCGCATTCGACAACAACAATTGAAACAATGAAAGAAGCCATAAGACACATCGCAATTTTAACAGGCCATATACTCCCTATAAACAGGCAAACTATACAAAGACCCATTAAAACAGAAGATATGGCTAATTTTTTAATCATAATATCCTCCGTTTTGTATGGAAATTACTAACAACACGAAATCAGGTCTCCGCCTAAACATTCACAACAACAGTCGGCACAAATAAGCCCCTGACAACATTGACATACAGAATCCGAGTTTGTTCCCATTTGAGAGCCGAAATTTCTGTATTGCTGTGTTCTCATTGTGTAATTTGAAAGCACAGTACGGTATTCATGATTTGTAGGGTCCATATTGACAGCCTGTCGTATAAAGTTAATTCCCTGAGTGTGCCATCCTCGGCTCATAAAAACAGTCCCTTTAAGGAAAAACCATTCAGCATTCCTGTTTGAAATGGCATCAAGGGCAGAGTCTGCCTCGTTTAAATTACCAATATTGATTAAATTTCTTATTTTTGCAAATTCTCCTGAATTTTGAGTTTTTCCGCCTTGATATGATGAATTATAGCCGTAACCAGCTTCGTTTGTGAGCTGTTCGTAAGCCTCGTTAATTTCTTTAAATTTTTCCTCTGCTAAATCAGAAAGCGGATTATTTACATAATTATCAGGATGATATTTTTTTGCAAGCTTTCTGTATGCTTTTTTTATCTCATCTAAAGAGGCATCCTTGCTTATGCCAAGGACTTCATAAGGGTCTCTCATTATTTTTTGTCTCCTTTTTGCAGTGTATTGGATTTCTGACTTTATTTAAAGAGTCCATAAGACCTAGGTATATTATATTATCTAAAATTGGTTTGTTTTTTTTAATTTCGAGTAAGTTATAAGCGGAAGAAATCTCACTTAATGTAAATTCCAGAGAATCCAAAACTTCTTCCTTTGTAATGCTTAAGCCATTTTGAAGCAGAACATTAAAACTACAATTTTTCTTATCTTTATCATAATCGTCACAGGCATCGAGCAGATATATAAATCTTCCTATGTGATAACCTATCTGACCTAATATTCTTCTTGTTTTGTCGCACACTATGGGTCCGTATGAAAAAATACTTTGCGTAATAAAGCCAAACTCGTTTGACAGCTTATCAGGCTCATTGCATTTTGACTTTTCAAGCACAGAGAGTCTTTTCATTGATTGACTTATTTTTTTATATAGCTCGGGTTGTTTTTTGCGTGCCTTACGTTTTGCCGCGAGTATGAACGGATATGCTAGCGCTGATTTTATCGAATGATTATCTGAAAAATCGTCTAAAATCTTAAAGTATGTAAGAATTACATTGGCGCAAGCTGCATATTCCATGTAACTAGATGATGAGATTACAGGTTTCTTTTTTATTGGGTTAGCAATACAAATCTCAGCTTTTGCTTTGTCTTCATAGTCAGAAACAGACGAAAAAAGAATAGAGAGAAAAGTTAAATCATAACTCAGTCCCATTCTTGCTGCAAAACAATAATCTTTTTTTAGCGTTTTGCAAAGTCCGCAGTAATATGCCCTGAAAAGCTCATACTCTTTTACCTTGAGTTCATCCTTATAAACCCTGACATACCCAAACAAAGAAACACCTCCGACGGCAAAAATAAACATCATATCCTTCAATATAGTATACCATAAATGGCTTGAAATTAAAATACTGAATTTGTTAAAATTTTATAAATTAATGACAAAAGACGCCATAGCAAAAGCTTTAGCGTCTTTATATGTAAAACAAGTTTATTTCTTTAATTCCTCTAAGCAATTGGAACAAACATTTCTTCCTCTGAATGTGAATACATCTGTAGAATTTCCACAGAATATACATGACGGTTCATATTTTCTGAGTATAATGCTGTTTCCGTCAACATATATTTCCATGCTGTCTTTTTCAGCAATATCCAGCGTTTTTCTTAATTCCTTAGGGATAACTACGCGACCCAGTTCATCTACTTTTCTGACAATACCAGTTGATTTCATTTAAAATTCATCCTTCCTAAATGTTTGTTACATATAATAACACAAAAGTCGAAAAAGGTCAATATTAGTAATGAAAATGTAATCAAATTATTTTTAGGTGGAAAGAGCAGTGAAGCAGTTGACAAATTTGGTAAAAAAATGTATAATATAGGGGACATAGTACACGACAATTTTTGGGAGAGAATAGGTATGTTTATACAAAATCTTGATTTGTTTACAATATTTGCATTTGTTGTCTCATTTATACTGACGTTTGCAGCGACGCCTATTGTTAAAAAATTTGCTTTTAAGGTTGGGGCTGTGGATGTACCCAGAGATAAAAGACGTATGCATACTGAACCTAAAGCGAGATTGGGCGGAATTGCAATTTTTTATGGGTTTTTAGTAAGCGTAATATGTTTTGGAAATCTCTATCATGGTGTATATGAAAAACAACAGCTTGGAATTCTTGCAGGTGCATTTATTGTTGTTATTCTTGGAGTTTTTGATGACATAAAGCCAAGGAAAGCATGGGTTAAGTTTATAATCCAGACTGTAGCTGCAATAATACCTGTTATGCTTGGCGTAAGGATAACAATTCTTTCAAATCCGTTTATGGCAGACGGGTTCGTATTTATTCCTGAATGGATTTCAATTATAGGAAGTATATTATGGATTGTTGGAGTAACAAACGCGGTAAACTTAATTGACGGCCTTGATGGATTAGCCGCGGGGGTTTCCTCAATTGCTGCTGTCGCACTTCTTTCAATTTTAATGATAGGACATACAAATACGGGAACACTTCTTATTATGGCGGCGGCACTTGCAGGGGCATGCTTTGGATTTTTGCCATATAATTTCAATCCTGCAAAACTCTTTATGGGCGATAGCGGGGCATTGTTTTTAGGATATATTCTTGCTTGTATATCAATTCAGGGTCCGTTTAAAATGTATGTTGCATTCAGTGTGCCATTTTTGATTTTGGGGCTTCCTATTTTTGATACACTCTTTGCAATTATAAGACGAATAATCC
>SVJU01000002.1 GCA_015068825.1 Oscillospiraceae bacterium | reverse complement strand
AAATTTTTGAATGAAGTTCAAGGCTAAAAAATGTTCGTAATCCTGTCGGATATGGGCATTTTTTAACGCAGAAATTCGTCAAAAAGATGATTTTTAGGACAATACTTCCTTGTTACCCTCGACCTTATATCGGGGGTTTTGTTTTAACCTTACCCTCAAGGCAAAGTCGCAAATGAATATTTATCCATTCTTATAAACACACAAAAAGGTCAGGAAAATGAATAAATTTCCTGACCTTTATTTTATTTAGTTTTTTATTTTTCTAATGTTGCCATTGCTCTTGAGAACATTGTAATTGCTTCAATTCTTGTGATGTTAGCTTTTGGTTTAAAAGTACCATCTTCGTAACCTTTTGTAATTCCTGCTTTAATAGCAGCTGCAATATATGGTTTAGACCATGTAATTTCGCCTGCATCAGCAAATGTTAATTCTTCCTCTGAAAGCTCAATTCCAAATGCTTTTACTATAATTGTAACAAGCTCTTCACGGGTAATAAAGTTATTAGGCTTAAATGTGTTATCCTCATAACCCTTAATAATGCCTGCTTCACAACATCTTATAACAAACGGCATTGCCCAGTCAGCAATACTGTCTTTATCTTCAAATGTATGTATATGGTCTGTTGGTGTAGCTATATTAGCCGAAGATGATGCAAGCTTCGCAGCTTCCTGTCGGGTAATAGAATTGTTAGGATTAATAATCGGATTGCCATTTTCATCATTGCCTGCACCCGAAACAATTTCTTTTGTGAACAAATCTTTTACAAATTCATATCCCCAATGCGAATTTTCAACATCGGCAAAAACAACTTCTTTTACTTCAGGAACTGAAGGAGTAGTAGGAACTACAACTGTGGTGGAACCACCCTTACCGCCTGAAGAACCGCCTGATGAAGAAGGTCTGCTGCTGCCTGACGAGTTCGAACCTGATGAACCTGTACCTGTGCTGCCTGTATTATCACCAGTGCTATCATCACCGGTATTATCTTCGTTGTTATCTCCACCTGTGTTAGTATTATCATCACTGCCGCCACCTGTGTTCTCGCCGGTGTTATCATCGCCTGTATTGTCACCACCCTGTTCAACATCACCTACAGTAACATTAAGAGGGCTTATTTTAAGGCATCTTTTATACATATCGTCTGTTTCAAAAGCGGTTTTTACATAACCATCATCAAGTGTAATTGTGGCAACACCATTTTCGAGTGCTTCAAATTCAATCCACATAAGTTTTCCAAAACCATCTGTTGCAGTAATAGAAGTTTCGGTCTTCATAGATGCAGCCATATAATCAATGGTCTGATCTTTCATTTTTGAAGAAATAGTGTTAGACCATTTTGCATCTTTATTGTAAAAATCAAATCCCGATATTTTAATGTTATCACTTACATTTCCAATAATATGAAATGCAGTAACAGCATCAATACCTTCAAAATCAACCTGAACATTTACTTTAAATTTTGAGCCAACCGCAATACTATCTTCTGTTTCAAGCTCCATTTTACCCGAAATTGCATTGTAGTTTGAATAAACACTGCTTGCCGCAAAAGCGTTTACAAATAATAACGCAAAAACAAGAAAAATAGAAATAACTTTTTTCATTTAAAATTCCTTCTTTCTATTGTTAAATATTGCCCGCTTACCGTAGGGCAAAAGCGGGCAATTAATATAAGTCAGTTTAATTATTCAGCCATTGCTGTAAGACTTTTGTAAATGATAAGTGCTCTGTCAAATTCTGTAAGAGCTTCTTCTCTTGTAACATACTGTTTTGGTCTGAATGTACCATCTTCATAACCAACAACAATACCAAGATTTACAGCTTTTGAAATATAAGGAGCAGACCATGTCATTTCGTCAGCATCAGCAAATTTGATTTCCGGATTTTCGTCAATACCGAAACCAAATGTGCTTATAACAAGGGCAACAAGCTCTTCACGTGTGATATGAATAAATGGTTTGAATGTGTTATCGGGATAACCTTTAACCATTTTGTTAGGATGCGCTGCACCTGCTGCAACATAAGGAACAGCCCAGCTATCAATTAAATCATTATCGTCAAAAGTAGTTTCGGCATACGCACTAACATCTAATCCATAAGCGCTAACCGAAATTTTAGCAGCTTCTTCTCTGGAAATTTCATCATCAGGTTTAATGATGATTTTTCCGTTTTCGTCTTTGCCATAACCATGAATGATGCCTTCATCATACATATCTTTAATCATATCGTATGACCATCTTCCAAGTTCAACATCGGCAAAAATTCCTTCTTCTGCATCATCAGGGCCTGCAACTTTATGTGCAACCTCAAGAGAATAGGTAGTTTCTTTGTTGTTAGTACCTGTAACTTTAACTTCAATCGGCTCTGTTACATCAACAATTTCGCCGTTTTTAACCGAAATTTCTTTACCATCATAATCAAATGTAAATGAAAGGTTAGCTAAATCTGTACCTTCAGGAACTTCAATTTTGATGATTTTGTTTTCTTCATCAATAGTAACAGTGGCATCGTCAATCTTGTCAACTTCTACATCGTGGATTTTACCATCTTTTTTGCCGCTTATATAACCGCCGCCACCTGTAACAGTACCAGATGGAACAGTTGTGCCGTCGTCACCCATAGGAAGTGACGATTTAGAAAAGCTTACACCTGTCATACAAAGCTTCTTTGTATCCTCGGTTGTAAAATCATACTTTACAAAAGAATCGTCAAGATTAATTTTGTAAGTACCGTTGCCCTTAGCTTTTAGCTCAATCCAAATAAGCTTAGCAAAACCATCTTCGTCAACATCGATTGCGTTATTTTCTGTGTTTTTAAATACAACCGCTGTAAAATCAATTGTTGTGCCTGTTGTCTTTGAATTGTGAAGCATAGTTTCAAAATCCTGATAATCAGCAGGGATATCAGCTGCAGGTGTATCGGTAGCTTCAAGGTTTAAAATAGCCTCGTTTGCAGCAAAACCTGAGTCTACAATCTCAAGGTTACTTGATACCGAGCCAAGCAAGTGAAAAGCAGTAACCTTTGCTTTTTCAACAGAGTTCATATCGGCATAAACATACACCTTAAAGGTTGTACCGTTTTCGATTTTGATTTCTGCATCTTCTAATTCAATTTTACCACCGATTTCATTTGCATACACTGAATAAAAAGTACTTTCAGCAGATACGGTAGCCACTACGCACATAGAAAATAGCATAGCTAAAATTATTGTAATTGATACAAATTTATTAATTAATTTCATATATGTTTCACCTTGCCCTTTCATAAGGTAAAGTTTTTATAACTGTAAGTTTTTGGGCAAAGCTTAATTTGCCCCTGCGATTTTACAATCGCAAAAAATACCCCAAAGAGAGCAGAGAAACTCTGCTCCCTTTGAAAAGTATTTAATTAATTTTAATTATCTTAAATCAATAATTAATTACTCAATGATACCAGCTGTGCTAACCTGAGTCATACCATACTGTTCGAAAGCCCAAACCATAGTAATGATATCTTTCTGATCAACAGTTGCGCCGCCTTCATATAGGTCGTATTTATCTGCGATAGCATTGCCGTAAACAGCAACGATATCAGAGTAGTCAGCAGCTGTGATTGTGTTATCGCCACCTGTTACATCACCGGCATAAATCTTAGAATCAGCTGTGATTTCGTTAGATTTAATTTTCCATGTGTTGTAATCAGCAGCAGCTTCATCAGATACATATTCGATTACAATGTCAGCTTCGATTGTTGTGTAACCAGGAACTACAACTTCTAATGTGTAAGTAACTTCATCATCAGTTGCGCTACCATCTAATACAACATCTTCGATAACAAGTTTTCTGCCTGCAGCATCTACAGAAACTTTATCTGTTAGGTCAATACCATCAATTGAAACGCCGTCAACATATTTATCGTCAGCTAAAGTACCAAGTGTTGTAATACCAATTTCAACTTTTGGAAGTGCAACACCAGCAGCTCTTACAAACTCATCAATTGTAACAGAAGCTTTAGCTTCACTTGTTTGTGTTGGAAGTTCATCAATAACAAAGTCTTCAACCTGGCTAACCTTCATAGAATCAACTGATAATGTAACAACTTCGTCTTTTAGAGCGCCAACAGTAGAAACTGTAACTTTAAGAACTCTTGCACCAGCAGTAGCAGTTGTATCTTCTTCCTCGCCATCGCCAGCAACAATTGCTTTTGTATATTCAACTGTTGTAGAAGCAGCATTTAAAGCAGGTACATTGTTAATTGTGTAACCTGTTGCAGCTTCAACAGCTTTAATTGTACCTTTGTTCACACTTAAGGTAAATTCACCGCCCCAAGCAGATGTTAAACCAACAAGTTCAATGTAAGCAATAAAGTCTTCATCTTTTGTTACTTTGTTGTCAACAACTGTTGTTGTATCAAGTACAACTTTAGCTGTAACAGCAGTTGCAGGGTAGAATGTAACAGGGATTTCTACATCAGCAATACCATCAGCAGTAAAGTCTACAGTAACTTTATTGTCAGCGTAAGAAACTGTGTAATCTGCAGGATCAGCAGGAACGAATGTATCGTCTTTAACACCGTTTACTAATTTTTCAAGAGTAACAACAACTTCTGCAATAATATCGTCTGCTTCTGTACCTTCTACGAATGAAGTTTTGTTCATTATAGCAGAACCATTCTGATATGTGATTACATCGTTAAATGTAACTGTGATATCACTGAATGTATAAGCTCCTTTATGAGCACTTTCATCTTCCCAAACGATTGTAATCTTGTCATTTTCTTTATCAACAGTAACAATTACTTCGTTTGTTAAGTCAACAGTTTCGGTATTAGATGGATTTTCATTGCTTGTTTTTGTAGCTTCAACTTTAACAAGAGCAGCAATGTCTACATTTGTTGTGTAAACATATTCATCTTCACCTGTGTATTTAACAGTGTAGTTAGAATATGTAAATGTTTCTGCAGAAATTTCAAATGTTAAAGCAGTATTATCAACAGGTGTGCTATCTTTCATTGTAACTGTAGCTGTTTTAGCATCTAAATCAACTGCGATATCGTAAGCATCTTCAGGAACTGTCTGGTCTGGAGTTTCTACAACACCTTCAACTTTTGTACCTTTAACAGCAATAGCAGATTTAATCTGGTCTGGAGTTGTACCAAAGTCAAATGGAGAACCAGAAATTGTAGCTACAACATCTTTGTAAGATACAGGAGCGTTTGTTCTTGTGAATGATTTATCAACTTGTGTGTTACCAGCATAGTCACCTATGAATGTGATACGAACAAAACCAGTGTTAGCAGCTGCTAAAAATGCAGCACTTGCGTTGTAGTGAGTGCCTTCTACAAGTGTAAGCTCGGTTAGAACACCATCTTTAGTTTTAACAACTGTAACTACAACTTGATCAGCAATTTCGTCTTCTGTCATAGCATAGTCAAATGAAGAAGCAACTGTTACTACAGGAGTACCATATGAAATAGTCATTAGGTTAGCAGCATAGCTCAATGTTTGAGTTGCTTGACCTGTTGTTTTGTCGTTAGGGAATGTAACTGTAACAGTTTTAGCAGCTGTATCAACAGCTATGTTAGCAGCATCGATAGCGTATACACTACCTACAGAGTTAAGAGTTCTTGTAACTTCAACTAAAGCTTTAACATCATCTACAAGTGTAGCTGATTCAGGGTCAACTTTATCAGCTTTTAATGCAGCAGAGTAAGAAATTACATCTGCAGCAGCAGCTTCGATTGGAAGCGAATTTGCATTTACTGTGAAAGGTGTATCAAATGTAGATTCTTCTTCTTCATCATAGTAACCAAGATTAAGATTACCAGCAACTGCAACACTAACATTACCTGTAGCACCATCAGCAACATCTAATTTGTAAAGAACAACAGGAACTGTTGTTGAAGAAATGTCAGCATACTGGTGTGCTGTATTATCCCAACCTTTAGAAGCATCCATAACCTTAGTAATCTGGATATTACCAAGTACATTTTGTCCTGGGTTAAGTGTACCTCTTTCAAGTCTTCCAGCCATTTCACTGTTTAAAACAGCATCCCACAAATTGCCATTTGCTTCAGCAGCAAGTGTAGCATTTGTAGCAGTAACATCCACATTCATTGTTCTGAATTGAGCGAATGGTAAGTTTAATGTTAACAAAGCATATACAGACTCGCCGGGAGCTACTTTTGTAGCAACTGTACCCATAGCAGCATCTGTGTAATATGTAACATCAATTGTTGCAGTATTGTTAGCAAGAACAGTAAATGTCATCATAGACATAAGCATTGTTAATGCAACAACAACACTTAAAACTCTTTTCAAAGTTTTCATTGTTTTTTCCTCCTATTTATATGTGTTTTTATTTTTCGGAAAGGCTTTATCCATTCCGCTTTGGTATAGGTTAAACAATCCTCCTACCACCTTCGGTGGTCCCCCCTCCTTTACACAAAGAGGGCTTTTTAGGCTCCCTTGTGTAAAGGGAGCTGTCGCCTTTTAGCGACTGAGGGATTGTGCTATTTAAAGGTGCAAATAAGATTGGCAAAAAGCCAATCTTACTTGCTATAAATTTTTATTTATTTTTTAATTAGTTGATTTTTCCTGTCCAGTTACCAGCTAATGTACCATAGTCGTCACCATCAACATCGCCGTCGCCGTCAAGGTCACCTGCTAGAACATCTCCACAGTATACATAATCTAAGCCAGTTGATTTAATTGTTGTTGTAGCACCTTCAGTTACAGTGATATCTTTTATAACCTGAGGAACATAAGTTGCATAGGTGTTAGATGATGTAAATCTGATGAAGTTGATAATTGCTCTGTAGCCTGTATCTGCAGGAACTTCGATTTCGAAAGAACCATCATCACCTGCATAAGCAACACCTACAACAGTTGTGCCTTTTGTGATAAGGATTGTAGCACCCTTTGCAGCATCAGGATTACCGCTCTTTAAACGTTTAACAGTACCAGCGATAGCTGTTTTAGCAGGTTCGTCTCCACCTACATCAGCGATTGTGTATGTAACAGAACCAACTTCAGCGCCAGCAACCAAAACTTTGATTGTACCAGCTGTTGCTGTGTCTGTTGTGTAATCAGCAGCTGTTAATGTAGCAGTAGAACCGTCAGAACCGTTCTTTGTAACAACAAGTGCAGCTATAGCAGCATCAACAGAAGCAAATTCAGAAGAAGCTGTGTTAAATGCAACTGTGTATGTATATGTTACGGGAACAACGATTGTGTATGCAACAGAAGCAACTTCAGCACCAGCAACCAAAACTTTGATTGTATTAGCTACTGTTGTGTCTGTTGTGTAATCAGCAGCTGTTAATGTAGCAGTAGAACCGTCAGAACCGTTCTTTGTAACAACAAGTGCAGCTATAGCAGCATCAACAGAAGCAAATTCAGAAGAAGCTGTGTTAAATGTAGCTGTGTATGTATATGTTACAGGTGTAGGTTCTTCTTCAGCAACTGCGATAACTGTAGGAACGATATTTCCTTCGCCATCATCCACACCATAAGGAATAGCAGCAGTAACTTCTGAACCACCAATGTAAACATTGATAGCATCAGCACCGATAGCTTCCGCTCTTTCTGCGATCGGAATATCTGTGTAAGACTGAGCAGCAACAGCATTGTCAATCTGGTCGATATAAACAATGTCTGTGTTTGAAAGGTTTGCAAGGTCTGCACCATCTTTAACAACTAAAACAGTTGCAGATTTGCCAGCTGTGTAACCTTCTGTTACGATATCTAATGTACCAGCTGTTTTGTCGTATTCAACACTTGTGAAATCAGGAGCTGCAAATGCAGACACTGCGCAAAGAGCGAATACAAGAGTTAGAGCTAAAGCTCTTGTGAAAATGTTTTTCATAATTTTCTCCATCTCCTTTTTTTATTTTTCCCTTTATTTTTATAAAACCGGCTTTCTCATTTTTAGCTGAAAAGACAGTTTTACAATTATACATGCTTATTATAAACGCAATTTTACTAATTTTCAATACCTTTTTTAAATATTTTTTCTTTTTTGTGGTTTTATACAAATTGATTAAAAGTTTTTGTGCGGTTTAGCCAATATGGTTGTGAATTGTGGCGAAAGAGGGTGGGGAATCTGTCCACCGCAGTTGTTCTGGCGAAAGGGTATACATACAAATACAATCCCTCAGTCGTCAAAAGACGACAGCTCCCTTTACACAAGGGAGCCTTTTTAATAAAATCCCTCCACCACCTTTGCTCTGACAGGTAATGGTGTGTGCACAAATGCAATCCCTCAGTCGTCAAAAGACGACAGGTCTACGCTGCCGCTTCGGTCGGCGATAAGCGATTGCCACCGGCAATCATCGCCCCTTTACACAAGGGAGCCTTTTGAACGGGTGGGGATAGAAACCTCCCCCTACAGTTTTTTACTAAAAGATTTTACGATATATCAGTTACTGCGCTATTTGCCGCAACTGCACCATCGGATGCGGCGGTTATAATTTGCCTTAGTGTTTTTTGTCTGATATCGCCTGCGGCAAACACACCGTCAGCACTTGTTTTCATATTTTCGTCTGTTATAATATATCCGTTTTCATCAAGTGTAATTTTATCTTTTACAATATCGGTATTTGGCGAAGTACCTATTGCAACAAAAAGTGCATTTGTATCTATTTTGGTTTCTTCGTTGGTTTTTACATTTTTAACGACAATACTTTCCATTATATTATCACCGTTGATTTTTTCAACCGTTGAATCAAAAATACATTCTATTTTTGAATTTTCTTCAACCTTATTTATAAGAAGGCTTACTGCACGAAATGAATTTCTGCGATGGATAAGGTATACTTTTTTGCAAAGTGCAGATAAATAGATTGCATCTTCAAGGGCGGTATCGCCGCCGCCAACTACGCAGGCAATTTTTTCTTTAAAAAAGTTGCCGTCACAGGTTGCGCAATATGAAACACCTCTGCCCCGAAGCTTATCCTCATTTTCAAGACCGAGTTTTTTTGGATTTGCACCCATAGAAAGTATTATTGCTTTTGATTTATATTCATTTTTTTGGGTTTTTATTCTTTTTTCTTCTATATTAATATCTAAAACATCTTCATATTTAATTTCTGCTCCAAAGCTTGTTGCCTGAGATGCCATTTTCATTGCCAAAGCAGCACCGTCGCATTTTTCTACGCCGATGTAATTATCAACTTCGTATGTTGTTGCGGCTTGTCCGCCTGCAAAGGTTTTTTCGAGCACAAGTGTTTTTTTGCCTGCGCGTGATGCATAAAGTGCGGCGTTCAATCCTGCAGGGCCTGCGCCTATTATTATGATATCGTACATTTTATTTTCTCCTTCATTTAAAGCTTTCGTCGGTTATTTTAAATTCTACATTATCTGAAAAATACACTTTATTGTTTTCATCAGTTATAACACATTCTATATCGGGCTCGTTATTTACAATTTCAAGGCCTTTTTCTACACCAAGAACATAAACTGCAGTTGCAAAGGCATCGCATTTTGTGCTTGATGTGCCCATTATACTTACACTTGTTATGCCGCTTGATGCACACTTTCCATCAAACGGGCTTATTATATGATGATACATTTTTCCGTCAAGCTCGGTTTTTCGTTCATACGCACCGCTTGTTACAACCGATATATTTTTGCCCTCGTATATTCCAAAATATTCGCCACGCTCGCTGTTTGGATTCTGCAGTCCTATTTTATAGGTTTTATCACCAATAACATAAATGTTTCCGCCAAAATCAAGAACAGCTTCTTTTATATTATACTTTTGCATAATATCTTTCGCTTTATCGGCAATATATCCTTTTGCAATTGCACCAAGGTCTATTTTCGCATTGTTTTTTAAAGTTATTTCATTATTATATATATGTATGTTTTCAAATCCTACTTTTGAAAGCTCTTGTTTTATTTCATCATCGGAAGGAATATCTTTTTTATCGGAAAGATTTTTTATATCCCACAAATCAGCAAGCGGTTTTATGGTTATATCAAACGCACCATAAGTTTTTTTGCTAAAAGAAACGGCATCGGATATGATTTTTTTTGTTTCTTCGCTCGCTGTCATTTTGCCTGTTTTATTAAGGTTAAAAACTTCGGACGAAGGTATGTATGCGCTAAAAAGCTTTTCTATACGGTGAGTTTCTTCTATACAGTCTGTAACCGCTTTTTTTGCAAAGGCGCCTTTTGCCTTTATTGATATATTTGTATCAAGTGCAAAAAAGGTTTGATGGCAAGATGTATAGTGCGAAACAACTGCCGATAAAAATATACATATTAAAAAAAATACAACCGATACCGTTAAAATTTTTCTCATTTTAAACTAAATTTACACACTCTGAAATAAGTATGTAATTTTCCTTTCGTATTTTGCCAAAGGCTGAGTAGGGGAGCGGGTTTTTGCCGTATCCTGCCTCAACAGTGAATGCAGGAAGATTATATTTATCTATAACCCAGTCTTTAAAGCCTGTGTATGATGCAATGCCATCTGTTTCATCAAGCGCATAGCCCGATGCATCTGATAATTTTTGCGCCATATTTTTATAGGGCGATTTTCCCATAAAATCCCAGTATATTACCTCTCCCTGAGTATGAAACGCAACCGATAAATCAAATTTTTCTTTTTCAAAAAGATTTTTTATTGCCCTTGTTTCAGGCTCGGAAAATGGTTTTTCACCAGAATAGCGTGTGTAATTTGGGGATAGAATCCCGTATTCTCTTTCAATTTTCTTTCCCTCATCAAAAGATGCATCGTAATTATGGTTTAAATCAACACCATTGGCATTTGCCTGCCACACTTTTTTTATATTTTTTCCGTTTAAGATGTTTTTGACAAAATGATATTTTTCGTTTTTTTTGCTTATTCCATTTATAACAAAATCAACACCGTCGGGATTTACCATTGGAACTACATAAAAGGTTATTTTATTATATAAATCAAGAATATTTCTGCCTGCAAAATCTGTTTCTTCCTTTAAGCTTTTGGCATAGTCGGCAGTAAAACTCATTAAAAGCGACGAGGTTATCCATTCAAGAGAATGATGCGCTCCGTTTAAAAATATTTTTTTATTCCCCTTGCCAAACCTAAAACACAGAATATCCTTTTTTAAAACCGATTTTCCAACGGGATAAACTCCTATAAACGGATACTTTTTCATAAGAGTTGATGCAAGCTTTGTCATTTTTTCATAATCAAAATTATTGTATGCCATACTAAACCTCCTTGGTTGGTTTAGTACATCTTATGCTTATCCAAAGAGCTTTATTACATCGGAAAAAGTTATAAAAAGCATAAACGCCATTAAAAGCGCAAAGCCGATAAAATGAACAAATCCTTCTTTATCGGGGTTTATTTTACGGCCGATAATTTTTTCAACAATCACAAAAAATATTCGTCCGCCGTCAAGTGCGGGTATGGGAAGAAGGTTCATTACACCAAGATTTATTGAAATTAATCCTGCAAGCGATAAGGTGTTTAAAAAGCCAACAAAAGTACCCTCGGATACGGTGGAATTTATTTCGTTTACAATTCCCACAGGACCAGACACATTTGTTAATGCAACCTTTCCTGTTGCAAGCCACCAAAGTGATAAGAACACAAGTTTTATTACAAAAATACTTCTGTCAAATGCTGCAACAATTACATTTTTAAAGGTATTTGGCAAAATTTTTGGAGTAAAACCAAAAATCTTTCTTCCGTCATCTGCCATTTTTACTTTTACAAACTTGGTGATTTTTTCGCCATTTCTCATTACCGTTATATTTGCATCTGTTTCACCATTTTTTATGTTAAAAAGGGTAATATCGTTATAGCTTCGTATTTTTTGTGTTTTTCCGCCTGCTTCCATTGCAATAATTTTATCGCCCTTAATAAATCCCTGATTTTTCATTTCAAAGCCGTCATGAACGGTATCTATAACATTTGATGTTATAACCGAATTTGACATAATGAATATAAAAATAAAAAAACCAAGGACAAAATTCATAAAACCTCCAGCAAAAAGAACCAAAAATTTTTGCCATGGTTTTTTGTTGCAAAGAGCACCTTCGTCATCGCTTTCGCCGTCCTCACCTTCAAGCTTAACGAATCCTCCGATTGGCAGAATTCTTACGCTGTATGCGGTTTCTTTTTTGCCAAAACCAAAAATTTTTGGACCCATTCCGATTGAAAATTCGTGAACGGTTACACCCACAAGCTTTGCAGCAATAAAATGCCCGAACTCGTGAATAAAAATTATTGCACAAAATATTAATACTGTCCAAACTAAAGTCAGCATATTTTTATTTTACTTCCCTTCTCATATACAACTTCACGCGCAAAACTATCTGCCTCAAGAACACTTTTTTCGGTTATTTCGCCATTGTTTTTAAATGAAGAAAGCGCTTCTTTTACAAGATATGCAATATCTAAAAATTTTATTTTATCGTTTAAAAACAAATCAACCGCAGCTTCGTTTGCACCGTTTAAAACCGCAGGATATAATCCGCCCTTCTTAATAGCATCTATTGCAAGAGACAAACATTCAAAGGTTTCATAATCAGGCTTTGCAAAAGTCAAATCGGGCATATTAAAAATATCAAGCGGTTTTGATATACACTCGCTTCTTTCAGGATAATTTATTGCATAGCTTATAGGAAGGCGCATATCGGCACTTCCAAGCTGAGCAATAACAGAGTTATCGCAAAATTCAACCATTGAATGTATAATACTCTGACGGTGAACAACAGGTGTGATTTTATCAACATCAACATCAAATAAATGCTTTGCCTCAATTATTTCAAGACCTTTATTCATAAGTGTTGCACTGTCGATTGTGATTTTTGCGCCCATATCCCAGTTAGGATGCTTTAAGGCGTCGTATTTTGTTATGTTTTGCAAGTCCTCTTTTTTCTTACCAAAAAACGGACCGCCCGATGCAGTTAAAATTATCCTTTTTAATTTTTCCTTTTTTTCGCCGTTTATACATTGAAAAATTGCACTGTGCTCGCTGTCAACGGGGATAATATCAACATTGTTTTCTTTTAAAAGTTTATTTATTAAATCCCCCGCGCAAACAAGTGTTTCTTTGTTTGCAAGAAGAATTCTTTTTTTGTTTTTAATTGCACAAATTGTGGGAACAAGCCCGGCCATTCCCACAATCGAATTTAAAACAGTATCTGTATTTTTATTTGATGCAACCTCCAAAAGCCCTTCTTTACCGCACACAATTTTTGTGCTCAAATCAAATGTTGCATCCTTTAATGCTTTATATTTTTCTTCTGACACTATGCACGCAATCGGGGGATTGAATTTTCGTATCTGCTCCTCTAAAAGCTTTACATTTGAGTTTGCGCTAAGTGCAGTAATATTTATGTTTTTATCGCTTTCTGCAATATCGAGGCACTGAGTGCCTATTGATCCTGTTGAGCCTAAAACTGCAATATTTTTCATAAGTCAAAATTCCTTTATTAAAGTATGATAGGAAGGTAAAATCCTAAATAAAACACAAGCGGAGATAATGTAATTACAGAATCGAATCTGTCTAAAATTCCGCCGTGTCCCGGAATTAAACTGCCATAATCTTTTATGTTGTTTTCTCTTTTTATGCACGATGCAATAAGGTCGCCGAACTGCGAAATTACTGCACAGATAACAGCGGTTATAATTAAGTTTATGTAATTTATTTTAAGGCCTGCACAGGATAAACAAAACGCATAAACGGCAAAAATAATAACTGTGCCAACTGCACCACCGATTGCGCCCTCAATGGTTTTTTTGGGGCTTACATTTTCAATAAGCTTATGTCTTCCAAAAAACCTTCCTGCAAAGTATGCGCAGGTATCGGTTCCCCATGCACCAAAAAATACAAACCAGATAAGTGCATTTCCGTGATTCTGGCACTCAATTAAAATTATATGCGCCAAAAACACAGTAATATACGCTGTTATTACAAAAAAAGATGTCACACACGAAAATTTAACCTTTTCAAACCTTACAACCATATAAATTAAAAGCACCACCAAAAATGCAAGTGTGGTTTTAAATATAACATGGGTAAACGAATTAAAATCGAGTGTGGATGATATTGCTTTTACAGTGGCAAAAAGCATAATCAGAAACGCGTATAAAATACCCATTGCCGATAATATTTTCTGCTCTTTAAAAAATTTAAGCGATTTATACATTTCGGAAAGTGCCATCAGTGCAATTATTGATATTGCTATACTTACTGCAGTTTTTCCTACAACTGTTATTAAAATTGCCGTCAAAAATATAACCGCGCCAAAAATTATTCTGTTGCGCATATTTTTACACACCTCCGAAACGCCTGTTTCTCTTTTGAAAATCAAGTAATGCTTTTTCTAACTTGTCGGGCGTAAAATCAGGCCACAAAATTTCTGAAAACCAAAACTCCGAATATGCACACTGCCACAAAAGAAAATTACTGAGTCTTAATTCCCCGCTTGGTCTTATAATAAGGTCGGGGTCGGGAACAGATGCTGTATAAATATAATCATTTATTGTATCTTCGTTTATATCGCAAACATCTATTTCGCCTTGCTTTACTTTATTGGCAATTATCTTTACAGCGTCGGTAATCTCCTGTCTTCCGCCATAGTTTAATGCAATATTTATGGTAAGTTTTTTTCTGTTTTTAGATTTTTCTTCAACCTCATCAATAAGGTCAATGAGCGTTTTGGACAAACCTTCTTTTCTGCCTATAACCTTAAGGCGGACATCCTCGCCGCCAAGAAGATTGTCGTAATCTCTTAAATACTTTTCTAAAAGCTTCATAAGAGCGTCAACCTCTTCTTTGGGGCGTTTCCAGTTTTCGGTTGAAAACGCATAAACAGTCAGATATTTTACATTTGTATCGCCAAGATATTTTACTATTTTTTCAAGATTTTTTGCGCCCATAGTATGACCTGCAGAGCGCATAAGACCTCTTTTTTTAGCCCATCTTCCGTTGCCATCCATTATAATTGCAATATGCTCAGGAAGATTTTGTTTATCCAAAGCGTTTTTATGCCTTACAAAAAAGCCCATTTAAAAAATCCCTTTCAATCAGACAATCACACAGATAAAATTTCTTTTTCCTTTGCCCCGCAGGTATCGTCTATAACTTTAATATATTTATCTGTAAGGTTCTGAATATCTTTTTCAATACCTTTTAAATCATCTTCGGTAACAGTACCGTTTTTCTTTTCAGCTTTATAAAAATCCATAGCATCTCTTCTTATAGAACGGATTGCAACTTTAGAATTTTCACCTTTTTTAGAAACATCTTTAACAATTTCTTTTCTTCTTTCCTCTGTTAACGGAGGGAAGTTTAATCTAATGCTTTTTCCGTCGTTCTGTGGATTGATGCCAAGCTCAGATTTTAAAATTGCTTTTTCGATTTCGCCAACCAATGTCATATCCCATGGCTGAATAACAATCGTTCTTGCATCTGGAACAGAAATTGATGCAACCTGACCTACGGGCGATACTGCACCGTAATATTCTACTGTGATTTTATCAAGAACAGCCGCATTTGCTCTGCCTGCTCTTATTGTGTTTAATTCAGACTCCAAAGCTGAAATACTTTTTTGCATTTTTGTTTCAAATTGTTCGTATTTTCCTTCCATAATTAAATTCTCCTTTATAATAAATTTATTATTTTACAAGTGTGCCAATTTCTTCGCCAAGTAAAACCCTTTTAATGTTTTCTGGTTTATCAAGGCCAAAAACTCTTATTGGAATATTATTATCCATACAAAGTGAAGTTGCAGTTGAATCCATAACTCCAAGGCCTCTGTTTAAAACTTCAATATAAGATAAATTATCAAATTTAACCGCATCTTTGTTTATATTTGGGTCTGAATCGTAAACGCCGTCAACCTTTTTAGCAAGAAGTATTGCTTCTGCATCAATTTCGGCTGCACGAAGCGCCGCAGTTGTATCGGTTGAGAAGAATGGGTTTCCTGTGCCGCAGCCAAAAACAACAACTCTTCCTTTTTCAAGATGACGAACCGCTTTGTTTCTTATATAAGGCTCTGCAATCTGACGCATTTCAATAGCAGTTTGTGCTCTTGTAGGAACACCTCTTTGTTCTAAAGCATCCTGAATTGCAAGAGCGTTTATAACAGTTGCAAGCATACCCATATGGTCTGCTCTTGTTCTGTCCATTTTAACACCCGATCTGCCTCTCCAGAAGTTTCCGCCGCCAACAACAATGGCAATCTGAACACCCATATCGGTACATTCTTTAATTACTTTTGAAATAGCTTCAAGTGTTTCTTCGCAAAGGCCTGTGCCTTTGTCCCCTGCAAGTGCTTCACCGCTTAATTTTAATAAAACTCTTTTGTATTTTGGTGTCATATTATAAATTCCTTTCGTAAAAAAATCCAAATTAACCTAAATTAGTTAATTCGACAATTATGGTTAAAATCCTTTTATTTTTGCATCTCTTTTATTAAATTAATAATATCTGTTGGTTTTTCGGCAATAAAATGTGCGCCTGCCTCTTTAAGCTCATCGTATGTACGAAATCCCCAGAGTGCGCCAACGGTAAAAACATTTGCATTAAGACCTGTTTTTACATCAACATTTGTATCACCCACATAAACACATTCTTCTTTTTTAATGCCCATTTTATCAAGTATTGCAAGTAAATTCTGAGGGTCGGGCTTTAACGTTTTGCCAAAAAGACCGTGTCCGACACACATATCAAAAGTGCCTTCTTCAAAAAAGTGATTTATAACATCATTTACCGCACCATAAGGCTTATTTGACAAAACCGCAATTTTAAAATTATTCTCTTTTAAAAAGCTTATAAGCTCAAAAATTCCGTCATAAACCTTTGATAAATATAAAGAGTCGGTTTCGTAATCATCGTGATAATATTCTTTCATTTCGTTAAACAATTCATCGGTATAAGCATTTTT
This sequence comes from Oscillospiraceae bacterium, assembly GCA_015068825.1. Classification (GTDB taxonomy): domain Bacteria; phylum Bacillota; class Clostridia; order UMGS1810; family UMGS1810; genus Qingrenia. The sequence continues at coordinate 116,272 of SVJU01000002.1, read as the reverse complement.
TTCAACAAGCATACCCTTTACAAGATTTTCATAGCCTTTTCCCACAAGATATTTATATCTTTCTTTATCAATTTCCGAAAGATTAAATTTTTTCATTGCACGGTTTCCGTAATAATGAATTGTAGAAATAGTGTCGGCAATTGTACCGTCAAGGTCAAAAACCATAGCTTTATACATTAGTATATCCCCTTTACTTTATTTATTGTGTTTTTAAATTCTTTAGCTGTGTCAGAAGGCGAGATGATTTTCATTTTGTCACCGAATGTAAAAACCCACGCAAAAAATGTGGGACTTTGCGAAACCTTTAAGGTTGCAACAAAATGAGTATCTGTTTCTTTTCGTATTAAAACATCTCTTCCAAAACGGTCGATAACCGCATTGACAAGCGAATTTTCGCAAAGAATTTTAACATCTTTAATCTCGCCCGAAAACATTGAAAAAAGCTTTTTAGAATAATCGGCAATTTCAAAAGATGGGTCGGTGAATGTTTTATAATCTACAATGTCTTCATCAAGTATGCGTATTTTTTCCATTTTATCCACCCTGAAATTAGAAAAATTTTCGTGTTTTTCGCAGTGCGAAACAAGATAGTAATTTTCGTCGCAGATGGTGAGTGAGTAGGGGGAGGCAATGTAATCATCCCCGTTATTTTTTAAAACTCTCTCTTTATTTAAATTATATTCAAAATATTTGAATGCAACCTTCTTTTTATTATTTATTGCTTCGTGAAGTGTGTCGATATTATAATAAATCGTTTCGTTAATACTTTTTACACTTTGCGATATATAAACATTACGCCTTAATTTTTTTGCATTATGCTTACTTGTTAAGCCTTCAAGCTTTTTTATAAGCTCATCTGCCTTTTTTTCGGTAATAAACTTTGATGCCTGAACGCTGTCTACAAGATGCTTTAAGTGTGCAAGCTCAAATTCGCGGGATAAAAGTGCATACCCTGCATTTTTTCCTTTTTCTTTTATAATGTCAAACCCGAACTGTTCTAAGTATTCAAGGTCAGAATAAATGCTTTTTCGCTCTGCGCTTACTCCATAAGATGCTAATTTTTCTATTAAATACGACATTGGAAGAAAATGCTCTTCGTCGCTTTGCTCATAAAGTATTTTTAAAAGATACAAAAGCTTTAACTTCTGATTGCTCTCTTTTGGCAAAATATCACCTCTTTGTTTGTGTGTTTTTTCTATAAACAACAATTAAAAACAATCCTTATTCACTGCAAAGGATTTTAAAGGCTCCCTTGTGCAAAGGGAGCTGGCAAAACCATAGGTTTTGACTGAGGGATTGTTTACATATTCTTATTTTAATTCTACCACCGTAACACCGCTGTCGCCCTCGCCATAGGCGGCAAGGTTAAAGCTTTTTACCCTCGGCTGTTTTTTAAGATACTGATGTATGCCTTTTCTAAGTGCGCCTGTGCCTTTTCCGTGAACAATTCTTACCTGTGTTAAAGACGAAAGAAGTGCATCGTCCAAAAACTTTTCGAGTATATAAATTGAATCTTCTATATTTTCGCCTCTTAAGTCAAGCTCTGACGAAATATTCATATATCTTGCATTCTGGCCTAAACCATTACTTCTTTGTTTTGGTTGTTTAATGCTTTCTTCTTTTATAATTCTTAAATCGGACAAATTTGTTTTAAGCTTCATAACGCCAACCTTTACCAAAAGGTCGCCCGATTTATCAGGAAGTGTTACTACGCTTCCGTTTTGTCCAACGCTTACAACCTCAACGCTTTCGCCCAATTTTACTGATTTTGGCGCTTTGTCGTTTTTGCCTTTTTCAAGCACTTTTTCGGTGATTTTTTCGCTGTTTTGCTTATTTATTTCGTTTAATTTTGCTCTTGTATGCTCAAGCTGTTTGTTTGCCTCACGCATATCCTTTAATTTTTGGGCTTTTTTAATTTTTTCAAGCGCTTCTTCTGATTCTTTTTTTGCATCTTCTAAAATCTTTTTGGCTTCAAGACGCGCTTTTTCTATAATTTTATCTGTTTTTTCGCTTAATTTTTCCTGCTTTCTTGCAAGCTCTTTTTTAATGCTTTCGGCTTCTTTTTTGTAGCCTACCGCTTTGTTTCTTTCTTTTTCACTTACAATTCGGTTTTTCTCAAGTTCGGATAAAACATCTTCAAGCTTAACTGATTCATCACCAATATGTTTTTTTGCATTTTCAATAATAAAATCCGAAAGACCAAGCCTTTTTGATATTGCAAACGCATTACTTTTGCCAGGGATACCTATTAAAAGACGGTATGTGGGGGCTAAAGTTTCTACATTAAATTCGCAGGATGCGTTTTCTACTCTGTTGGTAGACAGGGCATATATTTTAAGCTCGCTGTAATGCGTTGTTGCCGCACATTTTGCGCCCATATTTTTTACATATTCCAGAATACTTATTGCAAGTGCCGCACCTTCGGTAGGGTCGGTACCTGCGCCAAGCTCGTCAAAAAGGCAAAGCGATGATGAATCAACCTTTGAAATAATATCTACAATATTAACCATATGTGCAGAAAATGTGCTTAAACTTTGCTCAATGCTCTGCTCATCGCCGATATCGGCAAAAACATTTTCAAAAACCGAAATTTCACTGCCCTCATTTGCAGTTATAAAAAGCCCCGACTGCGCCATTAAGGTTAAAAGTCCAATTGTTTTTAAAGTAACTGTTTTACCGCCTGTGTTGGGGCCTGTAATAACAAGGGTATCAAAATTTTTGCCAAGATAAATATCGGTTGCAACCACTTTTTTTGCATCAAGAAGCGGGTGCCTGGCCGAAATTAAATTTATTATTCCCTTATCGTTTATTTTTGGACTGAAAGCATTTGTTTCAAGCGCATATTTTGCTTTTGCAAAAATGGTATCTATATATACAAGGGTATCAAAACTCATTTTTATAAGCTTTGATACATCAGAAACAAGTGATGATAAATTTGCCAAGATTTTTTCTATTTCTTCTTTTTCTGATCCAACAAGCTTTCTTATTTCGTTGTTTAGCTCAACAACACTCATAGGCTCTACAAAAATTGTTGCGCCCGATGCAGAGGTATCGTGCACAACTCCGGGGATTGCGCCCTTGTGCTCTGCCTTTACGGGGATTACATATCTATCGCCCCTTAAGGTTATAACCGCCTCCTGAAGATGCTTCTGATGTGCTGAACCTGTTATTATTTTTTGCAGTACATCTTTTACCTTGTTGTTTGCATTTTTTATTTTTCTTCTTATATCAAGAAGATTTGTGCTTGCATCATCGGCGATTGTTTCGTCATCTATAATTGCGCTTGTTATACTTGTTTCAAGCCTTTTATCCTCATAAAGAGCATCAATATGTTCACATAAAAATTCTGTTTCAACATCTTTTATATGGCCTTTTATTCTTCTTGCAGAATTTAAAATCCTTGCAATGTTTAAAAGCTCGGCATTTGTTAAAATTCCGCCAATATCGCATCTTTTAAGGCTCATGGTAACATCATTTGCCTGCACAACAGGAACCGATCCGCACTTTACACTTACTTTTACCGCTTCGCTTGTTTCTTTTTGCATTTTTAAAACGGTTTTGTAATTTGTGCTTGGTTTTATATTTATAATTTCTTCTTTGGTTATTTCCATAACCGCAAAATCGGATAATCTTTTTAATATTTTATCAAATTCAAGTGTTTTTAAAGTTTTAGTGTTCATAAAACATAATCCTTCCGAAAAATCCTGAAAAATTTTACTATATTATAATATACCACAAGTTTATTCTTTTTGCAATGATTTTAATTGTCCGTTTTTTTGGACACATTACATTTTATAATATAACCATAACAAACAAAACTTATAAAACGAAAGGAAGTAAAAATTATGAAAAATTTATTTAATCTTTTAATCGCTTTTGGTATATTAACACTTATCGGCACAATGGGTGCGTCTGATGTGGGAGCACTATCTTTTAACGATATGCTTTCGCAGATTTGTTTATCTTTTATACTTGTGCTTTCAGGCTTTGCAGGAAAATACTTGCTTTCCATAATCAAATGCCTTTCTAAAAAATACTATGCAAAGAAGAGAGCGCAAAGATATTCATACATATAAAGTATGAATACAAAAAGGTATGGATTTAAAAAATCCATACCTTTTATTTTTACATTTTTCTTACCAGAGTGTTTTTGTATTTTTTAAATACAAAATCAATACCGTTTTCGTTTTGTGTGCTGCTTCTTTCAACCATTTGCCACGATGCGTTTTTAGATATATTGTTAATTGCCTTATCTGCCTCTTTTTCGGCATCAATTTCGGTAATGTACGCGTATGCGCAATACGGCATAAGCATATTATATAGCGATTCTCCGCCAATAACATAAACATCGTTTGTATCGTAAGCCTTAACTTTTTCAAAAAGCTCACTGAACGAATGACATACAACGCACCCTGGTGCGTTAAAATCCTTATTTGACGATAAAACAATATTAATTCTGTTTTTTAAAGGATTGCCTCCCGGAAGTGATTCTAATGTTTTTCTGCCCATAACAACCACTTTACCGTTTGTTTTTGCTCTAAAAAACTTCATATCCTCTTTTATATGATAAAGAAGGTCACCATTATAACCAATAGACCAGTTTTTATCAACTGCTGCAATAAGATTCATAGCAAAAAATATCCCTTTCAAAAATAGTTATATATTTATATATTATTCCGCAACAGGAATTTTTATATCAAACTCGTGGTAATTATAATCTTTTAATCTTACATTGTCAACAGTAAATTTATAAAAATCGTCAATATCGTCTATTTCAAACTTTGGTGCATCAAACGGTTTTCTTTTTATTAATTCTTTAACAATGGGAATGTGTCTGTCGTAAATATGAGCATCCGAAATAACATGCACAAGCTCGCCAGCTTTTAATCCCGAAACCTTTGCAAAAAGATGAACAAGCACCGCATACTGACACACATTCCAGTTGTTTGCAACAAGCATATCCTGTGAGCGCTGATTTAAAATACCGTTTAATTTATCGCCTGTTACATTAAATGTCATACTGTATGCGCAAGGATAAAGGTTCATTTCGTGCAAATCCTCGTGATTATAGATGTTTGTCATAATCCTTCTTGACTGAGGATTGTGTTTTAAATCATATAAAACTCTGTCAACCTGGTCAAACTCGCCCTCTTTATATATATGCTTCTTGCCAAGCTGATATCCGTAAGCTTTTCCAATGCTTCCTTCGTCGTCTGCCCATGCATCCCATATTTTGCTCTTCAAATCGTTAACATTGTTTGATTTTTTCTGCCATATCCAAAGTAGTTCATCAACAGATGACTTAAAATATGTTCTTCTTATTGTTAAAATTGGAAATTCCTTTGATAAATCGTAGCGGTTTACCACACAGAATTTTTTGATGGTATGAGCTTTTTCACCTGTATCTGCCCATACAGGACGCACATCAAGACCCTCATCGGATACACCGTTTTCTATAATATCGGTGCAGTTTTGTATAAAATATTTATCGGCAATACTCATAAAAATCGTACTCCTTAATTTTTATTTAAAAATTCCTTCAGCTTTAAAAGTGCCTTAGAGCGATGGCTTACTTTGTTTTTTTGCTCTAAAGGAACATTTGCAAGGGTGGTTTTAAATTCTTCAAAGTAAAAGTAAGGGTCATATCCAAAACCGCCGTCACCCTGTCTTTCGTCTGTTATGTAGCCTTCACAGGTTTCGGTAAATACATGATGCTCACCATTTGGATAAACTATTGCAATAGAGCAAACATAACGAGCACTCCTTTTTTCAAAAGGAACATCTTTTAAAAGCGAAAGAAGCTTTTTATTTCTGTCTTCGTCGGTCGCTCCCTCACCTGCAAAGCGTGCAGAATAAATGCCCGGCTCACCGTTAAGATAGTCAACTTCAAGCCCCGAATCATCTGCTATTGTAATTTTACCTGTTTTTTCAGCAATATATTTTGCTTTTATGTATGCGTTTTCTTCAAAGGTTGTGCCATTTTCTTCGATATCGTCAAAAATATCAAAATCGGCGGGGGTTTTAATTTCGTATTCAGATAAAATTTCTTTTACCTCTCTTATTTTACCCTTGTTTTGTGTGGCAAGAACCATCATCATTTTATTTCTCTTCCTCCGTCGCCTATTTCGGTTACATAAAACGAAGGTACAATGCCTGTTTTTTCGGTGTAGTTTTTGCCAACCTCAGCGATAAATGTATCTACCGCATTTTCATCAACAATGCTTACTGTGCATCCGCCAAAGCCTGCACCTGTCATTCTTGAGCCTAAAACACCGTCTATTTTTCTTGCTTCATAAGCGAGTGTGTCAAGCTCATCTCCTGTAACCTCGTATAAATCCTTTAAAGAGTCGTGCGATTGATTCATATATTTGCCAAACGAAACCATATCTCCATCTTTAAGTGCTTTAACCGATTTTAAAACCCTGTCACATTCGTAAATAACGTGAGTTACTCTTTTTAAAACAATTTCGTCTGTGATAAGGTGCTTGTTAGCTTCAAATTCTTCTATGCTGATTTCACCAAGAAAGTTTTTGTCAGGTAAACCTTTTTTAAGCATTTCAAGACCTTTTTCACATTCCTGGCGTCTTTCGTTGTATTTAGATGCACCAAGTGAGTGCTTTTTGTTTGTGTTTGTTAAAATAAGCTTTTTGCCTTCAAATGCCAAAGGAGCATATTCGTAATTTAAAGTTTTGCAGTCTAAGAAAATAGCGTGGTCTTTTTTGCCCATTGCCGAAGCGAACTGGTCCATAATACCGCATTTAACACCAACATAGTTGTGCTCTGCCATCTGACCGATTTTTGCCATTTCTACCATATCAATTTCTTCTTTGATGCCGTTTTTCTCGTCAGAGAAGGTTTTAAACATAACAGCAGTTGAAACCTCAATTGCCGCTGATGAAGAAAGTCCGCCGCCGTGAGGAACGGTGTCATCATATAAAAGGTCGCAGCCTACAATGTCAAAGCCGCGGTTTTGCATTTCGTATGCAATACCAATCTGGTAGTTACCCCATTTTAAATCTCTGTAATTATCAAGATTATTAATATCTGCTTCAACCACATCAGGAAGGTCGGTAGCTCTTAAAACTATTTTGTTATCTTTTCTTTTTCTTGCAACGATTGTTGTTTTCATAGTAAGTGCCGCAGGAAAAACAAAACCGCCGTTGTAGTCGGTGTGCTCACCTATAAGGTTAACTCTTCCCGGTGATGCAAAAACTCTTAAATCACTTTTATCGCCGCCGTAAATTTCTATAAATTTATCAATAATTTTGTTTAGTTCCATATTATTTATTCTCCTTTTCAATATACTTTTTGTAAGCTTCTCTTAATTCAACAGCCTTTTCTTCAGGAGCAGTAGGATTACAATGAGCCCATGCACCTGTTTCACTTGATGCGTTGAATTTCTGTTTGTCTTTTGAACGCATAGGCGGATAGAATGCAATATGGAAATGATAGTAATCTGATGTATCCTCTCCGTTTACAGGTGACTGATACATACACATCATATAAGGGAACGGATAATCAAATAAATTATCAAGTGTACCTGCAGCTTCTCTTACAGCTTTTGCAAGATTATCTTTTTCTCTTTCGTTAAACTGCTCAAGATTGTTTTTGTGTGATTTTGATGCAATGTAAATTCCGTATGGATATTCACAGAAGAATGGTAAAAATACAACAAAATCTTCGTTTTCAAAAATAATTCTTGATTTAGCCTGATATTCGTCTTTTAACATATCACAGAAAAGACAGTTTCCTGTTTTTTCAAGATGCTCTTTAGCTGATTCAAGCTCTAACTCAATTTTTTTAGGAATAACAGAGTATCCGTAAATCTGACCGTGCGGATGAGGCATTGTAACACCAACAACATCGCCTCTGTTTTCAAAAATAAATATAAATTTAATGTTTTCGTCTTTTTTGATTTCGGTATATCTTTCAGTCCACAAATCAACAAGCTTTCTTACATGGCTCTCGGACAATTCGGGAAGTGTTACAGTGTGCTCGGGAGAGTACAAAATAACCTCGCATTTTCCGTAAGAAGGCTTTGTTTTGTAAATTGATGTTTCAACATCATCGGGAACGGGCGGATTTTGAGAAAGCGCCGGAAAATCGTTATCGTATTTGTAAACTTCAAATTCATCAGGAACCTTTCCTGAACCGGGGCAAAACGGGCACCAGTCTTTTGGCATCTGAGGACGATTTTGTCTGTGAGATGCTATCATTACCCAGTCTTTTGTAAGTGGATTGAATCTTAATTCTGCCATTTTTATTTACTCCTTATGTATTGAAAAATTTTATTGTTTTATAGTTTTAAACATACTCAAAATCATTATATACCTGTTTGTACTTTTCGTCAATGTTTTAATGCAATATTTTATCGTAAATTTTATCACATTATAACATATTTTTTGTGTGATTGACAAAAGATACGGAATAAAATATAATTAATGCATAAAGAATTTTATTTTATATAATTCTTTTAAGAGCTTCGCTCTTTTGTGCTCTTAAAAGAGCACTGCATCAATTAACGGTGGCGTAAAAATGCCCTTGCAAGCAAGCATTTTTACTTCTGGTAAAATAATTTGAGCCGATTACTTGATGACACAATAAATATAATTATATTAAACAAACAGGAGAAAAAGTTATGAATATACAATGGTTTCCCGGACACATGACAAAAACCATGCGTCTTATAGAAGAAAATATAAAGCTTGTGGATATTGTGGTTGAAATTTTGGATGCACGCCTTCCAAAAAGCAGTAAAAACCCCGAAATAGATAATCTTATAAAGGATAAACCAAGGCTTATTCTTTTAAATAAAAGTGATATTGCCGATGCAAACGAAACTTCAAAATGGATAAATAAATTTGAAAAAGACGGTATAAGCGCCATTGCAATAAGCTCTACATCGGGCAAAAGCTTAAATATTGTGCTTGATAAATGCAAAGAGGTTTTAAAAGATAAAATTGAATCATGGAAAAAAAGAGGCATTGTAAACCGAAGTGTTAAAATTATGGTTGTGGGCGTTCCCAATGTGGGCAAATCGTCGTTTATAAACAAAATTGCAAACAAAAAAAGCGCAAAGGTTGGCGATAAGCCCGGCGTTACAAGGGGAAAACAGTGGATAAGGCTTGACAAGGGCTTTGAAATGCTTGATACCCCCGGTGTTTTATGGCCTAAATTCGACGATATGGAAGTTGGCATAAAGCTTGCTTTTACCGGTGCGGTAAAAGACGAAATTATGGATGTTGAGCTTCTTTCTATGAAGCTTTTGGAATTTTTAAAAGAAAACTATCCGTCATCTTTAACTGAAAGATATAAAATGTGTGATTTTGACAATCTTGACGGCTACGAAATGCTTACACTTCTTGGCAAAAAAAGAGGCTTTGTAATATCGGGCGGTGAGATTGATACACTCAGGGCGGCAAATATTCTGCTTGACGAATTCAGGGGCGCAAAGCTTGGCAGAATAACGCTTGATAAGGCTTAATTTAAGGAGAAAACTATGGCAAAAGAAAATTTGATTGTTTTAGATAATCTTGAATACGAAAAAAAATACTGGAACAATGGGTATCTTTATGTTGCAGGTGCAGACGAGGCAGGAAGAGGCCCTCTTGCAGGGCCTGTTTATGCAGCAGCGGTTATATTAAAACCCGATACACAGATTGAAGGGTTAACCGACTCGAAAAAACTTACCGAAAAAAAGAGAGATTATTATTTTGACATTATAAAAGAAAAAGCACTTTGCTATCATATTGCGTCTGTTGACGAAAAGATAATAGACGAAATAAATATTTTAAATGCTACATATTTAGCTTTCAGAAAGGCCATTGAAGGCCTTAGCCAAAAAGCTGAGGTTGCACTTATTGACGGCAATAGAATAGGAGAGATTCCCTGCGATTTTGAGCTTATTGTAAAGGGCGACCAGAAAAGTCTTACAATAGCGGCTGCATCGGTTCTTGCAAAGGTTTCAAGGGATAGATTTATGGATAAGATAGACAAGGAATATCCTATGTATGAATTTAAAAAACATAAAGGCTACGGAACTAAATTACACTACGAAAAAATAAAGGAATTTGGCCCGTGCCCGTATCACAGACAAAGCTTTACACTTATTAAATAGCGGGAGGGGATGGAACCTCTCCCATACAATACAACACCAACAGAACAAATGTAGGGGCGGGTCTCTGCGCCCGCCCGCAAAACCAATACATAAAAAATGGGGAATTTTTTTGACACACAAAGAATTCGGTGATTTTGGCGAAAAGTTTGCCCAAAAATACCTTGAGAAGAAAAAATATAAAATTATAGAAACAAATTACAGAATAAAAAGCGCAGAAATTGACATAATTGCATATGATAAAAATACCCTTTGCTTTATTGAGGTAAAAAGTCGCTCGTCAGATTTATTCGGACTTCCGTGCGAGGCAGTAGATGTTAAAAAACAACAAAAAATTATAAACGGCGCTATGTGGTATATTGCACAAAACGGGATAGAAAGCGAAATAAGATTTGATGTTGTTGAAATTTTTGCAACCGAAAAAAATGATAAACTAAAGGTGAAAAAAATAAACATTATTAAAAATGCTTTTACAAATTAGTTTTTGGAGGTTAAATAAAATATATGCAATACAAAATTTTTGATGCGCACTGCGACACAGCTTTAAAAATTTATTCTCATAACAAAAGCCTTTTAAAAAATAGTTTCAATGTAAGTATAGATAAGCTTTCAAATTACAAAAAAGCTACATACACAATGGCGGTATTTAACGACGGCACACTGAAGATGGATGATGTTTTTGCCATTATAAAAAAGATAAAAAACGAAAAAATTAATAATCCTGATATAAAAATTATTTTCGCCATTGAGGGTTTGGGAAACACTTTGGATTTTGAAATTTGCCATCTTGAAGGCTTAAAAAACGAAGGTGTTAAATTTATTTCTCTTACCCATAATGACGATAATTTTTTGTGCGGAGGAATAAAAAACAACAAAATCGGTTTAACCGATTTTGGAAAAGAAACGCTTAAAAAAATGGCTGATTTTGATTTTGTGCTTGATTTATCACACATAAGTGATGCTGGTTTTTTTGAAGCAGAAGCTTTTTATAAAAAAAGAATATGCGCAACCCATTCAAACTCACGAATAATATGCCATCACAACCGCAATTTAACCGACGAAATGTTTTTGAAAATCAAAGAAAGAAACGGCGTTTGCGGAATAAACTTATATCCTGTGTTTCTTGCGGATACATATTTAGAAAAAGAAACAACATCTTTTGATGCAATACGCCACATTGAGCATTTTTTATCGCTTGGCGGTGAAAACAACATTGGCATAGGAGCCGATTTTGACGGAATTGATTTATATCCTATGGATATAAAAAATTCAGCTGATTTGTATATTTTGTTTGACAATATGTTAAAACTTAACTACAGTGAGGATATAATAAACAAAATTTCATATCAAAACTATGAAAATATGTTAAATTTTGAATAATTTTGAAATTTTAGAACAAAAAACTTGCATTTTTGCATATTATATAGTACAATAAATTGGTAATTGACATATAAAAATGAATTTTTTGTTAAAATAATTATTCAATATTGGAGGAAACTATGTATATTTCAGATAAGTTTTTAAGTATCTCACCTTCACCAACATTGGCAATCGATTCAAAATTTAAACAAATGAAGGCTGACGGCCTTGATGTTGTCGGCTTTGGTGCAGGAGAGCCTGATTTTGATACACCGCAGCATATTAAAGATGCCGCAATAAAAGCTATTAACGAAGGAAAAACAAAATATACACCCGCATCAGGTACTTTAGAGCTTAAAAAAGCAGTCTGCGATAAGCTTTTAAGAGATAATAAGCTTTGCTACGATACAAACCAGATTGTTATTTCAAACGGTGCAAAACATTCTTTGGTTAATGTATTCGGCGCAATTTTAAACCCGGGCGATGAGGTTATTATTCCTGCACCATTCTGGGTAAGCTATCCTGAAATGGTTAAAATAAACGACGGTGTTCCTGTTATTATTCCTACTCTGGAAGAAGATTCGTTTAAGGTTACCGCCGAGCAGATTGAAGAAAAAATCACTCCAAAAACAAGAGCAATTGTTATAAACAGCCCAAGTAATCCAACAGGTATGGTTTACACAAAAGAGGAGCTTGAAAAAATTGCTCAGGTTGCTTTAAATCATCATATATACATTATTTCAGACGAAATTTATGAGCATCTTATTTATGACGGAAGCCATTTTTCAATTGCACAAATCAGCGATGATGTTAAAGATTTAACCATTATTGTAAACGGTGTTTCAAAAACCTACGCCATGACAGGCTGGAGAATTGGTTATACTGCATCAAACCCAACCATTGCAAAGGTTATGTCTAATGTTCAGAGCCACGCTACATCAAACCCCAACACAATTGCTCAGGTTGCGGCTGTTGCAGCACTCAACGGTCCTACCGATGACCTTGAGGTTATGAAAAAAGCATTTGCCGAAAGAAAAGAATATATGGCAGACAGAATAAACACACTTCCTTTGGTTTCGTGCACAAAACCAAACGGTGCATTTTACATTATGATGAACATAAAAAATGTTCTTGGCAAAAAATACAAAGGTGTTTTAATTGATTCTGCAGATAAATTTGCCGAAATCTTTTTAGAAGAAAAACTTGTTGCAGTTGTTCCGGGAACAGGCTTTATGGCACCCGAATATGTAAGATGGTCTTACGCAACAAGCTATGAAAACATCAAAGAAGGCCTTGACAGACTGGAAAAGTTTTTGTCAGACTTGTCAGAATAACAATAATATGCTATAATTGTATTACCCCTCATAATGTGAGGGGTAATATTGGTTTTTAAAATAAACATAATTTACATACGAGGTGATTATTTTGAATAATACTTACGAAAGTCCGTTAAACAGCCGTTATGCCAGCAGTGAAATGAAAGAGATTTTTTCTCCCGATAAAAAATTCAAAACCTGGAGAAGACTCTGGATTGCACTTGCAAAGGCCCAAAAAGAGCTTGGACTTAATATAACAGACGAGCAGATTGAAGAATTAGAAAAATTTAAAGATGATATAAACTATGATGTTGCAAAAGAACAGGAGAAAAAGGTAAGACACGATGTTATGTCGCATGTTTATGCTTATGGCGTGCAGTGTCCTAAAGCAAAAGCAATAATCCATCTTGGCGCAACAAGCTGTTATGTTGGAGATAACACCGACATTATTATCATGACCGAAGGTTTAAAGCTTATCAAAAAGAAGCTTATTAATGTTATTGCATATCTTAAAAAATTTGCTTTGGAATATAAAGACCTTCCAACACTTGGCTTTACTCATTTTCAGCCTGCACAGCTTACTACAGTAGGCAAAAGAGCAACACTCTGGATTCAGGATCTTTTAATGGATCTGGAAGATGTTAACTTTCAGTTATCTAAAGCAAAGCTTCTTGGCTCAAAAGGTACAACAGGCACACAGGCAAGCTTTTTGGAATTATTTGATGGTGACCACGAAAAGGTTAAAAAATTAGACGAAATGATTACCAAAGAAATGGGATTTGACGCATATTTTGCAGTATCAGGTCAGACCTATTCAAGAAAGCTTGATTCGCAGATGTTAAATGTTTTATCATCAATAGCACAAAGCGCATATAAATTTTCTAACGATATCCGCCTTTTACAGCATCTTAAAGAAATAGAAGAGCCGTTTGGCAAAAATCAGATTGGCTCATCTGCAATGGCGTATAAACGAAACCCAATGCGCAGTGAAAGAATTTCTTCTCTTTCAAGATATGTAATTGTAAACAGCTTAAATCCTGCAATAACCGCATCTACACAGTGGTTTGAAAGAACACTCGACGATTCTGCAAACAAAAGAATTTCTGTTCCTGAAAGCTTTTTGGCAGTTGATGCAATACTTAATATTTACTTAAATGTTGTAGACGGTCTTGTGGTTTATCCAAAGGTAATTGAACAAAGAATTTTAAAAGAATTACCGTTTATGGCAACCGAAAACATTATGATGCAGGCAGTTAAAAACGGCGGCGACAGACAGGAACTTCACGAGAAAATAAGAGTTCATTCTATGGCGGCGGCAAGAGTTGTTAAAGAAGAAGGTAAGGATAACGACCTTATTGAAAGAATTGCAAATGACAAAAGCTTTAATCTTAACATAGACGATATTAAAGCGGTGTTAAAACCCGAAAATTACATTGGCAGAGCAAAAGAACAGACCGAGGAATTTATTAAAGATTATGTTGACCCTGCTTTAGCCGATAACAAAGATTTACTTGGTGTTGAGTTTGAACTTACCGTATAAAAACTTTTTACTAAAAAAGGTGTGCAATAATTTGCACACCTTTTAATTTACATTAAATCATTTCTTATTAAATCTTCGTATGTTTCTCTTTTAACGGCTAATTTTTCTTTTCCGCCACTTACAAAAACCATTGCAGGACGGCATATTCTGTTATAATTACTCGACATTGAATAGTTGTATGCACCTGTTGACATTACACACAAAATATCGCCACTTTTTAGCTTCGGTAATTTTGCATCCTTCATAATTATATCGCCCGATTCACAGCATTTTCCGCAAACTGTAACAACCTCTTCTTCTTTTGCATCTGCTCTGTTTGCAACTGCTGCATCATATTCAGCCTCATAAAGAATATATCTTGGATTATCACCCATACCGCCGTCAACCGAAACATATTTTCTTACATCTTTAATTTCTTTAATGCTTCCAACAGTATAAAGCGTTACACCCGCATCACCAACAACAGAACGGCCAGGCTCCATTAAAACATAAGGAAGGTCAACACCTTCTTTTTCACATTCTTCTTTAAGAACCTTTGAAACAGCTTCAATATATTTTGGATAAACAACAGGTGTATCTTCTTTTACATATTTTATACCAAACCCACCGCCAAGATTAAGTCTTTTAATATTAACGCCAAGCTCATTTTTTACTTTTGTCATAAACTTAATCATAATTCTTGCTGCCTCGCAAAATGGCTCAAGCTCAAAAATCTGAGAACCAATATGGCAATGAATTCCCACAACCATAATGTTTTTAAGATTTTTTGCGTATTTTATAATTTCGTAAGCTTCGTTATTTTCGATTGCAAAACCAAATTTTGAATCTATCTGCCCTGTTGCAATAAACTCGTGAGTATGTGCATCAACACCGGGTTTTATTCTGAACATTACATTTGTTACAGTGTTGTTTTCGCCGCTTATTCTATCTATCATATCAAGCTCGTTTATACTGTCTGCAACGAAACATGCAATTTTTGATTTTATGCCAAGTTCTATTTCGTCATAGGTTTTGTTGTTTCCATGAAAATAAATTTTAGAAGCATCAAAGCCTGCCTTTAAAGCGGTATATAGCTCACCGCCCGAAACAACATCAACACCAATGCCCTCTTCTTTTGCTATTTTATACATATAAAGATTAGATAACGCCTTTGACGCATAAAGCACCATACCGTTTGAATTATAATAATCTTCAATGGCATTTTTATATGCACGCATATTGTCTCTTACTTTTTCTTCATCCATAACATAAAGCGGTGTTTTGTATTTATCTGCAAGATAACATAAATCGCATCCGCCCATTACAAGATGGTTTTTATCATTTGCCGATATATTATCGTGTATAAACATTTAATTTTTCCTTTCTTTATTGCAAAATAATTATTGTGCCGAAATTTTTATACATAAAAATCCGTCTTCAATATACATTAAAACATGTTCTTCATCAGTTTCAAATGCAACGGTATCTTCGGGCACATCGGGGTCGTCAAGACACACAAACCCGCATTTTTTCATAAGAAGAGTATATTTTGCAACCTGTTCAAGATTAATATCTTCGCCATTATATTTATAAACAACCGAAGATAAACTAATATGCTCTGTTTCTCTTTTTAATTCGCCTGTAATATTTTCGAGTGTAGGCACCTTTGTAGCCAGGTCATATTTATAAGGCGCTTCTTCAAACTCTGTTTCGTTTTTTTCATCAATTGTAAGCATAGCTATACGCATTTTTGCGTCCCAGTTGATTTCGCCAAAAATTTTAAGCTCTTTAAAATAAATTACTGTGTATCCGTCTATATTAAAGCTTTCTACCTTTTTGCCGTCTATGTATGTTACTATGTCGGTATCTTTTGCAGATGAAATAACCCTTCCTGCATTTGTAAGCTCATCACGAAGAATTGTTTCGTCCGGCCCCTTTATATCTTCATCCGATAAAGAAATATCAACTCTTCTTTCCTCATCGTTCCATGTAACATCAAAACCGTATTTTCTTAATCCCGATGCGTAAACTGCATTCTGATTGTTAAGGTTATATGTAGCAACAGGAAAATTATTTATATAAGCACAAATATCGGTAGTTCTTACCTCGTTTTCTGCAAAAACACCCGTTGATGCCAATATTACAAGCATAAATATAAAAATTATACTTAATTTTTTCATGGTATGCACCTCTTTTGTGTTGGCTTTCAGTTTATTATATATGTAAAACACAAAAAAGTCAATTATACTTTAGCTTTCGTCATAATTTTGAAAAATTTGAGGATAATATTTATTAAAACAAAAAAGAAAGGATTTTTTTAATGGATAAATGTGCAAAATTTGTAAAAATTGTATCTTTTGTTGTAATAGCTGTATCATTTGTTAAAGGCATTAAAGAGGTAATTAAATCGTTTATGGTGATTTCGGGATGCACAAAGCTTTTAAAGGCAATAAAGTAAGTTGACAAACAAAAGGCGTTTGAAGTATAATTTTTATATATAAATTTAAGGAGATTTACATTATGAAAATTGTTCTTCAAAGGGTAAACCATGCAAGCGTTAAGGTTGATAACGAAATTACAGGAAAAATAGATAAGGGCTATCTTTTGCTTGTTGGCGTTGGCGAGGGTGATACAAAAGAGATGGCAGATAAGCTTATTGATAAAATATCAAAATTAAGAATTTTTCCTGACGAAAACGACAAAATCAATTTGTCAATTGCCGATGTTGACGGCTCGGTTTTGGTTGTGAGCCAGTTTACTCTTTATGCCGACTGTAAAAAGGGCAACCGCCCAAGCTTTACTTTGGGCGCAAAACCCGACTTTGCCAACGAAATGTATGAATATATTTTAAAAGAGTGCGAAAGAAAGTTTAAAAAGGTTGAAAAAGGTATTTTTGGTGCTGATATGAAGGTTTCACTCGAAAATGACGGTCCGTTTACACTTATTCTTGAAGCATAAAAATTTAAAAACAGACGGTTTTGTTTTCCGTCTGTTTTTTATATTATAATTCCATTTGCTTTGCTAAAAAAAGCGCCGCCGCTTTTGATATTTTTTCTTCTGCATCACCTAATTTTTTGTTTTCATCGTCCTTTAAAAGAACAACGCTTCCAACAGTGTCGCCCTCTGCAATAATGGGAACTGCAACTCCCACTGAAAAAGAGCTTGAGTCGGTAACAGACAATTTTTTGTCGGTATCACTTTTGTAAATAAATGCGGTTTTTTCTTCAAGTACTTTTTCCATATCCTCGCTGAGTCTTTTTTCGTGAAGCTCTTTTTTAGCCGCACCCGATACTGCAATAATTGTGTCTTTATCGGTAATTATAGCGGGATATCCGCTTGTTTTGTAAAGTGTTTCGGCATACTGTGATGCAAATTCAGAAAGCTCGCCTATGGGAGAATATTTTTTAAATATAACCTCACCGTCTTTATCGGTAAAAATTTCCAATGGGTCGCCTTCTCTTATTCTCATAGTTCGTCTTATTTCTTTTGGTATAACAACACGACCTAAGTCGTCTATTCTTCTTACAATTCCTGTTGCTTTCATATATAAATCTCCTTGTGTTTGATTTTATAATTTTATTGTTTGCAATCAAGGAATTTTTATGTAAAGAAAAAAATGGGAAAATGAAAAATTGATTTTTTTGTTATATGATGATATAATAAAACTACATTTTAAACTGAAGGTGATTATATGTATACATTTGATGCAAAAAAGGTAAAAGATGAATGTGTTAACTGGATAAAAAACTTTTTTGAAGAAAACGGGAAAGGGTGCAATGCCGTTATAGGAATATCGGGCGGCAAAGACAGCTCTGTTGCAGCAGCGCTTTGTGTAGAGGCTCTTGGAAAAGACCGCGTTTTTGGTGTACTTATGCCAAAGGGAGAGCAGCACGATATTGATATGGCATATCTTCTTGTAAATCATCTTGGAATAAAGCATTTTGAAATAAATATAGAAGATGCTTTTAACGGTATTATGAATAGTTTTCCTGATGATGTTGAAATTACACAGCAAACTATAATAAATATTCCGCCAAGAATAAGAATGACAACACTTTATGCCATTTCGCAAAGCTTAAACGGAAGGGTTGTAAATACCTGCAATCTATCGGAGGACTGGGTGGGATATTCCACACGCTACGGTGATGCGGCAGGCGATTTTTCGCCAATGGCAAACTTAACTGTTACCGAGGTTAAAAAAATTGGTTATGAGCTTAATCTTCCCAAAGAGCTTATTGAAAAAACTCCAATCGACGGACTTTGCGGAAAAAGTGACGAAGAAAACCTTGGTTTTACCTATGCCGAGCTTGATGTTTATATAAGAACAGGCAAAATTGAAGATAAAGAAAAAAAAGAAATCATTGACAAAAAGCACAAAGCAAACCTATTTAAATTACAGCTTATGCCAACTTTTAAACCAAATTTTTAGTTTTTGTCCTTTTTAATATAAAAACATTGCAACTTTTGAAAAAAATTTTCACTTTTTATAGACATATCAAAAAAATTGTGATATAATTAACAAAATTATGTTAATCTTATCGAAAGAAGGTTATTTTTAATGGCTAATACAATCAATTTTTCTTATGAAAAATTAAAAAACTTTTGTGAAGCTGCTTTTAGTAAAATTGGTTTTACAAAAGAAGAAAGTGCAACAATTACCGATGTTCTTCTTTTATCCGACCTTTACGGAATTGAATCACACGGTATGCAAAGACTTGTAAGATACCACAAGGGTATTGAAAAAGGTTTAATCAAACCCGAAGCAAAACCTGAAGTTGTTTTTGAAACACCTGTTTCTGCTGTTATTGAAGGTAACGACGGTATGGGCCAGCTAAACAGTGTTTTTGCTATGAAAAAAGCTATTGAAAAAGCAAAGACAAGTGGTATTGGTATTGTTAATGTTGAAATTCAAACCATTTTGGTATTGCAGGATATTATGCAAAAATGGCTTGTGACGAAGGCTTAATCGGCTTTGCGGTAACAAACTCCGAAGCTATTATGGTTCCAACCTTCAGCCGTCTTGCAATGCTTGGAAGTAACCCTATTGCAATCAGTATGCCTGCTAAACCTTATCCCTTCTTCTTTGACGCATCTACAACTGTTGTAACAAGAGGTAAGCTTGAAGTTTACAACAAAAACGGCAAACCACTTCCCGAAGGCTGGGCACTTGACAAAAACGGCAAAGGCTCAAGCGATGCTGCAGATGTTCTTAAAAACATTGTTGCTAAAAACGGCGGCGGAATTATGCCTCTTGGCGGCGAATTTGAACAGTCGGGCGGCCACAAGGGCTATGGCTACGGTATGATTTGCGAAATTTTCTCATCTATTTTATCAATGGGTATTACATCAAATCACACTCACATTGGAGGAAAAGGCGGCACTTGCCACGGTTTCTGCGCAATCGATCCAAAAATCTTTGGCGATCCTTGTAAAATTGAAGAACATCTATCTACATTCCTTCAGGAATTAAGAGATGCTCCTAAAGCTGAAGGTGCTACAAGAATTTACACACACGGTGAAAAAGAAATTATTGCTTACGCCGACAGAATGGAAAACGGTATTGATGTTAATGTTAACACCGTTATCGAAATGGTAGATTTCTGTAAATTCGTTGGTCTTGATGTTGAAGAATATCTTGGAAAGCTTGATTTGGAAAGCGCTAAAAATTCAAGCTCATACAACTAATAGATATATTACATTTAATAAGAAAAAGGCTGAACAAAATGTTCAGCCTTTTTTATTATTCAAACATATTTTCGGGATTTTGCTGAATTTTTCCTTCCAGAAGCTCAAAATGAAGATGGCTTGCATCCGAAATTTCTGCCTGTGCGCTGTCGCCAACAATGCCTATAGCTTCGCCTTTTTTTACTTCTTTTCCTTTTTGTATTATATTTGTCGGTGATAAATTCTGATATTTTGATGTTAATTTTCCGTGATTTATTATAACTGTCATTCCCATTAATTTATCTTCATAAACATCTTCAACTTTTCCGTCAAGGCAACAAAACACGCTCTCGCCGATATTTGCCTTAATATCAATACCGTCGTGAACCCGCCAGTCCTGCATTGTTTTTGAATAAACAGGTTTTTTATCGCTGAACATTTTTAAAATTTCACCCGATACAGGCTTTGCTATTGTTGTAATTTTTACTTCCTCTACCTTAGGAGGCATAATTTCCTCCTGCGTTTTTGGTGCTTCAATTTCAACCTTTGGCACTTCTTCCTTTTTTTCTTCTTTTACCGTTTCTTCTTTTACCTCTTCAGAAATTTTAACAGATGGAATTTCATTTTTTATTTCATCCGATTTTACCTCTCTGGCATTTATCTCTTTGCCTTCATCTTCCATTTCTTTTGTGGTATTAAGTGCAGAAAAAGCCGATACCAGAACTACCGCACATACGCACAAAATAAGTGAAAAGAAAATTCTTTTTTCGGTATTGCTCTTTTTCTTTTCACTTCTTACGCTTTTAACAACATTAAGTTTTTTAATACTCATAAACAATTCACCTCTTAAAGTAAATTGTTTACAAATTACCTTGGATTATACATTAAAATAGTAGTTCCGTTATAATAATTTTCCAGAATCTGTTTATAGTTTTTGCCTTCGGATGCCATAAAATTTGCACCATACTGGCTCATTCCCACACCGTGACCATAACCGTATGATTTAAAGGTTACAATATCGTTCTCTTTTTTTATTTCAAAATTTGCCGACGATAATTTAAACATTTGTCTTACCTTTGTGCCCTTTATGCTTTTTCCGAATATATTTATACTGTCCACCGCACCGCCACGGGTATATGTTATATTGTCAACAAATTTACTCTCATCAATATCGGGATACTCATTTAAAATTATATTTTTAAAATTTTCGTAGGTTGTAACATATTCGTTTTCGTACCTTGGCGATAAATCCTCACCATCAGAAACAACGCTTACAAGATACTCAAAATCTCTTCCCCATACATCCTTTGCATTTTCGGTTCTTCCGCTGTTTGACGAATGAAAAACTGCCTGAATAGGCTCATTTTGATAAGTTAAAATCTCGCCCTTTGTCAATAATACTGCATCCGAAATTTTTTGATAAAAGCTATCTGCATCTTTACCCCATTTTTTGTAAGCCTCATCTTTTGACATATATGCCTGACAATGCGTAGAATCGGTGCAAATCTGAGCATTTTTATGTGCTTTTAAAATTTCTTCATTCTTATTTGCTTTTATTTTTGACACAGTATATGTTCTTGCAGCAACCGCCTGTGCCTTTAAAGCTTCGGTTTCAAAAAGTGCAGGCATTTCGGCACATACAACATTTATAATATACTCCTCCATTGGTATATCCAAAACTATATCTTCATCTTTTATATACACCGAAATTGTATTTTCTTCTTGTTTTATCCCTTTTTCGTTTTTTATTCCCTTAACACTTACCACAAAATACGGCACAAAAAATATTAAAACAATCACAACAAAAATATAAAGAAAAATATTTTTCATTTTTATTCCTTCCTTTTTAAAAGTATATTCATACACAATTCAAAAATTGAATAAATTGTATGTCGAAAATTTCATTTATTTGTAAAATAATGCTAAAATTCTAAAAAAACGCTCATATTTTTGCAATATTTATTAGAAAAAATTTCAAAACTGTTGATATTTTTTTAAAAGTATGATAGAATGTTTATAATTTGGGATTTAATTTTTATTTTTTATACATAAAAAGGAGTTTACTTATGGCAGAAACAACTAAAAATACATTGGAAAACACTTCTTTTTCAACAGAAGCATATAAATTTGCGCCTGAACTTTATCAGAGGTACGATGTTAAAAGAGGATTAAGAAACCTTGACGGTTCGGGAGTTTTAGCAGGTCTTACAAATGTGAGTGAGGTTCACGGTTACATTGTTTACGAAGGTGAAAAAAAGGCGGATTACGGCTCACTTTCATATCGTGGCTATGATATTTTTGACCTTGCAAAGCACTGTGGTTTAAACGGAAGATTTGCTTTTGAAGAAGCTGTTTTTCTTCTTTTATACGGACATCTTCCAAAAAAAGAAGAATTTGAAGAGTTTTTAGATGTTATGAGTAATTTAAGAGAGCTTCCGGAATATTTTACCGAAGATATGATTTTAAAAGCTCCCAGTAAAGATATTATGAATAAGCTTTCGCGTTCGGTTTTAACATTATATTCTTATGATGAAAATGCCGATAACACCAGTCCTAAAAATGTTTTAAGACAGTCTATAAGCCTTATTTCAAAGCTTCCTGTTTTAGCCGCTTACGGATACTGGGCAAAAGCACATTATTTTGATAAAAGAAGCCTTATTCTTCATCAGCCGCAAAAAGAATATTCTATTGCCGAAAATATTCTTCATATGATAAGAGAAAACTCACAGTTTACCGAAGAAGAGGCAAAAATTCTTGATCTGGCACTTCTTCTTCACGCAGAGCATGGCGGCGGTAACAACTCGGCATTTACCTGCAGAGTTTTAACCTCGTCGGGAACTGATACATATTCTGCAATTTCGGGTGCTATAAATGCACTTAAAGGTCCAAAACATGGCGGTGCAAACATTCAGGTTGTAAGAATGATGCGTAACATTGAAAAACATGTTGAAAACCTAAACGACGAAGAAGAAATTTTTAATTATCTTGCAAAAATAATAAAAAGAGAAGCTTTTGACCGTTCAGGTCTTATTTATGGTATGGGCCACGCAGTTTATACAAAATCTGACCCAAGAGGCGAAATTCTTCGTCAATATGCAATGGACCTTGCATACAAAACAGGTAATGAAGAAAAATTTAAGCTTTATCAGACTGTTGAAAAGCTTACACCTTTAGTTTTTGCAAAATACAAAGACGATAAAAAGGTTATTAGCGCAAACATTGACTTTTATTCAGGATTCGTGTATGGTATGCTTAATATTCCAAGCGACCTTTATACTCCGCTTTTTGCCATTGCAAGAATTGCAGGCTGGAGCGCACACCGAATGGAAGAGATTATTTCGGGCGGAAGAATTTTAAGACCTGCATACAAGAGTATATGTAAAAACGAAAGAGAATTTGTTGAAATGAAAGACAGATAGAAAAATATGGCGGCTTAAATTGCCGTCTTTTTTTCATAAAACGAAACTATTATCAAAAATAATTTTTTGCAAACAACCCTTCCGTCACACTAAAGCGTGCCACCTTCCCTTACACAGGGAAGGCTTTTAAAGGCTCCCCTATGCAAAGAGAACTTACTTTGCCTTAAAGCAAAGACTGAGGGATTGTGAATATTCAAACAGTTTTCGATATTTTTTTCAAAAACATATTGAAAACATCGACAAAATTTGATATAATACTATGATAAACAAAAAATGATGAGGTTTTGTTATGACTAAACAGGGCAGAGTTATTGCTTTAGACGGAAAAAAAGCTTATATTGCTGCTGTAAGGCAAAGTGCCTGCGGCGAAAATTGTGCTCACTGTAAAGGCAACTGTGCAAAATCAGACATAAAATTTTATGCCGAAAACAAAATAGGCGCAAAAATAGGCGATGAGGTTTTGGTTTTTGCCGAATCCAAAAAGATTTTTTTGCCCATGCTTTGCCTTTATATACTTCCTGTAATTCTTGTTTTTGTTTCGTCGTATTTAGGCTCATTTGTTTTTAAAAACGACCTTGTAACAGTTTTATTTTTCATCTTATCGCTTCTTTTGTGGACTATTGTTATTAAAAAGGTAAACAAAATCAAAATTACACATTCGGTTATAAAGGTGGTTGGTAGAAATGATTAACATTATAACAGGTCATTACGGAAGCGGAAAAACCGAATTTGCCTTGAATTTGGCCTTGAAAAAGAGGGCGGAAGGCAAAAAGGTTATAATCTGCGACCTTGATATTGTAAACCCGTATTTTCGCACAAGCGATGTAAGAAAGTTTTTGGAAGATAAGGGAATAAGAGTTATTGCATCTGCGTTTGCAAGCTCAAATGTAGATATCCCCACACTTCCTGAAGATGTGCTTTCGGTTTTTGCCGACGATGAAACCGAAGCAATTTTAGATGTCGGCGGTGATGACGACGGTGCTGTTGCACTGGGCGGTTATTTTAACTACATTACAAAAAAAGAATTTAATATGTTTTTTGTTATAAATACGCTTCGTCCTATGACAAGTAAGGTTATTGATATTTTAGAGCTTGCAAGAAATATCGAAATTACATCAAGGCTTAAAATAACTCATATTATAAACAACACAAATTTAGCGTATTTAACAGAAGAAAAGCATATTTTGGAAAGCTTTGAAACGGTAGAGGAATGTGCAGAAAAAATGAATGTTCCCATTAAATATATTTTGGGCAAAGAAGAATTTTTGAAAAATTTGCCCGAAAGATATAAAGATAAGGCATTTAAAATAGAAACATATATGAATTTGCCGTTTTAGTATTATTTTTATATATTTTGTATTCTTGTATCAGGGAGGTAACAAATATGGCAAAAGTAACATTTAACGAGGACAAATGTAAAGGCTGTATGCTATGTGTTACAGCTTGTCCTAAAAAAATTGTAGTTATTGCTAAGGACAGAATTAACAAAAAAGGATTTAATCCTGCAACAGTAATTGAGCAGGATAAATGTATAGGTTGTGCATTTTGTGCAACAATTTGTCCCGATGTGGTAATTGAGGTAGAAAGGTAGGTAAAAAAGATATGGCAAAGGTTTTGGTAAAAGGTAACGAAGCTTTGGCAGAAGCTGCTATAAGATCTGGCTGTAAGCTTTTCTTCGGTTACCCTATAACACCTCAGACAGAGGTTTCTGCTTATATGGCTAAAAAACTTCCTAAAATCGGCGGATGCTTCCTTCAGGCAGAAAGTGAAGTTTCGGCTATTAATATGGTTTATGGTGCGGGCGGCTCTGGTAAAAGAGTTATGACAAGCTCATCAAGTCCCGGAATAAGCTTAAAACAGGAAGGTATTTCTTATATTGCAGGTGCAGATGTGCCTTGCGTTATTGTTAACATTGTAAGAGGCGGTCCCGGACTTGGCGGTATTCAGCCTGCACAGTCCGACTATTTCCAGGCTGTTAAAGGTGGCGGACACGGCGATTATCACCTTATCGTTCTTGCTCCTTCTTCTATTCAGGAAATGGTTGATTTAACCTCTTTGGCATTTAATCTTGCCGATGAATACAGAATGCCCGTTATGATTATGGGTGACGGTATGCTTGGTCAGATGATGGAGCCGGTTGAATTCCCTGAAGAAGACGAAGGTGCAGTTTATGCTGAAAAAGGCTGGGCTGCAAACGGCACTAAAATGGAAAGAAAGCACAACATTATAAACTCACTTTACATTGAAGCTAAAGAGCTTGAAGATACAATACTTGAAAGACAGAAAAAATACGATGTAATTGTTAAAAACGAACCAAGATGCGAAGAAATGAATACAGAAGATGCTGATATCATTTTGGTTGCATACGGCACAACTGCAAGAATTGCAAAAACTGCAATGATGAAAGCAAGAGAAAAAGGCATTAAAGTAGGTCTTATCCGTCCTATCACACTTTGGCCTTTCCCAACCGAAAACTTTAAAAAACACGCAGACGGTAAAAAGAAATTTTTATGCGTTGAAATGAGTATGGGTCAGATGGTTGAAGATGTTAAGCTTGCCATAGATTGCAAAAACAGCGTTGATTTCTTTGGAAGAACAGGCGGTATTGTGCCTACTCCAAACGAAATTCTTAATAAAATTGACGAAATTTCGGGAGGTGCATTTTAATGGAAAAGGTTTTTACAAAACCTCACGCATTATGTGATGTTAATTTACATTACTGCCCCGGCTGTACACACGGTATAGTTCACC
Source organism: Oscillospiraceae bacterium (assembly GCA_015068825.1). Taxonomy (GTDB): domain Bacteria; phylum Bacillota; class Clostridia; order UMGS1810; family UMGS1810; genus Qingrenia. Next base: position 90,130 of record SVJU01000002.1, on the reverse strand, counting down.
GTCTTGTAGCAGAGGTTATAGACGAGCTTGGTATAGAAGGAAAAACTATTGGTGTTGCTCCTGTTGGATGTAGTGTATTTGCATACAACTATTTTGAATGTGATATGCTTCAGGCTGCACACGGAAGAGCACCTGCTGTTGCAACAGGTGTAAAAAGAGCAAATCCTGATTCTGTTGTATTTACCTATCAGGGTGATGGCGACCTTGCAGCTATTGGTACTGCTGAAACAGTTCATGCAGCAGCAAGAGGCGAAAATATTTCTATTATATTTATCAACAACGCAATCTACGGTATGACAGGCGGTCAGATGGCTCCTACAACACTTGTAGGTCAGGTAACACAAACATCTCCTTACGGAAGAAATGCCGAAACCCAAGGGTATCCTATAAGAGTAAGCGAAATGCTTGCAACACTTGAAGGCCCTGCATACATTGAAAGAGTTACAGTTGATAGCGTTCCAAATATTAAAAAAGCAAAAGCTGCTATTAAAAAATCATTCCAGATGCAGCTTGAAGGCAAAGGCTTCTCACTTGTAGAGGTTGTTTCAACTTGTCCTACAAACTGGGGATTATCTCCTGTTGAAGCTATGGAATGGTTAAGAGAAAATATGCTTCCTCATTATCCTTTGGGAGTTTATAAAGATATCACAAAGGAGGAAAACTAATATGACACAGGAAATAATTTTTGCAGGCTTTGGCGGACAAGGCATACTTTTTGCAGGTAAAGTTGTAGCTTATGCTGGTATGAACGAAGGCAAAAATGTATCACATCTTCCTTCATACGGCCCTGAAATGCGTGGCGGTACAGCAAACTGTAGTGTTATAGTATCAGATGACGAAGTTGCTTCACCTGTTATTACCGACCCTACAAGCTTAGTTGTTATGAATGGTCCTTCACTTGATAAATTTGAACAAAGCGTTGTTGCCGGCGGAAAGATTTTTATTGATTCTTCACTTATTTCGCGCGATGTTGAAAGAAGCGATGTTGAAGTTTTTAAAATTGATGCAACAAATATGGCAATGAAAATGGGACTTCCAAAACTTGCAAACATCATTATGGTTGGTAAGCTTATTAAAGAAACAAATCTTTTCACTTATGACCAGGTTAAAAGCGCAATCACCAAAATGGTTCCTGCATCAAAACCTGAGCTTTTGGAAAATAATATGAAAGCATTTGACACAGGATATAATCTATGAGAAATTTAGCATCACCTAAGGTGATAAAAGAAATTTTGTCGGAATATGAATTTCGGTTTTCAAAATCACTTGGACAAAACTTTTTAATTGACGAGGCGGCTCTTGATAACATTGTAGAAGGTGCTTCTTTAAACGAAAACGACTGCGTTTTAGAAATTGGTGCAGGCTTTGGAACACTTACACAAAGAATGCTTCCAAGAGTTAAAAAGGTTGTTTGCGTTGAGATTGATAAAACCGTTATTCCCATAATAGAAAGCAATTTATCCGATTTTAACAATCTTCATTTAATAAATGATGATATTTTAAAAGTTGATTTAAAAAAACTTGTGGCAGAAAATTTTGCGGGTGAGGAAAGCATTAAGGTTGTTGCAAATCTTCCTTATTACATTACAACCCCGATAATTATGCTGCTGCTTGAAAGCGGTATCAATTTTAAAAGCATTACAGTTATGGTACAAAACGAGGTTGCACAGCGTCTTTGTGCTAAAGAAGGCACAAAGGATTTTGGCGCAATCAGTCTTTCGGTTGCATATTATTGCGATGCAAAGGTGCTTTTTAAAGTGCCAAATACATCATTTATGCCGCCACCAAAGGTTACAAGTGCGGTTGTAAGAATGGATATTTTACAAAATCCGCCCGTTTTGGTAAAGGATAAAGATGTTTTCTTTAAGGTTATTAAAGCGGCATTTGCCCAAAGACGAAAAACGCTCTTAAATGCGCTTTCTAATTCGGGAATGTTTAAAATGAAAAAAGACGAAATTTTAAAATTGCTAAGCGATATTGGCATTGACGAAAAAAGAAGAGGCGAAACACTCTCAATTTTTGAATATGCACTTATAGCAGATAATATTGTAAAATAATAAAAAAGGTACTTCATTTTGAAGTGCCTTTTTTGTATAATTGCTTAATATATAATTTTTAAAAAAATACTTGACAAAATAAAAAATATATTGTACTATGTGCATATAGCGTACTACTTTGTAGTAGTACACATTAGTAAGGAGGGGTAAAATGTTAGGTATAAGCTTAAATAATTCTTCACCAATTTATGAGCAGCTTACATCAAAAATTGAATATCTTGTGCTTCACGGCTTACTTGAACCTAACGAAATCTTGCCTTCGGTAAGAGAAATGGCAACAAACCTTGCAATAAATCCCAACACGGTTCAAAAGGCGTATACATATTTAGAGCAAATTGGTGTTTGCTATTCGGTAAACGGCAAAGGAAGATTTGTTACAGGCGATGTCGAGGCATTAAGACAAAGAAAAATTTTGTTTGAAGCATCCGATTTTGAAAATGTTGTTAAAAAAATAAAGGATTTGGGTGCATCAAAAGAATTTTTAATCGAAAAAATTAATTCTTTGTATGAGGAGGGCGAAAAATAATGTCACAAAATTATTTGAAAATCGAAAATTTAACAAAAAAGTTTGATGATTACACCGTTTTGGACTCTATTTCATCAAGTATTGAAAAAGGCAGTATTTATGGACTTATCGGCACTAACGGTGCAGGTAAATCCACCCTTTTAAACTGTATTTCGGGTATTTATTTTAATGACAACGGATTTATTTTTACAAATGGCGAAAAAATTGAGGACAATGTAAATATAAAAGACGATATTTCGTACATAAGTGATGAGCCATACTTTTTTAATTCGTTTTCAATGAAGGATATGGCAAAATATTTAAACAAGGTTTATCCGTCCTTTTCAATGGATAAATTTTATGAAATTTCAAATCTGTTTCCGCTTGATATCACCAAAAAAATAAACACCTTTTCAAAGGGTATGAAAAGACAGGCGGCAATAGTATTTGCACTTTCAAAAAATCCAAAGCTTTTATTGTGTGACGAAAGCTTTGACGGCCTTGACCCTGTAATTCGTCAGCTTGTTAAAAGAATTATTATAAAAGAGGTTACAGAAAGAAGCATGACGGTTATTGTATCATCGCACAATTTAGCCGAGCTTGAAAATTTTTGCGATGTAATAGGCATTATTCATCAGAATAAAATCATAATCGAAAAGAAAATTGACGATATAAAAGAAAATATCCACAAAATTCAGCTTGCCTTTAAGCCTATGATAGATGTTTCTGAAATTAAAGATGTTGACATTGTAAAATATACCACACGCTCAAGCGTTATGGAAATTGTGGCAAGAGGAAAATTAGACGATATTATCCCCAAAATTGAAAAACTAAACCCTATTTTAATTGACCCTATTGATATTTCTTTAGAAGATATATTTATTTACGAAATGGAGGTTACAGGCTATGACGCATCAAAAGTCCTTATTTAACAAAAACTTATTTTTTGAAGATTTAAAACAAAATAAGCATATTATGATTTTATATACAATATTCCTTCTTCTTGCAACAACCCTTCCTGCAATGATAATGTATAACAGCTATCTTGAATCAAGACATTTTTATATGCTTTCAGATGTTGCCGAAATGCTTTCAATGGCAAATCCTTTTGTAACCATTATAAATACTGCTGCAGCGGTTATATTTGTTATTTTGCAGTTTGGATATTTATATAAAACAAATTCGGTTATATTTTATCATTCAATGCCAATAACAAGAAAGAATATGCTTGTAACCAAATTTCTGGCAGGCTTTTTTGCAATGATTATACCAATCCTTTTTACTTTTATGGTAAATCTTTCTTTAAATGTTATAATAGGCTTTCAGTTCTGGGTAAGTGTAGCCAATATGTTTAAAATAATTGCAGCAGTTTTGCTTACAACACTTTTTACATACTCTGTTGTTATGTTTGCACAGAGCTTTTGCTCAAATGTGTTTGCCCTTATTATTGCGGTAATGTTTATATTTCTTTTGTATCCTGTAACAAAGGTGGTTGCAGTGGGAACATTTATTGCATATATGCCTACATATTATGTAAATCTTACACTGCCGCTTGCAGATTATTTTTATCCTATGTGGATAACCTTTTCAAAAACAGGATTGTTAAAAATTTTTACACCTTCTTTTGCAATTTATCTTGTTATAATGCCAATAATTTTAGTATCGCTTTCGGCAATTATCTATTCAAAAAGAAAAAGCGAGAATACAAACAAATTCTTTGCATTTGATATAGTAAATAAGTTTTTGAAATATTACATCACAATTTGCCTTGGCATCGGCTTTGGAACACTTATCCGCGCAAATGTAAATTCAATGAACATTATTATAAATTTTGTTGTTCATACTATGGCGATTGTTGTAATTTTTTCAATTCTTCAGGCGATATTCGAAAAGAACATCAAAAATATGTTTGCCAACAAAAAAATGATGCTTTTGGTAATAATATGTATTCTTGTTTTTGTAACCATTGTTGAAGTTGATATTTTTAAAATTGACAAAATGGTGCCTGATGCAGATAAAACCAACGAAATCTATATTGATATGCCTGTTTTTTCAAGAAATGATTACTACTATTCTTCAGATGAGCTGAAATTCAGCGAAAGAAAAAGCATTGAGGGCGCAATAAATTTAATGAAAACAGGAAAAATCAGTAAAGACAGATATCCTTCAAGAGATGAAAAAGTTGTGTATCTTAATTTTTCAACTTCAAAGTATCAAAAATGGGGAATAAAAAGAAGAATTTTTGTATCGAATGAAGAGTTTGATAAGTTTTTAGAGCTTGTTTTTGACACAAAAGAATATAAAGACCAGCTTTACGGATTTGATAATATTTATATTCCCGAAAATGGCAAATACGGTCTTCACATAGCACATGTAAAAGGAGAAAATGTAGGTTCTGAATATTTTTACATAAGAAACGAAAAAGAAAAAACAAATCTTGTTATAAACACATTAAAAGAAGAAGCATACAGTGCAAAATACAGCGATATCAGAGGAGAGAAAACAACATATTTTATTGAATGTGAGTATAGAAAAGATGAAAAAAACGGCGGGTACAGGTATAATTACAGACAAATTCCCGTGTTTGAGAGCTTTGAAAAAACAAACGAAGTTTTAGATATGTTTTATAATGAGCACAAAGAAAACATACAATAATAAAGTGATATCACTTGTAAGTAAACATAAAAATACCGGATGCTATTAACATCCGGTATTTTTTTAATGATTTGAAAATGTTGTTTTTGTGGTTATTTTATCTATTCTGCCAATTTTGCCTGCAAGTGCGCTTATTATATCCTGCGGAGCATCAACGGCGATACTTATTATATTAATTCCTTTTTGTTTGTACGGAATTCCCATTCTGCCAATTATATAATCTGAATATTCATGAAGTGTTTTATTTAAAAGTTCAATATTCTCGGTACTTTCAGCAATTATGGAAATAACGGCAACTCTTGTGTTTTCCTGCATAATAAATCACCTTTATTTTTACAATCCCTCAGTCACTCCCTTTGCACAAGGGGGCCTTTTAAAACCCTCTTTGTGTAAATGAAGGTGGTAGAAGGAATGTTATTATAAAATCAAAATCTGAAATCTCTTATTCCGTTTTGTATTTTTTCAAGATTTTGTTTGCAGATTTCTTTTACCTTTTCTTTTGGAATATTATTAAGCTCGGCTTCAATTAGCGCTTCGCCTATTTTTTTAGTATCCTCCGAGGCATAATCCATTAAAAATTCTTTTAGAGTCATAAGTGCATTGGGGTGGCAACAGTTCTGGATTTGACCTGATTTACAAAGCGACATAAATCTGTCGCCCGTTCTGCCTTCACGATAGCACGCCGTACAGAACGACGGAATATATCCCATTTCCATAAGCCATTTTACCACTTCGTCAAGACTTCTTTGGTCTGATACATCAAACTGCTCGGTTTCATGCGGTCTTATCTCTTCTGAATATCCGCCAACCGATGTTCTTGATGCACCGCTTATTTGCGATACGCCAAGCTTTATTACATCTTCTCTTACCTTTTGAGATTCTCTTGTTGAAATAATCATACCTGTATATGGAACGCTGATTCTTATAAGAGCACATATTTTGGCAAAAATTTCGTCACTTATGCCATTATCAAAAACATCGGGGTCGATATCGTCTGCCCTTTTAATTCGCGGAACGCTTATTGTATGCGGACCAACGCCATGAACAGCCTCTAAATGCTCTGCATGCATAAGTAGTCCTGCAAACTCGTATTTATAAAGCTCAAGTCCAAACAAAACGCCAAGTCCTACATCGTCAATACCGCCCTGCATTGCTCTGTCCATTGCCTCGGTATGATAGTTATAATCGTGCTTTGGTCCTGTCGGATGAAGCTTTAAATAGCTTTCTTTATGATAAGTTTCCTGAAAAAGAATGTATGTTCCAATACCTGCATCTTTAAGCATTTTGTATTCTTCAACCGTTGTTGCAGCAATGTTTACATTAACTCTTCTTATTTCGCCGTTTTTGTTTTTTATGGAATAAATAGTTTTAATACACTCTAAAATATACTCAATCGGATTGTTTTTAGGGTCTTCGCCTGCCTCGATTGCAAGGCGCTTATGACCCATATCCTGAAGTGCAATAACCTCTTTTTTAACCTCTTCCTGTGTTAGCTTTTTACGCGGAATGTGCTTGTTTTTTGCGTGATACGGGCAGTAGACACAGCCGTTTACGCAGTAGTTTGATAAATAAAGCGGTGCAAACATAACAATTCTGTTGCCGTAAAACGCCTGTTTTATCTCTTTTGCCAAATCATACATTCTTTTTATGATTTTTTCATCCTCGCAGGCAAGTAGTACTGAGGCTTCCCTGTGATTTAAGCCTTTGCAAAAAGTGCCTTCTTCGGTTTTGTAAGGCTTTGCTTTTTCAAGGATTTGTTCTATTAATTCATAATTATCCTTATTTTCTTCGGCATATTTTAAGGTTGCCTTAATTTCTTCGTCATTGATAAATTCATCTGCAATGAGCGAATTTTTGTCATATTTATACATACTCATATAAATTTTCCTTTCTTTCGGCTCAGGGCATTTTGCGCTTTACCGTTAGTAAACTTATATTAACATATTTTTTTTATTTTTTCAATAGCTGTTTTTATGTATTTTTTTATATTCACCCGGAGGCATACCATTATATTTTTTGAAAAACGAATTAAAATGATATTCGCTCGAAAAATTCATTTTTTCGCTTATCTCCTTTAAAGAAAGGTCGCTTTCTGAAATAAGGTTTTCTATATACTCTATTTTTTTCTGCTCTATATATTTACTTGGTGTGATATTTAAGTATTTTTTAAAAAGGCGTGTAAGCTGTTTTGTGCCAAGATAACAGTAAGATGCCACATCACCCACCTTTAAATTAAGCTCAATGTTATCTTTTATATATTGTTTTGCCATAAAAATGCGCACATCTTCTGTCTTGGCATCAATCTCTATTTTTTTACTATGTCCCAAAAGATTTAAAAACGAAACAAGTATTTCAAAAATTCTGCCCTCAATTATTCTTTTATAAAACGGATTTTTTGTTTCGTTTAAAATAAATTCTATGTTCTTTATAATATCGGACGGTGTTTTTTGAATTATTGGCTCTTTTATGCTTATAAACGGACTTTTTTCGCTCACACCAAACAAAAAAGCAGTTTTTATTGTGCCTTTTGGAAAATCAAGCACACTATGCTTTACATCGGGCGGAATAATTAAAAATGAACCGCTTTTTATTTTGTATTTCTTGTTTAATATCTTATATGTCTGATGTCCTTTATTTATAATATGAATTTCAAAAGCTCTATGATGATGCTCTTTTTTTGTGGCAGTTTTTATATCCTTATCAAGAACAATCTGTTTTGCAATACAATTTTCAACACCAATTTCTTCAAAGCACATATCGTTTTTTTGATGTTTATAAATAATTTTCATATTTTACACCTCGTAAAAATTATAACATCTTTTTTAAAAATTTCAACTGTAATGTCCCATTTTTATAAAATTAAGTCGCTTATTGATATTGAATGTTGAAATCAAGTTTTTTATAATAAAGAAAATCATATAAAAAGGAGATTTTTTATTATGGAAATGTTTACCACTATGATAACACCTTACAAAAAAGACGGAAGTGTTGATTACGACACCGCTTTAAAATATGTTGACTGGTATTTTGAAAATGGTCTTGACGGAATTTTTGCAATTTGTCAGTCAAGTGAGATTTTTTATTTATCGCTTGAAGAAAAGGTTAAGCTTAACACACTCATATATAATCGTGCAAAAGAGCTTGAAAAAAACGGAAACAGAAAGTTTACTGTTGTATCTTCAGGCCACACAAGCTATACAATAGATGAGCAGGCAATTGAGCTTAATAAGGTTTGGGAATCAGGATGCGATGCACTTATTCTTATTACAAACCGTCTTGACCCCAAAAACGAGGGCGATGATGTGTTTATCGAAAACGCAGAAAAGCTTATAAAAATGCTTCCTTCCGATGTAAAGCTTGGACTTTATGAATGTCCGTATCCTTACAAAAGGCTTGTTACACCAAAAATTTTAGAATGGTGCTTATCAACAGGCAAATTTTATTATATGAAGGACACCTGCTGTGATATTGATATGATAAAAGAAAGATGCGAAATTTTAAAAGGCTCGCATTTTAAGCTTCTTAACGCAAACTGCCAGACACTTCTTGAAACAATGAGAAACGGTGCTGACGGATACTGCTCTGTTATGTGTAATTTTCATCCTAAATTATATAGCTGGCTTGCAAAAAATTATGAAACAAAAGAAGCAGAGTTTATTGCATCAATAATTCAAACATTTGGTTTTATGGAATTTGGTATTCCGTATCCTTTAACTGCAAAATATCATATGAATTTATGCGGTATAAAAACTGAAAATATTGCCCGCCATATTCCAAGCGATGCTTTAACACCATACGCAAAGCATTGTATGGAAAATATGAAAAAAGCAACCGATTACATTGAAAATATGCTTAATTTATAAGGAGAATTAATATGAAAGGACATAACTTATGGAGCTATGCTCCCTACAAACCTCTTCTTTATGATGATGCTGATATTTATATATGCCGTGTTGTGCCTTATGAAGACAAAATTCATTTTGAATGGCTAAAAAAAGATGAAAATACATACAGCATTTTTTACAGAGAAAGAAACAAAGGCGAATTTATTCATTTTGCCGATGTAGAAAGTAACGAATGTGATATTTTAAACTTAAAAAAAGACACTGATTACGAATTTTATGTTACATCGGGCGGTAAAAAAAGCAGGACAAGGCTTGCAAGATGTAATAAATCGGTTGGTGTGGTTGTAAACTATCTTCATCCTGAGGATGAGGCATACGGTTTTTCCGGTCACTATTTATGCTCGCCGTCACTTCTTTATCATCCTGACGGATACCTTTTAGCGTCTATGGATGTATTTGCATTTGAACATCCACAAAACTTAACACTTATTTTCCGTTCTTTCGATATGGGCAAAACCTGGCATTATGTATCGGAATTAATGCCTTGCTTCTGGGGAAAAATGTTTCTTCACAAGGGCGAAATTTATATGATCGGTTGCTCAACCGAATATGGTGATTTGCTTATTTCAAAATCAACTGACGGCGCAAAAACATTTGGAGCACCTGTTGTGCTTCTTCGGGGAACAAACGGAAAAGACGGAAAATGCGGTTGCCACACAAATCCGCAGGATGTTGTTTATTTTAACGGAAGAATATATCGTTCTTTTGAATGGGGAAACTGGGCTTGCAATGAATTTCATCATGCCGCAATGGTTATGTCGTGCGATGAAAATGATGATTTACTTGTTCCTGAAAACTGGACATTTTCCTATCCTAAAACATTTAATCCCAAAGATGCGCCCGAAATAAGCGATATGAAAGCATACACAATGACAATAGAAGGTACGCTTTGCATATCGCCCGATAACAAGCTTTTAAATGTTATGCGTTTTGAAAAAAAGGGACACGCTTTAGTTTACGAGGTTGACACACAAAACCTTGATGCTCCTTTAAAATATTCATATTGTATGCCATTTAATGCAAATAATTCTAAATTTACAATTAAGTACGACAAAATAAGCAAAAAATACTACACCATTGCAAACTATATTTTTGATTATGAAAAAGTAAGAGCAAGAAACTATCAGGTACTTATGAAAAGCGATGATTTGAAAAACTGGGAAATTGCAAAAGAGCTTATAGATTACAGAGATGATGACCACGAAAAAATTGGTTTTCAGTATGTAAGCTTTGAATTTTTGGGTGATGATATAATTTATCTTTCAAGAACCGCTATAAATAACGCAAACAGTTTTCATAATACAAATTATTCTACCTTCCACAAAATTGAAAACTTCAGAAAGTATTAAAAAAATACGGCGTGTCTTCTGACACGCCTTTTTTTAAATCAGATTGCTTGTTGGAACAAGTGCTCTAAAATACCTTCCTGTCGGGTTTTTCTGATACAATTTTTCTTCTTCAAGCTCTTCTATTTTGTATGTTTCGCTATTAATATATTTTTTAAATTCTTCCATAGCATAATCAATTCTTGATAAAGATGTAGCATAACGCATATCTATTACTTCCCAGCCAAAAACCTTATATGTTTCTCTCCACATTTTTTTGTGAAGGCTATGCGCAAGGGTGTATTTTTGTTTTAAATAAGGCAATACATTTTCCAAAATATTTTTTAAATATTCTTTGTTTTTATTTTTATATTCTTTTCTTAAATTTAAGCTTATACCCTGTTTTATTTTTGCAATTTCAATTAAAGTCTGGGCAAAAAGATAATAAGTACGCCATTTATCGTTTTTTTCTGCTATTTTCTTTAACTTATCGCACTCAAAAACCATATCTTTTGTGTCAAAATCAATAAGGTCGTACAAAATGTCATTCCACACAAGCTGTGTGCCCTTTCGCATTGCAAGAATCTGTGTTTCCATAACCTTTACAACATCGGTAAAATAGCCGTTGTATGAGTCTATATCCTCTACTGCACATCTTTCAAAACCTGTAACAGCTTCAAGCATTTCATAAATTTTATCTTCCAAAACATCTTCTTTGCAAAATGTGTATTCCGAAATAATAGCCAACCCAAAAAGTGCATAAAAATGGTTAGTTTCACATCCGCCATCGCCCCACATTGTGCCGATGAATGTATCTATATTTTCTTTAATAGAAGCTTTTAAGGCAGGTATCATTGTTTTAAAGGTATAAGAAACATTGGGAAGAAGTCCGTCCCATGTCCATATTCCGCTTGCGAACGAAATGTGCTTATTCATAACACGATGCACATCTATCATTTTAACATAATAATCAACATCGGTATGGTAATAATCCCAGTTAACCATATCTACATCGGGAATTTTTTCAGCCTGCTCTTTTGTTAAACGGCTGTTTGTATCGTAGTGATAGTCAATTTTTGAGCCCATTCTTACATACATATCGCTCCACATAAGAGGCTTAATATCATTTTTTAAGCAAATTTCATACACCCTTTTAAGATGCTCTTCTATAATTTTGCCTCTTTGTGTGTATCCGTTTTTTGCAAGATAAGCACCAAGACCAACATCGTTTGCCTCATCCATACCAATATGAATTTTATTTGTGCGAAGGCAATCACGCCAGAATTTTATCATTTCTTCTATAAGAGCGTAGGTTTCTTCGCTGTTACAAAGCATAACTGATGCGGTATCTTTTACAGAAAGTGCTTCCTGATGTCTTAAATACTGCTCCATATGTCCAAGAGTCTGAATACAGGGTAAAACTTCAACCCCTAAATTAAAAGCATAATCGTCAATTTCTTTTATTTCTTCTTTTGTGTATCTGCCTCTCATATATCCAAAAAACGGATACTTTTCAAGATGGTATGTATCTTCTGTATAAAGCCATAAGGTATTTAAGCCAAATGATGCCATATACGCAATATATTTTTTTACTGCTTCAACCCTCATAACGCCGTTTCTTGACATATCAAGCATAATTCCTCTTTGCTTAAAATTTGCGCTTTCTGTATGAGTAAATTCTTTGTTGCCTTTTAAAAATTCTCTTTTTACAACAGAAAGTGCCCTTGCAAGATGAGTTTTTTCGCTGCACATAATTTTTATTTTATCTTTATCTGCAATAATGGTTAAATTATCGCCTTTTTCAACTTCAATATTTTTAAATTCAAAATTAAAAATTTTTGATATTTCATCAATTACAAATTTTATTTCACCAATATTCATATTGGCCTCCTTAAAAAATATTTTTCTAACATACATTATAATAGCAAAAAACATCAAATCTTTAAACATTATTTTTGCTTTTAGGGTAAATTTTTTGCTTTCTATTGACTTTGATTTTTACAAAAAGGTATAATTTATTAAATATAGTAAGAAAGACGGTGATTTTTTGAAATTTAAAGAGTTTTGGAAAGACACAAATTCTATAAGAGTAAATGAAGAAAATTCAAGGGCATATTTCACCCCTTTTTCAACTTTGGATGATGCTGTTTCAAATCACCGTTTCTTATCTCCTTATCTTCATTTATTAAGTGGAAAATGGAAGTTTTTATACAAAGATTCTGTATCAAAAATGCCTTTATTTTATAAGGAAGGCTTTGATTTTTCGTATTTTGATGAAATTAATGTGCCGTCGTGCTGGCAAATTTTAGGATACGACAAGGCACAGTATCAGTCATCGCCATACACATTTATTTTTGACCCGCCAAATCTTCCACCAAAAAATCCTACAGGTGCGTACATAAAAGAATTTAATATAAATTTAAATGAAAATAAAAAATATGAGCTTCACTTTGAAGGAAAAGACAGCTGTATTTATGTATATCTTAATGGCGAATTTATTGGGTATGGCGAAGTGCCTCACTGCGACTCGTTTTTTGACATTACAAAAAATCTAAAAAACGGCAAAAATCGCCTTTGCGTAATGGTTTTAAAGCGCTGCACAGGAACATATCTTGACGATCAGGACAAAATAAGATTATCGGGAATTTTCAGAGATGTTTATATTTTGGAGCGTGACAAAAACGCAATTTCCGATTTTTTTGTATCCACAAAGATAAACGGCGAAATAAATGTGAAAATTGATGCAAAAGGCGATGTTAAAGCTTATCTTTATGATGAAAATAAAAATCTTTTATTTAAAGATAATTCAAAAAATATAACCTTTAAGGTTAAAAATCCAAATTTATGGACATGCGAAACACCTTATTTATACACTCTTGTTTTAGAATGTGAAAATGAATTTATTTCACAAAAAATTGGTATAAGAGAGGTTAAAATTACAAAAGACAGTCTTCTTTTAAACAATGTGCCGATAAAAATAAGAGGAATAAACCGTCACGACTGGAATCCGGAAACGGGATATGTTGTTACAAAAGAAGAAATTAAAAAAGATTTAATAATGATAAAGGAGAACAATTTTAACACAATAAGAACGGCACATTATCCAAATATGCCCGAGTTTTATGAGTTTTGTGATGAAATTGGTCTTTATGTTATATCAGAAGCCGATATGGAATGTCACGGCGGATATTACACCGAAGAATTTCAGTCTATTGTGGATAATCCTTTATTCAAAGACGCAATAATTGACAGAATTATGCGTATGGCGAAAAATTTTAAAAACTTTTCGTCAATTATTATGTGGTCGCTTGGCAATGAATCATCGTGGGGCGAAAATTTACTCGAAGGTGCAAAAGAACTTAAAAAATTTGACACATCAAGACCTGTTCATTATCACGGAATTTGTATGCCGTCTGACAAAAACTATGCCGAAGACGACAAAGAAGCAAGAAAATACATTGATTTATATTCAAGAATGTATACACCAACCGACCAGCTTTATACTTTTTACGATAACATTAAAATTAAGCAGCCTCTTATTATGTGTGAATACTCTCACGCAATGGGCAACAGCTGCGGTGATTTAAAAACTTACGAAAAGCTTTTTGACTCTGATAAGCATTTTATTGGCGGATGTATCTGGGAATGGTGCGACCACGCAATAAAATTGAATGGTAAAAAAGGCGAATATCTTGGCTACGGCGGAGATTTTGGCGACCCTATAAACTTAAAAAATGTTTGTATGGACGGTGTGGTAAGTACATACAGAGTTCCTCATTCTGCTTTATATGAGGCAAAAGCTATATTTTCACCCATTAAAATTTTTGATTTTGACAAAGACAAAAAAGAAGTTATTATAGAAAACCGCAACAGCTTTATTTCTCTTGAAAATTATGATTTTTCTTTTAAAGTTACATCTGACGGAAAAGAAGTTGAAAAAGGAAAATTTAAGCTTAAAACAAAGCCATTATCAAAAGAAAAAGTAAAGCTTGATTTTTGTGGCGAAGGTTATGACGGCATTGTTTATTTAAGCATTAAAGCCCAAAAAAACGGCATTTGCGTTACTGAAAAGGATTTTAAGCTTTACGAAAAAATAAATAAAGAAAAAAGAGAAAAATCAAAAATTACAGTTTTTCAAAAAGATGACAAAATAAAAATAAAAACAAAAAATATCTGCTACACATTTTCAACCGACGAAGATATTATTACATCAATAAAAAATGACGGCAGGGAATATCTTGCAAAAATGCCTTCTTTTACGGCATTTCGAGCTCCTACCGACAACGACAGCTATTCTATGGTAGAGCCAATGGCGCAAAGATGGAACAACACAAAGCATTTTGGAAAAATTGAATATGCAACCCATATTATGAAAAACATTGAAATTATAAAAAACAAATCGAATGTTATTATTAAAGGTGACCTTATTGTTGCGGTTGAAGGACGATGCCACATAACAGACGGCAAAATTGAATATAAATTTAATAATGATGGTTCTCTTTTGATAAATCACACAGGCATATTTAACAAAATGCTTCCTTACTGGCTTGGAAGATACGGCATTGAATGGAAATTCAAAAAAGAATTTGAAAATGTAAATTATCTTGGACTTGGCCCGTATGAGTGCTATAAAGACAAACAAAGCTATGCGTTATTTGGTGAATATGATTATATAATCGACAATAAAGACGAAATGTATGAAAAACCGCAGGAGTGCGCATCAAGACTTCATACAAGAAAGCTTACACTTAAAGATAAAGATGGCTATGGCTTTGATATTAAAGGTGATTTTTCGTTCTCGGCAACACGCTACGACATACATGAAAAAACCCTTGCAAGACATCAGATTGAGCTTGATAAGAAAAATTATCTTCACCTTTACACCGACTATTTTATGAGCGGTGTAGGCTCCCGTGCAGTAGGCGGACATGTTCCGCAAAAAGAGGACAGAATAAATGCGGGTGATAAAATTAAATTTAAGCTTGAATTTTATCCATTTAAAAATTAAGAAAGGAAAAACAAAATGAATATTTGCGACAAACGACCTTACATAAAAAAAGAAAATTACGATGTTATTGTAGTTGGCGGCGGAATTGCAGGAGTATCAGCAGCAGTCAGTGCATCAAGAGGCGGTGCAAGCGTTCTTTTAATTGAAAAAAGCATTCTTCTTGGCGGACTTGCAACAAGCGGTCTTATAAGCTGGTACGAGCCACTTTGTGATAGCTGCGGTAAGCAAATGATTGGCGGTATTTCAGAAGAATTAATACGCATTAGTATAAAACACAGCTTTGATAATATGCACAATGACTGGAAAGAAAAAAAAGAAGGCTTAAAAGACGGAAGATACACTACATTTTTTTCTGCAACCTGTATGTCACTTTTGCTTGACGAATATGTTTTATCAAACGGTGTAAAGCTTTTGTTTGATGCAATGGTAACATTTCCTTTAATGGAAGATAATATTTTAAAAGGAATTGTATGCGAAACAAAAGAAGGAAAAGTTTATTATGAATGTAAAATTTTAATTGATGCAACAGGTGATGCTACTGTTTTTCATACTGCAGGCGCTCCAACAAAAGAAGGAGATAACTATTTATCTTTCTTTGCACAGGTTATAACTAAAGAAGGTATAGATGATTATAATCAGAACCACGATATGCGTGCTCTTAAAAAGTGGTATTGTTTAGGAAGCAATCTTTTTGGTGTGGGACATCCTGAAGGAATGAAAAAAATATGCGGTCTTACATCAGAAGATATTACCGAATTTGTTGTTGAAGGAAGAAAGCTTTTGTTTGACAGAATAAAAGAAAGCGAAAAAACCGAAAGAGAAGTTGCAACACTTCCAACAAT
Source organism: Oscillospiraceae bacterium (assembly GCA_015068825.1). Lineage (GTDB taxonomy): Bacteria > Bacillota > Clostridia > UMGS1810 > UMGS1810 > Qingrenia. The sequence continues at coordinate 73,833 of SVJU01000002.1, read as the reverse complement.
GCCGCAGTTTAGAACAATCCGCCATATTGTAGGCGAACACACATTTATGGCAAACGACAGAGAATATTTTGACAACGCAATTGGTTCTTTAGGTGATTTCAGGGCAAAATTCAAGGGTTGTCATTACCAGATTCCATATACATCTTTATATAATAAAAACTTTAAAAATATGCTCGCCGCAGGCAGAATTATAAGTGCCGAGGGTAACGGCTGGGAAGCTTCAAGGGTAATTCCTGTTGCAGCTCTTACCGGTCAGGCAGCAGGTGAAGCGGCAGCAATGTGCGTTAAAGAAAATAATTACGTTGATGAAATTGATGTTAAAAAGCTTCAGCAAAGCTTAAAGAAAAACGGCGTTCTTTTTGAAAAGTAAAAAATAATAGAAAAAATCCGTACATTTTTTGTGTACGGATTTTTTTATTTTGGCACCCTCTGCGAGAATCGAACTCACAACTAACCCTTAGGAGGGGTTTGTTATATCCATTTAACTAAGAGGGCTCATTTAAGGCTAACTTATACTATACTTTATAATATTATATTTTGTCAATATTTTTTTATAAATTTCCTTGAAATTTTATGTTATTTGTGATATAATTTTATATGTATATTTATGCTTAAAATCAGTTTATATATTTTTATTTTTTTACGAAGGGAGAAAGATATGGAAAGACTTGAAACCATCTGGCAGGAAGCTCTTACTCTTATTGAAGAAGACTTTGAAGGCCAGCAGATTTCTTACAAAACATGGATTAAATCTATCACTCCCGTAACCATAACTGACGATATAATTTCACTAAAAGTTCCCACACCTATAAATAAAACTATGATTACGGAAAGATATTTAGATCTTATTAAAAATTCAATTTTTTATATTACAAATAAAGACTACGAAATAAATATTATTGTTGACGGTGAAGAAGGCTTAAAACCGCTTGTTCTTCCCGATTTTGACACACCCGATACAAAACAGGAGTACGAATCTACTCCGCTTAACCCAAATTATACATTTGATAACTACATTATCGGTCAGTCAAACAAATTTGCTCAGGCAGCCGCACTTGCTGTTGCAGAAGCACCTTCTATTTTATACAACCCGTTTTTTGTTTACGGAGGTGTTGGACTTGGCAAAACACATCTTATAAATGCAATTGGTAACCAGGTTTTAAAAACATATCCTGAAAAAAAGGTTTTGTATGTTTCGTGCGAGCAGTTTGTAAACGAGCTTATTAACTCTATTAAAGAAAATAAAAATGAAGAATTCAGAAATAAATACAGAACTATTGATGTTTTGATTATTGACGATATTCAGTTTATAGGTGGAAAAACAACAAGTCAGGAAGAATTTTTCCACACCTTCAATACACTTTTTATGGCAAATAAACAGGTTGTTATATCAAGTGACCGCCCTCCTAAAGAAATGCATACTTTGGAGCAAAGATTAAGATCGCGTTTTGAAAGCGGACTTATTTTTGAAATTCAGCAGCCCGATTTTGAAACAAGAGCTGCAATACTTAAACAAAAAGCAGAACAGTTTAATCTTGATATAAGCGATGATAATATTAACTATATTGCATCAAAAATTACATCAAATGTAAGAGAATTAGAAGGTGCAATCAAAAAAATAACCGTATTAAAAGGCTTATCTAAAGAAGGCTTAACCATTGAGGTTATAGACAAAGCACTTGCTGATTTTAATATTGTAAATGCAGGAATTGTAACCCCGGCAAGCATTATTTTAGCAGTTGAAAAGCATTTTAATTTAAAAGAAAATTCACTCACAAGCTCAAAAAGAACAAATGAAATTGCTTATGCAAGACAAATTGCAATGTATATAATGCGTGAAATAACCGAAATGTCTTCGCCTAAAATTGCTCAGGCACTCGGCAAAAAAGACCATTCTACAGTTCTTCATGGCATTAAAAAAATTGAAGATGATATTTACAACGATTCAACAGTAAAGCATCTTATAGATGATATTATTAAAAATATTAAAAATAAATAATCCACACCCTTGTTTTCCACATATCCACAAATTTTTAATGATGTTTTCCACAAAATGTTGATAACCTTATGTTATCCACAGGTGAATTTTAAATTTTTAAAATATCAAAAATTCTTACTGTTGATTGTGTGGATTAAAGTACATATTCATAAACATATTTTTAAACAGGCTTTTTTGTTTTGTATATTGGGTTTTAAATACTTTTCCACAGTATACACAATCCCTATAAATATAACTACTTAAAATTTAATTATATTATTATATATTATTCTATTATTAAAATATATAAATAATAAGTATTACCTTAAAGGAGTTTTTAAAATGAAATTCTATTGTTCAAAAGAAGAACTTTTAAATGCTGTAAACAATGTTTCAAAAGCAACAAATGCTCAGAACGGACTTGAAATATTAAGAGGAATAAAGCTTGAAGCCAATGGCGAAGGTTTAACCTTAAGAGCTACAAATCTTGAAATTTCTATAATGTGCAAAATTGATGCTACTGTACTTCAGCCTGGCGAAACAGTTGTTGATGCAAGAATGTTTTCAGACATTATAAGAAAATCTGATGACGGTGCAATAAATATTGATATTAACGAAAAAGACGAAGCTACAATTTATACAACAAAAAATAAATTCAATATTGCAGGTATGAATGCAAAGGAATATCCTGAATTTCCAATTCTTTATAACGACAGAACTTTAGTTTTTGAATCTAAAGAATTTAAAGATATTGTAAGAGATACTGTTTTTGCAGTTGCTCAGGATGAATCAAGACCAATTTTAACAGGTCTTAAATTTGAAATTTATAAAAATGAAATGCAATTAGTATCTATTGACGGTTATCGTATGGCTATAAGAAAAATGCCTATTAAAGAAAGAAACGACGAATTTTCGTTTATTATAAAAGGCAGAATTTTAAACGAGGTTCTAAAAATACTCAGAGATGACGAAACAGAAGTTGAAATAACTCTTAGCCAGAACAATGTTGTTTTTAAATTTGATAACTGTGTTATTGTTGCCTGCCTTATGAGTGGTGAATATATTAAATACGAACAGTTTATTCCACAGTCAAAAGAAATTTCTATTAAAATGGACAGAAGACTTATTACACAAACTGTTGAAAGAGCATCAATTATTATAAACTACGACGATTCGCGTCTTCCTATAATACTTGATATTGACGGCGGTGTTATGAGTGTTGACTGTGTTTCTAAAAAAGGTAATTTCCACGAAGAAATAGAAATTGAACAAACTGCAACATCACTTCAGATTGGACTTGGAAGTAAGTTTTTCTTAGATGCTTTAAAAGCATCATCAGGCGATGATATTATTATGGAATTTTCTAATGCAAAATCACCGCTTGTTATAAGACCTTTAGAAGGTGACGAGTATTTTTATATGGTACTTCCAAGAGAATTTAAAAGATAGGAATTTAAAAAAAAATGGAAATAATTAAAATAAATACACCGTTTATAAAACTTCAGCAGCTTTTAAAATATGCCGATGTGGTATCTGACGGAACTGATGCAAGAATTTTAATTGTTGACGGTTTTGTATCTGTAAATGGCGAAGTTGAAACAAGACGCGGCAGAAAAATCTATCCTGAAGATGAAATTTTAATATCTTACGAAGGTCAGGAAATTTTATTAAAGGTTGAATAATTTTGAAAATAAATAATCTTAGTGTTAAAAATTTCAGAAATTATAAAAGTGAAAACATATCTTTTTGCAATGGAATCAACTATATCTATGGCGAAAACGGACAAGGTAAAACCAATATTATAGAAGCTCTTTACTTTTTTTGCACAGGTAAATCGTTTAAAGGTGCAAAAGAAAAGGAAATTATTTTATTTGGCGAAGAAGAAGCTGAAATTTTAATTTATTTTGATACACAAAAATCTAAAAATAATGCAAAAATTATTTTAAACGAAGAAAAAATTATATCTTTAAACGGAATAAGTATTAAAAAATTAAGCGAAATTGTAGGGTTTTTAAAGGCAGTTATTTTTACTCCCGACCATCTTAATTTAATAAAAGAAGGTCCTGGGGAAAGACGACATTTTTTAGATGTTTTTATATCTTCAATTTATCCTGTTTATTTTAAATATTTAATAAATTATTATAAAATTTTAAAACAAAAGAATTTCTTTTTAAAATCAAGACAAAATGATGATAATCTTTTGTTTGTGTGGAATCAAAGCTTATCTGAGTATGCACATATAATTTTTAAATACAGAAATTTAATGATAAATAATTTAGCACCGCATCTTAAACAATTTCAAAGTGAAATTTCGGGCGGAAAAGAAAATCTTGAAATATTTTATAATCCTTCTGTAAAGGAAAAGTTTGACGATAAGGCTTATATTTTTGATTTAATGAATAAAAACATTGAAAAGGAAAAAGATATAGGCTTTAGTCTTACAGGCCCTCACAGAGATGATTTTTCGCTTTTTATCAATGGTAAAAACATAAAGCAATATGGCTCACAGGGACAGATAAGAACTTCGGTTTTATCTTTAAAACTTGCTGAATGTGAGGTTATAAAAGAAATTTGCGGTGAATATCCGGTTCTTTTGTTTGATGATATCACAAGCGAAATTGACAAAAAAAGAAGAGAATTTCTTTTTGAAAAAATTAAAGATAAGCAAACCTTTATTACATCAACCGAAAAAGAAAAAATCGATACAGATAATATTTTTTATTTTAAGGTTGATAAAGGAAGTGCAAAAAAGGAGGATTTTTAAAAAATGTTTTTGCATTTAGGTGCAGATATTGTGGTTAAAAAAGACGATATCATTGCAATTATGGATATGGAAACCTCCTCTTTATCTAAAATAACAAAAGAGTTTTTAAAAAATGAAGAAAGAAGCGGAAATGTTATAAATGTTGATGTTGAAAATTTACCTAAATCGTATGTTCTGGTAGATGATAAAAACGAAAAAAAGCTTTATATTTCGCCTATTGCAACATCAACTCTTTTAAAAAGGGCAAACAGCAAAAATATGTTTAATATATAAAACTTTCCGATTTTTCCTGAAAAATTGAGGTTAAATTGAAATGAAATAAATTTTCTTTACAAATTTGCGAAGAAAGGACAAAAGAAAAATGAGTAATTCAAATTTGCAAAACTATGATGAAAATCAAATTCAGGTTCTTGAAGGACTTGAAGCTGTAAGAAAAAGGCCGGGTATGTATATCGGTTCTACCTCGTCAAGAGGACTTCATCATCTTGTTTACGAAATTGTAGACAACAGTATTGACGAAGCTCTGGCAGGTTTTTGCAGTGAAATTTTGGTTGAAATAAATGAGGATAATTCTATTACCGTTACCGATAACGGCCGTGGTATCCCAATTGGTATTCATCCTAAAATGGGTATTCCTGCGGTTGAGGTTGTATTTACTGTTTTACATGCCGGCGGTAAATTTGGCGGCGGCGGATACAAAGTATCAGGCGGTCTTCATGGTGTTGGTGCATCGGTTGTTAATGCGCTTTCTGAATACCTTGAGGTTGAAATTTCAAATGGAGAACATGTTTATCTTCAAAAATATGAAAGAGGTAAAAGCACCTGCAATTTAAAAGTTATTGGCGATACCAAAAAAACAGGTACAAAAGTAACCTTTAAACCCGACTATGAAATTTTTGAAGAGCTTGTTTATGATTTTGATATTCTTTTAACCCGTTTAAGAGAGCAGGCATTTTTAAATAAAGGTGTTAAAATTGTTTTAAAAGACAAAAGATTGGGCGAAGAAAGAGAAGAAATTCTTCATTTTGAAGGCGGTATAAAATCGTTTGTTGAATGGTTAAACAATGATAAAACACCTATTCACGATGAAATTATTTATGTTGAAACCTCTAAAAATGATACCGAAGTTGAAATTGCACTTCAATATACAAGTGCTTACTCAGAAAATGTTATAAGTTTTGCAAATGATATAAAAACTACCGAAGGCGGTACACACGAAACAGGTTTTAAAGCGGCACTTACAAAGGTTTTAAATGAATTTGCAAGAAAGTTAAATTTACTTAAAGACAACGACAAAAACCTTACAGGTGAAGATATAAGAGAAGGTTTAACCTGTATTATAAGTGTTAAGGTTTTGGAGGCTCAATTTGAAGGACAGACCAAAACAAAGCTTGGAAACAGCGAAGTAAGAGGTGTTGTTGAATATGCAATAGGCGAGCATTTAACAAACTTCTTAGAAGAAAATCCGTCTGTTACAAGAATTATTTTAGATAAAGCTTTAACTGCATCAAGAGCAAGAGAAGCTGCAAGAAAAGCAAGAGAAGCAACAAGAAAAACTCCACTTGGTTTAAGTTCACTTCCCGGTAAGCTTACCGACTGTATTGTAAAAGACCCTACAAAAACTGAAATATACATCGTCGAGGGAGATTCTGCGGGCGGTAGTGCTAAAAACGGCAGGGATTCAAAATATCAGGCAATTCTTCCATTATGGGGTAAAATGCTTAATGTTGAAAAAGTAAGAGCAGACAAAGTTTATGGAAACGATAAGTTAACTCCTGTTATTCAGGCGCTTGGAACAGGTATTGCAGATGAGTTTAATCTTGAAAAATTAAGATATGACAAAATTATTATTATGGCCGATGCCGATGTTGACGGTGCGCACATTCAGACACTTTTGTTAACATTCTTCTTCCGCTTTATGAAGCCACTTATTGAGGCAGGACATATTTATCTTGCAAAACCTCCTCTTTATAAGCTTTCAAGAGGTAAAAAAGAAAAAGTAGCATTCAGTGATGAAGAAAGAGATAAAATAAGTGAAGAATTAAAAGACGGTGACGAAAACGCAAAGGTTGACATAAGTCGTTACAAAGGTCTTGGTGAAATGAACCCCGAAGAGCTTTGGGAAACTACTATGGATCCAAAAAACAGAATTTTACTTAAAGTTACTTTAGAAGATGCCGAAAAAGCATCAGAGATTTTCTCGATTCTTATGGGTGATGAAGTTGAACCCAGAAGACAGTTTATTGAAGAAAACGCACAGTATGTTACAAACCTTGACGTATAAAGATAAATCGGAGGCATTTAGTTTATGGCTAAGAATAAAAAATACGAAGATTCTCATTTTGAAGAATATTTTGATACACAAACTATTGTTGATGTAGATATTGAACAAAGAATGCGTGAGGCGTTTATTGATTATGCAATGAGCGTAATTGTAAGCCGTGCTCTTCCAGATGTTCGTGATGGTTTAAAACCTGTTCACAGAAGAATTTTGTACGCTATGTACGAGGAGCATTTAACAAGCGATAAGCCGTTCTTTAAATCTGCTACAACTGTAGGTAATGTTATTGGTAGATATCATCCGCATGGTGACGCATCTGCGTATGATGCGCTTGTAAGAATGGCGCAGGATTTCTCGTTAAGATATCCTTTAATTGATGGTCACGGTAACTTTGGTTCGGTGGACGGTGACCCCCCGGCTGCATACCGTTATACAGAAGCAAGAATGAGCAAGGTTGCTAATCTTCTTCTTAACGATATTGAAAAGAATACTGTTGATTTTATACCTAACTTTGACGAAAAAAGAAAAGAACCTACTGTTCTTCCAACAAGAATTCCTACACTTCTTATAAATGGTAGCTCGGGTATTGCTGTTGGTATGGCAACAAACATTCCGCCTCATAACTTAACAGAGGTTTTAAATGGTGTTATTGCACAGATTGACGACCCAATGATTTCTGTTGAAGATTTAATGGAATATATTAAAGGTCCTGATTTTCCAACAAAAGCTTCTATTATGGGAAGAAGCGGTATAAGAAGTGCTTATCAGACCGGTAGAGGTAAGGTTATTGTAAGAGCAAAAACTGAGATTGAAGAGCATAAAGATGGAACATCATCTATTATTGTTACTGAACTTCCGTATCAGGTAAACAAAAAAATGCTTGTTGAATCTATTGCAAACCTTGTTAAAGAAAAGAAAATTGACGGTTTACACGATATTGATGACCATTCATCTGACAGGGTTGGTATAAGACTTGAAATTTCACTTAAAAGAGATGTTAATCCTCAGGTTGTACTTAATAAATTATTTAAATTTACCCGTTTGCAGGATAGCTTTTCAATCAATATGATTGCTATTTGTGACGGAAAACCAAAAACTATGGGACTTAAAGAAATTCTTGATAATTTCATTCAGTTCCAGAAGGATATTGTTACAAGAAGAACAAAATTTGACCTTGATAAAGCACTTGCAAGAATGCACATTTTAGAGGGATTAAGAATTGCACTCGCAAACATTGACGAGGTTATTGAGGTTATCAGAAATTCTTATGATGACGCTAAAGAAAGACTTATGGAAAGATTTGGTTTTTCTGATATTCAGGCACAAAGCGTTCTTGATATGAAATTATCTCAATTGCAACGACTAAACGGCGAAAAAATTGAGAACGAATATGCAGAATTAAGTGCTCGTGCAGATGAATACAAACAGCTTCTTGCTGATGAGAAAAAGCTATTTGAAAAGATTAAAGAAGAACTTATTGAAATAAGAGATAAGTATGGCGATGAAAGACTTACATCAATTGAAAATGGTATTATTGATATTGAAGATGAGGATTTAATTGCCCAAGAAGATAATGTTGTTACAATGACTCATTTTGGTTATGTAAAACGCCTTGCTTCCGATACATACAAGGTTCAGCACCGTGGCGGAAGAGGAATATCGGGTCTTAGCACAAGAGATGAGGACTTTGTTGAAAGAATATTTGTAACATCAACACACAACTATATTATGTTCTTTACAAACAGAGGAAGAGTTTATAAATTAAAAACATATCAGATTCCAGAAGCGTCAAGACATGCTAAAGGAAGTGCAATTGTTAATCTTCTTCCAATTGAAAAAGATGAAAAAATTACTGCTATCATTCCTGTTAAAGAGTTTGAAGAAAATAAATATTTAACAATGATAACTAAAAAAGGTGTTATTAAAAAGACAAACTTAACCGATTATGATACTGCAAGAAAAGGCGGACTTATTGCAATTGGTTTAAGAGAAGAAGATGAGCTTATACATGTTGAAATTACAAATGGTGATAATAACATTATTATTGCTACAAAAGACGGTATGTGTATAAGATTTAAAGAAAAAGATGTTCGTCCTATGGGCAGAGGTGCAACAGGTGTAAGAGCAATTTCACTTAAAGATGATGATGTTGTTGTTGGTGCAGGCTGTTGTGAAGACGATGCAGTTTTACTTACAATTACCGAAAACGGTTATGGTAAAAAGACAGATTTATCTGAATTTAAAATACAAAACCGTGGAGGTAAAGGTTTGTTTGGATACAAAATTACCGAAAAAACCGGTTCTGTTGCGGGTATCAGCATTGTTAAAGAAGATAGCGATATTATGATTATTACATCTGATGGTATAATTATAAGAACCGCTACAGAAGAAATCAGCAAATTTGGCAGAACTACACAGGGTGTAAGAGTTATGCGTCTTGCTGAAGGCGTAAAAGTTGTTTCAACTGCTTTAACCGAAAAAGAAGAAGAGCAGGAAATTGAACAAGAAGAACCTGTGGAAAACAGTGTGGAAACTGTTGAAAACCAGGAATAATTTAAAAATATGTGTAAAATATATAGTCATTAGAGGTTATTTCTCTAATGGCTATATAATTTAGGGGGAAAAGCTATGATTTTGGAGAAAAAAGTTTCTGACTCGTTAACACAGCATGTTGAAATAGTAATGCCTCAGCATATAAATGGTCAGAGAAGGCTTTTTGGCGGTCAGCTTATGGAATGGATTGATGTGGTAGCTGCCGTTGTTGCAAGGCGTCATGCAAATTCAAATGTAGTTACTGTAATGGTAGATAAGCTTAATTTTGAGGAAAGTGCAAACATAAACGATTTACTTGTTTTAGAGGGAAAAGTTACCTTTGTGGGCAAAACAAGTATGGAAATAAGAGTTGATACAATGGTAGAAAACCTTGAAGGTGAGCGAAAAAGAGTAAATAAAGCATATCTTGTTATGGTTGCAGTAGACGAAAATAAAAATCCAAAAGAAGTTCCGCGTCTTTTATTGGAAACAAAAGAAGAACAGAGGGAATATGCAAAGGCAAAAAGGCGCTATGAATTAAGAAAAAAACGACAAATAGAAAACTTTTAAACAAAAATGTTCCACGTGGAACATTTTTTTGTTTTATCTTAAAATTTTGATTATAACTATTGCACTTTTATATAATATTGTGGTATAATTACTTTTGTTAAATAAAAATATATTTATGTTTATATATATGAGGTGAAATAATGGGTAAATGTATTGCTGTTGCCAATCAAAAAGGCGGTGTTGGCAAAACAACCACTTCTATAAATTTAAGTGCAGCGCTTGGCGAATGCGGTAAAAAAGTGCTTTTAATAGACCTTGACCCGCAGGGAAATGCTACAAGCGGTGTTGGTGTTGAAAAAGATGAAAACATAAAGTCGGTTTATGATGTATTGGTAAATAATGCCGAAATTGACGATGCTACAATAGTTACAGAATTTGCAAATTTATCGGTTTGTCCGTCAAATATAAATCTTGCAGGTGCAGAAATTGAACTTGTTGGCGTTGATGACCGAGAAAATTGCCTTAAAATTGCAATGGCAAAGGTAAAAGAAAAATACGACTATATTATAATAGATTGTCCGCCATCTCTTGGACTTTTAACATTAAACGCATTTGTTTGCACCGATACAATTTTAATACCTATTCAATGCGAATATTACGCACTTGAGGGTTTAAGTCAGCTCATAAAAACAATCAGACAGGTTAAAAAAGGCTTAAATCCGTCACTTGACATAGAAGGCGTTCTTTTAACAATGTTTGATGCACGAACAAATCTTTCTATTCAGGTTGCAGATGAAGTGAAAAAATATTATCCCAAAAAGGTTTATTCTGCTGTAATTCCCCGAAATGTGAGGCTTAGCGAGGCACCAAGCTACGGACAACCCATAACAGTTTATGATGAAAACTCAAAGGGTGCAGAAAGCTACATTAAGCTTGCAAATGAGGTTATAGAAAGAAATGAGGTGTCAAAAAATGCTTAAAAATGGTTTAGGAAAGGGACTTGGTTCTCTTATAATGGATACCGATTTAAATCATAGTAATCCAACTGTTGTAGAGCTTAAAATCGTTGATGTAGAGCCAAATAAAAATCAGCCAAGACACAGTTTTGATGAAGAAAAACTTCATGATTTGGCGGCATCAATTAAAGAACATGGTGTTATAACACCTATTTTAGTTAAAAAACAGGAAAACGGTTTTTATAAAATTATTGCAGGTGAAAGAAGATGGAGAGCATCAAAAATTGCCGGCAAAAAAACAATTCCTGCAATTATAAAGGATTTTACTCATCAACAAATTCAGGAGGTTGCGCTTATTGAAAACCTTCAAAGAGAGGATTTAAATCCGATTGAAGAAGCAAAAGGTTATAAAATGCTTATGGATGAGTTTGATTTAACCCAGGAAATGATTTCGCAAAAGGTAAGCAAATCCCGTTCTTCAATTGCAAACTCTTTAAGATTATTAAATTTAACAACAAAGGTATGCCGTCTTTTAGAACAGGATAAAATATCGGTAGGGCATGCAAAGGTACTGCTTTCTGTGGATAACGAGGATTTGCAGGAAAGTTATGCTCAGACTGTAATAGATGAAAATTTATCGGTTCGTGAGCTTGAAAGACTTATAAAGGAAAATCCTGAAGGCAAGAAAAAAGTAAAAAAAGAAAAGAAAGAAGATTTAAACTTAAAGCTTGCATTTATGGATTTTGAAAAAAGAGCAGAAAGCGCGCTTGGAACAAAAGTTACAGTTAAGGGAAGCAAGAAAAAAGGAAAAATAGAAATTGAGTATTATGGCAATGAAGATTTGGAAAGAATTGCAAAATTATTAAATATTCGCTGAAAAACCTATCTTCAAATTGAGTTGTATTGAGTTTTTACAATATAGACAAAGTGATTTCATCAAAAACATCAAAAACGGCTTAAAACGCAAAATAAGCACATTTTAAAAGATACACTCAAAAACACTAAAAAAATTAATTGTTCCACATGGAACATTTATATAAAATTCTAAGGAGAATTCAAATGAAAGAAAAAGTAAAATTTTTGTGGATTTACACCGGCATACTTTTTTCGTTTGCACTTATTTTAATTATTTTTGCTTATCTTACTCAAAACAATATGTATAAAGAAACAAATGAAATAAGCAAAGGTTATCAGTCAAACATTGAAATGCTTACAAAAGAAAACGAAAATCTTCATTCACAGATTAATGAACTTAAAAAGAATGAAGAAAAATTAAACAGAGAAAAAACTTATTTGAGTGAAGTTGACAGCATATTAAAAAATGCACTTGAAAATTATGATTCAAATAATAAAAAAGAAGCAAAAGAGCTTGTAAAAGACATAGATAAAACAAAAACAAATGATTTACAAAATTATATAATAGACAAAATTAATGAGTAAAAGGGGTAATTTAAAATGTTAGACATTAAGGTAATCAGAACAGAAACCGAAAGGGTAAAAGCTGCATTATCAAGAAGAAAAGAAGTTGTTGATATTGATGCTCTTTTAGAGCTTGATACAAAAAGAAGAGAGCTTCTTTTTGAAGTTGAAAAGCTAAAAAATGAACAGAATGCAGAGAGCAAAAAAATACCTCAGCTTAAAAAAGAAGGTAAAGATGTAAGCGGTATTTTTGAAGAAATGAAGAATTTATCCGCTAAAATAAAGGAATTTGACGATAAAGTAAGAGAACTTGATGAAAATATCAACAAGATTATGCTTACCATTCCAAATATTCCAAACGAAGATGTTCCCGATGGTGATACCGACGAGGACAATGTTGAAGTAAGAAAGTTTATGGAGCCTACAAAGTTTGATTTTGAGCCTAAAGCGCACTGGGATATTGGCGAAGCACTTGATATTTTAGATGCTCCTACTGCAGGTAAGGTTACAGGAACAAGATTTACTTTCTATAAAGATAAAGGTGCTCGTTTAGAGCGTTCTATTATAAACTTCTTCTTAAACACACACACCGAAGAAAGCGGTTATACCGAAATTTTCCCGCCATATATGGTTCACAGAAGAAGTATGATTGGTACAGGTCAGCTTCCTAAATTTGAAGAAGATGCTTTTAAAGTTGTGGATACAGATTATTTCCTTATTCCAACTGCCGAAGTTCCTGTTACAAATATGTACCGTGACCAGATTTTAGAAGGCGATAAATTACCTATAAAGCACGTTGCATACTCTGCATGCTTCAGAGCAGAAGCAGGTTCTGCAGGTAAAGATACAAGAGGTCTTATAAGACAGCATCAGTTCAATAAAGTTGAGCTTGTTAAGTTTGCAAACCCCGAAAACTCGTACGAAGAGCTTGAAAAATTAACAAGAGATGCAGAAAAAGTGTTACAGCTTTTAAAACTTCCATACAGAGTTGTTAAAATTTGTGTTGGCGATTTAGGCTTTACTGCCGCTAAAAAATACGATATTGAAGTCTGGATGCCAAGCTATAACAGATATGTTGAAATTTCGTCTTGCTCTAACTTTGAAGATTTTCAGGCAAGAAGAGCAAATATCAAATTTAAAAATTCACCTAAAGATAAGGCACAGTTTGTTCATACATTAAACGGAAGCGGTGTTGCAATTGGAAGAACAGTTGCGGCAATTCTTGAAAACTATCAGAACAAAGACGGAAGTGTTACAGTTCCTGAAATTTTAAGACCTTATATGGGTTGCGATGTTATAAAATAATATAAAAATTAAAAAACCTTTGCACTTTGCAAGGGTTTTTAATTTAACTTATCCACAGTTTTATTTGAAAATATAAAATTTTATTTATAAAATAGCAAAAAAATGCTCATTTTTTGGTGATAACCCTGTTTATAAGGTGGAAAAGTGTATTTAAACATAAAAAAAGAACTATATATTTTATATAGTTCTTTTAATTTACAATTTTTTACAATTTATTCAATACCTTCGGGGATTTTTATTTTCACAAACCCTTCTGGTATATTGATTTCAATAATATTTTCCTTTATAGCAGGAATAAGAAGGTCTTTTTTGTTATTGCGCTTTATTGTGTAAACATCTGCACCGCCTGCGGCAAATACATCAGATATTTTACCGATTATTTCTTCTTTTTCGTCAATAACTTCAAGATCAATCAAATCTGCAACAAAATAAGTGTCTTCATCTAAATCGGGCATTGTGTCACGACGCGCATAAAGAACACAATTTTTATATTTTTCGGCCTCTTCAATAGAAGATATACCTTCAAGGGACAAAATTACATTTTCTTTTTGATATTTTACATTCTTAATGCGAAAACGTGTTTCGTCTTTTGTATAAAGGAAGTTTATTTCTTCAAAGATTTCGGGATAATCCGCCCATGGAACAACCTTAACATCGCCTCTTAAGCCATGAGTATTTACTATTTTTCCAATTTCAAGATATAGCTGTTCCACGACCGTATTCTCCTTTTTATTGAACAATGTCAACAACTACACGCTTATCTTCATTAGCTGCAGCTGCTTTAATAATAGTTCTTATTGATTTGGCAATTCTGCCTTGTTTACCAATAACTTTACCCATATCAGCATCGTTTACACGAAGCTCATATACTGTGCTTGTTTCGCCGTCAATTCTTGTAACGGTTACATCGTCGGGATAATCTACCAACGATTTTGCAAGAAATGTAAGTAATTCTTCCATAACTACACACTCCTTTTAATAGATTTGTTTAAATTTTGTGGAATTAAATAATTAATTACATCCCCACCGCCTTTTTATAAAAAGACGGCGGGAAATTTAATCAATTAATTATTTTACAATTCCGCTCTTTTTAAGTAGACCTTTAACTGTTTCTGTTGGCTGAGCGCCGTCAGCTAACCATTTGTTAGCTTTTTCTGCATCAATTTTGATTTCAGCAGGGTTTTTGTTTGGGTCATAAGTACCGATTTCATCGATGAATCTGCCGTTTCTTGGATATCTTGAATCAGCAACGATTACTCTGTAGAAAGGATTCTTTTTAGCACCCATTCTTCTTAAACGCATTTTTACCATTTTAAATTCACCTCCGTAAATTAATAAACAATTTGATTTATAAACTAAACAGCATTATCTGAACATACCCTTAAAGCCGCCAAGGCTTCTTTTGAGTTTTTTCGGATTGCTGAATTGTTTCATAAGTTTTTTCATTTGTTCAAACTGCTTTAAAAGTGCATTGACTTCTGATACAGGTCTGCCACACCCTAAAGCAATTCTTTGCTTTCTTGAAAAGTTTATGATTTCGGGTTTTTGTCTTTCTTTAGGTGTCATAGATGTTATAATAGCCTCAATATGAGCCATTTTTTTCTCATCTATTTCTGCGCCTGCAAGTGCTTTGTGATTAACACCCGGCATCATTGCAAGAATATCCTGCATTGAGCCCATTTTTTTAATCTGACCAAGCTGATTTAAATAATCTTCAAGGTCGAAGGTTTGTTCTTTTATTTTTTTCTCAAGTGCGATTGCCTCTTTTTCGTCAAACGCCTGTTGAGCCTTGTCTATAAGTGTTAAAACATCGCCCATTCCAAGAATTCTTGATGCCATTCTGTCGGGATGGAAGAGGTCGATATCGGTTAATTTTTCGCCAAGACCGGCAAATTTTATAGGTTTACCTGTAACTGCTTTAACAGAAAGTGCCGCACCGCCTCTTGTATCACCGTCAAGCTTGGTTAAAACAACGCCTGTAATGTCTAAAAGCTCGTTAAAGCTTTGTGATACGTTAACCGCATCCTGACCTGTCATAGCATCAACGGTTAAAAGTATTTCAGACGGATTTACACTTTCTTTTATTTTAACAAGCTCGCCCATTAACTCTTCGTCAATATGAAGACGGCCCGCGGTATCTATAATAACAACATCGTTTGCGTTTTTGTTTGCATGGGTTATTGCTTCTTTTGCAATAAATACCGCATCGGTTGATTCATCTATTGAAAAAACAGGAACTTGAACCTGCTCACCTACTACCTTTAACTGCTTTTTAGCGGCAGGACGGTAAACATCGGCAGCAACAAGGATAGGTCTTTTACCCTGTTTTTTAAGGTAAGATGCTATTTTTGCACTTGTTGTTGTTTTACCTGCACCCTGAAGACCAACCATCATAATAACGCATGGTCTTTTTGAAAAATCTATTTTTGCGGCCTCGCCACCCATAAGAAGTGATAACTCTTCGTTAACAATTTTAATAACCTGCTGACCGGGGGTTAAGCTTTCTAATACATTCTGACCAAGTGCTTTTTCAGATACATTATTTATAAAATCCTTAACAACTTTAAAGTTTACATCGGCTTCAAGAAGTGCTCTTTTAACCTCTTTCATAGCCTCTTTTAAGTCGCCCTCGGAAATTTTTCCTTTTCCTCTTAACTTTTTAAATACTTCGCCAAGTCTGTCGGATAAGCTTTCAAATGCCAAAATTCACACCTCTTTCTAAAGGTATAATTTTTCTGATAATTTATCTAATTCATCTAAAATTTCACTGTTTACTTCTTTTTCTTTTGCAAAACTTTTGATTGATGATATATCTTCTTCAATCATTTTGATTTTTTTAACAAGCATAAGCTTTTGTTCAAGATTGATAAGCGTTTCTTCGCCACGCTTTATATAATCTCTTACTCCCTGACGGGTAATGTTAAAATCCTCGGCAATTTCTTTTAAAGATAAATCCTCGTTATAATACATATCAAGCATCTGAGCCTGCTTTTCGGGCAGGATGTTTTTGTAAAAATCCAAAAGATATCCAATATTTAAATTTTTCAAAATAATCACCCTTAAAAGTTTGAAAATTAAGAATTAATGCCTGATTGAAGGTGTAAAGTAATTTTCTTTACACATAGTTTGCTTATATATGATAATACATTTTTTTATATTTGTCAAGTGTTTTTTAATCAACGAAAAATTTTCGTACATTTTGTATTGTTTTATAATAAAAAATATGTTATCATTTTAAAAAAATGCAAAAGGTGATAATTATGGAATATAATATAGTTGATTTTGGCGCCCATATAGGAGATTTACTTCAGACAAATGCTATTCAGAAGGCTATTGACACCTGTTTTTTAAACGGTGGCGGAAAGGTTATAATACCTGAAGGAATTTTCAGAACAGGTGGGTTAAGACTTCGTTCAAATGTTACTCTTTACTTAAAAAGCGGTGCATTTTTGATTGGAAGCGATAATCCTGAAGATTATACTGATTATATAAACGATAAATTAGAGCCACTTTATTTCGATGAGGAAGAACAGGAAAGACGAGGAAGGTCTGCGTATCCTTTAAGCCGATGGTGTAATGCAATAATAAGGGCGGTTAATGCTAAAAATATTGCCGTAATTGGCGAAAAATATTCATATATTGATGGTGTTAACTGCTATGATGAATCAGGCGAAGAAAAATACAGAGGCCCTCATATTATGAGTATATGGGACTGCGAAGATATTAAACTTGAAGGCTTTACTTTGAAGGATAGTGCAAACTGGTCAATGGCAATTTTTAACTCCAAAAACATAAGTGCAAAAAATATTACTGTTTATGCAGGGCACGACGGAATTGATTTTAGAACCTGTGATAATGTATTGGTTGAAAATTGCAAATTTTATACCGGCGATGACCCTGTTGCAGGTTTTGACAATCACGATGTTATTGTAAGAGATTGTGTGATTAATACGGCTTGTAATGGATTAAGATTTGGTGGAAACAATGTACTTTTCGAAAATATTAAAGCCTTTGGACCTAGTAATTTTGCTTTCAGGGGCAGCCTTAGTGATGAAAAGAAAAAAAGTGGTGCAATGACTGATGAAACCTGCAGAAGAAACTTTGCAAACTTTTTTACATATTACTGCGACAATCGTGCTAAAATAAGAAAAACTCCCGAAAATATAACAATAAAAAATTGTGATATAGATAATGTAGACAACCTTTTTAAGCTTGATTTTGGTGTTTTATGGTGCACAAACCGCTCACTTTCTGAAATTACCTTTAAAGACTGCAAAGTTAAAAATATAAGCAAAAATATGCTTATTAAGGGTGATGAAAAAGAAAAGCTTTCAATTACACTTGAAAATATCAGTATAAGTGCAAAAGAGGGATTTGAGGATATAAACTTTATTGAAGCAGAAAATTTTGAAAAGATTGTTCTTAAAAATGTGAAATTTGAAAACTTTAATAAGGTTAAAATTGTAGCAAAAACAAAGGGCGAAATAATAGTTGAAAATTCGGGCAATGTTGAAATAGAAGAACAATATTAAAAAGGAAGGCATTAGCCTTCCTTTTGTTGCTTAATATATTTTTTGTATAAATCAGGGCGTTTGTTTTTTGTTTCTTCAAGTGATTTTTCATGTCGCCACTCATCAATTTTTTTATGGTCGCCCGAAAGAAGAATATCCGGCACTTTTTCGCCTTCGAATACGGGTGGACGGGTATATTGCGGATACTCTAAAAGGGTATCAAAATGCGATTCGTCCATAAACGAGGTTTCGCTTGATAAAACATTATCTATCATTCTTGAAACCGAGTCTATTAAAACCATTGCAGGCAATTCTCCGCCTGTTAAAACATAATCGCCTATTGAGATTTCTTCGTCAACAATTTTGTCTAAAACCCTTTGGTCAACGCCCTCGTAGTGACCACAAAGAAGAACAATATGCTCTTTTTTGGAAAGCTCAACGCATTTTTTCTGCGTTAAAACGCTTCCCTTTGGCGAAAGATAAATTGTGTGTGGTTTATAGTCTAAATCTTTTGCAATACTTAAATAAGCATCATAAATTGGCGGTGCCTTGATAACCATACCGCATCCTCCGCCGTACGGATAATCGTCAACACTATTATGCTTATTGTTTGCAAAATCTCTTATATTAACAAAATTAAATTCCAAAATACCCTTTTTTTCGGCTCTTCCGATTATGCTGTCTGAAAGAATTTCTTTAAACATATTGGGAAAAAGAGTTAAAATATCAAATTTCATTTTAAAATTCCTTTAAACTTCTACTGTTTTGCTTCCTCTTTCTATTGAAACTGTACCTGTGCGCACAACCTCAAGCTTACCAAAATTATTGCATATATCAATAAATGCGTTCACTTTGTCAAGTGTGCCTGTAATTTCGATTATTAAAGCATCAAGCGAAACATCAACAACCTTGCAGTGATAAATCTCGCACATCTGCAGAATTTCTTTTCTTTTTTCGGCATCAACACTTGTAACTTTAATAAGCGCAAGCTCTTTTGAAACGGTGTCGTTATTTGAAAGATTTTTAACCTTTATAACATCAATAAGTTTATTTAACTGTTTTGTAAGCTGTTCTATAATGTAGTCATCACCGTTTGCAATAATTGTAATACGCGATATGTTTTTATCTTCGGTAGGGCCAACGGCAAGTGATTCAATGTTAAAGCCCCTTCTTGCAAAAAGCGCCGTAACTTTGCTTAAAACACCGGCTTTGTTTGATACTAAAACCGAAAGAATGTGTTGTTCATTTAGCATAAAAATTACCTCACTTTTTTAAATAATAGAATTTTCCATAGGGTCAACATTTATTTCAAGAAGATAACTTCCGTTATATGAAAATGCTTCTTTGAGTGCATCTGATATTTCATCCTGATTATCTACCCTTTTTGCTTTAATGCCAAACGACTTTGAAAGCAGTGTAAAATCAGGATTTTTTTCTAAAAACACTTCAAAATAATTTTCGCCAAAATTGTTTTTCTGATATTCTCTTATCATACCAAGTGCATTGTTGTTGAAAAGAATAATTTTTATGTTAAGGTTGTATGATGCAATTGTAGAAAGCTCGGCAAGTGACATCATAAGGCTTCCGTCGCCCTCAATTGCAATAACTGATTTATCTTTGTTTGCAAAGGCTGCACCGATTGCAGCAGGAAGTCCAAAGCCCATTGTGCCAAGTCCGCCCGATGTAATAAAGCCAAGCGGTGAATTGATTTTTATGTTTCGTGCCGCCCAAATCTGATTTTGTCCAACCTCGGTTGAAACTATTGAATTTCCGTTTGTAATGCGGTTTATACATTCTATAACAAACTCAGGATTTACAAAGCCTTTTTTGTGAGGATAATCATTTTTGATGCTGTTTTTTATTTTTAAAGCTTCTATCCATTCTTTATCGCACGAAACGGAAAAATCCTTTTCATTAAGGGCTGATAAAACATTTTTTACAAGACCGACAACAGGAATATTTGTGTGCATATTTTTGCCAATTTCGGCAGGGTCAATATCTATATGAATAACTTTTATATTTTCTTCGTCAATCAAATCTGCCTTGCCAAGTGACCTGTCACCAATACGTGCGCCTAAAATCATAAGCGTGTCGCAGGTGGAAAGCGCATAATTTGCTACCTTTTTGCCGTGAGTGCCAATCATACCAAAGTTTAAAGGATAATCAAACGGCACTGCGCCAACTGCTTTTAGAGTTGTTACGGCAGGGAAAGAAGTTTTTTCTATAAACTTTTTAAGCTCTTTATTGGTTTCTAAATCACAGCATCCGCCGCCAATGTATAAAAGCGGTCTTTTTGCTTTTTTAAGACAGTCGATTGCCCTTTTAATCTGAAGTGTATTGCCTTTATAGTTGGGTTTGTAGCTTATAAGATTAGGCTCTTTATATTTTTTAAACTCAACAAATTCGGTTAAATAGTTTGTTGGAATATCAACAAGAACAGGCCCTTTTCTGCCTGTTGATGCAATATAAAAAGCTTCTCTTAAAACATCTACAATTTCGTCTGGTGAATTTATAAGGTAGTTGTGCTTGCAAAACGGATTTGTAGCACCTGTTATATCTACCTCCTGAAAAGCATCTCTTCCTACAAGGTCGGAATGAACCTGACCTGTTATGGCAACCATAGGCACAGAATCAGAGTATGCGGTTGCAATGCCTGTAATAAGGTTTGTTGCACCAGGGCCTGAGGTTGCAATACACACGCCAACCTTTCCGCTTGATTTTGCGTATCCTGATGCCGCATGCGCCGCACTTTGTTCGGTTTTTGGAAGTACATGTTTTATTTTGTCAAAAGAAGAGAGCGCGTCATAAACGGGCGCAATAGCACTTCCCGGATAACCGAATACAACATCGGTGCCGTTTTCCAAAATAATATTAAGAATAGCTTCAGATGCTGTCATTTTCATTTTTGACCGCTCCTTTTTGTTGGTTTTTAAAAGGCTTCCCTCAAGTAAACACTGATTAAATCAGGTTTTACAAACAACCCCTCCGAGTTTGCTTTGCAAACCCACCTCACCTTGCACAGGAAAGGCTTTGTGATGCGGTTTTCAAGGCTCCCGTAGTGCAATATATTACTTCAAATCGTCTTCGTGCAGTACTACGCCGTTTTCTACTAATTTTTTCTGAAGTAATTTAACATCAAGTGTTGTCATATCATCACTCATTGCAGCGGCAGTACCTGCTGCTTCGCCTGTTACTGCGCAAACAGGAATAACTCTTGTTAAATCCCACAAATCGTCTTTAACGCTTATACATCTTCCTGCAGTTAAAAGGTTTTTAATGTCTTTTGAGTAAAGACAACCAAATGGTACTTCGTAAACAGGTCCTTTTTTTCTCCAGCTTGAAAACATACCAATGCTGTCATCAAATTTTTTATGTACTTCGCTTTTTTCAATTTCGTATTCGCCAACCATTCTTCTTGTCATTCTAAGCTGAGGAATTACCGAAATTTTTGTTAAATCTAAGCTGTCGTCATGCTTTTTCTTTTCAAGATAATTATTTAAAAGAGTTTTGTGTGATAAACACATCATTTTAGAAATTTCTTCGCCGTCAATGCCGGTAAAGGTAAGGTCAGAAATTCTCTCTACTCTGTCCTCGGGGTCATCGGCAAGGCCTAACATATTAAGCTCTTTTTTGCCTTCCTTAATATAATAATACCATGCCGCAAGAATGTTTTTCTCACTATATGTAGCACATTTTGCACCCGAAAGATGGCAAATGTCTGCATCACCTGTGGCATCTACAACACTTTTAACATTTATTGCGCTTCTTCCTGATTTGTTTTCTACAATAACCGAGGTAATTTTGTTATTTTCGCATTTTACTTCGCAAACCGATGTGCCATACAAAATTTCTACGCCTTCTTTTAAAAGAAGTTCTTCTAAAAGAATTGCATAAATGCAGGGGTTATACTGGACTTCAAAACGTCTGCCTTTTATTTTTTCTTCCAAAGTACCGCCTTCAAACCATGCCTTGTTGTATCTTCCTTCAATGTGTCCGTGCTTGATTGAAAGGCGGATAAGCTCTTCTGCAATGCCAAAGCTTACCTGTCTGCCTTCTCCGTCGCATATAGGAAGGTAAATTGCAATAAGACCCGCTGTTGCAAGACCGCCAAGCATAAATTCTTTTTCAATAAGAATAGTTTTTGCACCGCTTCTTGCTGCCGAAAGTGCTGCCGCAACTCCTGCAATACCGCCTCCTGCAACAACAACATCCATTTCTTTTGTAACAGGGGTTTTTAAGTTTTCTACAATGTAATTCATAAAATTAACTCCTTAAAAAAGATAATTATTCAAGCTCGTTTAATTTGTAGGAAAGCATCATTAAGCTGTCTGAAAGATGAACATTTTCAATAACAACATCATCTTCGTCCTCAAGCTCAATATACGAAAAGTTCCAAAGTGCTTTAATTCCCATAGAAATAAGGTCTTTTGCAACCTTTCTTACAGCAATTCTCGGTACAGCTAAAATTGCAATTTCGGGTTTGTTGTCTACAATGAATTTTGTAAGATTAGCGTAATCGTAGACTTGGACCTCGCCTATATTTGTACCGATTTTTTCTTTGTCAATGTCGAATGCGCCGATTAAGGTAAAACCTCTCTTTTTAAAATTTGTGTGGTTTGCAAGCGCATGACCTAAGTATCCTGCTCCTATAATAATTGTTTTTCGTCCTGAATAAAGACCTAAAATTGTGCCGATTTCTTTATGAAGCATTTCTACATTATAGCCGTAGCCCTGCTGACCGAAACCGCCAAAAAAGTTAAAATCCTGCCTTACCTGCGATGCGGTTACACCCATTTTTTTGCTTAGTTCATTTGACGAAATTCTGTAAATCTGTTTTTTTAATAAATCGTCAAGATAACGGTAGTATCTTGGAAGTCTTCTTGCAACAACTTCGGGGACAGATTTAGTATCTTTCACTTTTTTCTACTCCTTTTTTAAATGATGATAAAGTTATTACAATCCCTCAGTCAAACCTAAAGGTTTGCCAGCTCCCTTTGCACAAGGGAGCCTTCAATCTTCTGTTATAAAGCCCCTTTTGCGTAAAGGTAGGTGACAATCGCTTTAGCGGTGGATGGATTGTTTTTTATCACTTAATCATTATTTAATTTTTATTAAAATATATTCTTATAACGCTTTAACTGTCTGCATAACATAGTCGGCAAATTCTTTTGTGGTGGCGCCGTCTTTGTTACCTGTAACAACAACCTTTTTTTCAATTTCAATACACTTATTTAAAGCTTCATCAAGCTTATTTGCTTCATTAATAAAGCCAATGTGACGAAGAAGCATTTCGGTTGCTTTGAATATGCTTGATGGGTTTGCATATTCACCAATTCCTTCTTCAATCATTCGTGGTGCACTTCCGTGGATTGCTTCAAACATAGCATATTTTTTACCTATATTAGAGCTTCCTGCAGTACCCACACCACCCTGAATCTGAGCAGCTTCGTCGGTTATGATATCACCGTAAAGGTTAGGAAGAACAAAAACCTCAAAAGAGCTTCTTATATCTTCGTTTATAAGGTTTGCGGTCATAATATCAACATACCACGAATCAAGAGTTATATCGGGATAATCCTTTGCAACTTCTTTACAGATATCCAAAAACTTGCCGTCTGTGGTTTTTATAATATTTGCCTTTGTAACGGCAGAAACTCTCTTTTTGCCATTGTTTTTTGCAAATTCAAAAGCAGCTCTTGCAATTCTTTCGCAGCCTTCAGTGGTTGCAATACAAAAATCAACTGCAACATCATCTGT
Organism: Oscillospiraceae bacterium; assembly: GCA_015068825.1. Lineage (GTDB taxonomy): Bacteria > Bacillota > Clostridia > UMGS1810 > UMGS1810 > Qingrenia. The sequence continues at coordinate 49,820 of SVJU01000002.1, read as the reverse complement.
AACATTAATACCCTTTGAGCCTACTGCATAAGAGCCTTCGGTGTTTTCGCGAAAGAATGTCCAGTCAATGTTTTTCTCTGGCACCTTAACAGGTCTTACATTTGCAAAAAGGTCAAGCTCTTTTCGCATTGTAACATTTGCGCTTTCAAGATTTGGAAGTCCGTCACCTTTGCTTGGTGTGGTTGTAGGGCCTTTTAATAAAACGTGGCAGGATTTGATTTTATCCATAACATCATCGGGGATTGATTTTAATTTTGCCACCCTGTTTTCTATTGTAAGGCCATCAATGTTTTTAAGCTCAACCTTGCCTGATTTAACCTTATCTTCAAGCAAAAATCTTAAAACTCTTTCGGCTTCCCTTAAAATGATAGGGCCAATTCCGTCACCGGGAACAATGCCGATTACAATTTTGTCAAGTGCGTTATAATCGGTAAAATCCTTGTTTTCTTTCATTTTTTCGGCTCTTTCAAGTTGGCCTCTTAATAATTCTTCAAATTTTTTAGTTGCTTCTTTAATTTTAGCTTCCATTTAATTTTCCACCTTATTTAGATTGTTCTTTTGTGTAGTTTAATAGTCCGCCAAGCACCATCATATCTTTCTGACGGTCAGAAAGATTTATTTTTACCTTGTACTCTTTGTTCTTTGTAATGTTTTTAACAATGATGGTATCTTTTTCTTTAACGCCATTTATTGCATCTTCAATTTTTAATTCATCCATCATATCAATATCGTCATAGTCTTCTTCATTTACGAAGGTCATTGGAAGAATACCAGAGTTTATAAGGTTTGCTTCGTGAATTCTTGCAAATGATTTTGCAATAACGCCTTTAACACCAAGATAAAGCGGTGCAAGTGCTGCGTGCTCTCGTGATGAGCCCTGACCGTAGTTTGAGCCTGCAATAATAAATCCGCCGCCGTTTTCTTTTGCTCTTTGAGAGAAGTTTTCATCGCAGGGAGCTAAACAGAAGGTTGAAAGATAAGGAACATTTGAACGATAAGGCAAAAGCTTTGCGTTTGATGGCATAATGTGGTCGGTTGTAATATTGTCTTCAACCTTTATAAGTGCTTTACCTTCAACAGTATCTGTCATTTTTGTATTTATCGGGAATTCTTTAATGTTTGGACCCCTTACAACCTCAACGTCGTTTCCTTCGGGTGCAGGAGATACAACCATATTATCATTTATAAGGAATTTTTCGGGCATTTCTACATAATTGTCAAAATCTAGCTCTGTTGGGTCCGAAAGGTATCCGTTAATTGCGCTAAGTGCCGCAACCTCGGGGCTTACAAGATAAACCTGAGCCGATTTTGTACCGCTTCTTCCTTCAAAGTTACGGTTGAAAGTTCTTAGCGATATTGCATCTGTTTTTGGAGACTGTCCCATACCGATACAAGGTCCGCACGCACTTTCTAATATTCTTGCGCCTGCTGATATCATATCTGCAAGTGCTCCGTTTTGAGAAAGCATATTAAGAACCTGTTTTGATCCTGGTGATATAACAAGGCTTACATCTTCTTGGACTGTTTTGCCTTTTAGGATTTTTGCAACCTTCATCATATCCATATAAGATGAGTTTGTACAGCTTCCGATTGCAACCTGATCAACCTTGATTTTGCCAATGTTTTTAACTGTGTCAACGTTATCCGGCATATGCGGTTTTGCCGCCATTGGAACAAGTTTTGATAAATCTATTGTAATTTCTTCATCGTATGTAGCATCATCATCGGCAGTAATGTATGTAAAGTCTTCTTCTCTGCCCTGTGCTTTAAGAAACGCTTTTGTAACATCATCACTTGGAAAAACAGATGTTGTTGCACCAAGCTCAGCACCCATATTTGTGATTGTTGCTCTTTCTGGAACTGTAAGTGTTTTTACACCTTCGCCTGAGTATTCAATAACCTTGCCAACACCGCCTTTAACGGTTAAAATTCTTAATACCTCTAAAATAATGTCTTTTGCGGCAACCCATTTATTTAATTTTCCAATAAGGTTTACTTTAACAACCTTTGGCATTGTGATGTAGTATGCACCGCCGCCCATTGCAACAGCAACATCAAGACCGCCCGCACCTATTGCAAGCATACCAATACCGCCGCCTGTGGGAGTGTGGCTGTCAGAACCAAGTAGTGTCTGACCTGGAATACCAAATCTTTCAAGATGCACCTGATGGCAGATACCATTACCTGGTCGTGAAAAATAGATACCGTGTTTTTTGGTAACTGTCTGAATATATTTGTGGTCATCGGCATTTTCAAATCCTGACTGAAGTGTGTTATGGTCGATGTATGCAACCGAGCGTTTTGTTTTAACGCGGTCAATACCCATAGCTTCAAATTCAAGATACGCCATTGTACCTGTTGAATCCTGTGTAAGTGTCTGGTCAATTCTTATAGAGATTTCTTCTCCTGCAACCATATTACCCGACACAAGATGGTCTTTGATAATCTTTTGTGTGATGTTCAAAAAAATCAATCCTTTCTGTATGTGAAAAATTTAATTACCTAATGTTCTAATTTTTTTATTGTAAACCGATATATACATAAATATGCTGACTACAAGTGCTACGCTTTCGGCAATGGGGAAGGCATACCATACATAAGTTACGCCTAAATAAGATAAAATTTTTGCCGCAGGAAGAAGTATTATAATCTGTCTTAAAAACGAGATTATAAGCGAGTAAACTCCCTTTCCTATTGCCTGGAAAAATGTTCCGAACATTATACCTATTGCCGCAGGCATAAAGTTTATTGAAATTGTTCTAAGTGCAGGAATACCTATTTTAAGCATATCTTTGGATGCGTTGAAAATCATAAGAAGCTGTTTTGGAATTATCATAAACAAAAGTGTTCCTGCCGCCATAATCGAAAATGCAAAAATAACGCCCTTTTTAACAGTTTCTTTAAGTCGTGCCTTGTTTTTAGCACCAAAGTTATAACCCATAATAGGCATAACACCCTGTGTAAGACCGAACACAGGCATAAATACAAACGATTGAAGCTTAAAATATACGCCAAGCACTGTAACGGCGGTTGGAGTGAGCAAAATAAGAATTTTGTTAAGGAAGGTTATAAGCACCGACGCGATTGACTGCATTACAATTGACGGGATACCTACTGCATAAATATCTTTTACAGTTTTTAGTCTGAATTTAAAGCCTTTTAAGTTAAATTTAACGGCAAAATCTTTTTTGCATACAACATAAACTGCATAAACCATTGAAAGTATCTGCCCTAAAACTGTTGCAATAGCCGCGCCCTTAACTCCAAAAGCGGGAACACCAAAATATCCGAAAATAAAGATTGGGTCTAAAATTATGTTTATAATTGCGCCTAAAAGCTGAAATATCATTGGGTAAAACATATTGCCTGTTGCCTGAATTGATTTTTCAAAGCTTACGCAGATAAAAGCACCGAATGAAAAAATCATTACAACCGACATATAGTCAATGCCCCAGTTTATAATGTTTTGTGATACATCATTATTTCCTGATGCCATACCCAAAATAAATGGCTTTGTAAAGAAAATGCCGATAAGTGCAAAAATAACCCATGTTATGATTGATAAAACAATACCGTGAACTGCGGCGTGATTTGCCTCTTCCTGCCTTTTTTCACCAAGACGGCGTGCAATAAGTGAGTTTACGCCAACGCCCGTTCCAACCGCAAAGGCAACAATTAGCATCTGCATAGGATACGCAAGCGAAACTGCGGTTAGTGCATCCTCGCCAAGCGCCGATACAAATATGCTGTCTACAATGTTATAAAGCGATTGAATAAGCATCGAAAAAATTGCAGGCAATGACATTGATAAAATAAGCTTTGTTACAGGCATTGTGCCCATTTTGTTTTCTGCCATTTTTAAAAAATCCCTCTCATTTGTAAAAAAATTTATGTGATAGTTTTTGTAAAAAACACAATATATTCAATATTTTATCACAAAAAAAGCTGTTTGACAATGTTTTTATGCACAAAAATGAGAAATTTTACAAAAATTTATAAATAAAAAAACCCATCTGTTCAAAGATGGGTTTTATAATGTTTAAAAAGAATTAAATGTTTCGTTCATATTCTGCATGATTTGTTATATATTTTATAAAATTTTTAATCATCATACGGTCGTTTTCAAAAGCGACCTTTTTTTCTGCATCGGTTAAATTTACCCATTCAATTTTAGAAATTTCTTCCTGTTGACGGATATATTCTTTTTCTTCGGTTTTAGCCGCAAAAAATATAACATCTTTTAAAACATCTTTTTTTGGAGAATAGGTAACTTTTTCTTTAAATCGGGTATCTATTTCAACATTTATACCTGTTTCTTCCATTATTTCACGCTTTGCAGTCTGTGCTTCTGTTTCGTTTTGCTCAACATGGCCCTTTGGAAACGACCAGTGTCCGCCGTTTATATGTTTTACCATTAAAACAAGAATATTATCACCATCTAATCTGTAAACAATCGCTCCGCACGATTTTTCCTTTTTCATATTTTCACATCCATATCCTATCATAAAAATGTACTTTTTTCACATACATATAAGATTATGTCACAATTATCTTTAAAAATCAACATAAAAAATATCTATTTATGCAATATGCACACATATAATTTTTAATACAAATAATTTTTTACCATACTTTATATTTCGACCTTTTTATTATATAGGGTGTGATATATTTATACAAGGAGGCGGTTTTTTGACAATTTACATAGATGTTTTGTTTACGGTAAATTTTGTTATAAATTTTGTTCTTTTAATTTTAACAGGAAAAATTTCAAAAATAAAACTTAATAAAATACGCATTTTTTTTGGTGCGTTTTCAGGTGCTTTATATGCTGTTTTTATGTTTTTTCCAAACATCAGAATGTTTTATGGTGTTTTGGCAAAGTTTTGTGTATCGCTTATAATTGTTTTTGTGTCGTTTAAATTTACAAGGTGGATACCATTTTTAAAAACAGTATTTATTTTTTATGTGTCATCCTTTGTTTTTGGCGGGGTTGTTCTTGGTATATTTTATTTTACCAATGCAGGTTTGAAATACAAAAGCGCTTTGAACAACGGTATATTTTATTTTAATTTTCCGTGGAAAATACTGTTTTTATCGGTTGGAATAGCATACATTGTTGCAAAGGTGGGGTTTAATACATATAAAAAACAAAAAAATATAATGTATGAAGAAATAAAAATAAATTTTTACAATAATGAGATAACATTAAATGCGCTTGTTGATACTGGAAATATGCTTTCTGACCCCATTGAAAACACACCCGTTGTTATTGCGGAGCTTGATTCGGTAAAAGAGCTTTTGCCATCTGAAATGTTTGAGTGTTTAACAAAATCAGATACCATTAATGCTCTTTCTGATATAAAAAACGATGTTCTGTTAAAAACAAAGTTAAGGCTTATACCATTTTCGTCACTTGGAAAATCAAATGGTATGCTTATAGGTTTTAAGAGTGATTTTGTTATTGTGAGGGAAAAAATAATAGAAAATGTGTGTATAGGTGTTTATGATAAAAAGCTTTCAAGTTCAGATTTATATAATGCACTTATAAGTCCCGAGCTTATAAATTTATAAAACGAAAGGATTTTGTTTATGAAAAATAATATTATTACGGTATTTTTATACATACTGAAAATTTTAAAGAAAAATGAAGTTCATTACATAGGCGGGCCTGCCTCACTACCTCCTCCGCTTTCAAAAGAAGAGGAAGATGAGCTTTTAAATGAGCTTGGCGGTGAAAGTGACAAAAAAATAAAATCTGTTCTTATTGAAAGAAATTTAAGACTTGTTGTGTATATTGCAAAAAAGTTTGAAAACACACCCGTTTTGGTTGAGGATTTAATTTCAATAGGAACAATTGGGCTTATAAAGGCAATAAACACATTTAAACCCGACAAAAAAATCAAGCTTGCAACCTATGCGTCACGATGCATTGAAAACGAAATTTTAATGTATTTAAGAAAAAGCAGTAACCGAAAAGTTGAAATTTCGATTGATGAACCGCTTAATGTGGACTGGGACGGAAATGAGCTTCTTTTGTCAGATATTCTTGGAACCGATAACGATGTGGTTTATCAGAACCTTGAAAACGAGGTGGATAAACAGCTTCTTTTAATAGCACTTGATAAGCTTTCTGCGCGTGAAAGACGCATTATGGAATTAAGGTTTGGCGTAAAAGGGGGAATTGCCAAAACTCAAAAAGAGGTTGCCGAAATGCTTGGAATATCACAGTCTTACATATCACGGCTTGAAAAACGAATAATTGTTCGTCTTAAAAAAGAAATAACCAAAATGATATAGGAAAATATTGTGCGTTGAATTACCCTTTATTTAGCTGATATAATTTTGTATATAGAAAAATATATGCAGTAAAGGGGAAAACAAATGAAAAAGATTACAGTTTTTTTAGTCATTTTAAGCATTTTTTTAACCACAGCTTTTAACGCACAGGCAGTAAATTTAAATTTTTCTTATCTTTCCGATACCGATATGCACTGGGCAGAAGACTATATAACCGACCTTTTTGATATGGGCGTTATGATGGGTGACGGCAAAAATTCAAACGCTGAAAAAAACATTACAAGAGGCGAGGTTATTGCACTTATAACAAGATTTCTTTTTGATGTTGACTCGCATAGTGCAAATAAGTATTTTAACGATGTAAAAAAAGACCATATTTTTTATAAAAACATTTCAATTGCAAAGGAAAACGGCATTATAAAAGGAGATACGCAAAATAATTTTAATCCCGAAAAAAACATTACACGAGAAGAAATTGTTATTATTTTGTCCCGTCTTTTGTCTGACAAAAAAGATTTAATTACACAAAATATAAATTTTAACGATATTACAAAAAATTATGCTTATTATGATGAGCTTAATCTGGTTTTTAATCTTGGTATTATTTCGGGTGATGAAAAAGGCAATTTTAATCCTAAAATGGGTGCAAAACGAGGCGAAGTTGCAAAAATGATTTACAATACAATCCAAAATTATCAGCATCAGAAGGACAAAAATGATGCAGTAAATACTGCGCTTTCGTTTGTTAAGGAAAACTTATCACAAAATCTTGTTCATACTGCAAAAAAAGAATATGACTATGCAAATAATGTTTTATCATTTGCAAAAAATCTTGGTTTTGAAGTTGAAAAAAATATTAGTAATTTAACATACGATATTACTGATTTTTCAAATAATACTGCGCATATTTTATTTTCGTATGATGTAGGCTTTAATGCTTTTTATTCTGATAGCAATCAAAAATTACGCGAATATAAAGGCAAAATGCTTGTAAAACTAATGCACAAAAATAATAAATGGCAGATTTTTAAATATAACGAAAAAATAAATCCTGACAAAAAAATAAATCTTACCTGGGAGGTTTTTAATTCTGTCCCATCGTATGCGCCCGAGGGGCTTAATGTTATTTCGCCTACCTGGTACGAAATTATATCGGACAACAGCTATAAAAACTCAAAAACACTCTATTCTGATAAATCCACAACCTTAAAAATTACCGATAAATCAAACAAAGATTATATAAATTACGCAAATAAAAACGGTTATGATTTGTGGATTGCATACCGTAACAATTTTAATGCAAACGATACCGAAAAATTTTTAAACAGCACATCCTCCCGAAAAAAAGCTATTGAATTTTTGGTTGAAGGCGTTATTAACACAAAGGCCGACGGAATAAACATTGATTTTGAAAATATGAAGGATAAATATTCTTTTACAAACCACGCAAAAGAGGTAGCCATTGCTATGCGTTCTTTGGGACTTGTTACAAGTGTTGATATAAATAAATACGATAAATACGGCGGTAACTGGTCGCTTTGCTACGACAGGGATGCTTTATCTGATATTTGTGATTATACCGTTGTTATGGCATACGACCAGAATGGAACATGGAGCGAAAAAGCAGGCCCTGTTGCCGGCTTTAGCTGGGTTGAAGATGTAGTAAAAAGTGTGCTTTCGGAGGTTGATAACAGCACTCTTATTTTAGGTGTTCCCTTTTATGTAAGGCACTGGAAGGAGCAAAACGGCAGGGTTATAAAAACGAGTGCAATTTCTATGCAGAGGGCAAAAGAAATTATAAACGAAAACGGAGCAAAAATCTTATACAGCGAAAAAGACGGACAAAATGTTGCAACCTGGTCTGACGGCACATATAACTATACAATTTATATAGAAGATGCTTCTTCGGTTGCAAAAAAATGTACTCTTATAAATAAGTATAATTTGCCGGGTGTGGCATCTTGGAGGTTTGGCTTTGAAACGAGCGATGTGTGGAGCGCAATTAACGACACAATTTATTAAATTTTGACAAAATTTAAAAAAAGTATTTACTTTATTTTGTATATATGCTATACTGAATCTTAAGCAAGATATCTTTAATCCGATGCGGGACATCGGCAAGATTTAACCTGATTTAAGTTGCATTTAAATTGCCTTGTCTGCATCATAAAAATTGCAGATAAGGCTTTTTTATTGATTAAATTTATCTTTGTAAAAAACTTTTATACAAAAGGAGTAGGTACTAAATGAAATTGTTTTTTGATGTAAACGATAAACCAAAATTTGGTCAGCTTATCGTTTTCGCAATCCAGCAGCTACTTGCTATTATGGCTGCAACACTTGTTGTTCCTGTTATTGTAGGTAACAATATGAGCTCAGCTGCAGCACTGTTTGGTGCAGGTGTGGGGACACTTGTTTATGTTTTATTCACAAAGAAAAAAAGCCCTGTATTTTTAGGTTCATCTTTTGCGTTTATTGCTTCAATGTTTGCCGCATTTGCAGGTGCTACAAGTATGGCACTTGGTTATTTGGGACTTATAATCGGTGCAATTTTTGCAGGTCTTGTTTATGTTGTTATTGCAATTGTTGTTAAATTTGTAGGTACAAACTGGATTGATAAATTAATGCCTGCTGTTGTTATTGGTCCTACCGTTGCAATTATTGGTCTTTCACTTGCAGGCAATGCTGTTGGCGATATTGTTAAAGGCAACATTGTTGGTCAGGACGGTGCTCAGCTTGCAGCACCTATCGTTTGCTTAATATGCGGACTTGTAACACTATTTACAACAATGCTTTGTTCAACATACGGCAAAAAAATGATAAAATTAATTCCGTTTATTATTGGTATTGTTGCAGGTTATGTTACCGCTACAATCTTTACTATAATTGGTAACATAGCTGGTCTTGATGCTCTTAAAGTTATAAACTTTGCTCCATTTATGGCACTTGTTGAAGGTGGAGTTACACTAAATACATTTGTTCAGGTTCCTGACTTTACATTCCTTACTGCATTTGGCGGTATGGGCGAAGTAACAGGTTCTTACATTGCAACAATCGCAGTAGCTTATGTTCCTGTTGCATTTGTTGTTTTTGCAGAACATATTGCAGACCACAAAAACATTTCTTCTATTATAGAAAAAGACCTTCTTAAAGAACCAGGTCTTCACAGAACACTTTTAGGTGATGGTATTGGTTCAATGGTTGGTGCTTTCTTTGGTGGATGCCCCAACACAACATACGGTGAATCTGTTGGATGTGTTGCTATTACAAGAAATGCATCTGTAGTAACAATCATTGCAGCAGCAGTTGGTGCAATAATTGTTTCATTTATCGCTCCGTTTATTGCATTTGTTAATTCAATTCCATCTTGCGTAATGGGCGGCGTTTGTATGGCACTTTACGGATTTATTGCTGTAAGCGGTCTTAAAATGTTTAAAAACATTGACCTTGAAGAAAACAGAAACCTTTTTGTTGTCAGCGTAATTTTAATTGCAGGTATCGGCGGTCTTACATTAACATTTGGTAAAGTTACTTTAACAGCTATTGCCTGTGCTTTAATACTTGGAATTATAACAAACCTTATTCTTTCTAAAAAAGCTGAATAATTAAAAATTTAAGCTAAAAAGCCTCATCTTTTTGGTGAGGCTTTTGTTTTTTAAAACCTTTAAGGAGAGACATATTTTATGAAATTCAAATCGGTTGTTATGGACGATGCGGCTTTTTTAAGGGCAATTACAAGAGGCGCGCATCAGATTATTGAAAAAAACGAAAATGCAGATAATCTTGTATTGATAGGAATTAAAACAAGAGGTGTTCCTCTTGCAAAAATGCTTGCCGAAAAAATATACGAAATAGAAAACACAAAAGTTCCTGTGGGTGTTTTGGATATTACTTTATACAGAGATGATTTGGCAGATGAAAATCAGGATCCTAAAATAAACAGCAGCGAAATTCCTTTTGATGTAAACGGCAAGATTGTTGTGCTTGTTGACGATGTTCTCTACACCGGAAGAACCGTAAGAGCTGCAATGGACGCAGTTATAAAAATTGGAAGGCCATCTAAAATTGAGCTTTTTGAAATGGTTGACAGAGGGCACAGAGAGCTTCCTATAAGAGCCGATTTTGTGGGAAAAAACATTCCTACATCGCATAGCGAGCTTATAAAGGTTAATGTTAAAGAACAAGACGGAAAATACAATATAGAAATTTACGATAAATAAAAAAACCCTTTCTCTTTAATGAGAAAGGGTTTTTATTTTATCAAACAGGATAGGTTTTGTCGGTCATATCTGCTAAAGAAGCGTCAACTTTATATTTAGCTGCTCTTCTTTGTTCAAAATATTTTTCTGCAACCTGATCGAATAATGCATAAGATAAAACATCTTCGTCTTGTTCAATGTATTCTTTGCATTTTTCTCTTATTGTATCAAGCTCAGGCTTAATAAGGTCTGCAGGACGGCATGTGATTGGTTTTTCGTCGCCGATAATTTTCTTTGTAAATTCATCTGAAATTTTAACGGGAGTTCTGCCATATTCGCCTTTTACAATACCTTTTGTTTCTTTGGTAACCATTTTGTATCTTTCGCCCATAAGAACATTTAAAACTGCCTGTGTTCCAACAATCTGACTTGTAGGTGTAACAAGCGGAAGCCAGCCTAAATCTTCTCTGACGCGCGGAATTTCTTTTAATACTTCTTCAAATTTATCTTCTGCATTCTGCTGTTTAAGCTGTGATACAAGGTTAGATAACATTCCGCCGGGAACCTGATATTTTAATGTGTTGATATCTACACCAAGAACCTTTGTGTTTAAAAGACCAGAGCTTAAATATTCTTCTCTTAAAGGTTTAAAGTAATCTGCAATTTCGGTAAGTGCATCAAGATTAATGCCTGTATCGTAAGCAGTTCCTTCAAGCGCTTTAACAAGTGGCTCTGTTGCAGGCTGGCTTGTACCCATAGATAATGGAGATAGCGCACAGTCAACAATGTCAACACCTGCTTCAATAGCTTTTAAATATGTCATAGATGCTACACCGCTTGTGTAGTGAGTGTGCAATTGAATTGGAACTTTAACATTCTTTTTAAGCTCTTTAACAAGTTTTTCTGCTTCGTACGGAATAAGTAGTCCTGCCATATCTTTAATACAGATTGAATCTGCACCGCAGTTTTCGTATTCTTTTGCAAGTTTTACAAAAAATTCAATATTATGAACAGGGCTTATTGTGTAAGATATAGCCGCCTGAACATGTCCGCCTTCTTTTTTTGTTGCGTTTATTGCAGTCTGAAGGTTTCTTACATCATTTAGTGCGTCAAATATTCTTATAATATCAATACCGTTTGCAATTGATTTCTGAACAAAATATTCAACAACATCGTCTGCATAGTGACGGTATCCTAAAATGTTTTGTCCTCTGAAAAGCATCTGCAATTTTGTATTTGGAGTTTTAGATTTGATTTTTCTTAATCTTTCCCAGGGGTCTTCATTCAAAAATCTAAGACAAGCATCAAAGGTTGCGCCGCCCCATGCTTCTAATGAATGATAGCCTACTTTATCCATTTTTTCTACAATAGGAAGCATTTCGTCGGTTGTCATTCTTGTTGCAATAAGCGACTGATGAGCGTCCCTTAAAATTGTTTCGGTAATTTTAACGCTTTTATTAGCCATAAAATTTTAACCTCCCTTAAATAAACAATTTAGCAAGTGATAAAAATACGCCTGCGGCAACTGCCGAGCCAATTACACCTGCAACATTTGGTCCCATTGCGTGCATAAGAAGATAGTTTGTAGGGTTTTCCTTCTGTCCTACAGTCTGCGAAACTCTGGCAGCCATAGGTACTGCCGATACACCTGCCGAACCAATAAGCGGATTGATTTTTCCACCTGTTAATTTGCACATTAATTTTCCAAGCATTATACCGCCAAAGGTTGAAAATGCAAATGCCACAAGACCTAAAACAATAATAAACAAAGTTTGCGGTCTTAAGAACATATCTGCTGTTGCGGTTGCACCAACTGTAACACCAAGGAAAATTGTAATAATATTCATAAGCTCATTCTGAGCTGTTTTTGAAAGTCTGTCTGCAACGCCTGTTTCTTTAAATAAGTTACCAAGCATAAGAGTACCTACCAAAGATACAGCGTCTGGTACAAATAGTGCAACAATTATTGTAACAACAATGGGGAAAAGAATTTTTTCTGTTTTGCTTACAGGACGAAGCTGTTCCATTTTAATGCTTCTTTCCTTTTTGGTTGTGAATGCCTTCATAATAGGAGGCTGAATAATAGGAATAAGTGCCATATAAGAGTAAGCCGCAATTGCTATTGCAGGAAGCAGATGTGCAGCAAGTGTTTTTGTTACAAATATAGCAGTAGGACCATCAGCACCGCCAATAATACCAATTGACATAGCCTCGGGGATTGTAAATCCTAATAAAAGCGCACCTAAAAATGCGGTAAATACGCCAAGCTGAGCCGCTGCACCCAAAAGAAGACTTTTTGGGTTTGCAATAAGCGGGCTAAAGTCTGTCATAGCACCAATTCCAAGAAAGATAAGCGGTGGATAAATTCCAAGCTTAACACCTAAGTACAAAAGGTCTAAAAGACCGCCATCGTGAAGTATCTTACCAAAGTCTAAACCGTTTTTAATTGCATCTTCACCTGTAAAAAACTCTGCGTGGAATACTCCTGCACCCGGAAGGTTTGTAAGAAGCATACCAAATGCTATAGGAAGAAGAAGTAACGGTTCAAACTGTTTTACAATTGCAAGGTATAAAAGCACACATGCAATACAAATCATTATAATTACGCCTGCATCAATTCCATTAACTGCAAAGGCACTTGATGAAGTAGCTGCAAAAATTCTTGCAAGGCCTGTGCTTCCAGCAAAGCTCTTTATACCATCAATAAATAATTGACCCAATTTTTGTCACCCTTTCGTCAAAATAAGTAAAATTCTTTGTTAGTTAAGAGTGATTAAAACATCGCCCGAATTTACACTGTCGCCTTTTGAAACATTGATAGAAGCAACTGTACCTGAAGAAGGAGCAACAATATCGTTTTCCATTTTCATAGCTTCAAGTATTACAACTGCCTGACCTTCTTCAACGCTGTCACCAACATTAACTTTGATATCCATAATTGTTCCGGGCATTGGAGCAGATATTGCAATGCTGCCCTGAGCGCCTGAAGGAGCTGCTTTTGGAGCTTCTTCTGCTTTTGGTGCGGGAGCCGGTGCAGGAGCAGGAGCTGCTGCAGGTGCGGGTGCAACAGGAGCAACAGGAGCAACCGGTGCAACAGGTGCGCTTGCTACGCCACCAACTTCTTCTACTACAACTTCATAACAATTTCCGTTTACTGTTATATTAAACTTTCTCATAATTTTATCTCCGTTTCCGTCTTTGATTTTTAAGACAATTTATTAAAGTTTTGTATATATGTTTTCTTTTCTTGATATGTTCTGCCAGCTTGATTTTGCTTCGCCAAGTCGTCTGTAAGATTTGATTTTAAGATTGTATGTTGAAGTATTAAGCGATGCCGCAATAGCAGCTGCAAAAACTGCAATAAGCTCGGTATCCTCTCTTACTTCCACAATAATGTCTTTTTTAGGAACAGACACAGTATTCTTAACTGGCTTATTTAAAATTTCTTCCTTTTTGGGAGTTTCTTTTTTTGCCGGTGCAAATATTTTTGCCATAATCATAATTGCCACCATAATGATTATAAGCACTGCAAAAACTGTTGCAAGTCCCAAAACGGCAACCAAAATTGCATTACCCCAGTTTACCATAAATATCACCACGCTTATAATAATTTTAGTCGTTCAAATTAGTTACTTCTGTGTTTTTTAGAAAGTCCCGATTCTCTTTTTCCTGCAAGAAGTAAAAGAGCAGAAATAATTCTCGGTCTTGAAGAATCAGGCTCTATAACATCGTCAACAAAGCCAAGTGAAGCCGCAACATACGGGTTAGCCTCTTTTTCTTTGTATTCTTCTATTTTAGCTTTTCTTTCGTTTATCGGATCATCACTTTCGGCAATATCGTCTTTAAACATAATGTTTGCCGCTGCAGATGAAGAAAGAACGCTTATTTCTGCATCGGGATAAGAGAATACAACATCTGCACCAATGTGCTTTGAACCCATGCAAAGATATGCACCGCCGCTTGCCTTTCCTGTTATAACATTGATTTTAGCAACGGTAGCCTCTGAATATGCGCAAATAAGATTTGCCGCCGCTTTTGTTATTGTGTCCTCTTCATCAAGAGAAACTTCAAATCCATCTACATTTGTAAATGTTAAAACAGGAATATTGAAGCTATCTAAAAATCTTACAAATCTTGATATCTTTTCGCATCCTTTTGTGTCAAGAAGACCGTTGTTTGCAACAATACCAATGCTCTCGCCACCAAGATGTGCAAAACCTGCAATTATATTTTTTGCATAATCCTTTTGAATTTCAACAAATCTGCCGTTATCAACAATTTCGGTAATGATAGTGTTTATATCATCAGGATTTATCTGGTTTAATACAGAAGAAATTCTGTTGATATCATCTGTTTCGCCCATATAAAGAGTATCGCTTAAGTTGTTGTCAGGAAGGAATGAAAGAAAATCTTTAACAGCATCAAGACATTCTTTGTCGCCTTCATAAACAAAATGAGCTTTTCCGTTTTCAAGGCACTTTTTAGCACCGCCAAGGCTTTCGGCTGTAACATCATTATGGCTATTGCCTTTTACAACCTGAGGACCGTTTACAAAAAGTGAACTTGTTTTATCGGTCATAAATGTAAAGTCAGAAAGCTGACTTATTGAAGATGCAATACCTGCCAAAGGACCCATAACAACGCTTATTTGCGGAACAACACCAGACAAAGAAGCTGCTTTTGCTAAAATTTTTCCAAGTCCGTCAAGTGCATTTAAACCTTCTTTTAATCTTATTCCTGCCGATTCTGTAAGTCCAATTACAGGTACGCCCGTTTTTGCGGCCATATCCATAACCTTTAAGATTTTGTTTGCGTGCATTTCACCAAGCGATGCACCAAGTACGGTATAATCCTGAGCATAAACACAAACAGGTCTGTCCATAATTGTACCGTAACCGCAAACAACACCATCGCAAGCTAAATTCTTATCAGAGTATTTAATGCCCATTCTCTGCGAAACAAGTGCATCAAGCTCAACAAAGCTGCCTTCGTCTAAAAGGTAGCTTATTCTTTCTCGTGCTGTTAACTTGTTTAAAGAGTGTTGCTTGTCAATCTTTTCTTTGCCGCCGCCAAGTAAAACTTCGCTTTTGACATTTCGTAGATTGTCGAGTTTATCCATCATATAACCTCTCTTTTCCGGCAAAATACGCTTAAAAAGCTATTGCCAATGTATATATTTAAGGATGATTTGTTTGTTTTTTAACCGGTTTTTCAAACAAATCAAAATTCAACGCCTTATTCTTACTTATTCGACATATTTCCTTTATTTCCTTTTTTTACATATAAAAAATTTTAAAAATTTTTTAGTCAGAGCATTTTGCATCAAAATATCCTTTTAAATTAACATAAAAAATTTCGTTTTTGTTTTCAAAACCGTCAATTTCAACCTTTTCTTTTTTAAATCTTAAAAGATATAAAAGGTCGGATATATTTTCATTTTCGCTTACAACATGGTAAATTTCGCGTCTTTCAATAAAGTTGAGCATTGCCTTTCCAATACCGTGATTAAGCATTTTAAACATTTCGTCACATACCCATACATCGCAAAATTCAGAGTAATTTTCGTATATCTTCATTGTGCCTATACCAAGTATTTCATCTTTATCTTTTGCAATCATAAAAAAAGTATGTGCATCTTTTTTTGTAATGCCAGATATTTTTTGTGCATTTTCATCAAGCTCCATATATGGTTTAATTTCTATCATTTGTAAATCCCCCTTAAGATTTTAATATTTTAATTTCTGCTTCTGTTAAATGACGCCATTTCCCGATAGGCAGATTTCCAAGACTTATTTTACCCACAGCAACTCTTTGAAGCGCAATAACCTTGTGTCCTACAGCTTCAAACATTTTTCTTACCTGTCTGTTTCTGCCCTCGTGAATTTTAATTTCCACAACCGAGCTGTTTTTGCCAACCTCAAGAACATCAACATAAGCACTTTTGGTTTTTATTCCGTCAATTATAACGCCTTTTTCAAGCTTTGATAATGCAATCTTACCCGGCACACCCGATACAAATGCGTGATATACCTTTTCAACATTGTGTTTTGGATGTGCAACCTCATAAGCAAAATCACCGTCGTTGGTAAGAAGCAAAAGCCCTTCGGTGTCTTTGTCAAGTCTTCCTATAGGATACACCCTGTCGTTTATATCACTTATTAAATCGAGCACGGTTTTTCTGCCCATTTCATCGCTTGCAGTGGTAACATATCCTGATGGCTTATTAAGCATTATATAGTATTTTTTCTTTGCAATAAAAACTAATTCACCGTCAACTTCAACCTTGTCATTTGCCGAAACCTTTGTGCCAAGCTCGGTTACAACGCATCCGTTCACCTTTACTCTGCCTTCAAGGATTATAGCCTCCGATGCTCTTCTTGATGCAACATTTGCCATTGCAAGATATTTTTGAAGTCTTAATTTTTCTTCCATTGTTTATCAGGCCTTTCTTGATTTGGTTTTATGTACATATAAAGTACGAAATAATATTTTTTAAATTATCAAAATACCTTTCGGTATTGGTAATGTAAATATTTGCACTGCTGTTTGTTATTATTTTTGTTTTATATTCTTTATTGCGGGATGTAACCGTTAATGTACCCGCATCATCCAGAAAAGTAACTGGTGCATTAAAATATTCGGGGAGAGAAATATTTATATCATATAAAATTTCGCTGTCCTTTTTTGCAGTTATGTAAATATCGTCTTTTGCAACGCATTTTATAAACGGAATATCTCCTTTTTTAACATTTACGCCCTGTATGTAGCTTCCTTTTGATATAATTTTAACCGATTTATAATTATCAAATGCAAAGTTGAGCATTTTTTTATGGTCGTTCCAGTCGTCAGGAGCATTTAATGTTACGGCAATTACGCCTAAATTATTCCTTTTTGCACCCGTTACAAGACACCTTCCCGATTTTTTTGTAAAACCCGTTTTAACACCGATGCATCCGTCATACATTGCAAGCATTTTGTTGTGATTTCGCAGATATCTTTCGGGTGATACATTTGTTTTGGGAAGTTTTTTCTGAAGGGTTGAAACAATTTTATAAAATGTTTCATTCTTCATTGCATAAGATGTTATAAGTGCCAGATCGTATGCGGTTGTGTAATGGTCTTTTTCATCAAGACCGTTTGGATTTTTAAAATGTGTATTTTTTGCACCTATTTTTTGTGCGGTTTTGTTCATAATAATGGCAAATTCCTCAACAGAACCCGAAATATCAAGCGCAATTGCAACAGCCGCATCATTACCGGATGAGAGCATAAGCCCGTATATTAAATCTTCCATTGATATTTTTTCGTTGTATTTAAGATACATAGACGAGCCTTCAATACCAATGGCACTTTTTTTGACATCAACTTTTTTGTTTATATCGGCATTTTCAATTGCACAAATGGCAGTCATAATTTTGGTTGTACTTGCCATAGAAAGCTTTTGATGCGCGTTTTTTTCGTATAAAACCTCGTTTGTTGCAAGATCCATCAAAACAGCGCTTTTTGCCGATAAAGAAAGTGCATAAGCATTAAAATCAAAACATAAAATTATGCATAAAATAATCATGAAACAAGTTTTTCTCAAAAAAATCACCTCATATAAATTAATATGAGATGAAATTGTTTTATAGTATTATCTTATTTCTTTTTAAGCTTTTCTTCGTTTCCGTTTTCATCTTTAATGTAAACATTGTCCAGCACATTTCTCATATTGTTTCTGAAATTTTCAAGATATTTTTGTCTTAAAGTCTGCTGTTCTTTTTTTTCTTCTTCTGTTAAACCTTCGTTTTTTGCTTTGTTTGCAAGATAGTTTATTCTTTCAATAAGTTCCATTTTAAAATTATCTCCGTAAAATAAAATTATTTCACAAAAATTATACCCCATTTAGCATATAATGTCAAACCATATATGTGAATAAAATGTAAACATTTGTTTAAATGATTGACCTTTTTAAATTTTTTGTGTATAATGTTTTTTGATAAAGTTTTATAATTAATGAGAGGAATTATAATTATGGAAAAAAAGATATGCGAAATCTGTGCAAATGAGTTTGAATGTGAAGATTTAGAAGAAACTCTTTGCGAAGATTGTAAAAAAAGTTTAGAAGAAGAAATTGATAAGGAAGAAGCTTTGGAAGAAGTTAATGAAGAGGCAAACGATGTTGAAGATGCTGAAGAAGCAGCAGAAGAAGTGGAAGATGCTGAAGAAACAGAAGAAACAGAAGAAACATCTGAAGCTGAAATGAGTGCCGATGTAATTCTTTCTGCAAACGGCGAGCCTCTTACAGAGGAAGAAATTATTGCTCTTGAAGAAGCTGAAAGAGAAAAACTTATTAAAAAACAAAAAACAATAAAAATTGCTTCAATAGCAGCGGGTATTGTTGCTCTTATTCTGGTTGTGCTTTTTGTTCCGTTTAAAAAAGATAAAGTTGTAGAAGGCAAAAGAGTAAATTTATTTACATGTATTGAATCGGCTATTACATTCAGTAACGACAAAACTGCTGCAATGAGCATTGGCAATGAAAGAATTGACGAATCTTTGTTCAACTATTTCCTTGAAGGTGCACAGTACAATCTTATGACGGAAAACCTTGGCCAGCAGCCAACTCAGGAAGATGTTAAAAACTTCTGGAGCAAAGAAATAGACGGCAAAGACGCAGCTTCTCTTGCAAAAGAAAATGCACAGAAAGATATTATTGAATTTATTTGCGCAAGACAAAAAGCAGAAAAAATGGGCATAACAATTTCTGACGAAGAGAAAAAGAGCCTTGATAACTATATGAATTCTTACATCACAGATGATTTCTTAAAACAAATGAAGCTTACAAAAGAGCAGGTAAGATACATTCTTGAAGGTTCATCTTTAACAAATGCTCTTGCTCAGAAGGTAATTACAGAAGATAAAAGATACGATATTCCAAACGACAAGATAGAAGCTGCTATTAAAGAAAAAGGCGAAAAAATTTCGGCAAAGCATATTTTGTTTAATACAATCGATACTGCAACCTATCAGCCTCTTGATGATGCGAAAAAAGCCGAAGTTATGAAAAAAGCACAGGAAACTCTTGATAAAATAAAAGCTGGTGAGGATTTTGACACACTTATGAATTCTCTTTCAGAAGACCCCGGTCTTGCAAGCTATCCTGACGGATACACATTTGGCAAAGGCGAAATGGTTGCTCCTTTTGAAGAGGCGGCATTTAAGCTTGAAGAAGGAAAGGTAAGTGAGCTTGTTGAAACCGATTTTGGTATTCATATTATAAAAAGAATTCCGCTTACTTTATCAGAAACCGATTTGCAGAACGAAAAACTTAAAATGCAGAATGAAATGTTTGAAAAAGATATTTCATCATGGGCAAAAGGAACAAAAATTATTTACAACACCAAACTTATTGATAATCTTGCTGTAATTAAAGAACAATAAAAAACAAAAAATGCTATATCAAAACTGATATAGCATTTTTCTTTTTAGAACATATCTAAAACATCATCTATAATTTCGCCCATAGATTTAAACATTTCGCGTTTTTTTCTGCACATTTTTGCGTGTTGTTTATCTTTTATAGGGTCGGCAAGTATTCCTGCGGCTGCGCCGATTAGTGCACCTGTAATAAGTCCTGTTGCAAATCCTTTCATTATTAATCACCCTTTCTTTTTATTATTAGTATTTTCTTATTTTAAAAAAATACTCATAAAAATTTTTAATATAAATACTATTAAAAAGGGAGGGTTTTTTATGTTTCGTGCATCTGATTTTAAGTGTAAGGAAGTTATAAATCTTATAACAGGCGAGCGTCTTGGCTTTGTGTGTGATTTGGAAATTGACGAGTGCAGCGGAAAAATTTTGGCTCTTATTCTTCCTCAGAAGGGCAAAATTTCTATTTTTTCAAAAAACGACAGAATTGTAATTCCGTGGGATTGCATTACCAAAATAAGCTGTGATATTATTCTGGTTAAGCTTATTATTTAATAAAGGCTTTGTAAAATATCGTCTTTTATTTTGGATATATTCACATCAAGAATTTTTTGTTTAAGGGGCAGAATAAGGCTTGGCGAAACCGAAAGCTCATCAACACCCATTGCAAGAAAAGTTTCGGTAAGATTTAAATCGGCGGCAAGCTCACCGCATATTCCTGCCCAGATTTTGTTTTTGTGTGCGTTTTCAACCGTTGTTTTTATAAGACGGAGTATGGCGGTGTGATGAACATCACAAAATGCGTTTGCCGCATCGTTCTGCCTGTCGATTGCAAGGGTATACTGCGTAAGGTCATTTGTACCTATTGAGAAGAAATCAACCTCTTTTGCAAGAAGGTCGCTTATTATTGCGGCGGCAGGCGTTTCAATCATAATTCCAATTTCAATATCCTCGTTAAAAGGAATGGAATCTTTTCTTAAATCATCTTTTTCTTCTTCAAGAATTTCTTTTATTTTTTTAATTTCGCCAACAGAGGTTATCATTGGAAACATAATAGCAATTTTTCCGTATGCCGATGCCCTAAGAAGTGCGCGAAGCTGTGTTTTAAAAACAAGAGGTCTTGCAAGGCAGATTCTTATTGCCCTTACTCCCATTGCAGGATTTTCTTCTTCCGGCATATCAAAATAGTCAACCTGCTTGTCTGCACCAATATCGAGTGTTCTTATAATAACCCTTTTACCAAGCGCTTTTTGTGCAACATTTTTGTAAACCGAAAACTGTTCATCTTCTGTGGGATAATTTTTTCTTTCAAGATATATAAATTCACTTCTGAAAAGCCCCACGCCCATTGCATCGTTTTCGTAAACAGAAACAAGGTCGTCTTCGGAGCCTATGTTTGCATATAAAAGAATTTCTTTTCCGTCTTTTGTAACAGGTTTTACGCCTTTAAGCTTTGATAAAAGAAGCATTTTTTCTTCACTTTTAAGCTTTTTTTCCTGCATTTTAAGAACGGTTGACATATCAGGATTAATATAAATTTTTCCCGAATACCCGTCTGCAATAACATCACAACCGTTAAAGCTATCATCTAAAATGCCTTTTGCTCCTATTATTGCGGGAATGTTCATTGTTCGTGCTAAGATTGATGTATGCGAATTGTTGCTTCCTTCTTCGGTTATAAAGGCAAGAATTTTTGATTTGTCAAGCTGAACAGTTTGCGAGGGCGCAAGGTCAAGTGCGCCTATTATAACATTGCCCCCTGAAGTTACAGAGGTGCTCTTTTTATTTGACAAAATAGAAATCAGCCTTTCAGAGATATCCTTTACATCAGATGCGCGTGCCTGCATATAGCTGTCGTCCATAGACGAAAACATCTGCGCAAAATTATCGGCAGTCATTGCAACCGCACTTTCGGCATTGAGCTTTTGATTTGTGATATTTGATTTAATGGAATCAAGAAAATCCACATCATTAAGCATCATCTGGTGGATATCAAAAATCATTGCATTTTCTTCTCCAACTTCCAAAAGAGCCTTTTTATATAAATCATCAAGCTCTTTTTTTGCCGTAAGAAGTGCAGCCTCAAATCTTTCTGTTTCTTTTTTTGTATCATTAACCCTGATTCTTTGCACACAGCTTGTTTCGTTTTTAATAAGCTCTAATTTACCAAATGCAATACCGCCGCAAACGGGCTTTCCTGTTATTGTGTTCATATTAATAAAACCCTCCGAAAAAAGAAAAAAGACAGAAAAAATTTTTTCTGTCCGTTTTTTTAGCCGTTTATAGATTTTGATTTAAAAAGTTTTCCAGTGTTTTCTTTGCTGCGTCTTCGTCTTCGCCGTTAATTTTTATGGTTATTGTATCGTCTTTTTTTACACCAAGCGACATAAGAGCAAATATTTTTTTTGCATCGCCCTGTTTTTTGTCTTTTTCAACAATAATGTCCGATTTGAATTTTAATGCCTCTTTAACAAGAAGTCCTGCAGGACGGGCGTGAATTCCCAGCCTGTCTTTTATGGTATATTTAATTTCTTTCATTATTTGTTGCTCCTCTTATAAATTATTTGAAATTATTAAATATATGTCGTATTTCTTCTTTTGTGGCAAGATTGTGAGAAAATGCACTTGCACTGCCAGCGCAAATTCCCATTTTGAATGCGTAAGAAAAATCGTTTTTTTCAAGATAGCCTGCAATAAAGCCTGCAACAAGCGAATCACCTGCGCCGGTGGTGTTTATAACATTGCCTTTGGGTGCTCTTTCTTTTAAAATATTTCCATTATCTGTTATCATAATTGCGCCGTCTTTTCCCAAAGATACAATTACATTTTGTGCACCCATATCCTTAAGCTTTAATGCGTATGTTATAATTTCTTCATCGGTTTTTAAGTCTTTTCCAAAAATCTCGCCAAGCTCAAAACTGTTTGGTTTAATTAAAAATGGCTTGAATTTTAAAGTGTCTGTAAGAAAGCTTTTTGTTGCATCAACAATTATTTTAACATCTTTGTTTTTAACATATTCCATAATATCGCAATAGATTGAACAAGGAACACCTTTTGGGTGTGAGCCTGCAAGAACAATAAAATCACCGTCTTTAATATTATCAAGCTTTTTGTAGAGCATACAAAGATTATCAGCTGTGATTTTTGGTCCCTGTGCATTTATTTCGGTTTCAGTTTGCGCTTTTATTTTTACATTTATTCTCGAAAAACCTTCATTGGTTCTTATAAAATCGCATTTTATGCCCGAAGATGAAAGCATATTTTCAATCATATTGCCTGTAAAGCCTGCAACAAAGCCGAGTGCGCATGTTTCAAATCTAAGGTTATTTAAAACATACGAAACATTTATTCCTTTTCCGCCTGCAAGAATTTGTTCGTTTTCTGTACGGTTAACAATACCGTCTTTATAATTGGGAACAAATACTGTGTAATCGATTGCAGGGTTAAGAGTAAGAGTATAAACCATTTTTAAGCTCCTTAAAAATATATTTTACATTTTTTATAAATTTATCCGCAAAAATTTATTTTTATATAAAATAAAGAACGGAAAAAAGTCCGTTCTTTACCAAAAAATTATTTTAAACACCAAAACAAACCCCCTAAATTTTAAGGGGGCTTAAAATTTTACAAACAGTTAAAAAACTTACGCGATTTTTGCAAGTTTAATAGCAAGCTGTGATTTTTTTCTTGATGCAGTATTTTTGTGCATAATACCTTTAGCAACAGCCTGGTCTAATTTTTTAACAACAAGCTTAAGTGCTTCTGCTGCGTTTGCTTTGTCTGCTTCCGAAACGTAAGCTTCAAAGTTTTTGATGCAAGTTTTAATGTTTGTTTTAATCATCTGGTTTCTTAAAGTTTTAGTTGCGATAACTTTAACTCTTTTTTTAGCTGATTTAATGTTAGGCAATGTATTCACCTCCACCTTTAAAAGTAACGAATTACATTCTAACACAAAAAAAATAAAAATGCAAGCATTTTTTAAAAAGTTTTAAATTTTATACAATTTATCCAACTATTGCAGGATATGTATTTACAGTATTGACACTTTTTTTCAAAATTGATACAATTGTAGTATATTTTAAAGGAGGCGATATATTATGCAAAGTGTAGCTTACGATTTACATCTGCACTCTTGTTTATCCCCTTGTGGCGATGAAGATATGACACCTAATAATATTGTTAATATGTCGCTTTTAAAAGGTCTTGATGTAATAGCCATAACCGATCATAACACAATGGGCAATGCAAAAGCCGTTATGGAATGTGCCGAGGGTACAAATCTTATTGTTATTCCGGGTATGGAAATTGAAACAAGTGAAGAAGTTCACATGGTATGTCTTTTTAAAAACCTTTCGGATGCATATAAATTCTGGGATATTGTAAAAGAAAATATGCCTGAGATTAAAAATAAAGAAGAGATTTTTGGCAGACAGCTTTATATGGATAAAAACGATGAAATTACAGGAATTGAAGAAAATCTTTTAACAGTAGCAACATATCTTTCAATTAACGATGTTTACGAAAATGTAAAAAATATTGGCGGTGTATCATTTCCGTCGCATATAGATAAGCCCTCGTACAGTGTTATTTCAAATCTTGGTTTTATTCCGCCCGAGCTTAAATTCAATACGCTCGAAATTAAAATGAAAGAAAAAAAAGACGAACTTGTTTCAAAGCACAGGCTTTTGGAATATAAAATCATTCATAATTCAGATGCGCATTATTTAGAGAATATTTCGGAAAGAGAAAATTTTATACATATCGAAAAAAAAGATATAGAAGGCATACTTAATGTGCTCTGATTAATTAAAGTTTTACTTGATTTTTATAAAAAATGTGGTACAATATATATTGTTTGGTTAAATTTTAGGCAAAGGAGGCATTGAAAGTGAGTAAGAGAAGAAAAAAACGCAACGAAATTTTTAATATAAATTTTATTGAAAAGCTTGGCATTTTTCTTGCGTTTTTAAGCATTGCCGAACGAATACTTGTTATGATTATGTTTGAGAGTTAATGCCTTTTCTTATTATATATTATGAAAGATAAAGATAAAATTTTGCATATATGCCTTTTGTGTGCCTTTGCATTTCAGCTTATATTTATGCTTATGGATATTTCAGACTATGGTTTTTTGACAGGCAGTATAATGACATTTGCCGATTTGCTTATTTTAGCAAGACTTGTTGTGTTTGTTCCGCTTTGTATTTATGAAGCTTTTAAAATTTATAAATGTGTAATGGAAGAAAAAGCAAAAGAAAAACAAAAAAGCCGTCATCACTCGAGCCATCATCATTCAAGTCACCATCACTCGAGCCATCATCATTCAGGTCATCATCATACAGAGTTTATGGATACCGATGCTCTTTTAAAAAAGCAAAAAGAAAATAACACAAAAAATTAAAAATTAATATAATATAATAAAATTTCGGGGCGGAGTGTAATTCTCCACCGGCGGTAAAGCCCGCAAGATGCTTGCATCACGATTTGGTGAAATTCCAAAGCCGACAGTTAAAGTCTGGATGAGAGAAGTTTTATACATTGTGTATTTTATTTATATGTATATTGTTTAAAAAATCCGCCTTGAACAAATTCAAGGGGGATTTTATTTTATGTCAAACAAAAAAACAAATTTTATTGCAAAGGTTGGAATGCTCTCTGCAGCCGCATTTCTTTTGCAGATGCTCGGATCTTTTATGGGGCTTAAAATAGGCGGATTTTTGGAGATTGAATTTTCTGACCTTCCTGCAATTATAGGTACACTTGCAATGGGGCCTCTGGCAGGTGTTTCAATTGAACTTATTAAAAACCTTATTCATACATTTATGACATCAACAGGCTTTGTGGGTGAGCTTGCAAACTTTATTGTAAACGGAACATTTGTTTTTGTTGTAGGTATTATTTATAAATACAACAAAACAAAAAAAGGTGCTTTAATAGCGCTTATATCAGGTACTTTAATTATGACCATTTCGGCTATGTTTACAAATCTTTACATTATGCTTCCGCTTTACGAAAACTTTATGCCGTCGTTAAAATCGTTTGAAGGAAAGCTTACACTTGTGTTAACCTTAATTACTCCGTTCAACTTTGTAAGAGGGCTTATTCTTTCTGTAATAACACTTTTAATTTACAAAAAAATATCACCGCTTTTAAAGAGTAAAAACTAACAGAAAACGGATATGTGAATGTTTCACATATCCGTTTTTCAGTTTAAAATAATTATTGATTTTTCCGTCTGTATTGAAGGGGAGATATTCCAAATTTCTTTTTAAAAAGATATATAAAATAGCTTGTATCACTAAATCCTGCATCAAAGGCAATTTCGGTTATGCTGATATCTGTATTTAAAAGAAGTTTTTGGGCATCGTGAAGTTTTAAATCATTGCAGTATGCCCTGATGGTCATTCCGCTTTCTTTCTTAAATAAATGGCTTATATGAGAATTGCTTCGGTTAAAATGTTTTGCCAGATCAGAAAGTAATATGTTTGCGTGATATTCATTTAAGTATTGTATTATCAGATTATACTCATTGTCATTTTTTTTAAAATAAGCTGTTAAAAGCTTTTCTATCATAATACACAGAGGAGGAATAACCGAGTTACATAAAGTTAAAGGAAGTTGAGTGTCAAGGGTATTTTCCCACAATTTAAGGTTTAAGATGCCATTTTTGGCGGGAATGTTTTGCCGGTATCTGGTTACTGCAATAAATCCCACAGCACAATTGTCTTTGCAAACAGGATATATATATTCCTTCACACCTGCATGACACACATAACAGAACTCTTTTTTATTCTGGCATTTGGTTAAAAGATTTTTTTGGTTTAACAGGCATTTGTGGTGATTTATGCTTTTTGCCATTATGCAATACGCATTTGTGTGGCTGTTGTACGGCAGCAGCATTGAAACTATGTCAGAAGGTAGTAATTCAAAAATATCTGTTGTAAAATGCACAGAAACATTTAAGTTGCAGTTTTTGATAAGATAGTTTAAATATGAGGTTATATTTGATATAAGTTTATTCATATATTTGCACTTTCTTTATATTTTTATGCATTATTATCATAGAATTTTTATAATAATATGATAATATTATATCATAAGACAAAAAAAGTCAAGCAAGGATGTGAGATAAATTGCTAAACAAAAAAATTATTGATTGTGATTTGTGTGTTGTAGGCGGAGGCATGGCAGGATTAACGGCTGCAATTTCTGCCGCAAGAGAGGGACTTAAAGTAGTACTTATGCACGAACGCCCTGTTTTAGGCGGTAATGCTTCATCCGAGATAAGAATGTGGATATGCGGAGCAAAGGGAAGAGACAACCGCGAAACAGGTATACTGGAAGAAATCGCTTTGGAAAATTTATATCGTAATCCGACAAAAAGCTATGCAATATGGGATACGGTATTATATGATTTTGTCCGTCGCGAAAAAAATATAACCTTGCTTTTAAATTGTACCTGTATGGATGCATCGGTTGAAAAAGGCAAATTTAAATATAATCGTGATACTAAAATAAATACAGTTACCGGGTATCAGATGACAACACAATGTTTTTATGAAGTTAAAGCACACTTTTTCTGTGACAGTTCTGGTGACAGTATTCTTGCGCCACTTTGTAATGCAAACTTTCGCATAGGCCGTGAGGCAGACAGTGAATTTGGCGAAAATACAGAAACTAAAGTTGCCGATAAAATGACAATGGGAATGTCCTGTTTAATTCAGGGAAGAGAAACTACCGAGGACATAAAATTTATTCCTCCTTCGTGGAGCAAATCTCTTACAGATGAAGACTTTAACAACAGAACACCAAATATTTATAATGACAGTGAAAATTTTTGGTACCTTGAGCTGGGAGGCAACAAAAACACCATTGATGATACAGAAGAATTAAAAGATGAGCTTATTGCTCTTGCCACAGGAACATGGGATTATGTAAAAAACTCGGGAAAATATGATGCATCTAAATGGGAGCTGGATTTTTTGGGGTTTTTACCCGGCAAAAGAGAATCACGCAGAATGTGCGGAGAATACATAATTACGCAGAAAGACATCAGTGATAAAAAAGTTTTTGAAGACGAAATCGCATTTGGCGGATGGCCTCTTGACGACCATTTTCCGGGCGGATTTTACCATAAGGGTGTTCCTAATACAAATTATGAAACACCTGCCCCTTATTCAATACCTTACAGGGCTTTGTATTCAGATAATGTTGAAAATTTGTTTTTTGCAGGAAGAAATATCAGTATGACACATACGGCAATGAGCAGTATTCGTGTTATGGCTACATGTGCTTTATTAGGAGAAGCTGTTGGAAAAGGAGCTTCAATCGCTGTTAAAAATCATTTTACACCGCATGATGTATATTGCAGCAAAATTGATTTATTACAGAATTTACTTATGAACGAAGATTGTTTTCTTCCTTCAAAAACAAGAAAAATATCTTCATTATGTTTAAATGCAAAGCTTAATATTAATAATGAAGTTTTAAGAAACGGTCAGGACAGAGCACATTATATTTATAATTCCGACGATAGCAATTGCTCATATAAAGCAAAGGTTGGCGAACAAATATGTTATAGTTTTGAAGAAACAATAATATCTGATATACATATTGTATTTTGCAGTGATTTAAATCGTGATACTCTTCCGGGAAGTAATTGCGAACGCATGCACTCAACCCGTGCCAATCGTCGTTTGGATAGTCCACAAATGCATATGCCAAAAACATTGTGCAGGGAATTTAAGCTTATAGGCGAATTAAAAGGCGAAAAGTATGAAATTTTACATATTGAAAACAACAGAAAGCGTTCTTATCATTTAAATGTTAACAAAACCTTTGATAAGCTTATTTTAATTACACAAAAAAGTTGGGGAGAGGGCGAAAATATCCCTGTAATTTCGTTTGATTTTGATTAAAATAAAAAGGCAGAAACTAAAATTAATAGTTTCTGCCTTTAAAATTCAGGGTTAATTAAATTAGTCTAAAAAGTCGTATTCGTCACCCATACGGTCTTTAAATGTTTCAAATGCACTGTCAAGCTCGTCGTCATCTTCAATATAAACAAGCACATCTTCATCACCGTCTTTTTCAATTCTCATAATATAAACTTCGGTGTCATCATTTGTGTCGTTGGCATCTAAAAGGGCAACATATTCATTATCCTCCATTTTAAATGCGTCAATCATTTCAAATTCAACCTTGTTTCCATTCTCGTCAATAAAAGGAATAATTCTTCCTTCGTTATTTTCCATATTAAATTCGCTCATATTAAAAGCCTCCTTAAAATTATTTTTTTATACTGTCTAAATAACTTTGAAGTATTACCTCTGCCGAAACGGTATCGATAACTTTTTTGCGGTTTTCTCCGCGTGTGTTTGTTACAGATAAAAAGCGGTCTGCCATCATTGTAGAAAGGCGCTCATCCTGTAAAATCAATTGGATGTGTGGATATTTTTCTTCAAGCTTTTGCTTAAAATCCAAGGTTATTTCTCCCCTGAATCCTACCGAGCCGTCCATATTTTTTGGGAATCCCAGAACAATTTTTTCTGTATTGTATTCTTTAATAATAGCATCAAGAGCATCCATCATTTTGTCAAACACCTTGTTTGGAAGTGTTTTAACACCCTGCGCCATCATCAAAAGCGGGTCGGATACTGCAATTCCTACTCTTGCATCTCCGTAATCAATCCCCAGTATTCTCATAATCTTTCTCCCTGTTAAGAAGTTTCATAGCCATTTTTGCGTTTGAAAATGCCTTTTCTTCAAGCTCTGAAATTCTCTTTTCAAATTCTTCTTTAATTTTAAATCTTCGCTCAAATGAGCTGTTAACCACAGACGCAAAATCAGGCGATGAAATATCTTTTATATCTACATAGTGATTCTGACCAATGTATTCCAAAAAGCTTTTAACTTTAGGGTCGTAAACAATACCCACAACAGGTGTTTTAACACTTGCCGAATATATAAGCGAATGAAGTCTCATTCCAATTAAAAGCTCGCATTTTGATATTATACCTGCAAATATTTTTTCGTCATACTGGGTGTTTATAATATAATACGGTGTTTTTAAATGTTTTATGATTTTTAACGAAAATTCGTAATCATACGGAAACTGCATTGGCAAAAACAAGGGATAAGCATTGTTTTGCTCACAGATTTTGTCAAGATTTTTTGCAAAATCAATTTCAAAATCGGTATCGTTTTTCTTCCATGCTCTTACCGATACACCCAAAAGCCGTGTACCTTCAGGAATAGAGTGTGATTTTAAAACATTTTCAATAAGCTCATCATCAGCTTTTTCTAATGTTAATGCAGGGTCGGCAGTTAAATAAATAGTATCGTTTTTTACGCCGATTTCATTTAAAAGAAGCATAGAGCCTTCTTCTCTTAATGTAATAACATCGGCTCTGTCAAGTGCTTTTTTAGCCCATATTCTGTTCTTCTTTTTGTCTATTGGTCCAATGCCGTTTGCATATACCATAATGGATGTATTTTTAATAATACCAAGAAAAATTATGCCAAGATAATAAAAAATTGATTTTGTGCTGGTTACATCCTGTATAAGCGAGCCGCCACCCGAAATAAGCACTTTTGTGCGTTGCATATATTTTAAAATTTTAAAAATTGAAATTCTGTTTATTGCGTCAACCTTGTATCTTTTTATAGTTTCTTCGCATTTTTTTGATAAAACCACAATTCTTACATTTTCGTCAAGAGATTTTAAATTATCTATCATTGCCTGCAAAAGTGCGTCATCACCGGAGTTGTTAAAGCCGTAATAGCCCGAAATCATAAAATCGTAGTTGTATTTATGTTCGTTATAAACCTTTTGATAAATTTTTTGTGTATCATCTGCCATTGTAGAAACAGAGTAATGCTTGTTTACAGTGTTTTGCGCAAAAACACCCATCTGATGCTTTTCTTCATCAGAAAGATTATAAATTTTCATTATATCGTCAAAGAATGTTTCATCAGTCAGAGAAGTGCCTCTTGCGGTAAAATTGCTTGTTAAACATTCGTTAATGTTTTCGTCAGAAAAAATTCCGCCATAACCAAACTGACCGTTTAAAATAACGCATCTTTGTGTTGCCATTGCCTCAAGTGCGGCACGGGAAATTCCTACAAACAAATCTGCCATTGCCAAAAATTTGTGCACATCAACTCTTGCGTTTGTCATTACAAAAACTTCTTTTCCAAGTTTTTGATTTTGCTCTTTGCACAAATTTTTTATTTTGTTAAATTCGTTGCCGCCGCCAACAATTATAATTTTAAGATTTTCTATTTCATTGCATAATTTATCCGCAACCTTTAAAAGCGAATATGCTGCGTGAGAGTTGCCTTCGTCAAGACGGGTAACACACACAATTTTAAAATCGTTTTCGCTTATTTTAAATTCCTGCATTACATCATAATAAAATGTATTGGGAGTAAATTTATCGGTATCAATACCGTTTATTGTAACCGATGTGTTAAGAAGTGAAAAATTATAGTTTTCTATTACATAATCTCTTATATCTTCGCTTACACAAATTGCTTCATCGCCCCAGTTTGTTAAAAGCTTAAACCAGAATTTTGTTGAATAAACACCGTGTACTGTTGAAATAAGCGGAATGCCAAGCCTTTTTTTAACAAGAGAGCTTACAAAAGCGGGTATTCTTGCGTGAGCATGGATTAAATCTATTTTTTCTTTTTTTACAATGTTTTTTATTGTGTTATATGATTTTAGCATACTTAACGGGCTCTTGCTGGTTAAAGGAGCATAAAAATGCGGTATGTCATGTTCTTCAAGCTCTTTTTCGTAAACACCGCCGCTTGATACCACATATACAAGATATCCGTTATTTTTAAGACTTTTTGCAAGCTCAACGGCGTGGGTTTCTGCTCCGCCTATTTCAAGCCCCATAAGCGATAAAAGTATTCTTAATTTGCGCATATATATCAACTCCTTATCAAAAAGCCATAAATTGACATTTAATATAATACCACAAATGCGGTTAAATTTCAATTACAATTTTATTAAATAGTGTTATTTTGCCTTTACTAAAAAAATAAAATGCAGTAAAATAAATATTATAAAATTTGAGGAGGAAAACATATTGAAAAAACTGACATCTTTTTTACTTGCACTTATAATTGCTTTTTCGGGTATATCGGCATATTGTTACACACCTATTTACGCTCTTACCCAACAGATAAAATACATAGATGGACTTGAATTTAAAAATATCCGTTCGCTTACAGATGCAGGCTGGCTTAACATAAACATCGCAACAGCCGATTTAAACAAGGATTATATTGATATTGAGCTTTTAAAAAACGAAGAGGATATACGAAAGCTTGAAAATGTAAAAAGTCTTGCAAATAATAACGATACGCACATTGCAGTAAACGGTGATTTTTTTTCATGGGCAAGCGATGAAAAAGGTATGGGCTCAAGTGTAGGTGTTGAAATAAAGGATGGAAATCTTTTAACATCATATTCCCGTGCAAGCACATCTCAGGCTGTTTTTATGAAGGCTGAAGATAAAAATATGCTTTTTGACTATATTGATACATATATGTCTATAACCGCACCAAATGGCGAAGGCGAGGTTTTAAAGCATATTAACAAATACGATGATTTGTCGGGTATTGTGCTTTACAATAAATACTGGGGCAAAACTTCGCCCGGATCACAATCATTTCAGGTTGAAATGGTGGTTGAAGATGATATTGTAACTGCAATAAATTACGATCAGGGTCCGTGCGAAATTCCTGAAAACGGATATGTTTTATCTTTTTTAAAGGATCAGTCAACATTTCTTATTGATAATTTTAGTGTAGGTGACAAAATCAGTATTGATGTTAATATTGAGCCTGATTACGAAAATATTAATCTTGCAATGGGTGGTGGAACACTGCTTGTAAAAGACGGTAAGATTGCGCCAAATACCCATAATATTTCGGGATTAAACCCGAGAACTGCACTCGGACTTGATGAGAGCGGAAAGATTTTGTATTTTATTACAATAGACGGAAGACAGAAAGAAAGTGTGGGAGTATCTCTTCAGACACTTTCTGAAATTTTGATAAACAACGGAGTTTATAATGCAATAAACCTTGATGGCGGCGGTTCAACAACAATGGTTGCAAAAAATGTAACAAGCGGCGAAAATGAGGTTGTAAACATTCCTTCAGACGGGGGATTAAGAAGCGTTATAAATGCAATCGGCGTTAAAATGACAAAAGAAAAGGAAGAGGCAGTAAAAATTGAGCTTTCTTCGGATAAAGAAAATATGTTTATGTCGTCAGTTGCACAAATTGTGGCAATAGCTTATGACAAAAACGGACAGAATCTTGGTGTAATACCGTCTGATAAAATTTTGTGGAAAACCGATTATGGAACTTTAGAAGATAACAATTTTTATCCTGATACTTTAGGCGAGGCGGTTGTAGAAGCAGAGTATAACGGTATAAAAAGCTCAATAAAATTTAATGTTTATAAAGATATGGTAAATGCAGATGATTTAAAAGATGAAAATCTTGTTGTGTCAGAAAATTCTTTCTCATTTGCCGCTTTTGGAAACATTTTGTCAAATAATACATTTGGCGAAATGGGTATAAAAAGAGTGTTTGATAAAAAAATAAAAAATGAAGGATATGACCTTGCGCTTTTTGCAGGAAGCAATGTTAAAGACGGTGCAAATGGCACAAAAAGTATAAAATCAGATGGATTTGACAGCTATGAATACAAAAACTGTACTTTTATTTCAATGAATAATAATTCATCATCTGTTTCGGAAAACGGAATTTCGCAGTGGGCCAGATTTATAGATACAATAGAAAAAACAAAAAACAAAAATATATTTATTGTTTTAAGCGAAAGCCCTGTATTTCCAAATATGAGCGAGCAGGATTTATATAATGAACTTGTTGAAAAATATTTATGCAATAAAAATGTTTTTGTTTTGTATTCGGGTAATGGCGAGGTTTATACCTATAACAATATTGCACATTTTGGCATAAAGGGTGCAGAAAGCATTACACTCCAGAATATTCTTGAAACCGAGTATGTGCTGTTTAATGTTGAAGATGGTAATGTAAAATACACCTTACAAAAAATTGTTGACAAATAAAAAATTTTTAATTGTGCAAAATTTACTATTTTTTTGATAAGATATAGACTTTTTTGTCGTATTGATTTATAATTTAATTTGATAGATTTTTTACTTTTATAATTTGATAAAACACTTTAAGAAAAGGGGATTTTAAAAATGAGCAAAGTAAATGTTATGGATCACCCTCTTATAGCTTACAAGGTTACAAGACTTCGTGACAAGGATACTACTGTTAAAGAGTTTCGTGAGCTTGTAAATGAAATTGCACTTTTAATGGGATACGAAGCTACAAGAGATTTAGAATTAAAGGACAAAGAGGTGGAAACACCTATTACAAAAACAATCGGCAAAGAAATTTCAAAAGAAATTGCGGTTGTGCCTATTTTAAGAGCAGGTCTTGGAATGGTTGATGCCTTAATGAGCCTTATTCCTTCTGCAAAAATAGGGCATATCGGCCTTTATCGTGACCACGATACCGCAGAGCCGGTAGAGTATTACTGCAAGCTTCCGCCCGATATTGACAAACGAATTGTAATTGTTGTTGACCCTATGCTTGCAACAGGCGGCTCAAGCGCGGCAGCTATTGATTTTATTAAACAAAGAGGCGCAAAGGATATAAGACTTATGTGCATAATTGCAGCTCCCGAAGGTGTTGAATATATGCAAAAGGCGCATCCTGATGTTGACATTTATTGCGGTGCTCTTGATGAAAAATTAAATGAGCATAAGTATATTGTTCCAGGACTTGGTGATGCCGGAGACAGGCTTTTCGGTACATTATAAAAAATTAAAGCCTTCCTAAGGTCGAGGGTAATAAGGAAGTATAGTCCTAAAAATCATCTTTTTGACGAATTTCTGCGTTAAAAAATCCCGTAATGCTGACGCATTTCGGGATTTTTTTATGCAGTATAAATTAAAAATATAGTTTCAAAACCAATGCTACCTTGTTACCCTCGACCTTAAAAGGAAGGCTTTTTTGTTTTCATACTTCAACAAAAGTAACATTTTTATGCTTTTTCTTTAATTCATCTTTAAATTTGTAGTCGGTAATTACATAATCTACATCATCCAATGTAAACGGAATATATTTATATGGTGCATCAATTTTTGAGTGTGCGGCAAGAAAAAAGCTTTTGTCTGAGTTATCAAGAACTGTTTTAATAAGCAGGTTAGGCGAATCCATTTCGCCTATTTTGCCGTCAGATGTAACCGATGCAGTCGAAAAAAACATCTTGTCATAATGGTATCTTTTTGCATTTTCGATAGTAATTTCGTCATAAAGAATATGTGGTTTTTCAAAAACCTGACCGCCAAGACAAATGCATTTTATGTTAAACTGGCTTAAAAGAGTTATAAGTGCAATGTTGTTTGTAATAACAGTAAGGTTCTTTTTTTCTGTAAGATATCTTCCAATTACCTCCAGCGTAGTAGAACCGTCAATAAATATTGTGTCGCCGTCTTTTATAAATGATGCAGCACATTTTGTTATTTTGTTTTTTTCTGATTTTAATAAATGATAGCGAAACGGGCGGGGAATATCTTTGTGGGTTATTAATTCAACACCGCCGTAGCTTCTTTTAATTTCGCCCTGTTTTTCTAAAATGTTTAAATCTCTGTTAATGGTGGCATTGCTGTAATGCAGTATATCCACAAGATATTTTATCGTTACATATCCGTTTTGTTTTAAAATATTTAAAATTTTATTCAATCTTTCCTGCTGATACATTTTTTCACCCTCTTTTTGACAATTGTTGAGAAGTTTGATAAATTTTATCCATTGTTGAAAAAAGTTGATAAGTTGATATAATGTAATTATAATGCATTATTGATTTTTGTCAAGAAGGTGTTGGTTTTGAAGGATTTAACCGAAGGTAATATTTATAAAAATTTTATTCTTTTTTCAGTTCCGCTTGCTTTATCAGCGGTTTTTTCGCAGATTTTCCGCTTGCTCGATAAGATAATTGCAGGCAAATTTCTGGGTGATTTGGGGCTTGGTGCAACAGGGGCAACAAGTGCATTTGTTGCGGTTACATCAGCTCTTTTTTGGGGATACAGTCAGGGTTTTTCGGTATATATTGCAAAAAAGTATGGTGCAAAAGAATACATGAAAATTAAATCGGCAATTTATCACAGCTATTTGTCTGTAGCTGTTATAACCACTTTAATTGGAATTATGGTTGTTTTACTCAGCGATTATATATTAAGAATGTTAAATGTTGATAAAGAGATTTTTGAGGGTGCAAAAATATATCTTTGCATTTATATGGGCGGTTTTGCACTTATGATTTTAAATGTAAAATTCGTTCATACGCTAAATGCCCTCGGAAGCTCGTCCTATCCGTTTTTTGTATCATCTTTTGCGGCTTTTTTGAATGTTGTGGGAAATATATTTTGTGTTACTGTATTAAAATGGGGTGTTGCAGGAATAGCCATTGCAACCTTGTTTTCGGCACTTGTGGCAAATATTTTATATTTAATTAAAATTAGAAAATGTTTTATAGAATTTAATGTTCTTAATGAAAAAACAGAATGGAATTTTAAAAAATTTGCAAAAATTTTACACTACTCTCTTCCAACGGCATTTCAACAGCTTATTATGTCGGGAGCAACATTTTTGATTTCGCCTGTTATAAACGGCTTGGGAAGTGATGCCTCGGCAAGCTGGGCAGTAATACTTTCAATTTACGAAATAAGTGCTTGTATTTATACAGATGCATCAAGAACTGTTTCAAGCTACACTGCACAAAGTATTGGTGCAAAAAAATACCAAAACATAAAAAAAGGTGTAAAAGTAGGGTTCATTCAGGGTTTTGTATTTTTGTCTGTTCCGCTTGTTTTCAGCATAGTTTTTGCAAAAGATATATGCTCTTTGTTTTTCCCGAAAGGTTATACAGGTATGGCACTTACATATTCTATTATATTTGTAAGATTTTTCCTTCCGATAAACGCATTTAATGTTGTAAATAATCTTTTCCATTCATTTTACCGTGGATGTGCACTGATGCGTTTTCTGGTTATTTTAACCTTTGTAGGTGCTTTTTCAAGAGTTGTGTTTACATATATTTTTGCTTATCTTTATGGAATGTACGGCGTATATACCGGCTGGGCATTGTCGTGGGTATGTGAAGCCATAGTTGCACTTGTAATTTATTTTTCTGAAATATGGGAAAAGAATGTTTATGCAAATTAAAAAGTATTTTGATTTTTTAGGTATTTCATAATATAATCAACGAAAAATAAAAATACCTATTGATTTTAAATGTCCATTTGATATAATAAAAATATCTTTTAAACAAAGGGGCAGAAAAATGCTTATAGGTATTGATATTGGCGGTACAAAATGTGCTGTTATAAAAGGTGAAGTTGAAAATGATGAAATAAAAATAGTAAATAAAATCAAAATCGACACAAAAAACATATCGCCTGAAGGTGCGCTTAAATTATTCAAAGAAAAGATAATTGAAATTTCAAACGGTGAAAGCATAGATGCAATAGGTATAAGCTGTGGCGGTCCTCTTGACAGTAAAAACGGAATTATTATGTCGCCACCGAATCTTTTAGGATGGGATAACATTAAAATTGTTGACTATATGAAAAATGCTTTTGGTTGCGCTTGTGCCATACAGAATGATGCAAACGCGTGTGCTCTTGCCGAGTGGAAATTTGGTGCGGCAAAAGGATATAACAATGTTGTGTTTTTTACCTTTGGCTCGGGACTTGGCGCAGGACTTATTTTAGACGGAAAGCTTTATTCGGGCACAAATGATATGGCGGGCGAGGCAGGGCATATAAGGCTTTGCGATTTTGGCCCTGTCGGATACGGAAAGGCTGGTTCTTTTGAAGGCTTTTGTTCGGGAAACGGCATTGCAAAGCTTGGGGCATTAAAGGCAACCGAGGCACTTCAGAACGGAAAAACAGTTTCGTATTGCACATCTTTTGATGATTTAGATAATATTACTGCCAAAAAGATAGCCGAATTTGCAAACAAAGGCTATGAAGATGCTAAAGAAATTTATGCTATTTCAGCCGAAAAATTGGGCTATGGCCTTTCGATTATAATTGATATTTTAAATCCTGAAATTATTGTTATAGGCTCTGTATTTGCCCGAAATTATGACCTTATGCATCCGATAGCAAGAAAGATTATAGATAAAGAAGCACTTGGTCATTCATCGAAGGTGTGCAAGGTTGTTGGGGCAGCTCTTGGCGAAGAAATAGGCGACTGGGCGGCTTTGGCAGTTGCAAAAAATGCAATAGATAATTAAAAAGGAAAGGATTTTGCAAAATGGAAATAAATGAATTAATTTTAAGATATCCTCAGCTTGAAAAATGCAGGGATGATATAGAAAAGGTAGTTGAAATTTTTGTAAACTGCTACAAAAAAGGCGGAAAAATTCTTCTTTGCGGTAACGGCGGAAGCGAAAGCGACTGCGACCACATTGTAGGCGAGCTTATGAAAGGGTTTTTGTCACACAGAAAGCTAAATAAAGAAGACAGTGATAAAATAAACGAAATATTTGAGGATGAAAATGCAGCAAACAATCTGCAATATGCTATTCCTGCAATATCACTTCCTTCACTTACTGCGGTGAGTACCGCATTTATAAATGATGTATCACCCGATATGGTTTATGCTCAGCTTATGTACGGATATGCTAAAGAAAACGATGTTGCAGTGGGAATTTCAACTTCGGGTAATTCAAAAAATGTTGTATGTGCCATAAAATGTGCAAAGGCAAAAAACATTGTAACAGTAGCATTAACCGGCAAAAAAGAGAGCAGACTTTCAGATATTTGTGATGTTACCATAAAAGTGCCCGAATGCGAAACTTATAAAATTCAGGAATTACACCTTCCTGTATATCATTATATATGCGCAAAAGTAGAAGAAGTTTTGTTTGGCGAAAAAAAATCAGCTCATTTTTAAGATGAGCTGGTTTTTTATTTTATATTTCTTTTTTTCCAATTGCATAACCTGAATATTCATCAAGAATACGTTGGGAATGTTTGTGCATTGATATGCTCACACGGTCATCTTTAAATCCAAGTGCGATGAACAACGAACCCATATATGTATCAATTATCTGCGAAAGAATATGAAGCTTGTTTTCTTCGTTCCAGATTGCAGAAGTGGCACAGTCGTATTGTCCGTCTTCATACACCGATGCGATTATGCTCATTCTCTTTTTGCCCGGGAATTTTGAAAAAACATTATATCCCATTCCAAACTCGAGCTTGTTTATGCCGTCTTTGTTTTTGTATTCCATTATGCCTTTTTCGTCATTTATATCAATTTTTATATATTCAATGCCCATTGGATTTGGCTCTGTAACATATTTTACACCGTTTATTTTGTTTAAAATAGGGCTTTTGGTTTCACCTTCAAGGCATATAAGCTTTCTTGTTGATAAATAATCTTCAAGCTCTTTTGCATCTTCTTTGTTTTCGGAAAGTGGTGAATCAAGATTATTAATTATTGTTTTATAAAGCTCGTGAAGTATAATTGTTGTGCCTGTTTTGCTTGTTGAGTTATTATCCATATTTTCTGAATTGATAATAAAAATAAAGTCGGTTTTTGTATCGCATATTGCATACTGATTTGCCATGCCAAAAAGTGCAAAGCCATCGCGTGGCATTTTCCATACAAAATATCCGTATCCATGCGAGTCGTATGGCGAAATAATATCTGTGCAGTTTGTTTCGGTTTGCTTTGAAATTACATCAGTCATAAATTTTTCGTTTATGTAGCGCTTGCCATTATATTCACCCTTGTTCATTAAAAGACGGGCAAAAATAAGAAGGTCGCGCGAAGTGCACATTACGCCGGAATCACTGTGTGAATGACCGCCCGGTGCAATAAGACAGTACGAATCTTTTGAAAAACCGATATCAATAAGAACTTTTTCTTTAAGATATTCCAAAAGCGGTTTTTTTGTAACTTTTTCTACAAGACATCCAAGTAAAAATGATCCTGAACTGTCGTAGAAAAAATTAGTACCGGGAATTTGTCTTGACGATTTTGTAAAGTATGCTTTGGCTCTGTCTTCTTTGCCCCACCAGATGCCGTAATCAACCATAAATGTCTGCATAGAAAGCATATCTTTTATGGTAGCTTCAAAAAATCTGTCATTTACATTTTCGTTTATGTATTCGGGAAAATAATCCATAAATTTATCGTCAAGCGATAAAAGCCCTTCCTGCTCGGCCAATCCTACACCAATGGCAACAAAGCTTTTTGAAACAGAATACATACGATGTTTAAAATCTTTGTTAAACGGTGCATAATATGTTTCGGCAAAGATTTTATTTCCTCTTGCCATAATTATGCTGTGTGTTTTAAGATTATAGCTTTCAAGAGTTTTTATATATTCAAGAACTTTTTTTGAAGAAATTCCGACTTCTTCACAGGTTGCTTTTACAAACATTTTATTCATCAGCTCCTTTTTATATTTTAATCTATGTTTATTGTTTTGTAAACACAAATTAAAAATATTTAAATCCGTCTGCCAGAAAGCAAACGGATTTAATTTTATTGTAAGGTTTTTATTCTGTTGGTGCGTCACCGCAATCGGGTACATCAAGCACAATTCCGCCCTGTTTTGCAGATTCAATAGCAACAAGACCGGGTATGGTGTAACGCGCAGCTGTCCATGCGTTTAAAACAGGCATTTTTCCTGTATATGCCGCTTTGCAGAAATCGTCAATAAGGAATTTATGTGTTGCCATATGACCATTGTCAATATTTTCGTATTCTTTTGGCAAACGCTTGATTTCTTCTTCCTGAACTTGTGCGTAGTCGTCCCACTGCCAGCTTCCGTTGGCAACCATATTTTTAAAATCAGGATTGTCTTTGTTTTCTACCATGCCTTTTGTGTTAACATAGTCGCTCACATCGGTAAGGTTAACTTTTTCTTTTTCGCTTTCCCAGTCTTTTTCAACAAGAATATGCTGAGCATTTGAAAACTCATATCCGCCGTTTGTGCCATAAAGAGCAGAAATATATGAGCTTGGTTTCATCCAGCCGAATGTACGCGCTTCTGTCACTCTGGCAGTACCGCCGTTTTCAAGAAGCATCATAACATACTGATTAGAAAAAACATTGTCCCACTGATTTTTGCCAACTTCAAAACGTCCGTCGTTGGTTTTGTCTACATAACCAAAGCAGGATACCTTTTTTACATAAGAATTCACACTGGAAAGAATCATACCTGTTGAATGTGTTGGATAAAGAAGCGGAGGCATACCGCCTTCGTTTGGTCTTTTGCCGTAAGAAATGCTGTCGATATGGTGATAATACTGGCTTGCACCATAAGTAAAATCACCAAATTTGCCTTGTTTGTAAGCTTCTCTGCAATACATAGCACAAGGATAATAGTAGCATGTTTCACCCATAAGATATGTAAGACCTGTTTGTTTAACAAGTTCTACAATCTGCTGACATTCTTCAACAGTTGGAGCCATAGGAACAGCAGAATAAACATGTTTTCCTGCTTTTAATGCTCTTATTACAATATCACCGTGAAGATGACGCTGTGTAAAATTGGCAATACAGTTGATGTCCTTATTTTCCAAAGCCTGTTCAAATGAGTCTATTATTTCAACATCAAATTTATTTGAATATTCGGTAGCTTTTTCTTCAATAAGGTCACATACATATACTTTTTTTACATACGGATGTGCTTTAAAAAGGTCGACAAAGTTTCTTGCAAAATTGCCGCATCCTATTATTGCAACGGTTAATTTATTTTCCATTGTAACTTCTCCTTAAAGTATTACAAGTGTGTTTTCATCTGCAGATTTATGAATTGACTGCATAATTTCGGTCAAATGTCTTGCATAATCAAGCGAAACGATATAAGGTTTGCCTTTTAAAGTTTCGGCAATCATTGAGTAGATTGAATAATGGTCACCAAAAATTTTGCCTTCAAGTGTAATGTTTGTTTTCTTTGTTTCGGTAACGCTTCTGTATACAGTCGGATCGTCTGCTTCAGGATAAGAAATTTCGTGAATTTCCATTTCGTTGCCTTTTACATAAATTGTACCTTTATCACCCTGAACAACCCAGTTTGGAAGATAATCAGAAATGATGTTATGGTCAACCTGAACAATTACACCGCTTTCGGTAATAAGGGTTGAGCAGAACATATCGTCAGCATCACCGGGGTTGATAATCTGTCTTTTTTGTGCATAAACAGATTTAATAGGCTCGTCAACAAGACACATAGCCTGTTCAACAATGTGAGGCCCCCAGTTGTTAAGATATCCGCCTGCATATGCTTTAAGAGTCTGCCAGTCACTTCTTTTTCCAAATGTCATCTGTGCACGGTATACTCTGAAAACTTTACCGATTTTGCCTTCTTTAATAACTTCTTTGAGTTTAACCACATCTGCACCATCGTGACATGGAATAAAAGGCATTACAATACAGTTGTTTTCTTTGGCAGTTTTAATAATTGAATCAGCATCATCTGTTGTGATAGCCCAGGGTTTTGTAATAAGTACATTTTTGCCTGCACGAAGAAAATCAAGTGCAATTGCAGTGTGCATATAGCTGTATGTAAGAATAATTGCAAAATCATATTCGTCTGAATTTAGCATTGTAGTATAATCTGTGTATTTTTTCGCGTTTGGAAATCTTTTTGAATATTTGTCCAAAGCATCTAAGTTTACATCACATATTGCTGTTACTTCAAATTCCGGATGTTTTTCCAAAACCGGAGCATGTAAATCATTTGCGGTTCTTCCGCATCCTATAACTGCTGTTTTAATAGCCATTTTAAATTTCTCCTTTTAATATAAATTATTTTTTAATAAATTAAGTGCTTTTTTCATGCTTTCAACGCCATTGCCGTTTTTACTCTCAAACGAAACTGTTCCATCATAACCGTTTTGTCTTAAATTTTTAAGAACAGTATTTATAAAGTCAGAGTATTCATCTTCAGGCATAATTCTCTGAAGCTCAGCAATGTGAATGTGTTTTAAGCTGTCTTTGTATTTTAATACATCGTCAGGGTTGTCGTTATTTGTCATCATATGGATTGTGTCGGCAAGAAGCTGAATTTTATCTGATTTAACATCGTTTACAACTCTCATACCGTCTGAAAGTGTGTTTATAAAGTTGCACGCATCATTCCTTAATGGCTCCATTACAACCATCATATCGTATTTTTCACACATAGGCACAACCGTCTTTTTAATAACATCTGCAATCTGCTTATATCCTTCATCCTGTGATGTTTCTTCGTCAAGCGCTCTTGCAGGTGCGCTTCCGAAAACAATTTTCTTTGCACCAAGCTTTTTACATCTTGCAAATGTTTTTTCAAGATATGCTTCTATTTCGCTTAAATTAACACTTTTTCCTGTAACACGGATTGTTTTTGGAAAAAGAGCACAGCAGCAATCACAATCAAGGTTTAATTCTTTAAGAGTGTTGTAAAGCTTATCAAATTCTTCATCTGTAAGAGATGAAACAAGCATTGCTCTCATTTCAACATAATCAAAGCCTGCTTCTTTTATCATTTTTATAAGGTCGTAATCAACTTCTGTTTTTAATGGTGTTGAAAACTCCTTGCAAAAACCGTATCGCATTAAACTTCCTCCTTTGGTCCGTAAAATCTTATAATTTTCATATTTCCGCTTATTTTAAAATTATCGCAACATGCTGCTAAAAAATACTGGTCGCCTTTTTTTGCGTTTTTGCCATCAATTGTGCCTTCGCCGTCAAGAACATAAATCCCGCTGAATTTATTGTTTGAACAAATTTCTTTTTCTCCGTTTATAAAAAGCATATCAAGGGCAAACATTTTTGTGTGATTATATCCTATAAGGGTTTCGTCTTTTTGTTTTATATACCATTTTTCCAAAATTTCTTCTTTGGTGTAGCCCGTATAGTCAAAAAGGTCGAACATTTTGTCAAAACCAAGCCCCTGATGGCACATAAAATCAGAAACGCAAAGCCCGCCGGGAGTTGTTTTTTCTGTTCTTATTGTAAAATCGGTAGGCTCCTGAACTTCCACAAGAAAGCATCCTGCGCCTATGGCGTGGGGAATACCGCCTTCAATAAGAAAAGTATCGCCCTCTTTTACCTCGAATTTATGCATACAATCAAGCATTTTTGGAATATCCTGATTATCAAAAATTTCTTTCCATTTTTCTCTTGTTATGCCTTTTTTAAAGCCAAAATATATACATGGCTTTTCGCCGTTTATTTCGCGGCCGCCTATAATATGCCAGCATTCTGTTTTTCCAAAAGGCGAGTCAAAAACTTCTTTTGCTTTTTCTTTTGTCAGATGCACCTGAATGGTAAGCCTTTCAGAAGAATCAATAAGCTTTACAAGCACACCCGGTGTTTTGCCGTGATTTTTTACATATTCTTTTCCAAGACATTCGTAAGGATTATTTTTTATAAGTCTTTCAAGTGAAATAT
This sequence comes from Oscillospiraceae bacterium, assembly GCA_015068825.1. Lineage (GTDB taxonomy): Bacteria > Bacillota > Clostridia > UMGS1810 > UMGS1810 > Qingrenia. The sequence goes on along the minus strand of SVJU01000002.1, from coordinate 5,382 downwards.
CACTGCCTTCAACCATGCTTAACCCTTCAACAATATGCTCTCTGCCGCTGTTTCGTGCAGCAACGGTAGACATAATCCACTCTTCAGGAAAGTTTGTATCGGGTGCATTTTCGTTTCCGTGAAGCTTTTCAATAAGGCTTCCGCCAAAGTATGTACGCCATGCGCCTGCCCTTGAAAGCTTTACAGGTTTTTTAAGATTTATACTCATCTGTGTTTATCCTCGTTTGCAAAATCTCTTACAGTTCCTGTAGGTCTGTGGCTGAAATTAAGTCTTTTAAGTCCTGCTTCTTTATCTGGCATAAAATCTATCCACATATAGTGCATGTGTCTGTCGCCTGTTACTTCAACACCGTGGTTTGAACCAAGCGGAATGTGCATAATTATGTTGCCCTTCATATTGATTTTTTCGTCATCAATAATTACTTCCATATCGTTTTCAGGGAAGCTGAAGAAGAACTGGTCAAGCATAGGATGAGCGTGAGGTCTTACAAGGTCATAACCGTAAGATTCAACAGAGCCGATTGTAAATCTTGGAAGTACTTCGTGCGGAATCATCATTCTGCTTATGGTTTTTTCACTCTTGTTAGGGTCGATATACTGTATTGATTCCTGATAAGGTACAACAACAGGAAATTGGGTTTTGTATTCTTTTAAATCTTCTTCATCACCAGGTGCTTCATCCCATTGAATTTCAAGAATCTGCACATCTTCTTTTGCACAAACTGTAAGTTTTTTGTCAGGTGCGGGAACAAAAGTTGTTCTGCCGTCGAAAGTATATTCTTTGTTATCTGTGCTAAAAACTGCTGTACCTTCAATAAGTATTATTATGTGGTAATATCCACAGTTTTCGCTAAATTCCAAAACGCTTCCTTTTTCGATTGTATGGTGAACAGGATGTGCACCTAAAATTTCGCCTTTGCATAGTTCAACAGAGCGATTTCCTTTTACGCTGGTATCAACTTTTTCCATTACAACATTCATAGTTATAAGCCTCCTTAAAATTTATATATTATCTGATATAACGGGGTTTACCGATACTACACGGTCAACAACAAGTTGCCTGAATTCAGGCGAAAGCATTGCAAAAAATGCAGTAAAGCCTGTTACCCTTACAACAAGGTCGGGATATTTAAACGGGTCTTTATGTGCTTCTAAAATCTTTTTGGCATCTATAATGTTTATGTTAAGCAGAGTATTTCCTGTGTTCATAATTGTTTTAATCATTGCCGCCATTTTGTCAATGCCTTCTTCATCATTAACAATGCCCGGGTCAAATTCAAGCTGAACAGGTGCACAGTTTCCGTATCCTGGCTGAATTAAGCCAATGGAGTTACACATTGATGAAACCGCACCGTCTTTTCTGAATCCGCCATTTGGATTTGCTCCGTGGTTGATAGCTTCATAAGCTTTTCGTCCGTTTGGAGTAGCAGAAACGGTTTTTCCAAGACCAAGTGTGTTTGACCATGAGAAAAATCCGGGAATAAAGTTAATTCCGGGATGCTGAAGGTTTAAATCACGAACAAGCTCGGTATAAAGATTGCTTATTTTCTTTGCCCATTCATCACCAAGTAAGTTTCCGCCACAATAACGCTCGCTATTTATAAGCATTTGTCTTATGTATTCGCCATCTTCGCCTTCAAAATTGCTTTTAAGATGTTTTGTGAGTGTATCGAAGGTGATTTTTTGTTCTCTTTCAACACGCTGCTCGCAAGCGGCAAAGCTGTCGGCTACAACTGCAATACCACTGCCGTCAACGCACATATTGTAATAATTTGCGCCGCCATCTGTTATATTTACACCTTTTTCAATAAGTCCATGCTGGAACAAATTCAGAATAAGCTCGGGTTGCGATTTTGACTGGTATTTAAGATGATGCATAATACCATCGCCTGTTGCATCAACTGCTTTTTTAAGATGATGTTTATAAAGTTTCCAAAGCTTATCGATGCTTTTTTCGCTGCCTTCCATCATTTCGTAATATGCAACTTCAAAAACCTTTGCAAGATTGATTTTTACAGTATCGTTCATGGTATATTCCATACCGGGAATACACATCCAGTGGCATCCTGCCGCAACTCTTTTTCTTGCAAGCTCTAATGGATATCCACATTTCATAAACCCTTCTGCAAGGGCAGTATCCGAAGAATATCTTGGCCATCCCTGCTTATTTTTGAAAAGATATGCAACCGATTTTTTAAAGAATTTTTCGTCTAATTTATCGTGAACACGAATGGTTAAGTTACAGGCAATGTTGATTTTGTCTGCCGCATCAAGACAAAGATATGATGCCTTTGAAGTCATATCGTTTCCATTTGCGTCAGGACCGCCCAACTGAAAATATCTGCTGTCCTGTAAAAACAGACATGCAAGATAAAACACAGCTTCGTCGTCTGTTAAAATGTTTGCCTTGATGTCTTTTTCATAGTAAGGTCTTAACATTTCGTCAAGCTGACCGCCTGCACTTCCTCTGTTGTATGTACGGGATAACATACTGAACCAGCACATCCACTGAATTGCTTCTTTAAATGTTTCGGGTGGATTTGAAGCGATTTTTTTGTTCATCGCAGACATTTCTTCAAGATTCTTTTTAAGATATGGATTTTTTTCCTTTTCGGAAAGGTCTTTTATTTCGTCTGCCATTCTTGTAAGAAAGCGTATAATTGTTTCAACTACTTTAATTTCGCTGTCGTAAAATTCAAAGTGTGTTTCATCGTGAAGCTCTTTTTGTTCTTTAAGCTTTTTTAAAATTCCTCCCCAGCCAAGATCAAACCCAATCTGTAAATCGGGAGTAAAGTGATGGCAGTTGTCAATACCTGAAATAACATTATATTTATCAAAAAGCTTTTGTAAATCGTCAAACGGATAATCGGGATTCCATTTTTTGTCCACCGGACGAAGTCTTTCAAGAAACAAAAAGCCTTTGCCTACAAAAGCATCTAATGGGTCGCAGTAAAGCGGATGAGAGTCAAGAATTGCGCAGTAATTTTCTGTCCACGCCTTGTAACCGTAAATAGAACCGTTTTCGTGATTAGGTTTTAGCTTGTAATTAAATTCATCCTGAACAATAAGACCGTAATCGTCTTCGTTTGCACCGCCGTTTCTGGCTTTTTCTTCTGTTTGGCTTACTTTTCTTTCGCGAAGAAGCTTTATTCTTTTGTCAAATGTAAATTCTTCGTTTGAAGGGAATTTATTTATAAATTTTATTTCACTCAAAATTGCTTCCTCCTTTAAACTATTTTGTATTCAACGCCGGTCTCTTTAAGCAGGCTATGGATTGTATCAAGCTTATCGTTTTTAAGTGGTCTTGCATTTTTGAATGTATTATCAAGGTCAAGACCTTTGTACTTGCTTTCGCCTAATGGGTTAAAGTTAAGCAGTTCATATCGTTTTAAATTTTTTAAATCTTTAATATACAAAGCTATTGCTTTAATGTTTTGACAAGAATCGGTAACAAGCGGAATAAGCGGAGTTCTTACAATAAACGGAATATTTAAATCATCTAATTTTTTAATATTTTCAATAATTTTTTTATTTGATACGCCTGTGTGTTTTAAATGTTCTTTGTCGTCAAATATTTTTAAGTCGCACATTATTAAGTCAACTTTTTTCAAAAGTGGGAGTGCATATTCAAAATCAAAGCAAAGATTGGTTTCAACAGCAACATTAATGTTTTCTTTATGGCATGCGTCTGCAAGCTCTGATGCAAAATCCACATGGCATAAAACCTCACCGCCTGATAAAGTTACGCCGCCATTTGATGTGTTGTAATAAGCTTTATCCTGTATAACTTCAAACATTATATCATCAATGCTCATTTCTTTGCCGCACATTACAAGGGCGTCAGCATAGCACTCTTCGGCACATTTTTTGCAGTTTGTGCAAAGATTTCTGTCTATTATGTGCTTTCCGTCTTTAACTTTATGAGCACCGTTTGGGCAAACCTCAAAACATTTTCTGCAGCCTATACATTTTGTTTCATAAAACATAAGCTGGCTTTTTGGTGAAATTGTTTCGGGGTTGTGACACCATGTGCAATGCATATTGCAACCTTTAAAAAATACGGTTGTGCGAATGCCGTCGCCATCAGTTAATGAAAAACGCTGTATATCTGTTATTAATGCTTTCATTATGATACATCCCTTCCAAATTTTAAGTACAAATTTTCCATTATGGCTTCATTATAGCTTGTAAACAAAATCAAGTAAATGTCTAAACAAAACCAAAAATTGTGTTTTTCGTACTTTTAATATTTTTGATGTTTTTGGATAGATTTGTTCAAATCTTGCATAAAGTCAACAAATTTTGTTGACAATCAAAAAAAAGGATGTTAATATAAAATGTGCAAAATTGATATGTGTTTGGAGGCGGAAGAAGTGCTTTTAGAAGATGTTAAACCCTTTGTAAGACAGGCAATTATATCTACAATCAGCAGCAGTACAAAAAACGATGTTTTTTTTGAACTTCAAAGTCCTGACTGCCGTCTTTTTCATATTATTTCAGGAAACGGAAATATGATAATTCATAATAAAAGCTATAAGCTTTGTTCAGGCTGCTCCATTCTGTTTAAGGCGGGAACAAAATATATATGGCAACCAAGTGATGATGGTACGATAGAATATATTACAATAAACTTTGATTACACCCAAAAATTTTCGCATATAAAAAAACCATTCCACCCTGTTCATTCAAACAAATTTTCAAAAGAAGATGTTCTTGAAAATGTTGATATACAGGATGCAACAGTTTTAAATTCTCCCATAGTTTTGTATAATTCAAATTCTACCGAGAGCCGTTTAAGACTTCTTACAACTGAATTTAATGTTGCGGATAAAAGCTATCTGGATATACTTTTGTCAACTGTTTTAAAATCGGTAATTATAAGTATGGTGCGTGAATTAAGCTTTAATAAAGAAGATTGCGGCAACGCAAATATGACCCTCACCCGAAACATAATACAGTACATACAAAATAATTACGATAAAGAAATAACATACGAAATTTTAGGCGAAAAATTTTTTATGAACCCTGTTTATATAAACAGAGTTTTTAAAAAGAATTCAGGCTTTTCGCTTCATTCGTTTCTTATAAATTACCGCATAAATATGGCAATGGAGCTTTTAAGAACGAGCAGTGTTCCTGTAAAAGATATTGCCGTTAAAGTAGGTTTTGTGGATATACCGCATTTTATAAAAACATTTAAAAAAATCACAGGCGCATCGCCAAGTAAATACCGAAACTCAACTGATTATATAAACTAATAAAAATCCCTGTTACATAAGGTCGAGGGTAATAAGGTAGCATTGGTTTTGAAACTATATTTTTAATTTATACTGCATAAAAAAATCCCGAAATGCGTCAGCATTACGGGATTTTTGTTCTTTG
>SVJU01000022.1:12191-32711 GCA_015068825.1 Oscillospiraceae bacterium | reverse complement strand
AATTTTTGAATGAAGTTCAAGGCTAAAAAATGTTCGTAATCCTGTCGGATATGGGCATTTTTTAACGCAGAAATTCGTCAAAAAGATGATTTTTAGGACAATACTTCCTTGTTACCCTCGACCTTAAGCAGACGGTTTTTTATTTTGTTACGAATTCTTTATATCTAATTACACCTTCATTTGATAAAGAAACTGATAAAAGAGTGCCATTTTCGGTATAATCAGTACTTATAACAGTTTCATCCGAAATAATTCTGTTTACAACATCGCCTCTGTCAAATGGAATCAAAAGCTTACATTCGGTGTAATTTGAAAAAACATTTTTTATAATTTCTTTAGTTAAAAGCAAAATCCCATCATTTGACTTTGCGCTTATATAAATTTTATCACCATTTACTGTGCATTTTTTAAGTTCTGTTTTATCAATTTTGTTATACACAGTAAGAATAGGAATATTTTTCACACCTATTTTATCGAGTGTTTCAAGCGTTATATTACGATGCGTTTCGTTTTCATCATCAGAATAATCCACAACATTTAAAATAAGGTCAGCATACTGCGCCTCTTTTAAGGTTGAACGGAATGCTTTTACAAGATGATGCGGAAGGTTGCTTACAAAACCTACTGTATCAGACAAAAGAAAGGTCTTATTATTTTCATCGGTAATATGCCTTACCTTTGTTTCAAGTGTTGCAAAAAGCATATCCTTTTCAAAAACCTTTTTATCTTCTTCACCCTGACGGTATTTAGAAAGCATAGAATTTAAAATTGTAGACTTTCCTGCATTGGTATATCCAACAAGTGCAACAAGCGGTAAATTTGATTTTTCACGCATTTTTCGTTGATTGACAAATATTTCTTCTATCTTTTTTAATTCGTTTTCTATTTCAGATATTCTTTTATTTATTTTACGTCTGTTAAGTTCAAGCTTTTTCTCGCCCGAGCCTCTGTTATGAAGTCCCGAACCGCCACCCTGACGGCTCATATTTATACCCATTCCTGTAAGACGTGGCAAAAGATACGAAAGGCGTGCTGATTCAACCTGCAATTTTGCTTCTTTTGTTTTAGCTCTTTTTGCAAAAATCTCTAAAATAAGATATGTTCTGTCATATATGGATGTTTCGGTAAGATTTGCAAGATTTGCAAGCTGCGACGGAGTTAATTCACCATTAAAAATTATAACATCAGCTTCAAGATTTTTTGCCGCCTCTTTTAGTTCCTCCACCTTACCACTACCTATATAAGTTGCAGATACAATATCAGATAGCGACTGTTCCATTATTCCCACAACTTCAAATTCACATGCAGTTGCAAGATTTTCAAGCTCCTTCATCTGATAGTCAAAATCCTTATCATTACCTTTTATGCTCACACCAACCAAAATGGCTTTTTCACGTATTAATTCTTCCAAAAAAATCGTCCTTTATTAATTATTTAAATATTTTTTCAAATATTTTCCTGTATATGATTTATCACACATTGCTACTTCTTCAGGAGTTCCTGTGCATACAATTTCGCCACCCATATCTCCACCTTCAGGGCCTAAATCAATTATATAATCGGCACTTTTTATAACATCCAAATTATGCTCAATTACAATAACTGTATTACCACCATCTGTAAGTGTATTTAATACATCAATAAGCTTATGAACATCAGCAGTATGAAGCCCTGTTGTTGGCTCATCAAGAATATATATAGTTCTTCCTGTGCTTTTTTTGCTAAGCTCTGTTGCAAGCTTAACCCTTTGTGCCTCACCGCCTGATAATGTTGTTGAAGGCTGACCTATTTTGATATAACCAAGTCCTACATCAAACAGTGTTTGAAGCTTTCTTTTTATTTTTGGAATGTTTTTAAAGAATTCAAGACCTTCTTCAACTGTCATTTCCAAAACTTCATAAATATTTTTATCTTTGTATTTAACTTCTAAAGTTTCTCTGTTATATCTCTTACCTTTACATACTTCGCAAGGAACGTAAACATCTGATAAAAAGTGCATTTCTATTTTTAAAATTCCATCCCCTGAGCACGATTCACACCTTCCGCCTTTTACGTTAAAGCTGAAGCGGTTTGATTTATAACCTCTTATTTTTGCCTCATTTGTTGCAGCAAAAACCTCTCTTATATCGGTAAATACGCCTGTATAAGTTGCAGGATTTGAACGTGGTGTTCTGCCAATTGGTGACTGGTCAATATCAATAACTTTATCTAAATTTTCATATCCCTTCATTGTTTTAAATTTACCCGATTTTTTCTTTGAGCGATTTAAAACAGAAGAAAGCTTTTTATATAGAATTTCATTTACAAGACTGCTTTTTCCAGAGCCAGAAACACCTGTTACAGCAACAAATTTACCAAGCGGAACCTTTACATCTATATTTTTAAGATTGTTCTGAGCACATCCTGTAACAGTCAAAAATTCGCCCGTTCCTGCTCTTCTTGTTTTTGGAACTTCTATTTTCTTTTTACCCGATAAATATAGTCCCGTTTCACTCTCACTGCATTTTTTAACATCTTCAACACTGCCGGACACAACGACATTTCCACCGTGAATGCCTGCACCGGGACCAATATCTACAATATGGTCAGCAGCATACATTGTATCTTCGTCGTGTTCGACAACAATAAGTGTATTTCCTAAATCTCTCAAATTTTTAAGAGTTGCAAGTAGTTTATCGTTATCCCTTTGATGAAGACCAATACTTGGCTCATCAAGAATATAAAGAACTCCTGTAAGTCCTGAACCAATCTGAGTTGCAAGTCTTATTCTTTGTGCTTCTCCGCCAGATAATGTTCCCGCACTTCTTGCCAAGGTTAAATAATCAAGTCCTACATTTACCAAAAAACCTAATCTTGCATTAATTTCTTTTAAAATCTGATTTGCAATTATCTTTTCAGTTTCGGTTAAAGTTAAATTTTCAAAAAACTCTTTTGCACATCTTACTGACATTTTAGTAACATCGGATATATTTTTATCATTTACAGTTACTGCAAGAACTTCTTTTTTAAGTCTTTCGCCCTTACAGACAGGACAATCGTTATTACTCATAAAGGTTTCGTATTCAGTACGCATAAACGCAGAAAAGCTCTCTTTGTAGCGTCTTTCCATACAAGGAATTATACCTTCAAAAGGCTGTTCAATATTGTATTTATAAAAATATTTTATTGGTTCATTTTTAGAGCCATACATAAGTATATCGTAAATTTCATCACTTAAATCGCAAACAGGTGTATCAAGAGAAAAACCATAATGCTCCGAAAGACCTTTAAGCTGTGCATACGCAATTGTTTTGGGGTCGCTTACCTTCCATCCAATTGCTTTAATTGCCCCTTCCAAAATTGATAAAGATTTATCAGGAATTATTAAATCTTCGTCAAATTCGGTAAGCGCACCAAGACCACTACATGTCGGACACGCACCAAAAGGTGAGTTGAACGAAAACATTCTTGGTGACATTTCTTCAATAGAGATACCGCAATCAGGACACGCATAATTCTGACTGAACAAAATTTCTTCTTTTCCGATAATATCTACTATAACAAGACCTTCACCAAGCTTTAGAGCTGTTTCAACAGAATCGGTAAGACGCGCATTTATATCTTCTTTTAAAACGATTCTGTCAACGACAATTTCGATAGAATGTTTTTTTGTTTTTTCAAGCTTTATTTCTTCGTATAAATCTTTTGTTTCGCCATCAACTCTTACTCTTACATAACCACTTTTTTTAGCACTTTCAAAAATCTTTTGATGCTCTCCTTTTTTTGCTCTTATAACAGGCGCAAGAATCTGAAGTTTTGTTCCTAATTCAAAACTTAATATTTTATCAATTATTTCATCAATAGACTGTTGTTTTATTACCTTGTGACACTCAGGACAATGCGGAACACCTATCCTTGCGAATAATAGTCTTAAGTAATCGTAAATTTCAGTTACTGTTCCAACAGTTGAACGAGGATTTTTGCTTGTTGTTTTCTGGTCGATTGAAATAGCAGGCGAAAGACCTTCTATATAATCAACATCAGGCTTGTCCATCTGACCTAAAAACTGTCTTGCGTAAGAAGATAGTGATTCTATATATCTTCTTTGACCTTCCGCATAAATTGTATCAAAAGCAAGAGATGATTTTCCAGAGCCCGAAAGCCCTGTAAAAACTACAAATTTATCTCTTGGAATTGTTATATCAACATTTTTTAAATTATGCGCTCTTGCGCCTAAAATTTTTATTTCGTTTTTTGCCATTTTGTTTTCTCACTTTCTTAAAAAACCTGTTTCTTCAGTTTTTCTATTTCATCGCGGTATTTAGCAGCTCTTTCAAATTCAAGATTTTTAGCCGCATTCTGCATAAGTGATGTAAGTGCAGTAATTCTGTCTTCCTTTGAAATATTTTCTTCTTGTTTTCCTGTATCTTTTTTAATTTCTTCTGTTGTATAGGTTTTAATAATATCGTAAATATCTTTTTGTATGCTTTTAGGTGTTATATTATTCTCTTTATTATAATCATCCTGAATTTTTCGTCTTCGGTTTGTTTCGTCTATTGCAAAGCGCATTGAACGAGTTATAGTATCTGCATACATAATAACCTTGCCATCAACATTTCTTGCGGCACGGCCTATTGTCTGTATTAGTGATGTTTCGCTTCTAAGAAAGCCCTCTTTATCTGCATCAAGTATTGCAACAAGTGATGTTTCGGGAATATCAAGTCCTTCTCTTAAAAGGTTAATTCCAACTAAAACATCAAACACGCCAAGTCTTAAATCTCTTATTATTTCCATTCTTTCAATTGTATCAATATCAGAATGAAGATACCTTACCTTTATTCCTGCATCTTTTAAATAATCGGTAAGACTCTCTGCCATTTTTTTAGTTAGTGTTGTAACAAGTGCTCTTTGATTTTTATTGGTTACTTCGTTTATTTCGTCAATAAGGTCATCAATTTGCCCTTTTATTGGTTTTACAACAATTTCGGGGTCTAAAAGCCCTGTTGGTCTTATAACCTGCTCGCAAATTTTAGATGAATTATCTTTTTCATACTGCGCAGGTGTTGCAGATACAAATATAACCTGATTTATCATATTTTCAAATTCTGAAAAATTAAGCGGTCTGTTATCATATGCAGAAGGAAGTCTGAATCCAAAATCTACAAGTGTATCTTTTCTAGCCCTGTCTCCTGCGTACATTGCCCTTACCTGAGGAACTGTTACGTGAGATTCATCTATTACAAGCAGAAAATCATCAGGGAAATAATCCATAAGAGTATATGGTCTTGTTCCAGGGGCTCTTCCACTTATGTGACGAGAATAGTTTTCTATTCCCTGACAAAATCCCACCTCCTGCATCATTTCAAGGTCATAGTTTGTTCTTTGCACAAGTCTTTGCATTTCTAAAATCTTGTCATTTTCTTTAAAATATGCAGCTCTTTCGGTTAATTCATCGCCTATTGTAATAATAGCTCTTTTCATTTTTTCTTGTGTTGTTGCATAATGTGATGCCGGAAAAATTGCAACATACGAACGAAAGGCTAAAATTTCACCAGTTAAAACATCTATTTCACAAATTCTTTCTATTTCATCACCAAAAAATTCAATTCTTAAAGCTTTTTCGTTTGATGCGGCAGGGAAAACCTCAACAATATCGCCCTTTACCCTGAATGTACCACGCGAAAAATCAATATCATTTCTTGTGTACTGAATATCAACAAGCTTTCTTAAAAGTGCATTTCTATCCATAATATTTCCAACTCTTACCGAAACAATAAGGTCTTTATAGTCTTCGGGGTCACCAAGACCATAAATACACGAAACAGATGCAACAATTATAACATCTCTTCTTTCAAAAAGTGATGCTGTTGCACTATGGCGTAATTTATCTATTTCATCGTTTATAGACGAATCTTTTTCTATATAAGTATCGGTACTTGGAATATATGCCTCAGGCTGATAATAATCGTAATAAGACACAAAATATTCAACCGCGTTTTCGGGGAAAAACTCTTTAAATTCACTGCAAAGCTGTGCCGCAAGTGTTTTGTTATGTGCAAGCACCAGTGTTGGTTTATTTACATTTTTTATAACATTTGCTATTGTAAAGGTTTTTCCCGAGCCTGTAACACCCAAAAGTGTTTGTCCTCTATTACCCTTTAAAATGCCGTCTGTAAGCTCATTTATGGCTTTTATCTGGTCGCCCATCGGCTTATAATCTGAACAAAGTTTGAAATCTGACATATTAATCACCATTATTTATTATATACTCAAATCAAAAAAATTTCAATAAATTTTGAATAATGTATTTTATTTTTTATAATTTTGTTGTATACTATTAGAAAAGAGTTATATTTTGGTAAATTTATGTTTTTTGAAGGGAATGAATTTTCTAATTATGAAAGAAAATCATATACATTTTATAGGCATTGGCGGAATAAGTATGAGTTCACTTGCACAAATACTCATACATAACGGCAAAAAGGTTTCGGGCTCAGATGTTACAAAATCGCATCTTACAGATGAGCTTGAAAAACAAGGTGCAAAAATTACTATCGGACAAAAGAAAGAAAATATAGAAAATCCTGATTTGGTTGTATATACTGCGGCAATTTCGGAAGATAACGAAGAATTAATGGAAGCAAGAAGAAAAAATATAAAAACCATAGAGCGTGCAGTTCTTCTTGGCGAAATTATGAAAAAGTATCCACTTTCAATTGCGGTATCAGGCACGCACGGAAAAACAACCACAACCTCAATGATAACACATATTCTTCTTGCAAACGATGCAGACCCTACTGTTACAGTTGGCGGTGAACTTAATGCAATTTCGGGAAATCTTCGTCTTGGACGCAGCGATTATTTTTTAACAGAAGCATGTGAGTATCACAGAAGTTTTCTTGAGTTTTTCCCTAAAATCGGCATAATTTTAAACATTGAGGCAGACCATCTTGATTATTTTAAAGATTTAGACGAAATTGTTGATACATTCTGCGATTTTGCAAAAATTCTGCCTGATGACGGAACACTTATTGTTGCAAATGATAATCCCAACACGATAAAAACAATAAAACATGCAAAATGCAAGGTTATCACCTGCGGACTTAACGATGCAGATTTTGTTGCAAAAAATATTGAATATGACCAAAGCGGATGTGCAAGCTTTGATGTGTATCATAATGGTGAATGTATAACAAGAATTTCTCTTAGTGTAAACGGAAAACACAATATTTATAACGCACTTTGCGCATTTGCCTGTGGATATGATTTAGGATTTGATACCGAGCTTATCAAAAAAGGTCTTTTATCGTTTGGCGGTACAAAAAGGCGTTTTGAGAAAAAAGGTGAAGCTTTTGGATTTATGGTTGTTGATGACTATGCACATCATCCAACCGAAATAAAAGCAACCTTAAAAGCTGCAAAAAATGCAAAATATAACAATGTGTGGTGCATTTTCCAACCTCACACATATACTAGAACAAAAGCACTTCTTGATGATTTTGCAAAAGCATTATCTTATGCAGATAATGTTATTATTACCGATATTTATGCTGCAAGGGAAAAGGATACAGGTTTAGTTTGTGCAAAAGATTTGGCAGATAAAACAAATGGCAGCATTTATATTAAAGAATTTAGCGATATAAAAGACTATATTATAAAAAATGCAAAACAGGGCGACCTTGTAATTACAATGGGCGCAGGAACAGTTTATAAAATCGGTGAAATGATACTTGATGAATCAAAATAAAAATATTAAACGGGTGAATTTAAAAAATTCACCCGTTATTTTTTAGTTTTCCATAAATGCTTTATAAGCAAGATAACCCATATAGATATCCGCTTTTGAAGCTATTTCAAATGGTGCGTGCATTGAAAGAATAGGAACTCCGCAATCAAGAGTTTCGATATTTAAATTTGCAATATACTGCGCAACGGTTCCGCCGCCGCCCTGGTCAACCTTACCAAGCTCGGCAATCTGCCATTTAACATTATTTTTGTTAAATATTTTTCTTACTTCGGCAACAAATTCGGCATTTGCATCGGATGTGCCGCTTTTTCCTCTTGCACCTGTGTATTTGCAGATACAAATTCCTGCACCCATATAAGCACTGTTATTTGCCTCACAAACACTTTTATAATTTGGGTCATATCCTACTGTTACATCACAAGATAAGCATTTTGAGTTTGCAAAGGTATCTTTTAAATAAAGCTCATTGTAATCGCCTTTTTGTGATTTTATAAGATGAGCAATAAATGTTTCAAAAAATCTTGATTTTGTACCTGTTGAACCCATACTGCCTATTTCTTCTTTATCGGCAAGATAGCAAACCGAAGTTTTATCAGGATTTTTCAAATCCAATATAGCTTTTAATGATGTGTAAGCACAAACTCTGTCATCCTGACCATATGCACCAACAAAAGATGAATCAAGCCCAACATTTTTTGCTTTAAATGCTGGTACAAGCATAAGCTCAGCACTTACAAAATCTTCTTCTTCAAAGTCATATTTTTCTTTTATTAGCTTTATGATATTATCTTTTACACTTTCTTCTTCATTATCAGATGGAAGTGAACCAAAAAGTGCATTTAAATCTTCTCCTGTAAAAGCCTCGCTCATTGTTTTTTTCATCTGATCAGCTGCAAGATGCGGCAAAAGGTCGGTTACTGTAAATACGCTTTCATCCTCACCTTCACCAATTGATACATCAATTTTTTCACCATTTTGCTTTACAACAGTGCCAATTAAAGAAAGTGGAATTGATGTCCATTGATATTTTTTAATACCGCCGTAATAATGAGTTTTTACCATAGCAAGTTCCAAATCCTCGTAAAGTGGATTTGGCTTTAAATCAAGACGAGGGCTATCTATATGAGATGCAACAATGTTTATTCCGTTTAATATATCATCTTTACCGATATGGGCAAAGATAACACTTTTATCCCTGTTTACAAGATATACCTTATCTCCTTCTTTTAATTTAATGTTTTTATCATATTCAATAAATCCTGCTTCTTTTGCAAGCTTTATTGAATACTTTGTGCAAAGTCTTTCTGTTTTTGACAAATCAAGATATTTTATATAACCTTTTGAAAATTCCATTGTTTTAGTCTTTTCAATATCATTCCATATATTTTTAGACATAATCGCATTACTCCCTTTCAAACTAATCTTTGTCAGCTGAATTTAATTTTAATTGTTTATTTTTTCCATGTATATGGTGAAAACAAAATCAACAGCGGAAATATTTCGAGTCTTCCTACAAGCATATCAAAAATAAGAACAATTTTTGATAGTGGCGAAAATATAGAAAAATTCTGCACCGGACCGACTTTTGCAAGACCAGGGCCAATATTATTTATTGTTGCGGCAATGGCTGTAAAATTGGTTGTAAAATCAAAATTATCTATACTTATAATAAGAATAGAAAACGCAAAAATAATGAGATATGCCGCCATGAAAACGTTGACCGCACGAACAGTTTCGTGTTCAACAGGTCTTTGGTCCATTGTAATTTTATGAATTGCTTTTGGATGAGCCGCAATTTTTATTTCTTTTGCTATGCTTTTTACAAGTATAATAAATCTGGAAACCTTTATACCGCCACCTGTGCTTCCTGCACAAGCACCTATAAACATAAGTGCGACAAGCACAGTTTTTGAAAGTGAAGGCCATAAATCAAAATCACATGTAGAATAACCTGTGGTTGTTATAATGGATGCAACCTGAAACGCACTGTGTTTTATACTTTCAAACCATGTTCCAAATATACCAAAACAATTTATACTTATTATTATTATAGCAGTCAAAACTATTCCTGTATATGCTCTTAATTCATCTGATTTTAATACCGAATTTCCTTTTCCTAAAAGAACAAGATAATAAAGCGAAAAATTCACACCAAAAAGAAGCATAAATATGGTTATTACAATTTGTGAGTAAGAAGAATATTCTGAAATTCCCGAATTTCTTGTTGAAAATCCGCCAGTTCCTGCTGTTCCGAATGATAATGTTATTGAATCAAATATATTCATATCCCCCAAAACAAGAAGCACAATTTGCACAATGGTCATTACAATATAAATTCCGTAAAGAATTTTTGCAGTTGACTTTACCTTTGGAACAAGCTTACTTACCGAAGGGCCAGGGCTTTCGGCTTTCATAAGATAAAAATTATCTCCACCCGATAAAGGAAGTATTGCAACTAAAAACACCAATACGCCCATTCCGCCAAGCCAATGTGTAAAGCTACGCCATAAAAGATGGCTTTTAGGAAGCGCTTCAACATCCTTTAAAATTGAAGCACCTGTTGTTGTAAAGCCTGATACAGTTTCAAAAAGCGCATCTACAAAGCTTGGAATGTGTTTTGAAATATAAAACGGCAAAGCACCGAAAATACTCATTACAATCCAGCTAAGCGCCACAATGATAAAACCTTCTTTTGCATACATTGATTTTCGCTCGGGTGCTTTAAATGACAGACCGAAACCAAAAAATGCACAAATAAACATACATATTGAGTAAACAAAAAGCATATCTTTTTCACCATAAATAATTGCACACAAAAAAGGCAAAAGCATACAAACAGATTCAATTTTTAAAACCCAGCCTATTACATGTTTAATAATTTTATAATTCATATTTATAGTCCTTTATTCCAATATATCGCTTATATCGGCAAAACCTGATTTAAGTGTAACAACAATTACCGTATCATTTGGTAAAATCATATCTTTACCTCTTGGAATAATGATCTTACCATTTCTGTTTATGCAGGCAATAAGAATATTCTTTTTAAGTTCAAGAGATTCGATAGTGATATTTGAAACAGGTGAATTTTCGCTTATTCTAAACTCCAATGCCTCAGCCTTTCCGTCTAAAATAAGATGCATTGTTTCAATATTACTTCCAATTGTATTGTTTTTAGCACGCACAAATCGTATGATATATTCTGCTGTAATATTTTTAGGATATATTGTTGTATCAAGGTCTAATTTATCAATAACCTCATCATAAGCAATTCGGTTAATTTTGGTAACAATTTTTGCATTGGATTTGCTTTTTGCAAAAAGTGAAAGAAGAATATTTTCTTCGTCTATATTTGTAAGCGACACAACCGACTCAGCACTTTCAATACCTTCTTCAAGAAGAAGTCGGTTATCTGTACCATCGCCATTTATAATAGTCGCCTTTGGAAGAAGCTGACAAAGCTCGTCACAACGCGTAGCATCCTGCTCAATAATTTTTACATTTATGCCTGTTTCAATAAGCTGATTTGCAAGATAATAACCTGTTTCTCCACCGCCTATTATCATTGTATCTTTTACTCTGTTGGTATTAAAGCCTATTTTTTTGAAAAAGTATGCGCCGTTTTGAATTGAAGATACAATACTTATAAGGTCACCACTTTTTAAAATAAAATTACCACCGGGAATAAAAGCATCGTCGCCTCTTTCAACACCACACACAAGTATATCGCAATTAAGTTTTGCAACAATATCCCCTACCTTTAAATTATCAAGAGGAGATTTTTCCGGAATTTTAAATTTTAAAATTTCTATTCTTCCTTTTGCAAAAGTATCTATCTGAATTGCCGAAGGAAAGCGAAGAACTCGTGCAATTTCACTTGCAGCAGTTCTTTCCGGATTTATTACCATTGCAAGTGATAAATCCTCTTTTAACAGATGTATCATTTTATTATATTCAGGTTTTCTTACTCTTGCAATTGTACGGCATTTGCCAAGTTTTTTAGCCATAAGGCAAACAACAAGATTAAGTTCATCTGAGCCTGTAACAGCAATTAAAATATCGGCATTTTCTATTCCAGCTTCCTTAAGTGTATCTATATTAGTACCACTTCCTACAACACCCATTACATCAAAACTGTTTGTTGTATCCTGTATTACATCATACCTTATATCAACAGCTGTTATGCTGTGCTCTTTTTCCTGATTAAGCCTTTCAGCTAATTTTTGGCCAACCTTTCCACACCCCACAATAATTATTTTCATAATTTTGTTTATCCTCCGAAAATTTTTAATGTCTGATTATTATGTACACAATTTTTCTCATTATAACAAAATCATTTTTTAAAGTCAAGATAACCGGATGCCATAAACAAAAAACAAGATACAAAAATGTACCTTGTTTTTTAATTTCATCAGTTTCCGGGAACTTCTTCACCTAAAATAAGATTAACATTTACATAAGAGCCTGAACGCCATAATTTCAATCTTAAAGTATCGTTAGGCTTGAATTTGTTTTTTATGTCATTCAATTCGTCAACAGTTTTAACCTTTGTTCCATTACATTCTACAATTATATCACCAATTTTTATTCCTGACATATATGCAGGTGAGCTTTCTGTCATTGAATATACATATACACCCTCTACCATATTATAAGCCTGAGCTTCTTTTGCAGTAATTCCTCTGCCTGCAATACCTATAACAGGTCTGCCTTTAACATAACCGTTTGAAATTAAATCCTCAATAATCGGTTTTGCTTCGGCGGTAGGAATTGCAAATCCCAAACCTTCCAAGGAAGATGATGAAACCTTTGCAGTATTTATACCAATTACTTCACCATAACAGTTAACAAGCGCACCACCGCTGTTACCAGGGTTAATAGCAGCATCTGTCTGAATTAAAGTAAGCTGTTTATTGTCAATTGTCATTGTTCTGTTAAGAGCACTTATATAACCAACTGTAACAGTACCTGCAAGCTCCTGCCCTAAAGGATTACCGATTGCAACTGCTAAATCACCTACTCTTAATGTAGTACTGTCGCCAAGTGTTGCAAAAGGAAATCCATTTCCTTCAATTTTTAAAAGCGCAAGGTCTGTTCTTGCATCTGCACCCTTTAAAACTGCATCATACTTTTCACCTGTATTTAAAATTACTTTTAAAGAAGATGCTCCTTCTACAACATGATTATTTGTAATTATATACCCATCAGCTGAAATAAGTATTCCTGAGCCGCTCCCCTGTTCAACTTCCTGTTCAGGAACATTTTGCATATCAGGCTGCTGAAAATAAAAACCAAAAGGATTGTTGTAAGAATATCCTGAATATTTTGTTAAGTTTACAACACCAACAACTGCAGGACCAACTTTTTCTGCAATATCAGGAATTTCAAGCTTTGCTTTTCCCGAAGATTTATCAACACCAGGTGCTATATTTGCAATGTTTTCCAAAAGTTCTTTTTCTTCACTGTTAAGCTTTGCTGTCCCTGATTTTTGTTGAATATTTTCAACAAGTTCTCTTACTGAAGGTGCTAAAAGTGCGTATGCAGATATTGAAATAATCATAGTAAATATAACTGTAAAAATAAATACCGGCATTGCTACTTTTTTCTTGCTTTTTTTCTTTGGAGCAACAACTGTACTGAAACAATCATTACTTTGTGTGTCCTCAAAACTATCAGATGTTACATCATTCTGATAATCATCATTATTCCATTTATATTCGTCCATAAAGATTCCTCCTTAATGTATTTTTGCATCTTTTATGTTTATATAATACAATATGAATTTTAAAAAACTATGAATAAAATGTTAACATTTAATTTTTTTGTGAACTTGTTAAAGTAAAAGTAAATTTGGTATATTCACCTTCAACAGAGTCAACGAAAATTTTCTCATCACTTTTGTTAAGAATACTTTTAACAATATAAAGTCCCAGTCCCAAACCTTCGGGATTTAAATTTCTTGAATCATCTGCCTTATAGAACCTATCCCATATATATTTTAATTTTTCTTTATTTATTCCTTCGCCCAAATTAAATACTTCAACATTTATTTTATCAGTTGCATAATAGATTTTTATTCTTATTATACCTCCTTTGTTTGTGAATTTAATTGCATTTCCAATTAAATTTGTAAGAACCTGAGTTATTGCGTCGGAGTCTGCATAAACAAAAACTTCTTCATAAGGAATTTCAAGTTCAACATTTAAACCATTGTTAACAATCTGAGTTTCAAACTTAATTATAGTTTGCCTTACAAGTTCACATATATCAAAGTTTTCTTTTTGAATTTTAAAGTTTCCGCTCTCCAGACGCGAAATACTTAAAAGCTCATTTACAAGACGCGAAAGTCTTTTTGATTCATCAAGTACAATGCTTAAATACTCATCTTGCTTTTCTTTTGGAATTGTACCATCAAGTATCCCTTCTACAAACCCCGTTATTGATGTCATAGGAGTTCTTAATTCGTGTGACACATTCGAAACAAATAAGGAACGCATTTTTTCAAGATTTTCAATACTTGTTGCCATATTATTTATGTTTTTTGAAAGTGATTCAAGCTCGTCATTTGTATCACAATCCACACGCAAATCAAATTTACCTTTCGAAAATTCCGTAACGGTTTCATCAATTTTTTTGATTGGTTTTGTAATTTTTCGCGAAAGAAAATAAAACAGTATAAAAGTTAAAACAATTGATATTCCTACCGCAATTGCAAACTGCTTGAAAAATCGTGAATAGCTATTATTCACAACATTTGCAGTTGTGCACATAAGTACTCCACCATAAATTTGCGTATCTTTTACAGGCACACCCAATGTAAGAAGATTTTCCTGCTGCTTAAATGCATCAATATCATCTTCATTACTCACTACTTTGCCATTTTTTAAGATATCCTCTATATAGTTGCCAGAAAGGTAGCTGCCGATATACTTATCAAAATCAAGACCTGCAACAGTAATAATCTGCCCTGTTTTATCAAAAACTATAATTGCTGTATCAGTGCTTTCTGATATTATTTCAAGTGTCTGCTGATAATTTCTTATCTGTGGTGTCCACGCACCTTTAAAAATATTTAAAGAATATTCAGATATTTTGTTTGCATTACTTAAAAGAAGCTGTTTTTTGTCTTCAACTGCGCGAAGATTGCTCTCTTTTGAAGAAGAATATATCATACCAAACAAAAAAGCTGCAACCATTATATAGCTTATTACAACCGTAATGAAGCCTGCAAACAAAAGCCTTTTTGAAATACTCGTTTCTTTTTTACGATTTTGCCACTTCAAACTTATAACCTACTCTCCATACAGTTTTAAGCTGCCACAATCCATCATAGCCATCAAGTTTTTCTCTTAATCTTTTAACATGCACATCAACTGTTCTTGAATCACCAAAATAATCATATCCCCACACTTCATCAAGAAGCTGATCACGGGTAAAAACTCTGTTAGGATGTGAAGCTAAAAAATACAAAAGTTCGAGCTCTTTGGGCGGAACATCAATACTTTTACCGCCTAAAACAAGTTCATATGTGGTGAGATTTATTTTTATATTCGGATAAACAATTTCTTTTTCATAACTTTCATTTGACTCAAAGCGTCTCAAAACAGCCTTTATTCTTGCCATCAATTCCTTTGCGTCAAATGGTTTTACAATATAATCATCCGCACCAAGTTCAAGTCCTAAAACCTTGTCAAAAACTTCTCCTTTTGCAGTAAGCATTATGACAGGAATATTACTTGATTTTCTTATTCTTTTTAACACTTCAATACCATCAATTTTAGGAAGCATAATATCGAGCACAACCGCAACGGGCGGATTTGAAGAAAAAATTTCAAGTGCTTTTAAACCATCATTTGCAACTTCTACTTTAAATCCCTCTTTTTCAAGATAAAGTCTTATCAGTTCACAAATATTTTTATCATCATCAACAACTAAAATTCTATTTTGACTTTCCATTTTTGTTTTTCCTCCTGTCATCATAATACTTACAAAGATGCGTTATAGGACAAATCTCGCACTTTGGACTTCGTGCATTACATATAGCTCTTCCATGATATACAAGCTGATGACAAAAATTTATTGAATAATCGTCAGGAACAAACTTTTTTAAATCAAATTCTATTTTTACAGGGTCAGTTTCTTTTGTAAGTCCTATCCTGCCCGTAAGACGAATTGCATGGGTATCGATAACAAGAGCCGGTTTTTTAAAAACATCACCCAAAATAAGATTTGCTGTTTTTCTCCCAACTCCCGGAAGGGCGATAAGTTCTTCCATTGTATCAGGAAGATTTCCGTTATACTTTTCAAGAATAATATTCGAAAGCGCTCTTATATTTTTTGCCTTTGTTTTATAAAAACCGCAAGGTCTTACTATTTCTTCAAGCTCATCTATATCGGATTTAGCAAAATCTTTCACACTTTTATATTTTTTAAATAAATCTTTCGTAACAATATTTACTCTGTTATCAGTACATTGGGCAGATAATACAACTGCAACCAAAAGTTCATGCTCGGTTGTATAATCAAGAGAACATTTTGCATCGGCATAAACTACATCAAATATTTCTTTTATCTTTAAAATTTTTTCATTTCGCCTCATTTTATCACCCCATAATTATATTTATTATACAACCAATTTGGATAAAATAACAAGTCTTTTCAATATAAATTCACAAAAAATTCATTTTTTTGCTATTTTTATTATTTTATTGCGGTAATTTAATTAAAAAAATCTTGAACAAATACAAAAAAAGTAGTATAATATGTTAATACCATTTTAACCTGGAAAAATAAATTTTAAGATTGGCTAATAAATATATGTTTAAAAATTTGATTAACGAAAAAAACTGGATATTCAAAGAATGCGATTCTGATTTTCAATATAAGCTACAAAAAGATTATGATCTGCCTCCATTTATTGCAAAGGCTGTTCTTAACAGAGAAAAAGAAAATATAAAAAGCTATGTTAATCTTGATAAAAGTTCTTTTATAGACCCTTATCTTCTTGACGGAATGAAAGAAGCTGTTGACAAAATAAATGAAGCTGTAAAAAATATGAAAACAATCATAATATATGGTGATTATGATGTTGACGGAATTACTTCCACATATATTCTTGTTCACTACATCCGTTCAATTGGCGGATTGGTTTCATACTATATCCCTTCGCGTTTAGGTGATGGTTATGGTCTTAATGAAAGAGCTCTTATTAATTTAAAAGAAAAAGGTGCCGACCTTGTTATTACTGTTGATTTGGGAATAAATGCAATAAACGAAGCAAAGCTTTGCAAGGAAATAGGCCTTGACCTTATTATAACCGACCATCACATTCCACCTGAAGGCGAACTTCCTGATTGTATTGCAGTTATAAATCCTAAGGTAAGCAAAAACTATCCGTTTAAATCTCTTTGCGGTGCCGGAGTTGCTTTTAAATTGGTATGCGCACTTTCTAAAATGGAAAAAAGTATTTTTGACTATTATATTGCATTCGCCGCAATAGGTACAGTTGCCGATCTTGTAGAGCTTAACGGCGAAAACCGATTTATTGCAAAATATGGTCTAAAAAAACTTAAAGACACCAACAATAAAGGCCTTTTAAGTTTATTTGAATCTGCCCGCATTGACATAAACTCCGTTACAAGTTCATCTGTAAGTTTTGGCATAGCACCAAGGCTTAATGCTGCAGGAAGGCTTTCAAGTGCTGACATAAGCGTTGAACTTCTTTTGTGTGATGATAATATAAAAGCCTGCGAAGTTTCTGAATTTTTGGAAAACGAAAACATAAAAAGAAAAGAAGAAGAATTAAAAATCTTTAACGAAGCGGACAAAATAATTTCGGAGCAGGAACTTTTTAACGATGATATAATTGTTGTTTCTTCAAAAGGATGGCATCATGGTGTTATTGGAATTGCATCTTCAAAAATTACGGAAAAATATTACAAACCGAGTATTATCATTTCGGTTGACGAATTTGGTGAAGGAAAAGCTTCAGGAAGAAGCATTTTAGGATTTAATCTTTTTGATGCAATAAAGTATTGCAGTGAAAACATCGAAAAATATGGTGGCCACGCACTTGCGGCAGGTCTTAGCATTAAAGAAGAAAATATAGATATTTTCAGAAAAAATATCAACGAATATGCAAAAGAGGTTTTAACTGATGATATTCTTACCCCATCAATAAATATTGATGATACAATATCTATATCAGATGTTACTTTAAAAAACATCGAAAAACTTAAAATACTTGAACCTTATGGAACAAAAAATCCAAATGCTGTTTTTTGTATAAAAAATTTAAAAATAGTATCAAAAAAAGAAATATTTGAAAAACCTCATTCATTTTTAACCCTTACAGACGGCACATTAAGCTTTACTGCCCCGGCTTTTAACCTGAAGGATAAAACAAATTTATTTAATATCGGCGATTACGTTGATATTTGCGGAATTATTAATCAGAATGACTTTAACTCTAAAAGTTATGCACAGTTTATCATACGAGATATAAGACCTTCAAGAAAAATATTTTTTACACGAAACGATTTAAAAAAGCTTTATACCCTTATTAAAAATGAGCCGATTGAAAATGTATCTGTTGATATTATTGCAAAAAAACTTTCTTTTGGTGGTGCAAAACTTTACAGAATATTAAACACTTTTATGCAGCTTGATATTATAAATTTTGAAATATCGGATGACGATAAAATAACAATAACAAAATCAAAAGAATTTGAAGGAAAAACCAATCTTTCCGATTCTTGCGATTTTACCACATATTCTTATAAGGAGGAGATATAATGCAACAAGTGATTGATGAACTTATAAATGCCGTAAAGCAAAACTTTCCAAATGCGGATTTAGAGCTGATTTACAAGGCATTCAATCTTGCAAACGAAGCTCACAAAAATCAGACAAGAGTTTCGGGATATCCTTATATTATGCACCCTGTTCATGTTGCAACAACCGTGGCAAAACTTAAACTTGATATTGAATCTGTTTGTGCTGCGCTGCTTCACGATGTTGTTGAAGACACCGAATACACCACAGAAGATATTAAAAATCTTTTCGGTGCAAATATAGCAGAACTTGTTGACGGTGTTACAAAGCTTGACAAAATTGAAATATCATCCTCTGAAGAAAGGCATATGGAAAATTTAAGAAAAATGTTTCTTGCAATGGCAAACGATATAAGAGTTATTATAATAAAATTTGCCGACAGACTTCATAATCTTTCTACACTTATAAGTATGCCTGAAGAAAAACAAAGAATTAAAGCAAGAGAAACACTTAATATTTATGCTCCGCTTGCACACAGACTTGGTATGTATAAAATAAAATGGGAGCTTGAGGATTATTCTTTAAAATACCTTGACCCTGTTGCGTACCACGAAATTTTAGAAGGCATAAATCAAAAAAGACACGAAAGAGAAGATTTTATTGCACAAATTAAAACCAATTTAAAAGCAAAACTTACAGAAATTGGCATTGATTGCACAATTGACGGAAGACCAAAACATTTTTACAGCATATACAGAAAAATGTTTACACAGAACAAAACACTTGACCAGATATATGATTTGTTTGCAGTACGAATTATTACAAACAGTGTAACTGACTGTTACACTGCTTTAGGTCTTGCTCACGAACTATATAAGCCTATGCCGGGAAGATTTAAAGATTACATTGCAATGCCAAAGCCCAATATGTATCAGTCACTTCACACAACGGTAATAGGACCTAACGGAACCCCATTTGAAATTCAGATACGAACAAAAGAAATGCACGAAATTGCCGAAAATGGTATCGCTGCACACTGGAAATACAAAGGTGTATCTGAAAACAGTAAAAACGACGAACAAAAATTATCGTGGATAAGACAGCTTCTTGAAATTCAAAAAGATGTGGATAATGAAGAAGAATTTTTAAGTGTTCTTAAAGTTGACCTTTTTACAGACCAGGTATTTGTATTTACGCCAAAAGGCGATGTAATAAGCTTTCCTTTGGGAGCAACGCCTGTTGACTTTGCATTTAATATTCACAGTGCAATCGGCTATAAAATGAATGGTGCCAGAGTAAACGGAAAAATTGTAACTCTTGATTATCAGCTTCAAAATGGTGATATTGTTGAAATTACAACTTCAACTGCTATACACGGGCCAAGCCGCGACTGGCTCAAATTTGTTAAAACAAGTCAGGCGCGAAACAAAATTAATCTGTGGTTTAAAAAGGAAAAACGAGAAGAAAACATTATACGCGGAAAAGAACAAATTGAAAAAGAAATCAAGCGTCAGGGTCTTTCAGCTGCTGAAATTCTTTGTGAAGAAAATTTAAGAACCATCTTTAAACGCTATGGCTTTGCTTCTTTAGATGATTTATACAGCGCAGTCGGATACGGAAGTCTTCCTACTCTTAAAGCCGTTACAAAGCTTAAAGATGAGGCAAAAAGAAGATGTGCAAAAGCAGAAGTTCCAACTGTTTCACAAATGCTTTCTTCGCAACCGCCAAAAATTTCAGAAACAAAAAAATCAAACGCTAAAGACGGTGTTATTGTATCTGGTCTTGACTCGTGCTTAATAAGATATTCCCGTTGTTGTAACCCTGTTCCCGGTGATAAAATAATCGGATATATCACAAGAGGTCGTGGTGTTTCAATTCACAGACAGGATTGTCCAAATATTGCAAATGCTTATTCTGATGCAGAGGAAAAAGCACGTCTCATTGAGGTTGAATGGTCTAAGCAGGATAATTCCACATTCAACGCAAACCTTAAAATCGAGGCAAACGACAGAGCCGGTATA
>SVJU01000022.1:0-12181 GCA_015068825.1 Oscillospiraceae bacterium | reverse complement strand
CGAAGTTGCAAATGCTATCAACGAAACAAAAATACCTCTTAAAGCAATCAGTGCTAAAACAAAAGATACTCTTGCCATATTTGATATTACCCTTGAAATTGCGAATATTGAGCAAATTGACAAGGTAATTAACAAACTAAAAAATGTGAAAGATGTTGTTGATGTTATAAGAAGTACAAACTAAAATCAGAAAGGAGAAAATTATGCGGATAATTAAACTTACTCTTGGTGCACTTGATACAAACTGTTATATACTTTATGATCCTGACACAAAAGAGGCAGCAGTTATAGACCCTGCAGATGAAGAAACTAAAATAATTGATACAATAAACAATTATAATCTTAAGGTGAAGTATATAATTATTACTCACGCACATATTGACCATTTACTTGCGCTTGACAAGGTATATGAATATACAAATGCATCGGTTGTAATTCATTTTGATGACAAAGATGCTCTTAATAATGATGTGTTTAATCTGGCATCATTTTTCAACGCAAAATCTCCTCTTAAAAAAGCAGATATTACCGTTAAAAACGGTGATATACTTCCACTTGGTGAAAACACATTAACATTTATTCACACCCCCGGTCACAACCGCGGAAGTATGTGTATTCATACTGACAACATCTTAATTTCGGGTGATACACTCTTCAATTTATCAATAGGCAGAACCGACTATTATGGCGGTAATTTTGACACAATTATAAATTCAATAAAAAAACGATTATTTGTTTTAGACGATGATACAAAGGTTTATCCCGGACACGGTCAGGAAACAACAATTGGATATGAAATTAAAAATAACCCTTTTATAAGGTAAGTTAATATTATGAAAATTTTACTTAAACAAAATGATGAAACTTATGCTGTAAGAGACATCATAAGACTTTTTATTCCACTAGAAAAATTTGAATATGTTTTTGACTCATCTTATGATGTTCTGGTATCATATGAAGTTAAAAACAACAAACATATTTTTTACTGCGAATATAAAAAAGATATCTTAAATACATATTCACACACATTAGAACAAAACTCATACAGCAAAAATTACATAAAAAAATGTTTGTTTTTAACATTTTTGAAGGCTTTTGAGAATAGAGAAAAACCAGTATGGGGCATTTTAACAGGAATCCGCCCATCCAAATTTGTAAGAGAATTAATGGATGAAGGAAAAAACGATAGCGAAATAACAGCCCTACTTAATGAAGAATATCTTTTAGATAAAAAGAAAATTGAACTTGCAAAGAAAATTGCAAAAGTTGAAAACAGAGTAATTAAAAATATAAGAGATAATTCGGTATCTTTATACATTTCCATTCCATTTTGCCCTACCAGATGCCTGTATTGCTCGTTCATATCGCAATCTTTGGCATATTCAAAAACACTTGTTGAGCCATATCTTAAGGCGCTTGAAAAAGAAATAAAACAAACTGCCATTCTTTTAAAAAGACTTAACAAATTTGTAGACTCAGTTTACATAGGCGGTGGTACTCCTACTTCAATTTCAGCATCCCAATTAGATAAACTTATAACCACACTCTATAAAGAATTTGATTTATCTAAAATAAAAGAGTTTACTGTAGAAGCAGGCAGACCAGATACAATTGATAAAGAAAAGCTTATGGTTATTAAAAACAACAATATTGAAAGAATAAGTATAAACCCTCAAACATTCAATGACAAAACATTAAAAATCATTGGCAGAAACCACACTGCAAAGGAAACTGAAGAAAAGTTTTATCTTGCAAGAAGTTTAGGATTTAACCATATAAACACAGATATTATTGCAAATCTTCCGGGTGAATCTGTTAATGATTTTGAATACACTTTGGAAAAAATAAAAAACTTAAATCCTGAAAGTGTAACAGTTCATTCACTGAGCATAAAACACGGCTCATATCTTGCAGAAAAATACAACATGCTAAACGCTGATACACTTGTGGCAAATAAAATGATTGATTTATCAATTGATTATCTTGAAAATATGGGTAAAATCCCCTACTACATTTACAGGCAGAAAAACACTACAGGTAATCTTGAAAACATTGGATTTTGCAATCCTGATCATGAATGTGTATATAACATTGCAATTATGCAGGAGGTACAGACAAACATTGCACTTGGTGCAGGTGCATCAACAAAAATGGTTATTGGTGACCAAATTGAAAGAGCTTTTAATGTTAAAGAGGTTTCTGAATACATAAAACGAATTGACGAAATGATTTTAAGAAAAGAAAATCTGTTTTTTAATTAGTATTTACATTTTACGATTGGATTTGAAAAAATGGTTGTAATAATTGCAGAAAAACCGTCGCTTGCACGAAATATTGTATCGGCAATCGGCAATATGAATAAAAAAGGAAATTATTTTGAAGGAAACGGATATATTGTGACCTGGGCTTTTGGTCACCTTTTTTCACTTGCCGATATAGAAACATATTCTCCTTCACCCGACGGCACAAACCGCTGGACAATTAAAAACCTTCCTTGTTTTCCACAAAAGTTTATTTTTGAAATAAAAAAAGATAAAGACAAAAAGATTGATTTGGGTGTTCAAAGGCAATTTGAAACAATTAAAACCCTTTGTGAAAGAAATGATGTTGACACTATTGTTAACGCAGGCGACTCGGACAGAGAAGGTGAAATAATTATAAGAATTGCCGTTGAAAAAACCAACATTTCAGGTAAAAGTTTTAAAAGATTATGGCTTCCTGACCAGACAAACGAAACAATTTTAAAAGGTCTTAGTGAATTAAAAGACGAATCGGAATATGAAAATCTTGCAAACGAAGGATATGCAAGAACATACATAGATTGGCTCTACGGCGTGAATTTAACACGATACGCTACACTTAAAACCGGCACGCTACTTCGTGTAGGCAGAGTTATTGTACCCATTGTAAAAGCAATTTACGACCGTGATATGGCAATTAAAAATTTTGTTCCCGATATTTATTATGCCATTGTGAGCAAAGAAGAAATTAACGGCGAAAAAATAGAACTTACCAGTAAGAAAAAATTTGACAAAGCATCGTTAGACAAAGCAAAAGAACTTTGCGGGTATTATAACAACCAAAGAGCTGTTGTAACAGATAAAAAAAGCAAAAAAGATTCACTAAATCCACCAAAGTTATTTTCGCTTACCAAACTTCAGAATGTTCTTGGTAAAAAATATAAAATGCCAATGGAAAAAAGTCTTGATATAGTTCAGTCACTTTACGAAAAAGGTTATGTAACATATCCAAGAACAAATTCAGAATATCTTGCAACGGCTGAGCAGGACAAAGTTAAAAAAATAATAGAAACTGTAAAAAGTATTGGGTATCCTGTTGAATTTAAATTCAAAAAAACTATTTTCGATGACTCAAAAATCGAATCACATTCGGCACTTACCCCTACTTTTAAAATTCCAAAAAAAGAGGCACTTTCGGAAGAAGAATTTGTCGTTTACAGTACAATTTTAAGAAGATTTGTTGCCGTTTTTTGCTCAGAAGAATGTACTATACAAAAATCAGAAATAAAAATTGTACTTGGTGATAACGAAGAAGAATTCAAGCTTTCCGGAACTATAATTTTAGAAAAAGGCTGGACTAAATTTGACGATTACACAAAAAAGGATAAAATTTTGCCACCTCTTGAAAAAGGCGATGAAATCAATATAAAATTTGAACCCATTGAAAAAGAAACCACTCCGCCAAAACACTATACAATAGAAACACTTAATAATTATCTTAAAAATCCATTTAAAGATGAAAAAGCAAATGACGAAAATGATGAAGACGATTATAAAGCTATTTTTGAAGGTTTGGAGCTTGGAACAGAAGCAACAAGAACTGGAATTATTGATAATGCAAGAAAAAGTGAATATATTCAGCTAAAAAAAGATGTATATACTATTCTTCCAAACGGAGAGCATCTTATAGAATCGCTTGTGAGAATGAATATAAGTATGGACAAATACAAAACAAGCGAGCTTGGCAAAGCACTCAAAAAAGTATTCAGAGGAGAAATTGAGGTTAATGACAGTGTAAAAATTGCTCAAAACGAAATAAACGAAGTTTTCAAAAAGCAAAATGTTCCTCCCGAAAAAGATACCGATGACGGCTTTATTGGTGATGTTGTAGGTCTTTGCCCTGTTTGCCGGAAAGAAGTTGTGAGAACACGATTTGGTTATGGCTGTTCAGGATACAAAGTCGGATGCAAATTTGGTATAAATAATATTATATGCGACAGAGTAATTTCTGTTTCCAATGTAAAAAAACTTCTTGAAACAGGAAGAACCTACAAAATAGACGGCTTTGTTTCTAAAAAAACCGGTAAAGAATTTTCTGCCGTATTAAAACTTGAAAATAACAGAGCGATATTTGACTTTAACTAACAAAAAAAGACAGTCTTTAAAGACTGTCTTTTTATTTTTATTCGATAGCTGCAAGACCTTTTTTGATATCGTCAATTATATCATCAATATTTTCAAGTCCAACAGAAAATCTTATCATACCAGGATTTATACCTGCTGCAACAAGCTGTTCATCAGTAAGCTGACGATGTGTTTCACTCGCAGGATGAAGTACGCAGGTTCTTATATCCGCAACATGAACTTCGTTTGAAGCAAGCTCTAAACTATCCATAAACTTAACTGCGTTTTCTTTACCGCCTTTTACTATAATTGAAACTACTCCCGATGCACCTTTAAGATATTTTTGTGCAAGAGGATAGTTTTTATCATTCTCAAGTCCCGGATATGTTACCGCTTCAATTTTATCGCTCTTTTCAAAGAATTTTGCAACCTTAATTGCATTTTCACAATATCTTTTCATTCTGAGCGCCATTGTTTCAAGTCCTAAATTCAAAAGAAAAGCAGAATTTGCTGAAGGATATGCTCCAAAATCTCTCATAAGCTGCATTCTTGCTTTTACTATATATGCTGCTTTTCCATAAGTTTCAACATAAGAAATACCATGATACGATTCGTCAGGCTCAACAAATTCAGGGAATTTACCATTTGTCCAGTCAAAATTACCACTGTCAACAATTACACCACCAACCTGAAGTGCATGACCATCCATATATTTTGATGTGGAGTGAATAACAATATCTGCACCAAACTCAAACGGTTTACAAAGTATTGGAGTAGCAAATGTATTGTCAATAATCAATGGAACATTATGATTGTGGGCAACACGGGCGAATTTTTCAATATCCAACACATTAAGTGCAGGATTGGCAATTGTTTCGCCAAATACAGCTTTTGTATTCTCTTTGAATGCTTTATTTAATGTTTCTTCATCAGCATCGTCATCAACAAAAATACATTCAATACCATATTTTTGCATTGTAACAGCAAAAAGATTAACTGTTCCACCATAAATTTTTGATGAACTTATAAAACTGTCACCTGCTTTGCAGATATTTAAAATTGACATAAGTGACGCTGCCTGACCTGATGAAGTACACATTGCTCCTACTCCGCCTTCAAGCTCGCAGATTTTTTGCTCAACTGCCATAACTGTTGGGTTTGCAAATCTTGAATATATAAGTGCTTTTGTAGGCTCGTCAAACACATCGCCAATATCCTTTGTAGAATCAAACACATAGGTTGTACTCTGATAAATAGGCACAACTCTTGGTTCAGTATTCTTGGGTGTATAACCCGAATGTAAGCATTTTGTTTCGTCTCTCATTTTATTATACCGCCTTTACTAAAATATTTATAAATTTAAATTCCTTTTTTAAGCTTATACATTTTTATTCTGTTTTCAAAAAATTCCAATATATTAATAACAAGATACATAAAAGGCTGAACAAGTGCTGCAAAAAGCACCAGCAACATCAATGGCAGAGTTTCAAGTTTAACAAGTGAAAACATTTGTGGAACAGCAATTGCCGCCAGTGCGAAAATAAATGCCATAAAAAACCACAAAATCATTCTGAAACGATTAAACGGTTTACATACTCGGTAAAGCATTATAAGCCCCACTACTCCAAGTATTATTGTTACCATTGTAGAAAACTGATTAAACTCTATACCAACATAATAAGACATCATTGTAAGATAACTTACAAGGAAAATATTTGTAAATCCCGCCGGAAATGCTTTATATATAACATTTCTTATAAACTTTCCTTTTACAAGCGAATTATTTGGCATAAGCGCAAGAAAAAACGCAGGTATACCAATTGTTGTTGTACTTACCAATGTAAGCTGAGAAGGCATTACAGGATAATTTACCGAAAATATAATTGTTATAAGAGCAAAGAAAAAAGAAAAAATGTTTTTTACCAAAAACAGAGCTGCAGTTCTTTCTATATTATTTATAACTCTTCTTCCTTCTTTTACAACATACGGCATATCTAAAAAGTCTGAATTTAATAAAACCAGTTGTGCAACCTTACAGGCAATGTCACTACCCGATGCCATAGCAATAGAACAATCAGCCTCTTTAAGCGCTAATACATCATTAACTCCATCACCTGTCATAGCAACTGTGTTTTTATTTTCTTTAAGTGCTATAATGATTTTTCGTTTCTTTTCGGGTGTTACCCTACCAAAAACCGTATATTTTTTTACCGCTTCCCTGAATTCGTCATCTGTTTCAAGTTCATTTGTATCAATATAATACTCTGCTCCGTCAATACCGGCATTTTTTGCAACCTCTGAAACAGTTTTGGGATTATCACCTGAAATAACTTTTATTTTAACTTTTTGAGCTTTAAAATATTTAAAAGTTTCAGGTGCATTTTCTCTTATTTTATTTGATAAAACAACAAGTGCAACAGGTACAATTTTATCGTTCGATAAATCATTTGATAATTCATCAACATATTCTCCAAACAAAAGAACACGATACCCCTTATCAGTATAACATTCAACATCTTCTTTTACAAGAGTATAATTATCTTTTAAAAGAACATCAGGCGCTCCAAGAACATAACTTGTGTCCAAAAAAGAAACAGCGCTGAATTTTGATGCAGAACTAAATGGCATAACCTTGTCCGCTTTTTTAGCATCAGATGAATAAAAACGCTCTTTCAAAGCAATCATTGTGGCATTGTCATTATCCATATTATAAACAAAATCACACAACATGCTCTCAAGTTTTTGGTCATCAAGTTCAAAATCAAGTTTTTTTATTTCATAAAAATCCATTTTGTCTTCTGTGATTGTTCCTGTTTTATCAACACACAAAACATTTACTCTTGCAAGAGATTCAATACAACTCATTTCATGAACAAGTGTTTTCTTTTTGGCAAGACGCATAACACTTACAACAAGTGCAACCGTTGTTAAAAGATATAATCCTTCGGGTATCATACCAACCAACGCCCCAACAGTAGAAACAATACTTGTTTTATAATCTGAACCAACAACTACAATCTGATTAACC
This sequence comes from Oscillospiraceae bacterium, assembly GCA_015068825.1. GTDB lineage: Bacteria > Bacillota > Clostridia > UMGS1810 > UMGS1810 > Qingrenia. Next base: position 4,789 of record SVJU01000022.1, on the reverse strand, counting down.
AACATAAGTAGACCAATTGGAATAATGAGTATTCCAATCCACTTAACAAGATTATCAAGCGATTTCATCATTTCGGATTTCTGATTGTTGTTTTTCTTTTTTGCTTCTATTGTAAGGCGTGATACAAACGAATCTTTGCCAACTCTATCAAGACGGGCATAACATTTGCCTGACACAACAAAACTACCGGACAAAAGTTTATCACCAACATTCTTTTTTATTTCATCTGCCTCACCTGTAACAAGAGCCTCGTTTAAATTTGCGCTTCCTTCTATAACTGTTGCATCTGCACAAATCTGGTTTCCAGCTGAAAAAACTACAATATCATCTCTTACAAGATTTGCAACAGAAACCTCATATTCCTTAAAATCACGCACAACTTTAGCTTTTGGTTCCGACAAAATTTTTAACTTTTCAAGTTTTTTCTTTGAACGGATTTCCTGATAAATACCAATTAACGTATTAATAACTACAACAGGAAAAAAAGTTAAATCTTTATATGAGCCGACTATAAAAATTAAAAAAGCCAAAATTGCAAATACAAGATTAAAGTATGTAAATATATTCGATTTTATAATTTCACCAATTGTTTTATCAGGAGGCTGTGCTTCTAAATTTACAAGCCCCCTGGCCTTTCTTTCCATAACTTCTTCAGTTGAAAGACCTGTTTTATAATCAGCGTAAATTCTTTTTTCGTATTCACTAACCATATAAACAAAATCCTATCTTATTTGTTTTTTAAAAGTTCTTTTATTTCTTCGCCTTTTTTAGTTTGTGCATCTTCATCAAGTTGAGGAATAAAGCTCTGTGCAACTATTGATTTTCCTCTTGTTTTGACATAAAAAACACCAATTAAAGAAAAGATGACAGCACCAATAAAATTAACAAACAAATCTTTCATGGTATCAATAATACCAATATCAAGATATCCACCATCTATAACCGTATTAAGCTGAGCACCATTTTCATTATAATATATAATTGTTTTTGAAATATCTGTAACCTTTACAGGTATATTTAAATTTTCAGGATGCAGGGCAACTGAAGCAAAATCACTTATTATAAAATCTTTTTGCATATCCAGAATAAGCCAATTATCCATAAAGTATTCAAAAAATTCCCACACAACGCCAATTGTCATTGAAAAACAAAACGCAACAAACGCAACAAACACGGGCGACATATCAAGGTGAATTTTTGGACTTTGATTAAGTATATCAATCATAGCAAAACCAATTGCAGCCATCAAAAAACCATTTACTGTATGAAGAATCGTATCCCAATGCTTATAGGTGGTATAAAAATGCTGAAGCTCTCCTAAAATTTCTGCACAGAAAATGAAAACAATAATTACAATTTCAAGTGCTGTAGGAAGCTTTATATTAAATCTTTTATCTAAAATAGCAGGAATGAAAAACAGAAAGAGCGTAAGAAGGCATATAAAAACCTCGTTGTAATTGCCTCTTAAAAAACGGTGGACCATAATTAAAGAAACAAAAAAACGCAAAACAACATAAATAGCAACACTTCTTTTATTGACTGCTAAAAAATATTTATGCTCCTTCTTTTTCAAATAATCACTTCCCTGCAAAGCTTTACATTATATTATATTACAAATCAATTTCTTTTTCAACATTTTTCTTAATAAATGAATTTTTATATTAAATTTTACACCACAACTTATTTTATCTTATCACATTAAATTTTATTACTAAGCATGAAAAATAAAAATTTTAAAATTTATTAAAAAATCACTTGACATTGTACTATGAAATGTGGTATTATAATTGAGCACGATAAATTCGCCGGAGTGGCGGAACTGGCAGACGCCCAGGACTTAAAATCCTGTGGGATTAATTTCCCGTACCGGTTCGATTCCGGTCTCCGGCACCATTATCGTGTTTATTTATAAAATATGTATATTTTTCATATTTTTGTATATAATATTTATATATCGCGGGGTGGAGCAGTCTGGTAGCTCGTCGGGCTCATAACCCGAAGGTCGTTGGTTCAAATCCGGCCCCCGCAACCATCTAAAAATCCCACAACCAAGCGGTTTGTGGGATTTGTTTTTTTGCATTGAATTGCCATATTTTTACGTTTTTCTAATGAATTTCTAATGAGTTGTAAAAAAACATTAAAATTTCAACACTCCATCTATCCTATTTGACATGTCATTTTTTCTTGAAAAATCAACATGTGCATATGTTTTTGCTGTTGTAGAAAAATCTGCATGTCCTAAATATTCCTGGATGTCTTTCATTTGATAATCCAAATTCAAAAGCAATGTCGCGCAACTATGTCTAAGTCCATGAAAATTTAATGGTTTAAGTTTGTTTTTCTTAATGATCTTTTTAAATCTCGATGTAATATAATCTGGTTTAAATAACTCGCCTAATTCATTTGCACACACATAATAAGCATAATCTAAGTTGTAGCAATTTCAATACATATACATGTTTTTGGCTTGTTCGGTTTTAGCTCTTTTTAATATTTCCATCACACCGTCAGAAACAGGCATCGTTCAATAACTCATTTTTTTCATTTTATTTTGAGCCGATACAGTTAGTTTTCCATTATCATCAAATATTCTTACTACTTTATGATGAATTTTTATAACTTTTTCATCAAAATCTATGTTTGACCATCTCACACCTAATACTTCACTACACCTTAGCCCCAAATTCATCGCTAATAATATTGGAACTTCTATGGGGTCTCCTTTTGAAACTTGCAATAATTTTTTCAACTCTTCTTTGCTGTAATAATTGGCTTCCTTCTCTACCTTTTGTGGTTTTTCTACAAAATCCGCTACATTTTCTTTTATTGATTTTGATTTAACTGCATATTTCAAAGCCGATCTTATAACAGCATGATGTTTTATAACTGAGTTGGACGACAAACCCTCTTCCAATTTTGTGTTATAATATTTTTGAATATCAAAAGCTTTGATGTCTTTAAGTAATAGAAAGAACATAATTATAAACTGAAATTATTTGTTCTTTGGAATAATCATTGCTTTTACCCTTACATATATGTTGATACATTTGAGCAAGACGACGCTTTTGGCTTGCATTATTGTATTTTTTGTCGGTATGACGATAGGAATTATTGAACTGACATTGGTTATGAGCGAATTTAAGTTTTTATATTTTGATTTAAATTAATTTATTGGAATTTTATGTTTTTCTTATTTATAAATAAATTTCATAATAATCTAATTCGATACGATTCTTAAAACCATTACATTTATTTTTTCTTAATATAAATACAACCTTACATAGTTAATTCAGTACTGTTTTATGTATTTATAATTATTGATTTATCTGAATTCAATTTAACACTATTTTTTAAGCATTGCAAATTGACTAAAATCGTTATTTTCCGCAATATTGTTTATTTTGATTGATAAAACACGAAAAAACTGCATAACAAAGCCTTTTTTATATTTGTTTTGAAATTTCACTCGTATCGGACCATGTATCAGATAAATCCCATAACAAATCCAAAAACTACAATTCAATTTCAAATTTTCGAATCATCAACATATCAAAACTTATTCAACAAATGCTATAAAGCCCTTTAAAACAGGTACATTAATCGAACAGCTTTATAAATTTATTAATTTTTAAAATCTTCAAATATTTTTTCCATTATAAAAGCAGCCTCGTCTTTTGCATTATCATCATCTACAACATACCTTTGTGTTGTTTCTATAAAGCTATTACCTACTGCACGTCTTACAAATTCTATATCTTTTGTTTGTTTATATAATATTGTACAAAAAGCTGCTCGTAATTTATGTGTTGAAATTTTATACCCCAATCCTTCTAATGAATATTTTTCTACAATAGCCACCAAACTTTTAGTTCCAAGTCTTTGTTTTCTGTTTGATATAAAAAGTGCATCGATTTCTTTATCTGATAACTTCTTTTTTCGGTCATCAATCCAATCTATCGATGCATTATATATTGTTTCATTCATTTTATAAATATGAGTTTTATGTCTTTTATCTATTACTTTTATGGTTTTATTATCAAAATCTATATCTTCTATATTAATTTCCAGTAATGCTGTTTCTCTCATCACTGTCATTGCAAGCAACACTATAATTGCTTTGTCACGAAGTTTCCAGTTTTTCTGTCTGTTTTTTTGCATATCACTTCCTGCTCCGTCATCAATGCATTCAAGCAAAAAATGAATATCAAATGAATCCAGATATTTTCTTTTAATTACATCTTTTAAAATTGGTCTTTCAATATATTCCATTGGTTTTTCATATATTAATTTTCGTTTTAGTAAATATTCAAAGAATGAATTAAAAATTGAATATACTTGTTTACGATATGAAAAGCTTGTTTCTCTTAACCTACCTTTCAAATCTTTGGTTTGTTCTATGCTATGAAGATATTAAGATACATTACTTTCGATAATTTTGGTAATATCTATAACTTTGGTGTTATTATTTATAAATTTTAAAAGTGATTTTATCTTTTTTATATAGCAAAAAACAAGATTAATACCATAGAGGGGGTGGCAAAAACTATACCACAAAAAACATATATGCTAATTTTCAGCTATGCTGCCACATCCACACATCGATTTTTATCGATAAGGTACATTTGAAACAACAACATTGAATATGCTTTAATATATGAGTATAGCTTAATTGGAAAAGCAGTGGTCTCCAAAGCCGTGTTCCTATGTTGCAAATACTGCATAATAAAAACTTAATATGGCGCTCTTTAGGGGTATGATGTAATGGTAACATGCCGGTCTCCAAAACCGT
>SVJU01000021.1 GCA_015068825.1 Oscillospiraceae bacterium | reverse complement strand
AAAATACACTCATGTTATACCTGTAGATACGGAAATTTTTGTCCTTATGGAGACCAAGATAATCAAATTTTTTGTATAAATGATTTTGAACCCAAATGTAAAGAAGATGTATTGTTTATAATTCAAGATGAGGAAGAGATGAAAAAACGAAGTCGTACATTATTTGATGTATGTTCAGGATTTAAACCTTGTAGTGATGATTATTGGACATATAAATAATTTTTTTGTCCCTAACTTGACAAAATCAATTACTAAAAAGAATTAGAATCCGGATTATACAGTCTGTATATAATAATTTATAAATTTAATAATTGAATTTTGTTTGTGTAGAAGTTTTTAGTGGTTTGATAAAAAGGGGGAGTTATAATGAAAAAATATGCTGTTTTTATAATTATAGCAATAGTTGTTCTTGCTTGTTTATTTTTTATTCCAACAAAAAATAATATGAGCGGAAATGATTTGTGGAAAAATGCCACATATACGCAGGATACTGAATTTGGTATGGGCGAAAAAACACTTTTTGTAAAAGTTGTTGCATTGGAAAAGTCAGTTACATTTACAATTAACACAAATAAAAAAACAGTAGGCGAGGCTTTAGTCGAACATAATCTTATTTCGGGTGATAATGGACAGTACGGTCTTTATGTTAAAGTTGTAAACGGTATCAAAGCAGATTATGACATAGATAAAAGCTACTGGGCATTTACCAAAAATAACGAATCTATGACAAGCGGAGTTGACAAAGCCGAATTTTTAGATGGCGAGCATTACGAATTAGTTTATACAAAATAAATGTAATTTATTTATGGGGTGTTAAAATGAAAATTTTGTGGATGGCAGCAATAGTTTTATTTGCGGTATTAGAACTTACAACTATTCAGCTTATCAGCATTTGGTTTGCTATAGGTGCGCTTGCATCACTTGTATTTGCATACATTGGATTTTCAAGTACAGCTCAAATTTTTGCTTTTTTGATTGTTAGTGCAATATGTGTGTTTCTTGCGCGTCCTTTGATTAAAAAAACCATAAAGAATACCGAAAGCACAAATTTAGATGCTATTGTCGGCAAAAAAGCTGTTGTAACAAAAGACATCAATAATTTAAAATCTAGTGGCGAAGTTGAAATTAATGGTAATTTGTGGAGTGCAAGAAGTATAAATGATGATATAATTGAAAAAGATGAGATTGTAACGATTGAAAAAATCGAAGGCGTTAAATTAATTGTTAAAAAATAAAAAAGGAGAAATGATTTATGGAAGGTATTGCTTTAATTATCGTTCTTGTAATTGCACTTGTTATTCTTAATATGAAAATTGTGCCTCAGGCGCAGGCTTATGTTATTCAAAGACTAGGTGCATATCATACAACATGGGGTGTTGGGTTTCATATTAAAATTCCGTTTATTGACACAATTGCAAAAAGGGTTAGTTTAAAGGAACACGTAGCTGATTTTCCACCTCAACCTGTTATCACAAAAGATAATGTAACTATGCAGATTGATACAGTTATATATTATCAGATAACAGATCCTAAGCTTTATACCTATGGTGTGGAAAGACCAATGATGGCAATTGAAAACTTAACAGCAACAACATTAAGAAATATAATTGGTGATTTAGAACTTGATGAAACACTCACATCAAGAGATACAATCAACACCGAGATGAGAGCAATTCTTGACATTGCAACAGACCCATGGGGAATTAAAATCAACCGCGTTGAGCTTAAAAATATTATTCCACCAAGAGAAATACAGGATGCAATGGAAAAGCAGATGAAAGCAGAAAGAGAAAGAAGAGAAGCAATTCTTCGTGCAGAAGGTGAGAAAAAATCTGCAATACTTCTTGCAGAAGGTGAAAAAGAATCTGCAATACTTCGTGCTGAGGCGAAAAAGCAGGCAGCTATTAAAGAGGCAGAAGGTGAAGCAGAAGCAATTTTAACAGTTCAAACTGCTATCGCTGAAGGTATAAGAAAAATTAACGAATCAAATCCAAGTGAAGGATATATTGCTTTAAAATCTTTGGAAAGCTTTGAAAAAGCAGCTGACGGTAAGGCAACAAAAATTATTGTTCCTTCAAATATTCAGTCAATTGCAGGTCTTGCAGCATCTGTAAAAGAAATATTAACCGAGAATAAACAATAAAACTTGCGGAGGAAAAAATGACATCAGATATAAAAATTGTTACATTTAATTTGCGTTGTGTTTGGAACGGTGTTGATGCTCAGAACAGCTTTGTTCATAGGGCGGGACTTATATGGGAAAAGGTAAATGAAGAAAAACCCGATATAATAGCTTTTCAGGAATGTATATCCGAAAGTATTGCAATTTTGAAAAAAATGTTTAGCGATTATTTGTTTTTAGGTCATGGCAGAAATGCTGATTATGACGGAGAAGGATTATATACAGCTATTAAAATTTCTGATTTTGACCTTTTGGATTATGAAACCATCTGGCTAAGTCCAACTCCTTATGTTGCAGGTTCTCGTTTTGAAAATCAAAGTGAGTGTCCAAGAACTTTAGTTGTTAGCGGCATAAGACATAAAAAAACAGGAAAAGTATTTAATATTTATAATGTGCATCTTGATCATATAAGCGAAAGTGCACGCGTTGAAGGTGTAACTTTTGTTATGCAAAGAATTATGGCTGATATGAAAAAGAGAGAGACATACTCTGTTTTACTCGGAGATTTTAACGGAAAACCAGATGAAGAAACTATTAAGATTGTTTCAAAAGAGCTTTTTGATGTAACGAAAGATTCTGGAATTACGTTTCACGATTTTTACAAAGAAGATGGTCTGAGAATGAAAATAGATTATATTTTTATTTCTCATAACTTAAAAGAAAACTTTACAGGTTATGATATATGGAATGATACAAGTAACGGTATTTATTTATCTGATCATTATCCTTTGTGTGCTAAATTTAAATTATAATAAAAAAAGAGGTTTACCAATCGGTAAACCTCTTTAATATTATCTTTCTAAATTCTGTGCTCTGTTAGGACCTACACCAACCATTGAAACTCTGCATCCGCAAAGTTGTTCGATTCTTTCAATATATTTTTTAGCATTTTCAGGCAGATCTTCGTACTTTGTAACATTAGAAATATCGCCTTCCCAACCATCAACCTCTTCATAAATTGGCTCGCAAAGAGCAAGTTCTTCAAGACTTGGTGGGAATTCATCAAGAACCTCGTCGCCTTTTTTGTATCCTACACAAATTTTTAATTTTCCTAAATCAGAAAGTGTATCGATTTTGTTTACAGAAAGCTCTGTAAGACCGCTTGTTCTTACCGCAAATTTAACAATTACAGCATCAAACCATCCGCATCTTCTCGGCCTTTTTGTAACTGTACCGTATTCATTTCCTCTTTCTCTTATTTCGTTTCCGACTTCGTCAAAAAGTTCGGTTGGAAATGGGCCTTTACCAACTCTTGTGGTATATGCTTTTACAACACCAAGGCAAGAATCAATCATAGTAGGACCAATACCTGTTCCAACACATACACCGCCAGATACCGGGTGAGATGATGTAACAAATGGATATGTTCCAAGGTCAATATCAAGAAGCGTACCCTGTGCACCTTCAAACAATACTTTTTTGCCTTCTTTAATAGCATTGAATAAAAGAACAGATGTGTCTGCAACATATTGTTTTAATCTTTTTGCGTATTCAAGATAATTTTCAATAATTTCAACTGCGCTTACGCCTTTTCCTTCATAAACCTTTTCGATGATTTTGTTTTTAATCATAACATTTTCTTTGACTTTATTTATAAAAACTTGTTCATTCATAAGGTCGCATACACGAATACCAATTCTTTCGGCTTTGTCCATATAGCAAGGTCCAATACCACGTCTTGTTGTACCAATATCGCTTTTTCCTTTTGCTTCTTCAGCAAGACCGTCAAGAACAATGTGATATGGCATAATAAGGTGAGCTCTTAAATCAAGTCTTAAACCAGATACATCAACACCTTTTTCGGTAAGCATATCAATTTCTTCAAGTAAAACTTTAGGATCAACAACAACACCATTGCCTATGATACAAAGTGTACCTTTATTTATAATACCTGACGGTGTTAAATGAAGCTTATACTGAACACCGTTAGCTTCAACGGTATGACCTGCGTTGTTACCGCCCTGAGAACGAACAACCACTTCAGATCTACCTGCTAATATATCTACAATTTTACCTTTACCTTCGTCGCCCCATTGTGCGCCGATTACTACTTTTGTCGGCATAGTAAATCCTCCTTAAAAATATGTAAAGTAAGGTTTTAAAAACCTTACTTATTTTTTAAATAATTGTTGATTTTGTCAATAAGCTCGTCTGCATTAACACCGTGAACCATACAAGCCTGTTCAATTGTTTCGCCTGATGCTGATGGGCATCCTAAACAATGCATACCGATTTCAAAAAAGAATGGTGCAGTTCCTGCGTCAATTTTTAATACATCGGCAATAATGGTGTTTTTATCAACAGTTGCCATAATGATAACCTCCTTTAAATGTATCTTGAATTTATCTAAATGACATCATACGAAAATATTATACACCTAAACGACAAAAAAATCAATGTTTTTGTAAAGTTTTTTAAAAAAGAATTCAAGTATTTTTTTAAATAAAAAAATTTGGTTGCAAAATAATTATGAAAAAGGTGTCGAAAATGCGTGGTTAAACTGTGGATAACTATGTGAATATGTGGAAAAACGGCAACTTTTATAAACAACAGTGTGTGGATAAGTAAAAATAAGTTTACATAACACTTCTTTTTTTAGCTGATTATTAAGTTGACAATTTTTTTGTTTTATGCGATAATTAGATGGACAATATCTAAAATGGGGTTTTGTATAATTATTAATATAAAAATTCATATTTAAGAGGTGATTAATATGAGTGAAAAAACAAGTGCAACTTTTAGAATTTATGGTCATGATTATTCGTTTTCGGGTGTTGAAAGTGAGGAATATATTCAAAAGGTTTGCTATAATGTTGACAAAAAAATGCGTGATTTCAGGGCGAAAGATCCAAAATTGAATGAAACGAAGCTTGCCATACTTACTGCTGTTAATGTAACAGATGAACTTTTTAAAAATAAGGCTCTTTTAGATGAAACAATTCTTGATTTAAAAAAATATAAAGAAGAGGCTTTCAATTTAAAAAGCAAAGCTCTCATTTGTGAAAAAGAAAATGAGTATCTTAAAGACGAAATACAAAGATTAAAAATAGAGTTGGCTAAAAATGGAAAATAAAGAGATTGAAGTTTTATCGCCTGCTGGTGATTTTGAAACGTTTAAAGCTGCAGTAAACAATGGTGCAGATGCAATATATCTTGGAGGAAAATCCTTCAGTGCACGAAAAAATGCACAAAATTTTACAAACGAAGAAATAATAGATGCGGTAAAATATGCCCATTTAAGAAATGTTAAAGTTTATGTTACTTTAAATACTCTTGTTATGGACAATGAACTTGAAGAAGTTTTTGAATTTATAAAATTTTGTTATGAGGCAAATGTTGATGCGCTTATTATTCAGGATTTGGCTGTTTTAAGGATTGTGAAAGATTATTTTCCTGATTTTCCTTGTCATGCAAGTACGCAAATGACAATTTCATCACTTGAAGGTGTAAAACTTGCAAAGGAAATGGGCTTTTCAAGAGTTGTTCTTTCAAGAGAACTTTCTTTTGAAGAAATAAAATATATAGCTGATAATACCGATGCGGAGCTTGAGGTGTTTGTTCATGGAGCCCTTTGCGTATGCTATTCGGGTCAATGTCTACTTAGTAGTATCATAGGTTCAAGAAGTGGTAACAGAGGAGCTTGTGCACAGCCTTGCCGACTTAATTATAATTTAATTGATTACGATGGCAAAAAAGTTTTTAAAGATTCAAAGTATCTTCTTTCACCAAAGGATTTATGTCTTGCAGACGAAATAGAACAACTAAAAAAGATAGGCATTAAATCGTTAAAAATTGAAGGAAGAATGAAAAATAAAGAATACGTTTCACTTGTAACAGGTGCATATTCTGATGCTGTAAAAAGAGGAAGTGTATCTGACGATACACTAATGGAGCTTGAAAATATTTTCAGTCGCAGCGGTTTTACAAAAGCATATTTTGATAATAACATAAACCGTAATATGCTTAATTTTGATAAAAACAATGATTTGGTTTATAAAAATATAGATAACAAAGTTTTGAAAAAAGCAGAGGAAATGTCCAGGCTTGATGCGAGGAAAACAAGAATAAATGCTTTTGTTTCTGTAAAGAAAAATAAAGAAATTTTTGTTAGACTTTTTGATAATGAAAATAACTGCATAGAATATTTATCCAATGTAACACCTCAGAGTGCAAATAATGCTCCGCTTGATTTTGACAGCTTAAAGTCACAGTTTTCTCGTCTTGGCGATACTGCTTTTTGTCTTGATGAATTTGAGTGTGAAATTGATGATAATCTTTTTGTATCAAAAAAAGATTTGAATGAAATAAGAAGGCAAGCTGTAATTTTGCTTGAAGATAAAATTCTTTTATCAAACAGAAAAAAAGAATATAAAAATTTTGAATTCTGTTTTTGTAAAAATAGTTTTGGTGAGCATAAATTTACTGCTTCAGTTTGCACAAAAGAGCAGCTTGATTATGTTATGGAAAATGAATTTTTTGATAAAATTTTTGTTCCGTATAACCTTTATATTAAAAATAAAGAGTTATTAAAAAATAATCAAAAAATTGTTTGCGTGCTTCCAAAAGTAATAAGAAAAGAAAAAATTAATTTATCTGATATCAAAAAAGTTTCTATATCAAATATAGGACAGATACCGCTTTGCAAAAACAAGGAAATATATGGTGAGGCAAATCTTAATATAACGAATTCAATTTCTTTGAATGAATACAAAAAATATGGACTAAAAGCTATTATGCTTTCAAATGAACTTACACTTACTCAGATTGAGTGCAATAAAAAGAGCATTGATTGCGAAATTTTAGTATATGGCAAAATAGAAGTTATGAATACAAAAGCGTGTATTTATAAAAGTGCTTTTGGTAAGTGTGGCTGCAGGGAAGATAAATTTTTATATCTTGAAGACAGAATGAAAAAAAGGTTTCCTGTTTTGCAGGATTCTTTCACCTGTACGAGTCATATTTTTAATTCATCACCTTTGTTTATGGCTGATAAATTAAATGAACTTAAAAATACAAAAGTAAAATATCTGCGTTTTGCTTTTACAGATGAGAATGTGGATGAAATCAAAAATGTTATTGCTCTTTACAAAAGTGGTAGTAAGTGCAATTTTGAATTTACAAGAGGACATTATTTCAGAGGAGTATAAATTTTGAAAAGGATAGTTACAAAGACTGATATAAAAATAATTATATTTGTAATTTTAATGTGGATTACTTCGATATTTATTGCTTTTTTTGCTTTGGATAACGGTAATGAAAAAGCGGTTATATATGTAAACGGCAGACAATATGCTTCGTATGTGTTTAAGGATATTGAAGAAAAAGAAATATTGACGATAAATAATCTTGGCGAAAATGTTATTGAAATAACGAAAAATGGTGTAAAAGTCTTGGAAAGTGATTGTAAAGATAAAACTGAAATAAGAGATGATTATATAAATAAAAGTTATCAGTCACTTGTTTGCCTTCCGCACAGGCTTGTTATAAAAATTGAGGGAGGCGGTGAAGATATAGATGAAATCACATATTAGAAGAAATATTAAAATTGCACTATTTATTGCCGTTGCATTTGTTTTGGGGGTGATTGAATCTTATATTCCTGTCATGCCGCATATCCCCGGTGGAAAATTAGGTTTTGCAAATATAATTTCTGTTATTGTGCTTTATTTATACGGTGCAAAATATGCACTTTTCGTTAGTATTGTCCGTGCATTTTTATCTGGACTGTTATTTAGCGGTGTAAATGCACTTATGTACAGCGTATCAGGTGCGTTTTTATCTGTTGTGGCAATGGTTATTGTTTTAAAGATTTTTAAAGATAAAGTGTCACCAATAGGTGTTTGCGTAACAGGAGCACTTTTCAATAATATAGCACAGATAGTAGTTGCTGCAATTTTAGTTAGTGATATGTCAATATTTACATATTTTTGTTTTCTTGCACCAATTTCGGTTATAAGCGGTATTGCAACCGGATTTGGAGCAAACTATGTATTAAAATATAAGAAAAATCTTGTGGGAGTAATATAAAAATGAAAAAAATTGTTCTTGCTTCTAAATCACCAAGAAGAAAAGAAATTTTGGAAAATTTAAATATAGATTTTGATATAGTTTTGTCAGATGCTGATGAAGATTCGGTAGATAAAAATTTATCTCCCGAATTATATGTGGGAAATCTTGCAAGTATTAAAGCATTTTCTGTATGCAAAAATATGGTTTTGGAGAAACTTGTTATAGGTGCAGATACAATTGTTGTGCTTGATGATAAAATTCTTGGAAAACCAAAAGATGAAGAAGATGCAATAAATATGTTAAAATCTTTATCAGGCAGATGCCATAGCGTTTATACAGGAATTTGCGTTGTAAATTCGCATACAGGAAAAGCTGTGACAACCTATGAAAAAACAGATGTATATTTTAAAAAGCTTACAGATGAAGAAATTATAAATTATGTAAAAACAAAAGAGCCTATGGATAAAGCGGGTGCATACGCTGTTCAGGGGTTGGGAAGCATATTTATTGAAAAAATAGATGGTGACTATTTTAATGTTGTAGGACTTTGTGCGTTTAAACTTGCAAAAATTTTAAAAGAGGAATTTTGCTTTGAAATTTTGTAAAAGATATACTATGATAAAATTTTTACCAAATAAAGAAAGGCTAAAGATATATGAAAAATGATATTGGTATTGACATAGGCAGTGCAAATACACTTATATATATAAAATCAAAAGGAATAGTTTTAAACGAGCCTTCGGTTGTTGCAATTGATAAAGAATTTAAGTCTGTACTTGCTGTTGGCAGTGATGCTAAAGATATGATAGGAAAAACTCCATCAGCTATTCTTTCAGTTTGTCCTATAAAAGAAGGTGTTATTGCTGAATTTGAAACTGCACAGTCTATGCTTAAAAACTTTGTGAGAAAAGCTTTTTCTAAAAAAGCATTTGTAAAATCTCGAGTTGTTGCATGTGTACCTATAAATGTTACAGCGGTTGAAAAACAGGTTATTCGTGATGCGCTTTTAAATACTGGTGCAAGAGAGGTTTTTGTTGTTGAAAAACCCATGGCTGCAGCAATAGGCGCGCAGCTACCGGTTTCAGAACCAATTGCAAGCATGGTTGTTGATATTGGCTGTGGCACAACAGAGATTGCTGTTATTTCTCTTGGCGGAATTGTATGCGGGAAAACAGTAAAAGTTGCAGGCTCAAATTTTGACGCAGCAATAGAAAAGTATATTAAAAGAGCACACTCTTTAATAATAGGCGATGTAACAGCAGAAAAAATTAAAATTTCTCTTGGTTCTGCATTTAGTGTAAACGATGAAGAGACCTTGGAAGTCAGTGGTAGTGACTATATGACAGGACTTCCTAAAAATGTAGTTATAAATGCGGGTGAAATAAGAGATGCAATAAAAGAGCAGCTTATGACTATTGTTGAAGCAATAAAAGATGTTTTAGAGGATACTCCACCTGAGCTTTGTGCAGATATCATTGAAAGAGGAATAACCTTAACTGGTGGAGGAGCACTTTTAAAAGGAGTAGACCTTCTTATAAAAAAAGAAGTAGGGATGAATGTTTTTGTTGCTGATATGCCGTCAGAATGCACAGCAATAGGAACAGGAATGATTTTGGACGATTTGGACTTACTCAAGAAAGATAACCTTTTTATTGTTACTAAGTAATTTACGGAGAAAAAAATGACATTTTTCAAAAACAAAACAAAAGTACTGATTTTAATACTTACAATTATTCTGGTGGTTTTAATGGCAATATCAACCCTTCCGTTTAAAAACGCAGGGGTTGTTTCTGATGCTTTTGGTATGGTTATTACGCCAATTCAGAAAATGGTTGTCAAGGTTATTGATTCAACCGAAAGCTTTTTTAAGTATTTTATTGATATGAAAAATCTTGAGCGAAAAAACAATGAACTTAAAGAAGAAATATCTAACCTTAATGCAGACCTTAGGGATATGTCCGACTTAAGAAATGAGAATGAAAGATTAAGAAAATTACTTGAACTTAAAGAGAGAAATACAGGTTATGATTATATAAGCTGTGAAGTAACTTCACGAAATTTCAATAACTGGTATTGTATTTTAAATCTTGATAAAGGATTAGATGATGGAGTCGGTTTAAACAGTGTTGTTGTAACAAATGATGGTGTAGTAGGATATGTGTATGAGGCAGGTAAAAACTGGGCAAAGGTTACAGGCATTATTGATTCGTCATCTTCAGTAGCGGCAATTTGTAAACGAACAAAAGATAAATCTGTTGTTCAGGGTGATATAAATCTTATGCAGAACGGTGAGTGCTTAATGCCGTATATTCCAAAGGAATCGAGTATTGTTGAAGGTGACGAAATTTATACTTCGGGAGATGGCGGAGTTTATCCTGAAGGGCTTTATATAGGTAAGGTCGAAAGAATACTTTCGTCAAGTGACGGTATGACTAAAGAACTGGTTATTAAAACCGGAGTGCCGATATATGATATAGGTCATGTTTTTGTTATAAAAAAGTAGGGGAAATATAGTGAAAATCATAAAAGAATATTTATATCTTTTTGTACTTTTAGTACTCCAGACAACATTTTTTACAAGAATAAAGATTTTTGGTGTTATACCAAACTTGGTTCTTGTTTTTTCAGTTTGCTTTTTTTCGGTAAACAAAGTGCCGCATTCGGCTTTTTTTGGAGTGGTTGCAGGTCTTATGCTTGATTGGATTGTGGGAGATAAAACAGGTCTTAACGCAATAATATTTCTCTATCTTGGTGTTTTTGTTTCTTTTGTATCAAATAGGTTTTTTTATAAAAGACTTGTTTACATATTTATTCTTACATTTTTGATAAGTGCAGTTTACAATGCTCTGTTTTTGACTCTGAATTTTTATATATGGGGAAAATATATAAATTTAAAAAGTTTTATAAAAGTATTTCTACAGTGTGTTTCAGATGCCATTTTTTCTATAGCTGGATATTTTTTATATGTGAAAACAAAAAAAGCATTAAATAGTGCACTTTCGTTTAAAAAGGAAGTGATTTTTTGACACAGAAACTTTACAATAAACAGTTTATTATAATTACTTTGTTTTTTGCCCTCTTTTTTATGATTATCTGCCGTCTTGTAGATTTGCAGATTATAAACGGAGATGAATATTATACAAAAGCACAGAACAGGCTTTTAAATACACAGGTTGTTTCTGCACCAAGGGGAGAAATTCTTGATCGTTACGGAAGGGCTTTTGTGACCAATACAACTGGTTTTGCTGTTGAAATAACAAAAAACTCCGATTCAACAAATGAGGGTATAAACAGAACTATATTAAATGTTATTAATGTTTTAAATGATCATAACGAAAAATATGCAGATAATCTTCCTGTAACTGATTATCCTTATGAATATAAAGAAAATTCAAGTGTTGATATCAAAAAGTTTTCTTTGGATAAAAATGGTGAAAAAAATCTTACTGCATCCGAAAAAATGAATGAGTTTTTTGAAAAATATAGCATCGGAGATAATTTTAAGGAGAATGAAAAAAGAATTCTTGCAGGTGTAAGATATGAAATGGAACTTAGAAATTTCAGCTCGGTAACACCATTTACAATTGCAACAAATGTGTCGCTTAATACAGTTACTGTTATAAAAGAACAAAGACTTTCATTCCCCAATGTAAATATTGTTACGCGCCCGGTAAGAATGTATCCTGATGATAATCTTGCTTCGCATATATTAGGCCGTGTAGGTATTATTTACAAAGAAGAATATGAAGCAATGAAAGATGAAGACTATTCTATGAATGCAATAATTGGAAAAGATGGAATGGAAAAATATCTTGAACGCTATATCAGGGGGAAAGACGGTAAAAAAATTGTTGAAAGAGCAATTGATAAAAAAGATTTATCCAGCGAAAATGTAGACCCGATACCTGGTAATAATGCCACCTTAACAATTGATATGGATTTGCAAAAAGTTGCAGAAAATGCACTTAGAAATGTAATTTCTGGTATTGATTCTGCTGGTGCAGGAAGCGTTGTGGCTCTTGATGTAAACAGCGGTGAAATACTTGCTATTGCTAATTATCCTACATATAGTCTTGCAACCTTTGATAAGGATTACAATAAGCTTATATCAGACCCGAGAAAACCAATGTTTAACAGGGCAATAGGTGGCGTATATGAGCCTGGCTCAACTTTTAAGATGCTTACAAGTGTTGCGGCTTTGGAGGGTGGATATATAACACCTGAAACAAAAATTTTTGATCAGGGTGTTTTCGAACTTAAAGGACAGAAATTTAATTGTTGGGTATGGACAGAAAGCCATAAAACACATGAAAATATAAATGTTTCAGAGGCACTTAGGGATTCGTGTAACTATTTTTATTATACAATTGGCAATCAGATGGGTATAGAAGAAATTGTAAAATGTGGAGAAAAATTTGGTATTGCCGAACTTACCGGAATAGAAATTTCAGGTGAATCAAAAGGTAATCTTGCAACGCCTGAGTATAAAGAGAAAATTTTTAAAACACAATGGTATCCGGGAGATACTGTGCAATGTGCAATCGGACAGTCTTTTAACCTGTTTACACCAATTCAGCTTGCAAGTTATACTTCTACAATAGCAAATGGTGGTGTAAGATATCGTGCACATCTTTTGAAGAATGTAAAAGATTATAAAACCGGGCAAATTGTTTATGAAACAAAAAAAGAAGTGTTGAGCACCGTGGAAATTCAAAAAGATGCTTATGACGCAATAACAAAGGGAATGCGCCTTGTTGCGTCGGAAGGAACTGCAAAGGCATATTTTGAGGACTTTCCAATTGAGGTTTGCTGCAAAACAGGTTCTGCTCAGGTTGGAACCAAAAATGCAAACGGTGTGTTTGTATGTTATGCACCATATAAAAATCCTGAAATTGCAATTGCAGTTGTTGTAGAAGCCGCAGGCTCAGGCAGCAGTACTATTCCAATAGCAAAAGCAGTACTTACAGAGTATTTTAATGTTTCCCAAGAGTAATATTACAAAAAATTAAAATTTTAGTAGACATTTTTGGTAAAATATGATAAAATTATAATGTTTGATGTGGAGGTGAAAAAATGGGCGAGGTTTACGTTGTAACATCTGGAAAAGGCGGTGTTGGTAAAACAACCGTTGCAGCCAACATAGGTATAGGGCTTTCGCTCAGCGGCAAATCTGTTATTTTAATAGATACCGATATAGGCCTTCGAAATCTTGACATAGCGGTAGGATTAGAAAACGAAATTGTTTATGATATTGTTGATTTAATAAATGGTGATTGTGATTTGAAACAAGCTGTTGTTGTGAATAAAAATCAAAAAGGTCTTGCGATACTTCCGGCTGCACAAACAAAAAGCTGTGAAGATATAACAAAAGAAAAAATGATAAAGCTTTGTGAGGATTTAAAAAGTATTTTTGATTATGTTATAATAGATTGTCCGGCAGGTGTGGATTATGGTTTTGAAATTGCATGTGCGCCAGCAGATAAGGCAATTGTAGTGACAACGCCTGATCTTAGTGCAATGCGTGATGCTGACAGGGCTATTGAAAGACTTTATGAATTTGGAAAAGATGATATAAAGCTTGTTGTAAATAAAATATATCCAAAACTTATGGGAAAAGAATTGCCTTATGTTGATGAGGTTTTAGATTACTTAAGAGTAAATTTGTTGGGTGTTATTCCCGAGGATTTAAAACTTGTTACAGCAAATGTTAAATCAAAATCAGTTGTAACTAACGAAAAATCGTTATCTGGCGAGGCACTTAGAAATATAGTAAAACGAATCCAGGGTGAGCATATTCCTGTAATAGATTTTGATAATAAAAGGAAAATGAAAAAATTTTTATAGACATATGAAAACGAAAAAACAAAATATATAAAGGAGAATGGTATAATGAACATTGCGCTTATAGCACACGATAAGAAAAAAGAATTAATGGTTCAGTTCTGCATTGCTTACAAGGGAATTTTGGCTCAACACAATCTTGTTGCAACTGGTACAACAGGCTCTCTTATTATTGATGCAACAGGACTTGATGTACATAGATTTTTATCAGGACCACAGGGCGGAGATCAGCAAATAGGCGCACGAATTGCTTATAATGAAATAGACCTTGTATTGTTTTTCAGAGATCCTTTAACTGCACAGCCTCATGAGCCTGATGTAAACGCACTCTTGCGTCTTTGCGATGTTCATAACATTCCACTTGCAACAAATGTTGCAACTGCTGAGGTTTTGGTAAGAGGTATGGAACGCGGCGACCTTGAATGGCGTGATATTGTTAATCCGAAAAGTAATAGAATTTCGTAAAAAGAGAGGCTTATAAAATGGATACTTTAATAAAAGAAACCATAGAAAACTTAAAAAAGAACAATATGGATGCCTTTTATGTTGATACTAAAGAAGAGGTTGTACCCCTTGTAAAATCGCTTTTGCAAAAGGGTGATACAGTAAGTGTCGGTGGTTCTGTTACATTAAATGAGTGCAATGTTTTAGAACTTTTAAGATGTGGCGATTATAACTTTCTTGACCGATACGAAGTAGGTTTGGAAAGACAAGATATAGAAAAAATTTTCAGGGACAGCTTTTTTGCAGATGCTTATCTTGCAAGCAGTAATGCCATTATAAAAAGCGGTGAGCTTTATAATGTTGATGGAAATGCAAACAGAGTTGCAGCTATAATGTTTGGACCAAAATCGGTTATTATAGTCGCAGGAAAAAATAAAATTGTTGAAAGCTTTGATGAAGCTGTTAAAAGAGTTAAAAAAGTGGCTGCACCAAAAAACACAAAAAGGCTCTCTTGTGAAACATATTGTAATTTAAAAGGTGAATGTGTAAAAGCTTCATCCGGTTGTGAAAAACCTTTTGATGGTTGTAGCAGCGAAGACAGAATTTGTGCAAATTATTGTATTTCATCATATCAACGAATTAAAAACAGAATAAAAGTTATTATTGTTGGCGAAGAAGTAGGTTATTAATAAAAACCGTCTTAACTTTTTTAGTTAAGACGGTTTTTTGATATGTAATTTTACAAACAAAAAAGCAAGCTGAATTAACCAGCTTGCTAAATATGCTTTAAAATTTACTCTTCCTCTTCAGCATTGTTGTATGCTTCAATTACAGCATCTTCTATCATTTTTCTTGTTTCAATGTTGATAGGATGGGCAACATCTTTAAATGTACCGTCTTTCAATCTTTTGTTAGGCATTGCAACAAAAACTTTGTCATTGTTTTCAATAACCTTTACATCGTGAATAGCAAAGCAATCATCAATTGTGATTGATGCGATTGCACGCATTTTGCCCTCTGTAGCAAATTTTTTAATTTTAATACTTGTAATGTTCATAACATCCGTTCTCCTTCGTCTGGGAATATGTATAAATTGATTATATCTTGTGTTGGCTAAAATGTCAAGAAATGGATGTGTTAGAGCAAAAAGATTGTTGAAAAGTACCATATAAACTATGTTCCTTTTGGTAGATATGCAATATAAAAAAGTGAAAAAATATGTCAAAATCTGTCAATGTTCATATATCAAAAATATTGGAAAATGAAAAAATTTCAAAACATAAAAATGTTGATTTTTCTATTACTTTATGCTATACTAATTGGGTATATATTTCATAATAATGCATATATTTCCTGTTATCAAAAAAAACAGTAAAATATTGTTAAAAAATTAACTGCGGAGGTATGATAAATAATGGATATTTCAAACAAACTTGCTAATAGAGTTACATCTTTAAAAGCATCTGCAATAAGAGAAATTTTTAAAATGGTAGGAAAAAGCGATGTTATTTCATTTGCAGGTGGTATTCCTTCACCCGAACTTTTCCCTGCAAAAGAATTTGGTGAAATAACAAAAAAAATAATGGAAGAGGGCGGTGCAAAAGGGCTTGTTTATGGTATAACAGAAGGTTATGCTCCGCTTATTGAAATTGTAGAAGAAAGGAATAAAAAAATCGGTGTCGGAAAAGAATTTGACCAGACAATTATTACAACAGGTGCGCAGCAGGCAATTGACCTTGTTGGTAAAGCACTTTTAAACGAAGGTGATGGTGTAATTGTTGAAGCGCCAAGCTTTATAGGTTCGCTTAATTCTTTCCGTTCATATAATGCAAAGCTTTATGATGTTGAGGTTGAAGAAGACGGAATCAATACAGATAAAGTAGAAGAACTTTTAAAAGAGAATAGAAACATTAAATTTATCTATACAATTCCTACATTCCAGAATCCTACAGGTATAACATTAAGCATTGAAAAAAGAAAAAAACTTTTGGAAATTGCAAAAAAATATGATTGTCTTATTTTGGAAGATAACCCTTATGGTGAATTAAGATTTAAAGGTGAAGATGTTGCTACAATAAAATCTTTTGACGATGAAGGCAGAGTTATTTATGTAGGATCATTCTCAAAAACTCTTGCTCCCGGAATAAGAGTAGGATTTTTAACATGCCATAAAGATATTATGGACAGAGTAGTTGTTGTAAAACAGGTTAATGATGTTCATACAACACTTATGATGCAGATGATGGTTTGTGAATTTATAAAACAGTATGATTTTGATGCGCACATTAAAAAAGCAAGTAAGGTTTGCGGTGAAAAATGTGCTCTTATGATAGAATGTGCAAAAAAATATTTTCCCGATTGCATTAAGGTTACAAATCCCGATGGCGGTATCTTTTTATGGTGCGAAATGCCAAAAGGTATTGATACAGGTGTTATTTTTGAAAAATGTGTTGAAAAGAAAGTTGCATTTGTTCCAGGCAGAACTTGTATGGCAGATATTGATGCTCCATCAAACTGCTTCAGACTAAATTATACAACTGTTTCGAATGAAAAGATCGAAGAAGGTATGAAAATTCTTGGCGATGTTTTAAAAGAATACGTTTAAAAAATATTCTAAATTCAAGGAGTTTTAAATAGCAATGGAAAACGAAAAGAAAAAAGTAATATTCAGTGGTATTCAGCCTACGGGCTGTATTACACTTGGTAACTATATAGGAGCATTAAAAAACTGGGTTGAGCTTCAAAATGATTATAACTGTCTTTTTTCAGTTGTAGACCTTCATTCTATAACTGTAAGACAAGACCCTGTTCAGCTTAGAAAAAGATGTGTTGATTTTTTGGTGCAGTATTTGGCATGCGGAATAAATGGCGAAGACAATCTTGTGTTTTTCCAGTCCCATGTTCCACAGCACGCAGAGCTTTCGTGGATTTTAAACTGTTATACCTATATGGGTGAACTTTCAAGAATGACACAGTTTAAGGATAAAAGCTCAAAGCATGCGGATAATATAAATGCAGGATTATTTACCTATCCTGTTTTAATGGCGGCAGATATACTTCTTTATCAGACAGACCTTGTGCCTGTTGGTAATGACCAGAAGCAGCATCTTGAACTTGCAAGAGATATTGCAATAAGATTTAATGGCATATATGGTGATACATTTACTGTTCCAGAAGGATTTATGCCAAAAGCAGGCGCAAGAATTATGAGCCTTCAGGAGCCGACATCAAAAATGTCTAAATCAGATCCTAACGAAAACGGATTTATTTCTATTTTAGACCGTCCAGATGCTGTTGTAAGAAAAATAAAAAGAGCCGTAACAGACTCTGATAATCTTATAAAGGTACGTGAAGGTCACGACGGAATAAACAACCTTATAACAATTTACAGTGCAATTACCAAAAAATCAAATGAAGAAATCGAAGCTGAATTTGATGGTAAGGGATATGGTGATTTTAAAATGGCTGTTGCAGAGGCAATTATTGAAGAGCTTAAACCTATTCAGCAAAGATATGATGAACTTATAAAAGATAAGGCATATATAGAACAAATTTATACAAATGGTGCAAAAATTGCTCAGAGCCTTGCAAGAAGAACGCTTTCAAAAGTACACAGAAGAGTAGGTTTTGTTGACAGAAAATTTTAAACAATAAAGGCGGATATTATAATGAGTATTTTAAGCTTGATATTATGTTTTTCACTTGCGTTTGGTTTGTCGTTTGTATCTACTCCGCTTGTGCGTAAGATGGCATTTAAAATGGGTGCGGTTGATGTTCCTGACGGAAAAAGGCGTATCCACAAAAAGAGTACACCACTTATTGGCGGACTTGCAATTTTTTATGGTGCTTTTATAAGTATACTTTGCTTTTACAGACCTTTGGATGAGGCTTTAAGAGGAATACTTCTTGGCTCAATAATAATAGTTGCAATGGGAATTGTTGACGATACAGTTGAGCTTAAAGCAAGCAAAAAACTTATTTTTCAGCTTCTCGCGGCGCTGATTGTTGCTTTAAACGGAGTTCAGATACGTTATTTAAGTGTTCCTGATTTTTTGGTTCCTGGTGGAATATTCCCTTTAAAATGGGCAAGCATACCTGTAACAGTTATATGGATTATTGCAGTTACAAATGCAGTAAACTTAATAGATGGTCTTGATGGTCTTGCGGCAGGTGTTTCTTCAATTGCAACATTTTCTCTTTTCTTTATAGCAATTCTTATGCGGGAGCCAACTGTTGCAATACTTTCTGCGGCACTTGCAGGAGCATGTGTTGGATTTTTGCCGTTTAATTTTAATCCTGCAAAAATATTTATGGGTGATACAGGTGCGCAGTTTTTGGGATTTATGCTTTCTGTAATATGTATTCAGGGGCTTTTTAAAGGATATCTTATAATATCTTTTGTAGCACCGTTTTTAGTACTTGGTCTTCCTATTTTTGATACTCTTTTTGCTATTATAAGAAGACTATGGAATAAGAAACCCGTTATGGCACCCGACAGAGGTCATCTTCATCATAAGCTTATGGATATGGGGTTTTCTCAGAAACAGGCGGTTGCAATTTTATATGTTTTAAGTACACTTTTGGGGCTTACTGCTGTTGTAATGGTAGAAAAAGGCGCACAGCAGGCAATATGGATTGTAATTTCTGTGCTTGTTGTGATTGCATTTAGTATATATCTTACAATGCACCGCGAAAAGACATTAAAACAAAACACAATTAATGACGAAAACGAGGAGAATAATAATGATTAAAGTTATGACAGTATTCGGAACAAGACCGGAAGCAATAAAAATGGCTCCGCTTGTTAAAGAACTTGAAAAAAACGAAAATATCAAATCAATCGTTGCAGTAACTGCTCAGCACAGACAAATGCTTGATCAGGTTTTAGAAATTTTTGACATTACTCCTGATTATGATTTAAATATTATGAAAGACAGACAAACACTTTTGTCTATCACAACAAATGCGCTTGAAGGATTATATAAGGTTATTGACGAAGCAAAACCTGATATTGTACTTGTTCATGGTGATACAAGTACAACTTTTGTAGGTGCTCTTGCATCTTTTTATAATCAGGCAAAAGTAGGTCATGTAGAAGCAGGTCTTAGAACTTATGATAAATATTCTCCGTATCCTGAGGAGATGAACAGACGCTTAACAGGTGCTATTGCAGATTTGCACTTTTCGCCAACTATTGCAAATAAAGAAAATCTTTTAAAAGAAAATATTGATGAAAAAGCAATATTCATTACGGGTAATACTGTAATTGATGCTTTAAAATCAACTGTAAGAAAAGATTATAAATTTAAAGATGATGTTTTAAACAGCATTGATTTTGCTTCTAAAAAAGTTATATTAATGACTGCTCATAGAAGAGAAAATCTTGGAAAACCGCTTGAAAACATTTGCACAGCAGTAAGAAAAATTGTTGAAGCACACAATGATGTTGAGGTTGTATATCCAGTTCATTTAAATCCCGCAGTAAGAGAAGTTGCAAATAAAATCCTTGGTGGTAATGATAGAATTCACTTAATAGAGCCTCTTGATGTTGTTGATATGCACAATGCAATGGACAGATGTTATATGGTTATGACAGATTCTGGTGGACTTCAGGAAGAAGCACCAAGTCTTGGAAAACCTGTTATTGTATTAAGAACAGAAACCGAAAGACCCGAAGCTGTTAAAGCAGGAACCGTACTTATGGGTGGAATAGAAGAAGAAAACATTATTAAATATGCAACTGATTTAATCTGTGACGAAAACTTCTACAAAAAAATATCCAAAACTGCAAATCCTTATGGTGATGGTACTGCTTCAAAAAGAACAGTTGATGCAATTCTTTATCATTTTGGCTATCTTAAAGAAAGACCCCAAGATTTAACGGTAGAATAAAATGAACGATAAGTATAAATATATAAAGTATCTTTCGTATGTTACGCAACTTGGTTTAAATATAGTAACGCCTGTTGTTTTATGCATAATTATTTCTGTTTATATTAAGAATAAATTTAATATCGGTGATATTATTGTTGTTGCAGGAATAGTCATAGGTTGCGGAGCAGGTTTTATGAGCCTTATAAATTTTATAAAGTTTATAGAAAAAGAAAATTCAAAAAAAGAGTGATTTTATGTTATCTAAATCATCAGTTTATGAAATAAAAAGAATATCTTTAGGGGTTTTTATATTATCTGTTATTCAGATGATTGTTGTTATAATAACAGTTGGTTATAATAACAGTTATTTGTTTGGAACACTTTTGGGGGCACTGGTTGCAATACTCAATTTTGTTTTTCTTGCAATCAGTGTTGAAAACAGTGTAAAAAAATCACAAGGCGCTGCAAAAGGATATATGGGTTCGGGATATTTTTTAAGACTAATGTTTATGGGACTTATTATATATTTTGCAATAAACTCGCCTTATATAAATCACTGGGCAACTATAATACCATTAATATTCCCAAGAATTACAATAATGGTACTTGGAATAATTGATTCGAAAAAAGGAGGTAAGAAAAATGAATGTTGAAGTAAATGGTCCTAAAATAATATTTACAATACCAATTTTAGGTGGAATAAATGTTACTGAAACAATAGTTAATAGCTGGATTATAATGGCTTTTATAACTTTGATGTGCATATTTCTTACTCATAATTTGAAGGTGAAAAATCCAAGCAAAAAACAGATTGTTGCAGAAAAGCTTTATATGATGCTTCATAATCTTGTAAGCGAGGTTATGGGTGAAAAACATATTAAGTTTATGCCATATATAGGTGCACTTTTTACTCTTTCAATTCTGGGAAGTTTATCAAGTCTTCTTGGTATGAGACCGCTAACTGCAGATTTATCTACAACACTCGGGTGGGCGCTTATAACATTTTTAATGGTGCAGGCTATGAATATTAAAACGAATGGTGTTTTCGGATGGCTTAAATCGTTCACACAGCCTGTTGCTTTTTTAACACCGCTTAATCTTATAAGTGAAGTTGCAAATCCAATTTCAATAGCATTTCGTCATTTTGGAAATGTTGCATCGGGTGTTGTTATAACAAGTCTTGTTTATGGAGCATTAGCTGCACTTAGTAATGCTGTTTTAAGTTTCATACCAAACGATTTTATAAACAGTATCCCCATTTTTCAGGTGGGACTTCCTGCCATTTTATCAATATATTTTGATTTGTTCACAAGCTTCTTGCAAGCTTACATTATATCAATGCTGACAATGGTATTTGTATCATCGGCGGCAGAATAAAATATTTAAATTCAGGAGGAAAAGAAAATGGAAAAAGCAATAGTTTTAGCAGCATCGGCAATTGGTGCAGGTCTTGCTATGATAGCAGGTATAGGTCCTGGTATAGGTCAGGGTTATGCTGCAGGTAAAGCGGCAGAGGCAGTTGGAAGACAGCCCGAAGCAAAAGGTGATATTACATCTACAATGCTTTTTGGTTGTGCCGTTGCAGAATCTACAGGTATTTATGGTTTGGTTGTTGCAATGATTTTATTATTTGCAAATCCCCTTATCGGAAAACTTTAATAACTAATTTATTGCTTAAGGAGGATAGCCATGGAAAAATATTTATCGTTTGTCACAATTGATGTGTGGACATTAATTTTTACATGGGCAAATTTACTTATCTTGTTTTTGCTTATGAAAAAGTTTTTATTTAATCCTATTAAAAACATTTTAAAGCAAAGAGAAGATGAGATAAAATCAATGTATGACGATGCTTCTTCATCTAAAGAAGCGGCTGATAAACTAAAAGAAGAATATGAAGAGAGAATTGACAATGCAAAAAAAGAAGCGGCAGACATTGTAAAAAGTGCTGTGAAAACTGCCGAAATGCGTTCTGATGATATAATTGAAGACGCAAAAAATACTGCGAAAAATATTTTGGATAAAGCAAATAAAGAAATTGAGCAGGAAAAGAAAAATGCTGTCAATGAGATAAAAACCGATATTTCTGCTTTAGCTGTTGATATTGCAAAAAAAGTTATCCAAAAGGATATAACAAAAGCCGATCACGAAAAAATGATTGATGAAATTATTGGTAATATGGGTGATCAGAATGAGTAAAATATCTAATCTTTATGCAATGTCATTATTTGATGTTTGTTTGGATGATGGTAAGGTCGATGAAGTTTTTTCAGATTTTGAGCTTGTTTTAAAAGTTTTTAAGGAAAATGAGGATTATATAAAACTTTTAAATTCGTATGCAATAGAAAAAATAGAAAAAGAAAAACTTATTGATGAAGCATTCAAAGAAAATATTAATGAATATACACTTAATTTTTTAAAGCTTTTGTCAACAAAAAACATAATGAATACTTTTTATGATTGTGAAAAAACATTCAGAAAAAAATATTATGAATACAAGGGCATTGAAAATGTAAATGTGATAACAGCTATTAAAATATCAGAAGAATCCAAGGAAAAATTAAAACAAAAACTTGAAAAAATTACCGGCAAAAAGGTAGTTATAAATTTGTCGGTTGATGAGGGTATCTTAGGCGGTATGATAATACGCTTTGCAAATTCTATTGTTGATGCAAGTGTAAAATCAAAACTTGAAGATATTAAAAAACATATTTTTTCATAATGAGGATGGTGAAAAATGAAGCTTGACGCAAACGAGATTTCAAGTGTTATAAAGGCACAAATAAAAAATTATGAAAATAAAATAGAGCAAAAAGAAACCGGATATATTATTGAAGTTGGTGACGGTATTGCGCGTGCAACCGGCCTTGATAACTGTATGGCAAACGAGCTTGTTGAATTTGAAAATGGTGAGGTTGCAATGGCACTTAACCTTGAAGAAAACAGTGTCAGCCTTGTTATTTTAGGTTCGGATTCAGGTCTTAAAGAAGGCGATGTTGTTAAAAGAACAGGTAAGGTTGTTGAGGTGCCCGTTGGAGAAAATTTAATAGGCAGAGTTGTAAATGCATTAGGTCAGTCGATTGATGGTAAGGGCAGTATAGATACTACCGAAACACGACCAATAGAATGTAATGCACCGGGTATTATAGAAAGAAAATCAGTTTCTGTTCCGCTTCAGACAGGTATTAAGGCTATTGACTCGATGATACCTATCGGAAGAGGTCAAAGAGAGCTTATTATAGGTGACAGACAAACAGGTAAAACTGTTATTGCATTAGATACAATCATAAACCAGAAGGGTAAAGATGTAATTTGTATTTATGTTGCAATCGGACAGAAAAAATCTACTGTTGCAAATATTTATGATACATTAGAGAAAAATGGTGCAATGGATTATACTATCATTGTTTCATCTACTGCATCTGAACTTGCACCGCTTCAGTATATTGCACCTTATTCAGGCTGTACAATGGGCGAGTATTTTATGAATAAGGGCAAGGATGTACTTGTTGTTTATGACGATTTGTCAAAACACGCAGTTGCATATCGTGCACTTTCGCTTCTTATAAGACGACCACCCGGACGTGAAGCGTACCCAGGTGATGTATTCTATCTTCATTCAAGACTACTTGAAAGAGCTGCAAGAATTGCACCAGAATATGGTGGCGGTTCGCTTACTGCGCTTCCTATAATAGAAACTCAGGCGGGTGATATTTCTGCATATATTCCTACAAATGTAATTTCTATTACAGATGGACAGATTTTCCTTGAAACAGAGCTTTTTCACAGTGGTATTATGCCTGCGGTAAACCCTGGTATCAGTGTATCACGTGTTGGTGGTAATGCGCAGATTAAAGCTATGAAAAAGGTTGCAGGAACACTAAAACTTGCATATTCTCAGTACAGAGAATTACAGGCGTTTTCACAGTTTGGTTCTGACCTTGATGAAGATACAAAAATGCGTCTTGAACAAGGTGAGCGAATTGTAGAAGTTTTAAAACAAGACAGAAATTCTCCTGTTGATGTTGAACTTCAGGTTGTAATTATTTATGCTGTAATAAACGGATTTTTAAAGGATATAGAAGTAGAAGATATAAAAGAATATCAAAACACTTTGTTTGATTATGTAAAAAATTCTTATTACAAAATAATCGAAAACATTTCATCTACGGGCGATTTAAGCGATGAAACCAAAAAGCTTATAGAGGATGCGATTTCAGATAGTAAAAAAGCGTTTTTGGCGGCGAAGTAAAAAAGGGGTGTTGTAATTGGCACAAAATATGAAGGCAATTAAACAAAGAATAAAAAGTGTTGAAAACACCAAACAGATTACAAAGGCAATGGAGCTTGTTGCATCATCAAAACTAAAAAAAGCAACAGACAGAATTATAAAAGCACGACCTTTTTTTGAAATTTTAAAAGAAGCGCTTGATGATATTGCCAAAAATAATAAAGATTTTACTTCTCCGTTTTGCACACATAATAAAGATTTAGGAGTGTGCCATATTGTAATTGCCGGTGACAGAGGTCTTGCAGGCGGATATAATAATAATCTTTTTAAAACAGTAGATTTTAAGGAAAATGACATTATTTTTCCAATAGGCAAAAAAGCAATTGAATTTTTTGAACACAAAAAAGCGAATATTTATACCGATGTGTATAATGTAACAGAAGATATTTCTGTTTCGGATTGTCATACAATTGGGAAAGAGCTTTCAAAAGCATATCTTGATAAAAAATTCGGTGCAATTAAAATTTATTATACAAAGTTTGTGAATGTGTTAACACAAGTTCCGCAAACAGATGATATACTGCCTATTATTTATGACGGTGAAGAAAAAAATCAAAAGCAAAGTCTTATTATTTATGAACCGTCTTATGAAACTGTTTTTGAAATGATAGTTCCACAGTATATAAGCGGCATTGTGTATGGTGCAAGCAAAGAATCACTTGCATCAGAATTATCTGCAAGAAGAAACGCAATGCAGTCGGCAAACAAAAACGCAGATGAAATGATAAATACACTTAATTTGAGCTATAACAGAGCAAGACAGGCTGCAATTACACAGGAAATTACCGAAATTGTAGCTGGAGCTCAAAATTAAATTAAGAGGTGAGAAAATTTGAGCAAACAAAACATTGGCAAGGTAATACAGGTTATAGGACCTGTTCTTGATATAAAATTTGAAGACGGAAACCTTCCAAATCTTTTAAATGCAATTCATGTTAAACATAATGATGAAATTATCACCGCAGAGGTTGCACAGCATATTGGTGATGATGTTGTAAGATGTATTGCAATGAGCTCTACCGATGGTTTGGTAAGGGGAGCGGAAGCTATTGATACAAATAGTGGTATTACCGTTCCTGTCGGCAAAGAAACACTTGGAAGAATTTTTAATCTTTTAGGTGACCCTGTTGACAATTTACCCGCACCCGAAACAAAAGAAAGATGGTGTATTCACCGCGAGCCTCCTTCTTATGATGAGCAGGAGAGCACAACCGAAATACTTGAAACAGGTATTAAGGTTGTTGACCTTTTGTGTCCTTATGCTAAGGGTGGTAAAATAGGTCTTTTTGGCGGTGCCGGAGTTGGAAAAACAGTTCTTATTATGGAGCTTATAAATAACGTTGCAAAACAGCACGGAGGTCTTTCTGTTTTCTCTGGAGTAGGAGAGAGAACAAGAGAAGGAAATGATCTTTATAACGAAATGAAAGAATCGGGAGTTATAAATAAAACTGCACTTGTTTACGGACAAATGAACGAACCTCCCGGAGCAAGAATGAGAGTTGCTTTATCAGGTCTTACAATGGCAGAATATTTCAGGGATGTTGAAGGTCAGGATGTGCTTTTGTTTATTGATAATATATTCAGATTCACACAGGCAGGCTCAGAGGTATCTGCACTTTTGGGACGTATGCCGTCAGCGGTTGGTTATCAGCCAACACTTGCAACCGAAATGGGCGCTTTACAGGAAAGAATTACATCTACCAAAAAAGGTTCTATTACTTCAGTTCAGGCAGTATATGTTCCTGCCGATGACTTAACAGACCCTGCACCAGCAACAACATTTGCTCATCTTGATGCAAAAACAGTTTTGTCAAGACAGATTGCATCACAGGGTATTTATCCTGCGGTTGACCCGCTTGATTCAACATCAAGAATTCTATCACCCGATGTTGTTGGTAAAGAGCATTATGAAGTTGCAAAAGGTGTACAAAAAATTCTTCAAAGATACAATGAGCTTCAGGATATTATTGCAATTATGGGTATGGATGAGCTTTCAGAAGAGGATAAAATGGTTGTAAGCCGTGCAAGAAAGGTACAAAGATTTTTATCACAGCCATTTTCTGTTGCAGAACAGTTTACAGGTATGGAAGGAAGATATGTACCTGTTAAAGAAACTGTTAAAGGCTTTAAAGAAATTCTTGAAGGCAAACACGATGACCTTCCTGAATCTGCATTTTTATTTGCAGGTACAATAGAAGAGGTTGTAGAAAAAGCAAAAAGAGCATAAAATTAATTGGAAGGAGGAGCAAATGAATAAATTCAAACTTCAGATAGTAACACCTGACGGTCTTGTGTTTGACGATGAGGTGGAAAATATTATTTTAAGAACTATAAATGGCGATGTAGGAATTTTAGCAAATCATGCCGATTATGTTGCTTCTCTTGAAATAGGAAAAGCAAGGGTAAAACAAGATGGTAAATATCGTGAGGCATCGTGTAATGGTGGTACACTTACCGTAACAGATGGAAAGGTAAGAGTTATTGCTTTTAGCTTTGAATGGGCAGATGAAATAGATATGCAAAGGGCACTTGATGCTAAAAAAAGAGCTGAAGATGCGATAAGTAAGAAAAATTCTGATTATGATGTTACAAGAGCAAAAATAAAGCTTAAACGAGCATTATCAAGAATTAATGTAGCACAAAAATGATAAAAAAAGACTGAACGGTTAAAATTCGTTCAGTCTTTTTGTTATATCTTAAGTATTTTTTTTGCGTTTTTATAAAAAATATTTTCTTTATCTTCATTATTTATATCAAGATTTTTAATTCTTTCTATTTCATTTTTTGCATTGCTCCATGGAGAATCCGAGGCAAATAAAATTTTGTCCGAACCATGCTTTTTCATGATTCTTATAAATGTTTCATCATCAAAATAATCGAATCCCATAGATGTATCAAGATAAATATCTTCACCTGCAAGATACTTATAAACATCATCCCATTGTTTATGTCCGCCAAAATGTGCGGCAATCATAACACCGCCTTTTAGTTTTCTTATTGCATTTAAAAACATTTCGGGATTGGATTTGTACGGGGGAGGCATACCTGCATCAAGACCGGCATGATGTAAAACAATTAAATCTTTTGAAAATGCGTAATCATAAATTCTGAGCATTCTGTCTTCATCAAGTATAAAATTCTGATATTCTGCGTGAAATTTTAATCCTTTTAATCCAAGTTTTTTTACAAAATCGATATCTTTTTTAAAATCATCTGTATCGGGATGAATTCCGCCAAACGAAATAATTCTGTCATCGCATATTTCTTTTGAAAATTCATTTGTATGAATAAGCTGAGAAGGTTTTGTAACAACAGGCTGAACGACTGAAATATCAATACCTGCTTTGTCCATTGATTCAATAAGTGATACCTTTGTCATATTGGTTGATGGCGTTATGTCGTATGTCAGGCGTTCTGTAAGTTTTTTTAAAGCCCTCGGTGCAAGTGCATCAGGAAATATATGTGCGTGAAAATCAATTATCAATGTTATCATATCCTTTGAATGTTTTTACTAATTTTATCACACAAAGTAAAAAAAGTCTATAACATACTAAAAAAGATTTTGAATGTGTTGACATCGATGATTAAAAAATGTATAATAAATCCAAGATTATTATCCGGTTTTGACGATGATTTTTCATCTTGCAGCCGGTTTTTTTATAAAAAGGGGTGCGTTTTTTGAAACAGAGTATTTTTATGGTTGAAACCAACAAAAAAATAGCAAAAGATATTTATGAAATGATCCTTTTGGGCGACACATCAGAGATTGTTAAACCTGGCCAGTTTGTAAATATTCTTATTGAAGGCTGTTATTTAAGAAGACCTATTTCTGTTTGTGATGTGTCAGATGGACAACTTAAAATTATTTATAAGGTCGTAGGTGAGGGAACAGAGAAAATGGCTTCGTTTGCTCACGGAAAAAATCTTGATGTTCTAACAGGACTTGGCAATGGATTTGATGTTAAAAAAGGAGAAAATCCAGTTGTTATAGGCGGAGGTGTTGGTGTTCCTCCTATGTATATGCTTTGTAAAAAATTAATTAAAGAGGGCAAGAAACCTGTTGTTATTTTAGGTTTTAACTCAAAAGAAGATGTTTTTTACAAAGAAGAATTTGAAAAATTAGGTCTTGAAACAATTATTACAACCGTTGACGGAAGCATGGGAATAAAAGGTTTTGTAACAGATGCACTTAAAAATATAAACACATATTCTTATTTTTATACCTGCGGTCCGGAAGCTATGCTAAAAGCTCTTTATAGTGCAACTGGTGATGTTTCAGGGCAGCTTAGCTTTGAAGAAAGAATGGGATGTGGTTTTGGTGCTTGTATGGGATGCTCTTGCAAAACAAAATATGGAAACAAACGAATTTGCAAAGATGGACCTGTACTTGAAAAGGAGGAGATTATATGGTAGATACAAAAATTAGTTTGGGTTCGATGAATCTCACAAATCCAATAATTCCTGCAAGCGGAACTTTTGGATACGGATATGAATTTGCTGAACTTTATGACATAAATATTTTAGGTTCATTTTCTTTTAAGGGCACCACAAAAGATCCTCGTTTCGGAAATCCTACACCAAGAATTGCAGAATGTAAAAATGGTATGATTAATTCTGTGGGACTTCAAAATCCTGGTATCGAAAAAGTTATTGCAGAGGAACTTCCAAAAATAAAAGATTGCTTTAAAAAACAGGTAATTGCTAATATAAGTGGATTTTCAGTTGATGAATATGTATATTGCTGCGAAAAAATTGATAAAGAAAAACAGGTTGGTTTGATAGAGGTAAATATAAGCTGTCCTAATGTGCATAATGGTGGAATGAGCTTTGGTACTGATGAAAAAAGTGCTTATGAAGTTACAAAAGCAGTAAAAAAAGTTACAAAAAAACCTGTATTTATGAAATTGTCGCCTAATGTTACCGATATAACTAAAATTGCAAAAGCGTGCGAAGAAGGTGGTGCAGATGGTATCAGCCTTATAAACACATTAATGGGAATGAGAATTGATGTAAAAACAAGAAAATGCGTTGTTGCAAATAAAATGGGCGGTTTTTCGGGTGATGCGATTTTTCCGGTTGCAGTAAGAATGGTTTATCAGGTTTATGATGCTGTAAAAATTCCTATTATCGGTATGGGTGGAGTTTCAAGTGCAAAAGATGTTCTTGAAATAATGATGGCTGGAGCTTCGGCTGTTCAGGTTGGTGCAGCAAATCTCATAAATCCATATGCATGCCGTGATATAATAAACGATTTGCCAAAAGAAATGGAAAAATATGGTATAGAAAAACTATCTGATATTATTGGTATAGCACATCGCTAAAAAAAGGGGATATAAATGCGTTTTAAGTCAAATCTTCATACTCATACAACTTATTGTGACGGAGAGGCAACTGTTGAAGAAATGGTTGCAGTGGCAGCTTTAAAAGGTTATGAATCAATAGGTTTTTGTGAGCATGCTTACGTTGATTTTGATAAACATTTTTCTATGACACTTGATGAAACCGAAAAATATATCAACGAAGTTTCAAACATCAAAAAAGATTTTAATGGATTTATGGATATATTTTTAGGATGCGAATATGATTTGTATTCTTCAAATACAGACCTTTCAAAATTTGATTATATTGTAGGTGCAGTACATTATCTAAAAATAAATGATGGATTTATTTGTTTTGATGAAACAGAAAGTGCAATCAAAAGAAATGTAAATACATATTTTGAGGGTGATTTTTACAAGTATACAAAAGAATATTATCGTCTTATATGTGAACTTGCTGATAAGGTTGATATAGATATAATTACGCATTTTGATTTGGTTTCAAAGTTCAATTTTAAAAATAAATTTTTTGATGAAACAAATACAAAATATTTGTTTCCTGCACTTGAAGCTGCAGAACATCTTATTAAAAAGGGAATAGTGTTTGAAATTGATACAGGCGGGATGTATAAAAAATGTAAAACCAAACCGTATCCTAATATGCTTATTCTGGGTGCAATTAAAAACTTTGGTGGAAAAGTTACCATTTCGGCTGATTCACATACATTAAATTCCATTGGATATGGTTTTGATGCAGCTATTAAGTATGCCCGTGATTGTGGATATAAATCAATTTCAAAATTTACCAAAAATGGATTTGAAGAAGTTTCAATAACAAAAGATAATTATTTTTAATTAGTAAAGCCGTCCCTTGGGGCGGCTTTAACTTTTTTATGATATTTTTTTGTATTTTTTCTTTGTTGCCAGACCGCCTCTTATATGGCGTTCAGCCTTGTTCTCATCAAGTATTTCTCTTATCTTTTTTGCAAGATGTGGATTTATTTTAATAAGTCTTTCGCTTATATCTTTGTGTACAGTTGATTTAGAAACGCCGAATTCTTTAGCGGCGCATCTTACGGTAGCCTTATTTTCAATAATAAATTTGGCAAGTGTTAAACATCTTTCATATATGTAGTCTTTCACCATTATCCTCCTTATATTTGATTAATATATAAATATGAAAAAGTCAATTAAAATATTCAATATGAGTCTTGTATGCAAGAATAATACTTTTTTGATTGTATGTATTGGGGACTATGCTAAATAACTAAAGGTATTCTTCTTATTAAATTTGAAATAATATAAGTAGATTCGGACGGAGTATGTTTGATATGTATTCTTTAGTACAAATCACTTTTCTGATTCGTAACTTTTATTCTCACTACGTTTTTCCATCTTGTCTAAAATCATTTTGGTTATAACTCCTGTCGCCGCTCGTGAAATGAATTCACCTGCAATTTTCTCGGAGTCATTCCTCGTATTTGGATTATGGAAGGTTATATGTAGTTTACCTCTGATTGTCTTCTTCATATAATATGTACCTCCAATTCCAAATTGATTTATGTTACATACTATGCCAGCTTGTCCTAAAATATTCAATTTAATTTCATCCTTTCATTTTGGGCATAAAAATACCGACATATTCGAATTTCATTCATCAAATATGTCGGTATCATTTCTATTTGTCAAATAAGTCCATTACATTTAGTTCGTTTATCGCTTTTACTATTTCATCCATAGACTTTGCGTTGAATTTTTTGATAATTCTTGAACCGTGAGTTCTGACCGTACTTACATCAATAAAATTTTCGCTTGCTATTTGTTTATAAGTTTTTCCAAGGCATACTGCCTTAAAAATCATATATTCACTTGTGGATAGTTTTGAAATGATTTCAATTAAATAAAGCATAGATTTTTGCATATTTGCAACCTGCTTGCTTTTATTGGCAAGAATCTGTGCAATTTCTGGACGGAGAACAGAAGTGTTGTTATAAACATTGATAATAGTTTTTACAATAAAATCAATATTTTCTGTTTTGGAAACATAATTGTCTGCTCCGTTTGCAAATGCATTGAAAATATACTCTGAATCTTCAAAGCTTGTTACCATTATAACTTTTGTTTTTGGAGATATGCTTTTGATTTCAGGGATAATATCAATTCCTGTTTTTTCCTCCTGCATTTGAATGTCAAGAAGGAGTATATCAGGTTTAGTATTTTTAATGACATTCAGACACTCCGAAGTGTTGTTTGCTTTGCCTTCAAATTTGAAATTATCATATGTGGAAAGGTCTAACTGAAAATTGCGGCATATATAATCTGCATCGTCGCAAATTGCCCATCTGATAATATTGTTCATATTAATTTCCTCACTTTGTTTGTGATTGGGAGTACTATTCTAAAAAGTGAATATTTTCCAAGTTCGCTTTCAACTTCAATATCGCCATGATGGAGGCGGATTACATTTCTCGAATATGTAAGACCTATACCACTTCCGGCAACATAATTTTTTGATGTATAAAACGATCTGAAGATTTTTTTATAGTCCTTGCTGTCTATACCACACCCATTATCTTTTATTTCTATAATGCAAAACATATCTTCTGTAAATATGTAGACGTCAATTTCGGGTAGTTCCGGCTGTTTTTTCTTTATTGCCTGAATAGAGTTAATGAACATATTTTTAAAAACTTCCATCAAATGGTATTTATCACCCAACACAAATAATTGATCGTCATTAGTTTGAACCGATATTTTGATATTTGATGGTATTCCTGATTCAGCAATAGCTTTATTTATGCATTCGGGGATATTTATAATTGTATAATCGATACTTGTGTTTTTTAGCATTTCAGTGGTTCTGCTGATGTTGGTTATATATTTTTCGGAGATTTCACGTAT
>SVJU01000020.1 GCA_015068825.1 Oscillospiraceae bacterium | reverse complement strand
TATCTGTGTCTGTATCTGTGTCTGTATCTGTATCTGTATCAGTATCTGTGTCTGTATCTGTGTCTGTATCTGTATCTGTATCAGTATCTGTGTCTGTATCTGTGTCTGTATCTGTATCAGTATCAGTATCTGTATCAGTATCAGTATCAGTATCTGTATCTGTATCTGTATCGCCATCAGCAGCAGCGTAAGCTACTTCCTGACCTTTGTCATCGAATGCAACGATATCGATAACTTCTTCTTCGAATGTTCTAACAAGTACATAGTAACCAATTAGGTCGTTGTTAGAATCGTAATCAGCAGCGTCTACATTACCATCGGTATATGTTCCGTTTGTGATTGTTGTGTTTCTAGCAGTACCTGTGATTGTGTACTGGTTAGCTTTTGTAACTGTGAATCCTTCTTCTGTGTTAGCATAAGTAGAACCAGCTACAGCATCTTTGATGATAACGTTGATGTTAGCATCGTTTTTAGTTTTTGTTTCGATCCAGCCAAGATAGAATGCATCACCATCAGCTATATCAGCTTTGAAGGTACTAGCAAAGTCAGAATCGAATGCAAATGTTTTCTTAGAAGATGTAACAGTTGTCTGACCAACTACAGCGTATTTAGATACGATGCCGTTAGCGTCTGCATTGTACATAATAACTGTACCAACTGCAAAATCTTCAGGATTTACTTTAGAGTAAACTTCTGTGTATTCTTCATCGTCGAATGTTAATTCAACTTCAGCACCGTCTTTGTAAGCAACAACTTTTGTAACAGTGTCTTCGTTTTCATTAAGTTTAGATGTTTTAGATTCAACGATAGCAAGGCCAGCGCCTTCTTCAAATACAGCGTCAGAAGCAAGGATTACAGCAGCGCCGTAGTAACCATCTTCGTTCTTTGTATATAGAAGAGCTTCGTATTCAGAATCATCTACAAAGTAGCTTACATCTGAAACTTTAGAGCTTGTAGGGTTCAAGAAATCTACATCAAATACAACTGCATCGTCAGCAAGTAGGTATTTACCTAATTTCTGTCCGTTTGCATTGTAAGCAACTTTACCGCTTGTAGCTTCAAAACCTAATTCAACAACATCTTCATCAGCTTCACCAGCAACAGCAGGTGTGATTTCAACGATTTCGTTGTTAGCATTTAGTTTGTATGTAACAAGTCTTGCTTTAACAGCAGCAACCTGATCATCAGTAGCGATTTCGTCAAGTTCTGCACCGAAAGCAGCATAAAGCTCATTTCTTAATGTGTCAGAATCATCAATAACGCCAGCCCATGTAGAGTTAGAGATGTATTTTAAATCATCAGATGTCATTTTGTCTTTAACATCAACTTTTGTATATTTACCAGCTGCGATATCGTTTTCACCATTTTCTACTTCAGCAGGTGTAACGATTCTTAAAGAAGAAGCAACATCATAAGTAACTTCGCTTCCGTCTTTTGTAAGAACTGTAAGCTGAGGAGCTACAGATTTGTTTGTAGATGTGTAAGCGCTCATGATTAAGCCGTAGTTGTTGTTTGTAACTTTGTCACCTTCGAATCCGATGATGTCACCGCTGATTCCAAGATAGAATGTACCTTCTGACTGAAGGTCGATTTTAGAGATGTTGTGAGCACCTTTGTCGATGAAAGCAACATCATATTCTGTACCGTCGATAGCGATTGTAAGTTCTGTCATAGAACCATCTTCAACAGTTTCGTCATATTCAGTAACAGCACCTGTTACAGAAGAAGCTTTAAGAACGATAATGTCTAAAGAATCGTAGTTAGCTGTTTTAACAAGGTTTAGAGAAGCTCTTGCTGTACCTTCTTTACCGATGATCATAGCAAGAACGTCACCGTCAGCGATATCTTCGATAGCAACTTCGTTACCGTTAACATCAACGATAGTTACGTTAGCATCTTCGTTTTCGATGTCAAGGTCAACTTTTGTGCCCTGATATGTGTTGATAACACCTTTTTCAGCGTCAACATCCTCAACGATTAAGTGAGAATATTCATAAACTTTAACGATATCATAATAGTTGTCGTTGTCAAGGTCGATGAATTCAACCATAGCAGCAACAGCATCATTTAGGTTAGAAGCTAAGAAAGAAGCATTAACCTGTTCGTTATTCCATGTAGCAGCGTAATTACCTTCTAAAGAAACTTTTGTGCCGTCTCCAGAAGTAACGCCTTCTTTGTAGTATCTGATGTAAGGTTTAGATTCTGTGTATTTTAATTCATCAGGATTTAAATCTGTAGCTTTGATTTTTAATGTGCTAACTGAAGCAGCATCTAATTCAATAGCTTTGATTTCGTATCTGCCAGAAGAAATTTCTTCAACATATACAATAACTCTGTTAGCAACTAAATCTTCTGCATTTGTGTTACCTACAGCAAATGTTTTAGCGTAAGCTGGTCTGTTAAGAACTGCTTCGATGTTAAGAGCTTTTACAGGAACATCGTAGTCGTCATCAACGTTCATTGTAACGTAACCGATGTCTGTTTTGTTCTGACCGAAGTAAGCTACTTTAGAGTTAGCTTCGATAACACCGCCTAATTTGTAGATACCAACTTTTGTAAGAATGGTAGATTTGTCATGGTCATCGTTTTCTTTCATGATTTCGTAAGAAATTTCTGTACCGAATCCCATCTGTTCCATTACAGGAATGTCAAGAGCGTTGTATGTCATAACAGCAACAAGGCTTCTTGCAGCACCAGCGCCTTCAGCAGCACCAGCAACACCGTCTAAAAGACCGATCTGAGAAGCTACTGCAACATAACCTGTAGGCCAGCCACCTTTAGAAACTGCCATTGGTTCATAACCTAAAGCACAAACAAGCATTTTAACTGCTTCTTCGTATTTAACAGGGTCGTTAGGACCAAAGTTACCATCACCGTAACCAGCTACGATACCGTACTGATTAGCCATTTTAATGTAACCTGTTGCCCAGTGATCAGCAGCAACGTCAGCGAAGTCTGCTGTACCTGTAGCAGAGTCAGCAATACCTAACAATCTGCAAACGATTGTAGCATATTCTGCTCTTGTGATTGTAGCATCTGGATTAAAGTTACCAGCGTCATCGCCTTTAAAATAACCCAAAGCTGCAAGTACGTCAATTGCACCTGCGTATGTAGCATCATCAGCAACATCAGCAAAAGTTCCTGCGAAAACTACTGTAGAAAGCATCATAGCGAATACTACAACAAGTGCTAAAACTTTTTTGAGATTTTTCATAGTCTCAAATCCTCCTTATAAAATATAGTTTTTGAAAGAGAAAAGCTTAATCGTGCTTAAGCCGCCTCTTTCATTTACAGCCTAACCACTGTATTGATAAGATGAATATATTTATAAAAAATTATAAATACAGACACCACTACCAATCTTTGAGTTCATTATAGCACCCAAAAAAAGTGCCGTCAAGAACAATTTACCGTTGTAACAAAAATGTAAAAATACAGAAATATTTCTATCATTTTTGAAAAACGGCTGTAATATTTGCAAAGTTTCTTCCTTATTATATATAGATATTATATAATACCAAAGCTATTCTTTGCCAACCCTAACATTTTAATCTTTTATTTAAAAAATGTCAAGAGTATTTTTTCTTTTTTAAGTTTTTATAATCTTCGCGAAAATTTTTCTATTTTTTCTTTCTTAAACTGTGCAAAGTTTTTGTTTTCTATCGCTGTGCGTATTTCTTCCATAAGATGATTGTAAAAATAAAGATTATGAAGAACACAAAGGCGCATTGCCAGCATTTCTTTTGCTTTAAAAAGATGACGTATATATGCTCTTGAATAATTTTTACACGCAGGGCACTGACAATTTTCGTCAATGGGACGCATATCACGCTC
Organism: Oscillospiraceae bacterium; assembly: GCA_015068825.1. Lineage (GTDB taxonomy): Bacteria > Bacillota > Clostridia > UMGS1810 > UMGS1810 > Qingrenia. The sequence goes on along the minus strand of SVJU01000020.1, from coordinate 29,027 downwards.
ATACTTTGCATTTAAAAGATTCATATAACCGTTATCGGTAAATAAATTTGCGTGACGGGCGTTTCTTGATGCAATTACGCAGTCAAAAAAGTCAACACCTCTGTCAACCGCCTCTAAAATGTTTATTGGAGTTCCAACGCCCATTAAATATCTTGGTTTGTTTTCGGGTGCAAATGGAACAGTAACATCTAATATATGATACATTTCTTCGTGAGTTTCGCCAACTGCAAGTCCGCCTATTGCATAACCGTCAAGGTCAAGATTTGCAATCTGTTTCATATTTTCTATTCTTAAATCGTCAAATGTTGCACCCTGATTTATTCCAAAAAGCATCTGCTTTTTGTTTATTGTATCATCTTTTTGATTAAGGCGTTTCATTTCGTCTTTGCATCTTTCAAGCCAACGATATGTCCTCTCGCACGATTTTTTTGCATATTCATATTTTGCAGGGAGCGCCACACACTCATCAAACGCCATTGCAATTGTAGATGCAAGATTTGACTGTATCTGCATACTCTCTTCAGGACCCATAAAAATTTTGTGTCCGTCTATATGTGACGAAAAATAAACCCCTTCTTCTTTTATTTTACGAAGAGAGGCGAGTGAAAATACCTGAAAGCCACCGCTATCTGTTAAAATAGGTCTGTCCCAGTTAATAAACTTGTGAAGACCGCCCAAATCTTTTACAACAGCATCTCCCGGTCTTAAATGAAGATGATATGTGTTGGAAAGCTCTACCTGACAGCCGACTTCTTTTAAATCAAGTGTTGATACTGCACCTTTTATTGCACCAAGAGTTCCTACATTCATAAAAACAGGTGTCTGAATTTTTCCGTGAACAGTATCAAATTCGCCTCGTCTGGCTCTTTGTTCGGTTGCTAATATTTTAAACATTTATTTTTCCTTCCTATTATATGTACATTACTCAATAAACATTGCATCGCCAAAGCTAAAGAAACGATATTTTAAATCAACCGCTTCTTTATAGGCATTTTTAATGTTTTCTTCTCCTGCAAGTGAGCTTACAAGCATTAAAAGAGTTGATTCGGGCAAATGAAAATTTGTAATAAGCGCATCAACTATTTTAAATTTATATGGTGGATATATAAAAATCTGAGTTTCTCCACATTTTTCGCTGACAAAACCATTCTCATCCGCAACGGTTTCCAATACCCTTGTTGATGTTGTTCCAACCGAAATGATTCTTCCGCCATTTTTTTTGGTTTCATTTATAATTTTTACATTTTCTTCATTTATATTATAGTATTCAGAATGCATAACATGATTCTCAACATCATCAACCTTTACAGGACGGAATGTTCCAAGCCCCACATGAAGTGTAACATACGCAATCTTAACACCCATTTTTTCAATTTCCGAAAGAAGCTCTTTTGTAAAATGCAGTCCTGCAGTAGGTGCTGCAGCTGAGCCGTCATTTTTTGCATAAACAGTCTGATAACGGTTTTTATCTTCAAGCTTATGTGTAATATATGGTGGAAGCGGCATTTGTCCAAGTGTATCAAGCACATTTTCAAAAACACCGTCATAATAAAATTTTACTATACGATTTCCGTTTGCAAGAACTTCAATTACTTCCGATTTCAACATTCCGCCGCCAAACGAAAATAAAGCTCCTTCTTTTGCTTTTCTTCCAGGTTTTAAAATAACCTCCCAAGTATCAAGTGATATTTTTTTCAAAAGAAGAAACTCAATTTTTCCGCCCGTTCCTTCTTTTTCACCAATAAGACGGGCAGGAATAACCTTTGTATCATTTAAAACAAGGCAATCACCTTTTTTTAAATGGCATTTTATATCTTTAAAAATTTTATGCTCTGTTTTGCCTGTTTTTTTATCAAGAACCAAAAGACGTGACGATGCTCTGTCACTAAGTGGATCCTGTGCAATAAGCTCTTGGGGCAAATCGTAGTAAAAATCACTTGTTTTCATAAATAAAAATAAATCCTCTCGTTATTCAATATATGTTCCCGTATAGTAAAATTCCAGAATTTTATTTGCGCTAAATCCCATTAGTGCCATATCTCTTGCACCGCACTGACTCATTCCTACCCTGTGACCATAGCCTCTGCCATTGAATGTAAATGTTGCGCCATTGGTGTTTTTTTCAAAAACACTCATATCCTCGTTTTCAAAAAAGCTATACGCATTTTTTGAAAACAGTTCCCAGTCGGATAATATATTATCGTCTTCAGATAAGTTTGAAACAATATCAAAATACTGACTTTTTAATCCAAAAAAAGTTCTAGTACTGTCATTTTTTACACTGTATGTTCCTTCGGTGCCGATAATATCAACCTGATATACGGTTTTATTGTCCACACCTGTTACAACAAGATTTTTTACCTTGCCGATATTTATTTCTCTTTTTGCAAGCATATTTTCAATGTCTTCTATTGTATATGTAACACTCCAGCTTCCATAAGATGCTTTTTCATTAATTTCATACGGATCTTCTTTTGCGGTAAGATACGGAACGGCATTTCCCCAAACATATTTTGCATCGGCAGTATATCCGCCATCAGATGCATAAAACAAAGTTTCCGCAACCTGACCATTATATTTTAAAAGCTGTCCTTTTGTTTCATCAACCGCCTGAATAGTTTTTTCAGATTCAGTTTCAACGCCACCATAAACCTGACTTACTGTTGTGGTGCAAAGATTAAATCCGTAAGATGCAAATTTGTTTTTATTGCGGTATGCGTAGCTTCTTGCGCATATTGCCTGCGCTTTTAATGCCTCAAGCGGCCATGACGGACTCATTTCTTTTCCAAGTACAGAATACAAATATTCTTCTGTTCCAACCTTATTTATTACAGTCATTTTTCCATCTTTTAAAAGAAGAATACAACTGCCTCTGTATGTTGTACCTTCTATTGTAATAAACCCTTCTTTTGGAACAAACATTGCATCGCCGTCAATAACAGCTGTATTTTCTATTTCTATTTTTCCGTCTTCATTTACAAAAACTCTTATTTCGGTTGTTTCAAGCCCCATTGTAGGAACAAATCCATCTTCCGAATCATATCCTACCTCCAATCCGTTTTCCGATGAAATTGTAACACTGTCTTTGGCAGTATCTCCAAAAAACAATCCGAGTTTTATAGTGTCAAAGCCTTCCATTGCCGCATAACATATTGTAGAAGAAAGTATGAAAATCATAATTAGTAACAGAATTATTTTCTTCATTTATAGCACCTCATAAATTTATATATAAAGTAAAATTGCATAAAAAAACATACATATACATTATAAGAATAAGATAATGCGCCGAATAAGTCAAGCATTTTTACGAAATTTTAATTAAATTGTTGACTTATTTAAGTTTAAATGGTATTATAATTTTATTAAAGATAGAGGCGCGTTTTTTAAAAGTACCCTGTGCACTGTGTTTGCAGCAAACATTTAAATTGCATATGAGAAAGGAAAAGACGCCGAAGAGAAAAGAAATTTTTGCTGCATCTTTTTTCTGGGTATGCGGAGAATATCCGTATAACTGTCACTTTATCGCCGTAAAGTGTTGAGCTGTTTTTAACATTTATAACGGCATTAAGTGTTGCGCTATCTGCCATTTAAGTTGTTATTTTATTCATTGTTTTATGGCAGACGGCGTATAGCCGTCTTTTTTGATGCAAAAAAGATAAAACATACAAATTTTTAAGGGGTGTATTTTATTATGAAAAAGTACAAAATTGCCATTGTTGGCGCAACCGGTATGGTTGGAAGAACTTTTCTTAAAGTTCTTGAAGAAGTAAAACTTCCGGCAGAAAGCTATACACTATTCTCATCAGCTCGTTCTGCAGGAACAAAAGTTGATTTTATGGGCAAAGAGCATATTGTAAAAGAGCTTACCGAAACTTCTTTTGATGAAGGTTTTGATATTGCACTATTTTCTGCAGGTGGTTCTACAAGCGAAAAATTTGCTCCTATTGCCGCTAAAAAAGGCTGTGTTGTTATAGACAACTCAAGTGCATGGAGAATGGATAAAGAAGTACCTCTTGTTGTTCCCGAAGTAAATCCTGAAGACATAAAATGGAACAAAGGTATTATTGCAAATCCAAACTGTTCTACAATTCAGGCTATGGTTGCACTAAAACCATTACACGATAAATACAAAATCAAAAGAGTTGTATATTCAACATATCAGGCAGTATCAGGTGCAGGTCTTGCAGGATATCAGGATCTTGAAAACGGATTAAAAGGCGAAGCACCAAAAAAATTCCCGCATCAGATTGCAGGAAACTGCCTGCCACATATTGATTCATTCCTTCCTAACGGATACACAAAAGAAGAAATGAAAATGGTTAACGAAACAAGAAAAATTCTTGGTGACGATTCTATAAGAATTACTGCTACAACAGTAAGAGTTCCTGTATTTAACAGCCATTCAGAATCAATCAATGTAGAATTTTACAATCAGTTCGATTTGGATGAACTTAAAAAAGTACTTGAAGAAGCACCTGGAATTGTTGTTGAAGATGATGTAGAAAATAATGTATATCCTCTTGCTTTAAATGCAGCTGGTAAAAACGAAACATTTGTAGGAAGAATCAGACGCGACGAAAGTGTTGAATCAGGCGTAAACCTTTGGGTTGTTGCCGATAACATCAGAAAAGGTGCTGCTACAAATGCAGTTCAGATTGCACAAAAGCTTATTGAGCAGTGGGAAAACAAATAAAATAATTATTTTGGAGGGATTTTAGGTGAAAAAGCCTATTTTTACAGGTTCCGGAGTTGCCATTGTAACTCCATTTACAAAAGATGGCAGCATCAACTTTGATGAGCTTGGAAGGCTTATTGACTTTCAGATAGAAAACAACACCGACGCAATTATTATTTGCGGAACAACCGGTGAAAGTGCGACTATGCCAGACGATGAGCATATTGCAGCAATCGATTACACTGTTAAAAGAGTTGCAGGCAGAATTCCTGTTATTGCAGGCACAGGAAGTAACGACACCATTCACGGAATCAATCTTTGCAAACGCGCAGAAGAAGTTGGTGTTGATGGCCTTTTAACAGTAACTCCATACTATAACAAAACTTCACAAAGAGGTCTTATAGAACATTTTAAAGCTATTGCTAATGCAGTTAATATCCCTGTTATTCTTTATAATGTTCCTTCAAGAACAGGTCTTAACATTACACCTGATACTCTTTATGAGCTTTCAAAAGTAGAAAATATTATCGGTATCAAAGAAGCAAGCGGCAACATCACACAGATTGCACAAATGGCTGCAAAATGTCCTGATATGGTGATTTATTCAGGCAATGACGATCAGGTTATTCCAATTTTGGCACTTGGCGGAAAAGGTGTTATATCTGTGCTTGCAAATGTTGCACCAAAAGAAACACATGATATGTGTCAGAAATTCTTTGATAAAGACATTGAAGGCGCTCTGAAAATCCAGCTTGATGCAATAGAATTAGTCGACGCACTCTTTATTGAGGTAAATCCTATCCCTGTAAAAAAAGCTTTAAGCTTTATGGGATACGACACCGAATATTTAAGAATGCCGCTATATGAAATAGCTCCTAAAAATGCCGAAATTCTTAAAAACGCCCTTTTAAACTTCGGTGTAAAAATTAAATAAGGGGATTTTTACAAATGATTAATATAATTTTAAGCGGATGTAACGGCAGAATGGGTAAGGTTATATCAAGTCTTGCAAAAGATGACCCAAGTGTTAATATCGTTTGCGGATTTGATATAAACACCGAAAAGAACTTTGACTATCCCGTTTATTCCGATTACGAAAAATTTGAAGGAAATGCAAATGTTATAATTGACTTTTCTCACCCTTCAAATCTTGAAAACATTTTAAACTATGGCATTAAAAGAAACATTGCAATGGTTATTGCCACAACAGGCCTTTCTGACGATGAACTAAACAAGGTTTATGAAGCAGCAAAAAAAGTTCCTGTATTCTTTAGCGCAAATATGTCACTTGGTGTAAACCTTATGGTAAATCTTGCAAAACAGGCAACAAAGCTTTTATACGAAAAATTTGATATTGAAATTTTAGAAAAGCACCATAACCAGAAGCTTGATGCACCAAGCGGTACAGCACTTATGCTTGCAAATGCAATAAAAGAAGAAATAGATGGCGAAACTGAATTTGTTTTTGACCGTCATAGTGTCAGAAAAAAGAGAGATAAAAAAGAAATAGGCATATCGGCAATAAGAGGCGGAAACATTGTGGGTGAGCATACTGTTATTTATGCAGGTTGCGACGAAATTGTTGAAATAACCCACAAAGCTGCAAGCAGAGATGTTTTTGCTGTAGGTGCACTTGCAGCGGCAAAATTTTTGTCAGGCAAGGGTGCAGGCCTTTATGATATGCAGGATATTATAAATTCATAATTATAAAAGCACATTTGTAACTATATAAAAGTTTTAAGGAGAGATGTTATTCCTTTGGAAAAAAGCTCTGTTACAGGTATTTTTGTTACAGATGATGTAGCGCTTATAAGCTGTGAGTGTAAAGAATGTGATCCGTACTTTGTATATAAAATTTTAAATTTAATTTCACCCCTTAATATAAAATCGGGTATGGTAACAACCTCTTTCATCCCAAGTAAAGAGTGCAAAGTAACCTTTGCAATAAACCAGAATATGCTGATTTCTGCTTTAAAAGCGCTGAATGATATAAAAGATATTTTTTTAACAGTTAACGGTATGAATACCAAAATATCAATCGTTGGAAACGGTCTTTCTGATACCGAATTTATTGTAAAAAATATTCTTGACCCATTATACGATTGCGATGCTGATATAAAACTTATCACAACATCACCAAGTGAAATTTCACTTGTGCTGTCACAATCAAAAACTGATATGTTTTTAAAATGTCTTAATCACTTAATAAATTAAGGATACCTATATTAAAAGGTATCCTTTTTTTAAAAATATTTTTACATCAAATCCAAATCGTACACAGCTCTTTCACCGCCAATAAATTTTAACCTTGAACGAGCGCAGATTACGTTTGCCTCACCTATTTTTTTAACCGAAATTCTGACCGGAACACAAACAGGAGCAATATGCATGCCAATAAGCGTTTCGCCAATATCCATCCCTGCTTTTGCATATATTTTTTCAACTGCAACAGGATTTTTAAAATGTTTATATGCCGCAGTTGCAAAAGAACCGCCTGCTTTAGGCTGTGGCACAACATTTACATAAGGATAATTAAATTTATCTGCAGCCTCCTTTTCCATTATAAGAGCTCTGTTTAAATGCTCACAACATTGCGCAGCAAGATAAATATTTTTTTCTTTTAAAACCTCATAAATTGCGCTAAATACAACTTCTCCAATCTCTCCACTTGAATTTTTGCCAATTATGCCGCCAGCAATTTCGCTTGACGAACATCCAACAACAAACAGTTCGCCTTCTTTTATTTTAGAAACTTCAACAAGCTCACTAACAGCTTCTTTTGCTTCATTTATTATTTTTTCCATTATATAAATCTCCTTTACAAAAGATTTTCGGCATACATTTTATATGCATACAAAAGTGCAACTGCTTTTAAAGCAGTATCATTTTTTTCAAGTTCTTTATCCTTTTTGCCATTGAAAACCAACTCATAAGCACTTTTCATTTCACTGCAAAATTCATTATATGCCTCATCTATCCCCTTTTCTTTTGTTATATTTTCAATAAACGCACTGATTTTTGATATTGCAAATACTCTTTTTAAAATAATTATTATAAAAAGATATGCAAGATGCTCTCTGTTATATTTCTTTTTTTCGGGCGGTAAAATAATTTTCTTTTTAACATAATTATTTATCATTGTTGAAGTAACAAACTTTTCATCTTCAACACCCGAAAGAAAACCAAGCTTTTTTTCAAGATAACCTATAAGCTGGTCCATATATAACTCTATATCCGGAAGTTCTTCCCAAAGCGGAAGATTAAAATTGCTATTTTCCACAAAATCACCGCCTTAAACACGCATTTTCAACATAAAGTATATCACTTTTAAAGCCATTGTGTCAATGATACAAAACAAGTTTTGCAAAACATCAATATAAGAAATGTTTTTATTTAAAACAGGTAAATAAACGAAAAGTATTTCGTTTATTGTTGTGATATACTATCCACATAAAATAAGCACTTAGAGAGATGCCGATTTTATTTTATTACCCCCATTGGAATAATTTTATTCCAAAATCGAAAGAGCCTTCTTAAAAAGAAGACTCTTTTTTATTTTAAATCATTTTCAATTATTTTAACTGCTTTCATTTCATCTGCATAGTTAAAAACATTAAGGTCTTTAAGCCGTTTGTAAAATGTTATATTGGTGTTTTTAATTTTTGCTTTGAGAGCGTCATAAAGAATTGCAGTTACATCTGCACGACTAAAATCTATTTCATCAATTTGCGTAGTTAAAATGTTCTTTTCTCTCACAAAATCAATAGAGTTATTGACATTAAAATCGCCCAATTTATCATCATAACCCAATTTTCTTAATATAAAAGTTACAAACTGATGTGCCGTTAAAACATCTGCAGTACCAAAATGTGTTTCGTTAACACCATTTGTAAGACCTAACGCATAGGCATATCCAACATAAGGCGATGCCCAGTTTGGTACATCAACAAAAGGATGATACATATTTTTACTAATTGCGTCAGCCTCATTACCAGAAAGCCTTATAAGTATAACAACTGCTTCAAGGCGGTTTGGTTTGTCATTAAGTCTGAAACCCTCATCATCGCCTTTTAAAATATTAAGGTATGACAATACCTCTGCTTTTTTCTCGGTTATTGATATATCTTCTTTTGAAAAAGATAATGTGAAATTAAAAAGACAGATAACCAACACCAGAAATGCTGTATATCTTTTCATTTTTATTTCCTTTCCTCAAAAATATAAAGTATTATATCATATTTCTTTTAAAAAAGCAAATTTGGGAAAAAACTTAAATAAGCATAAGTGTTTTGAGTATTAAAATCCACATAAACACCGTAAATATTGAAAAAATCGACCCTAAAACAACAAAGTGTCCTGCAAGGAGTGCATCGGCATCCATTTGCTGTGCCATAACAAATGACGAAACCGCTGCAGGCGATGCATACAAAACCATAAGTGAAACAAGGTCACCATTTCTGAAGCCTAACATAACGGCAACACTTAAAAGTATAAAAGGTACAATAACAAGCTTACCTAAAACGCCTATAATAATCTGTTTTATGTATCCCTTAACCGATTTAAACGTAAATGATGCACCAAGTGCAATAAGTGCTAACGGTGTTGCTATTTTTGCTACATCAGATATTGATTTTACCAGTATTGACGGCATTTTAATATTTAAAAATGCAAAAACAAGACCAAGTATTGATGCAATAATTAAAGGATTTGTTATAACTCCTTTTAATACATTTTTAAAATTAACCTTTTCGCCCCTGAAAAATTCCATAACAAATACCGCAAGAACATTAAAAAGCGGTACAACCACTGCAACAAGAAGAGATGTAGCTCCAATATCATCAGCTGTACAAAGAAGCGTTGCAACGGGAATTCCAAAAATTACAAAGTTACTCCTGAAAATCCCCTGAATTATAGGACCAACTTTTTTGTTATCCTTTTCTATAAGAGGAATAACAAAAAGAAGCACAAAAAACAAAATTACAATGCTCAAAACCGCAAACAGCATGAGCTTTGGTTTAAGAGCACTTTCTATATTTGTTGAATAAATATTATAAAACAACAAAAGTGGCAAAAAAACCTTAAATACACTCGCATTGATTTTTTTAACTGAATTATCGTCAAGTATTTTAAAACGCATCATTACATATCCGAGTGCAAGATTTACAAAAATCGGAAATATTACCGATAGCGCAAGTAAGAAATTTTCCATTTTAATACCTTCAATCGTTTTAAATTTGCAAAGTTTATTTTATCACGAATAAAAACCGCCAAAAAGGCGGTTTTTAAATTTTTATACTCCACTATATGCACTAAATCCACCATCAACGGGGATTACAACACCATTTACAAAGCTTGAAGCCTCATGACAAAGAAGGTATAAAAGAGTGCCGATAAGTTCGTCCTTATCGCCAAATCTATCCATTGGTGTCTGTGATAAAATCTTTTTAGAGCGAGGTGTATAATCGCCATTTTCGTCAATCAAAAGAGCTCTGTTCTGGTCGGTTAAGAAAAATCCGGGAGCAATTGCATTAACCCTTATACCAACCTTTGAAAAATGCACTGCAAGCCACTGTGTAAAGTTTGAAACAGCCGCTTTTGCACCGCTGTACGCTGGAATTCTTGTAAGCGGACAAAACGCATTCATTGACGATACATTAATAATAGTAGCATCTTTTTTGCCCATTAAATCAGGCGCAAAAACCTGTGTTGGAAGCAGTGTTCCAATAAAGTTTAAGTTGAAAACAAATTCAACACCGCTCTGATCAAGGTCAAAGAATGATGCAATATCGTCTTTATTTTCATCGCCCAATTCATAATAATCCTTTGTTGTTGTGCCCTTTGGATTGTTTCCGCCTGCACCGTTTATTAAAATATCGCATTTCCCTAATTTATCGTTTATAATTTCTTTTGCATTAATAAGGCTTTGTTTATCAAGTACATTTGCACTTATTCCAATTGCGCATCCACCAAGCTTTGTTATTTCATCAGCAACATTTTTGGCGTTTTCTTCTCTTAAATCAAGTATTGCAACCTTTGCACCACAAAGTGCAATAGCTTTTGCAAAAGCTGAACATAAAATTCCGCCGCCGCCTGTTACAACAGCTACTTTATCCTTTAAATCTACATTTAATGGTAATTTCATTTTTGTCTCCTTAAATTATATATTAAAATATTCTTTTGCATTGTTAAAGCAGATATCTTTTATTAAATTGCCCAAAATTTCTTCATCATAAGCAACCATACCCTTATCCACCCAATCGCCAACAAGATTACACAAAATTCTTCTGAAATATTCGTGTCTTGGATATGACAAAAAGCTTCTTGAATCGGTAAGCATACCAACAAATGATGCAAGCGCACCAAGATTTGCAAGTGCTTTCATCTGTTCTTTCATACCATCTATATTATCATTAAACCACCAGCCTGAACCCATCTGGATTTTTCCTTTTATACCGCCGCCCTGAAAGTTTCCGAGCATTGTTCCGATAACATAGTTGTCAGATGGATTTAATGAATAAAGAATGGTTTTTGGAAGATTATCATCTTTATCAAGTGAATCTAAAAGAAGCGATAATTTTTTTGCAAGATGATTATCGTCTATTGAGTCAAAGCCAGTATCAGCACCAAGAATTTTGAACATTTTTGAATTGTTGTTTCTAAGCGCTGCAATATGAAGCTGAAATACCCATCCGCGTTTTGCATATTCTGTCGCACAGAATTTTAAAAATGCAGTTTTGTATTTTTCGTCTTCCTCGTCAGAAACCTTTTCACCACTAAGCCTTTTTGCCAAAATCTTATCAAGTTCTTCGTCAGTTGCCTCTTTAAAAGGAACAAAACCTACTGCGTGGTCAGAAATTTTACTGTTCATTTTTTCAAAATGGTCCATTCTTAATTTTAGTGCATCTTTTAAATTAGCAAAAGTTTTAATTTCTACACCGCTGACATCAGATAAAGTTTTTATGTAATCACAAAATTCGTCTTTTTCAATATTAGCAGCCTTATCGGGTCTGAAAGCAGGTACAACCTTTGTAGAAAATCCTTTTAGCTTTTCGTGATAAATTAAATCATCAACAGGGTCATCTGTTGTGCCTATAAGATAAACATTTGATTTTTCAATAAGCTTCTGGGCTGAAAAATCGCCTTCTTTTATGATTTTATTCGCCTTTTCCCAAATCATAGGTGCAGTTTTTTCGTTTAAAGGCTCATAAATATTAAAAAATCTTTGAAGCTCTAAGTGTGTCCAGTGATAAAGTGGGTTGCCAACTGCATATCCAATACATTTTGCATAGGCAAAAAACTTTTCGTAATCGGTTGCATCGCCTGTGCAGTATCTTTCTTCAACACCCATACTTCTCATAAAACGCCATTTGTAATGGTCGCCATATAACCATACTTCTGTTATATTTTCGTATTTTTTATCCTCCGCAATCTCTTTTGGCGATAAATGACAATGATAATCATAAATTGGCATATCCTTTGCATAATCGTTAAAAAGTTTTACCGAAACTTCATTTTCCAAAAGAAAATTCTCGTCCATAAATTTTTTCATTTTTCTCTCTCCTTAATTATACATTTATTTTTTCACCATTATTTTTTGCACTTTTATACATTTTGTGCATTATGTTTGTTGTAAGATAAGCATCTTCAAGCGTTAAGTAAGAATTATTTTTTCCTTCAAGATACTTATAAAAATCATCTATTACCATTTTATGTCCTGTGCCCCATACTGCTTTTCCGGGTGAATTGGTGTTATCTGCACATATAACAGAACAATCGGCAGGGTTTTTGGTAAATTTATAAAGTACATTGTCGGCATATCTTAAAGTTGCATTCTCAAAATTAAGCTCCACAAAAAACGGAACTGAATATGCATAGTTATTTGTAACATAAAATGCTGCTCTATAATCATCTTCAAATTCAAAAATTGCATCAAAGTTATCTTCAACCTCAATGGCATTTTTTAATAATTTGGTGGACATTGTGGCTGTTAAACTTTTTGGTGTATCGGTGCATAAAAGAAGCATATCAAGAAGATGCACCGACTGATTTATTAAAACTCCGCCACCTTCGGTATTCCACTTACCTCTCCAATCATCCTGCGCATAATACTTTTCATCTCTTTGCCATCGCATATTAGCAAAAGCACCCAAAAATTTGCCCAACGATTTATCACTTTTTTTCATTTCAAGCATCTTTTTAAAAGCAGCGTTATAACGGTTCTGAAACATTACGCAAACCTTTTTGCCATATTCATTATATGCTTTAATAAGAAGCTCAAGATCTTTATTATTTAGTGCAACAGGCTTTTCAAGCACAACATCTTTTCCTGCCTTTATAGCATCTATTGTCATTTTTACATGAAGATAATGCGGTGTGCATATATGAATAACATCAATATTATCATCTTTTAATGCAACATCAAAATCAGTATATTTTACAATATCATACTTCTGCGATGCAATATCAAGCTTTTTTTCGTCTATGTCACAAACGGCATAAAGATTTATATCATCAAGCTCACAAATTGCTTTTGCGTGAACAGGACCTATTGCACCAAATCCTACTATGCAAGCATTTTTCATAAAAATTCAGACCCCTTAAAATTGTATATTTATAAATGTTATTTTATCAGCAAAAGCCTTTTTTTGCAAGATTTTTGTAACTTATTTTCAAAGATTCCAAAGGTTTACCATTTACACAAGTATCCTGTTCAACCATTGCCGCCACAACGCCTGCCTTTTCACAGGCAGCAATAATTTTATCCCAGTTTAAATTACCTTCCATAACCTCGCACATTTCAACTTTATTTTGTGCAGGAAGCACCATCATATCTTTAAGATGAATTATTTTACATCTTTTTCCTAATTTTTCGATATGTTCGGTAGGATCAATACCTGCAAAAGACAGCCAGTAAGCATCAAGCACAAATCCAAAAGCATCAGGGTCGGTTTCTTCAATAAGATAATCCATAATGTATTTTCCGTCTAATTTATAAAACTCAAATGCATGATTGTGATATGTAAAAGTAATACCATTATCTTTAAGCTTTCTTGCAATAGTGTTATACTGATTTATGTAAGCCTTTAACCCTTCCATATTGTCACGCATTTCGTTATTTCCGCCGCCAACACCTGCAATATTACAGTTTAAAGCTTTATAATAATCTATTATCATATCAATATCGTTAGGGAATTCATTTGGCTTAAAGTTTTGAGCGCAAATAACTTCAAGATTTGCCTCTTCAACACCTTTTTTAACAACATCAAGTGTGATTATGCTGTTATCAATTCCCGAAAGCTGAACGGTTTTATAACCGATTTCGCTTATTTTTTTCATTGTATCACAAAAATCTTCGGGTGTTTTCATAAGATTTCTTACAGTATAAAGCTGAGCACCTAATCTTTTATCCATTTTAATATTCCTCCTTAATATGTGCCTTCTGTTGAAGCAACAACATTATTTTCTTTTTTAACAATAGTAGAATTTTTAATTCTTTCTTGTAAAAGCTCATAAAACTCATCTTTAGGGAAGTTTTCAACATCTGCCCATTTACCGGTAAATGCACTGTAATGCATTGCATTTGAAATGGTAAGACCAAAAATGCCATCGTAACCCGGTGCTAAAAGCTCTTTCCCTTCCAAAACCGCATCGGCAAAATTTCTTAAAATACCAACATGCTGTAAATTTTCGCCTTTTACAGGAATTTCACATTTCCAGCATTCAGGTTTTGCAAAAATTTTGGTATTTACCTTGTTGTGTTCTCTTTCAGATATAACATTTCTGTTAAAAGTAATCTGATTGTTTTCAACAACAATTCTTCCCATATCACAGGCAATTTCAAGACGGTTTGTTCCTGGAGCTTCGCCTGTTGATGTAATGTATGTACCCGTCATACCGTTTTTATATTCCATAAAAGCGGTAACATCGTCTTCAACCTCAATATCGTAATACTTTCCAAAAGAAATATGTGACATAATTTTTGACGGCATACCAAACATCCATTGCCATAAATCAAGCTGATGAGGATTCTGATTTATAAGTGCACCGCCACCCTCGGTTTTCCATGCAGAACGCCATGTAGAGCTGTCGTGATATGCCTGAGGACGATACCAGTCGGTAATTGTCCAGTTAACTCTTTTAATGTTTCCAAGCATACCATCTTGTATCATTTGTCTTAATTTCAGATAAACAGGGTTTGTTCTCTGGTTATACATAATTCCAAAAATCTTGCCGCTTTTTTTAGCCGCTTCGTTCATTTCTTCAACCTGTTTTGTGTAAACACCTGCAGGCTTTTCTACAAGAACATTAAGGCCGTAAGAAAAAGCTTCTATTGCAAGCTTGGGATGGTCATAGTGGGGAACTGCAATAAGCACGCTGTCTAAAAGACCGCTTTTATACATATCGGTTGCATTATCAAAAACTTTTACATTCTTGTAATTTTCTTCAACAAATTTTCTTCTTTCGGGCGAAATATCACAAGCTGCAACAACCTCCATTTTAGGCACTTTGCCTTCACTGATGTTTTTAATATGGCTGCTTCCCATATTTCCAATACCAATAATACCAATCTTTACTTTTTTCACCTTTATCAATCCTTTCAAACAGAAAATCTCTATTTTACCATAGTTTAACATAAATCTTTGCAAATTTCCTCATAAATATTGACTAAAAACATTGCAAATATTGATTTTTTGTTATAAGATATATTTATGGGGTGATTTATATGGATAATTCATGTATAAGTTATTCAGAACCAACAAGACTTTATGCTTTTCAAAAAAAAGTAAGTGATGCTAATAATCTTGATGATGTTACACTACATAACCATAATACATACGAAATATTTACATTTTTAGATGGTGACATTAAATTTTTTATTGAGGGTAGTGCATATAAGTTAAATCCTTATGATATGCTCATTATACGAAATAACGAAATGCACCAGACAATACATCTTTCAAAGAAGACATATAAAAGAATTGTTATAACAGTATCGCCTTCTTTTTTTGAAGCAACAAATTGCAAATATTATCAAAAAATTTTTACCGAGCATCGATTGGGCGAATGCAATCTTATTAAAGCGGAATATGTTAAAGAATCAGGACTTTTTGATGCTATAGAACGATTTGAAAAATATCTTGAAGCAGAAAATCCTTATGAGGATGCCTCTGCAAGGGCAGCACTTGTGGAAATACTTTATCTTATAAGCAAATCCGACTTTGAAAACAGCACCGAGGACATGCCAAATGACATTGTTAAAAAAATCATAGATTATCTCAACGAAAATCTTGCAGAAATAAAATCACTCGACGAAATTGCGGAAAAGTTTTTTATATCGAAATGTCATCTTTGCAGAATTTTTAAAACACGAACAGGAATAACAGTAAACAGATACATAACTAATAAACGAATAATGTATGTTAAAAAGCTTTGTAAAAAAGGAAAATCAATATCTGATGCCTCATTTGAAGCGGGATTTGGAAGCTATTCAAATTTTTATAAGATATACATTAAAGAAACTGGTTTATCCCCGCGCGACGGCTTAAAATATGAAGTAGGAAATTAAGCTTGTATTTAATTTTGTTTTAAGATATAATTATGATACCCACAAAAAACAAGGAGGAATTTTGAGTGAAAAATGTATTACTTGTCGGCGATTCAATTCGTGCAGGATATGACAAATCGGTTAAAAAAACATTAGAAGGAAGGGCAAATATAATTTTACCAAACGAAAGTGGTAGATTTGCCGCTTATGTGTTAAGAAACTTACACGAATTTTACAAAGGAACAGGCATTAAAAATGAAGATATTGATATAATCCACTGGAATGCAGGATTATGGGATTGTTTAAGAATGTTTGAAGAAGATGTGCAAACCCCCATAGATATGTACGCATATTACATAGACAGAATTTGCAAAAGAATAAAAAATCTTTATCCTGATGCAAAAGTTATATTTGCAACATCAACAAGTGTTATTTCCGAAAGAATGAGTGTAAACTTCAAGCGCTATAATGAAGAAATTGAAGAGTATAATAAAACAGCAGTAGAAATTGTTAAAAAATACGGTTTTGAGGTTAACGACCTTTATGCTCTTTCAAAATCACTTCCCGAAGAAGCACACTCCGATGCTGTTCACTACTATACGCCAATGGGAACAAAAGCATTTACACTTCAGGTGCTATCGCATTTAAAACCACTTCTTGGCATCACCGAAGAGTTTGAATATAAAGAAGAAATGTATACCGCAAAACCTCACGGAATTTAATAACAAAATAAGGCTTCTAAACTGATGGTTAGAAGCCTTTTAAAATTTTTGTTCTTTTTTATTTCTTTCTAAATTTTTATTATCATTTTCGCACGACTCAATTAAAAAATCCAAGGTATTATCTTGCGCTTTTTCAAGTATTTCTATTGCATCTGTTACTGCGTTAAACAGCTCACAATACATTTTCTTATAATCAGGCATAAATATTTCTCCTTTACAAATAAAAAATGCGTCCCCGAAGGAACGCACGAAAAAGTGTATTCCCTCGCAGTTGTCACACAGCTTCGACATTCAACAGAGAAACGCGAAAAAGAGAGAAACACCTTTTACCAAAGGTTAGTTTCTCCGTTGTATATAAAAATATGAAGCTATGTGACATCTTCATTTTATCACATTGCAAAAGATTTTACAATATGTTTTTAAAAAAAGTAAAATTGTAAAATATTATTTTACTACATAAAACTTTCCTGAAAATCCGTTTTTAATAATTTAATCAAGCAATCAAAAGCTGACACCATAGAATTTATAACAAACGAATTTGCAAGAATTTTTTCGCTTGATAATGATTACATTCAAAGTGCTTCACTATTAGAAAAATCACTTACAAAAATAGTTGATGACTCCCAAAACGAAATAACAAATTTAAGTGGACAAATAAAAAGCTGTATGCTATTATGGGATTATGAAAAAGAAGGATATTATACATATAAATTAATAGCAAATGATGATGCTTGTGAAGAATGCGCAAAGCTGAACGGCAAAGAATTTTTGATAAAAGATTTTGATGAAAATGAGTTTTTCCCTGTTGTTCACCCAAACTGCAAATGCGAAATACTTATAACAGATGAAAACTCAAATGTTGTTTCAAGTGTTAACGATAAATCAAACGAAACCGAAAATGTATCGGTGCTGGATAAAATAAGTAATTTTCTTGCAGTAGCATCACTTATACCGGGGTTTGATACATTTACCGATTTAGTTTCTATACCCGTAGATTTGCTAAGAGGCGATTTTCTATCAGCAGGTCTTGATGTGCTTGGCGTTGTTCCTTTTATCGGCGAAGTTGCAGATACCGCTAAAATCATCAATAAAGCTGATGATGCTATTGATGCAGTTAAAGCTGTTAATAAAGCTGACAAAGCAACAGATACCTTTAATGTTAGCCGAAAGACAAGCAATATTATAAATAAACAAAAGCGAGGGACTCCGCGCAATAATAAGGCACAGAACAAACAAACGGGAAGTATTGCAAAAAAACTTAAATTGACCCCAAAACAACAAAGGGAATTACATGATTTAATCCATGGACAAAATTGGGGTTACCAGGAAATATTAGATTTTGCCAAGAGTTGGTTTAATAAATAATGGAGGATATAAAATGAATAAAATTGAACTTGATAAGGTAATGAAAAATTTAATACAACTAAAAGAACAACCTATTAATGAAATACTAAGAACCGGATCTATGCTCTGTTTGGGATTTGGGGATAAAGTTACAAGTAAAACTGTATATAAAACAGCTGAAGGTGTTTTTGATGTTAAAGAATCTCTAAAATCAAAATATGCATTACACATTGATGGACTTTTTAGAATAAGCTTTAATAACAAAATATTATTAACACAGGATGATATCTTTAAACCAAGTGTTGCGTTACAAGATAATGATTTTTATGAAGAAACTTTTCAGTGGGATATAAAAGGACATAATAAGTTTGATGAAAAGATAGCAAATATTTTCGACCTTACAAAGAGCCCCCTGCTGGTAAAAGCTATACAAGTCAATAAGTATGGAGACTTAAACATAAATTTGTCTAATAATTATGATATTGATGTGTTCATAGATACAAGTGAAGCGGAAGAATGCTGGAGATTTTTTGAGATAGGAAATAATGAAACCCCTCATATTGTTATCATGGGTTGTGAATATTGTGAAGAATAATAATTAAAATGTCTAAATATTGTATCCGTTTCATCACATTTGGATACAAATGATTTTGAAAATACAAAAAGCGGCGGTTTATATGCTTTGAGTAATTTTCTTGCACATAGAAACAAATATCCCTCAAAAAACAACAAAAGGAATAATACACTATTCAATAGACGGTGCTCATATAGTACCAGCAAGACCATAATTATGCTAAAGGAGAAAAAGATGTATTTAAATAATAAAGAAGAAAAAATTATTGGAAAGTTTTCAAAAAATTTATATAAATATGATAAAAATAATATGTTATTGCTGTGGGAAAATGGCAGTTCTGTTTTAGCGAAACTAGATACTTGTTTTGAAGATGAGATCGATTGCGAAAATGAAACCTGCGAAGAACTATGGTCATTTTCATTTAAGGCAATTTTAATTTTTAAAAATCCTCCTGTATTTATTACACAAAGTAATGGATTTTTAATAAATTATCATAACTTTCCAAAAGAAATTTTAGTAGATGGTGTTAAAATAAATTAAAATACCCGTAGATTTATTAAGGGGCGATTTCCTTTCAGCTGGTCTTGATGCGTTTGGTGTCATTCCTTTTGTCGGCGAAGTTGCAGATATCGCTAAAATCATCAATAAAGCTGATGCTGCTATTGATGCAGTTAAAGCTGTTGATAAGGTTGATGATTTTACGGATAATGCAAAAATTTACCTAAGAGATATATTATTGACAAAAGTCAACAATCCGAAGTTAAAAAACGCTATAAATGAAATTTATAGATCAAATGCTACAATTGGCGACGGTGGATTGGCAGATGCAATCAGATATGAATTACAGACTGGAAAATTGATAGGCGGTAAATCTCATATTCAAAAAGGAAAAGAACGCTTGAAAAATCTCGAAAATATTATAAAGATGCAAAACTTAACCAGTGAAGAAGAAAAAATAGCTATTGAAATTATGGAAAATATAAAAAATGCATTGGAGGGAAAATAATATGACAAGTAAAGAATTGAATTTGAGGTTAAAATATGCTCTCCCCGAAATAAAAGAACTATACGATGATGAAACTTCTTGGCAAGATGGAGATAACACTGGGTCACATATTGTTTATGGCGATGTGTTCGCACCTTTTATTAAAGAACAGATTAAATTTAACAATAAAATATATTTAAAACAATTATTTCAGTTCATTGAAGATTTATTATTATTAAATGATAAATATACAGATGAAGTTATATCATTTAGTGTTATTGAATCTTTATTATTTGATGGCGAAATAACAAAAAATATGTTTATACAATATGTAGGACAAAAAACTTTGAAAATCATTGCTGAGATTGAAAGGGATTAAAAGGCAATTTCCTTTCAGCAGGTCTTGATGTTTTCTGTTTTGAAAAAACAAATATGCTGTTAAGTTTAAGTTTCAATTAACCTTAACAGCATATTTTAATTTTCATAGCTCTCTTTGTCACCAAACAAACTACATAAAAAGCAAAATCCCTCTTCTTTACGAAGAGGGATTTTACATATAAAAACTTATTCGTTTTCTTCTTTTACTTCTTCAATGGGTTTTACTTCTTCTTCGGCTTCAATTCCTGTTACATGAACATTAACCTTGCACACCGAAAGCCCTGTCATAGACTCAACATTCTTTTTAACATTCTCCTGAATTTCCCAGGCTGCTTCAGGAATTTTTGTACCATATTTTACAATAACATTAATATCAATGGTAACATCTGTATCGCTTATTTCAACTTTAACACCCTTGCCTGTCATTGTTTTTTTAGAAAGAATTTGTTTAATTTCACCTGCAAAAGATGAACCTGTGCCTATAATACCTTCAACCTCGCTCACAGCAATCTGCGAAATTGTTGCAATAACTTCTTCTGATATTTTTACATTTCCTGAATTTACATTAATTTCATAAGATTTATCCATAGTATTCCTTCCTTTCATACGATTAAAAACAATACTGTTTTAATATTTTTTCTTTATGTAAAATATATTATACACTATTTTTTACTGAACTTCAACTATTTTTACATTATTTGTATTAACAAATTGATTTACTGCATCATAAATCTGCGCTGTTTCGGGCGCTGTAAGGTTTTTTGCCTGTATGCTTACATTAACTCCCGAGTCGGTTATAGAAACCAGAACATTTGAAAATCCTTTGGATTTTATAATATTTTCAATGTTTACTTCGTTTTCAATATTATCCGAAATTTTAAAAATTTTGTTTTCTGCTTCAATTTTGGCCTCATCAGATACATTTTCGTTGTTTATTGTATTTTTTAAAAGCTCTATTCCTTCGCTGCGGGCAGTTTCGCGGTTTAATCTCGCTGTTACAAAATAGTTTTCAGCACTTGTTTTAGGTGCGTCAACCATTTCAATCTCGCCTGCATTTTCTTCGTCGTTTTCAATATTCTGTACCGTTTCAATATAATCTTTTAAAGTAGTTTGTTCACTTGCATCATACATAAAATTAAGATACCCTGCAACGCCAACAATAACAACAAGCGATAATGCAACAATAAGTTTCTTGTTGTATATGTGCATTTTAAAATCCCTCATTTTTAGTTTTTTAAACATTTTTTTCATAATCTATTTTCCTTTCATAGGCATTATTTCAACTTTGTGCAATTCAACATTCAATGCTGCACATACTGCTTTTTTTAAATTAAGCTTTACTTTATCGTTTTTTGCTCCGTCACAAACAACTAAAACTCCCCTGACCTTTGGGTTTATTTCATTTTTTATAAACGGAGTCTGCTCACTCGAGTTTTTTACCATTACGGTGTTTCTTTCGTTTGAAACATCCTTTTTGTCATCTCCTCCTTTATCCGATATACTCGATTTTGTATCCGCTATGGTAACATATTCTTTTGAATTGTCATAAGTAATCATAACACTTACTCTTCCTGTACCATCTATTTTTCCAAGTATTTCTTCAAGCTTTTTTTCGGAGGCATCCTCGTTTTTTTCATATTCACAGCTCTGTTTATTTAAACTTTTTTCATTTTTGTTGCCATCACTTAAAAGCATTTTATTAAAAAGAAGAAGCATTACTCCTATAAGTAATATTATGAACAAGCTGTTTTTATTCTTTTTAAAAGAAATATTTTTTAAAATTTCTGATATTTTTTGCATTATGTATCCCTCATACTAATATTTTACACACTCTAAACCATATTTTTTGTCAATAAGGTTTTTTATGTTTAAAAAATCTTTTTCTTCACATTTAATTTTTACACTTTTAATATTAATATTTTCACATTCAACAAAAACCTCGCACTCAATACCAAAATTATTTTCTATATCCTTTTTTATATTTTGAGATAAGTTTTTTTCAAATTCGTCATTTACATTTTCTTCAAAAAAACTATCCTCTGTTTCACTCTCTTCGTAATTAAAACTATCACTTAAAATATATTTTTCAAGCTGAAGGTCAAAATCAGAAAACTTAAGAACAGGATTTGCAAGTACAATAATCACAACAAGTCCCATAACACTTTTTACATACTTTTTAAAATGATTTGACGGCATAACAGATTCTACAATAACATTTAAAATTATAACAAAAGCAATATTTAAAACATAATCCGATATGTATTTTATTTTAAACAGCTCCTTTTGCAAATTGTATTAAAACCGTTATACTAAGTATAAACATAATGCTTATACACAAAATCATTGTAAAAATAAGCGATATACTCTCAGAGGCATCCGATACCGCATCACTTATTCTTTTTTCGCCAAAAACCTCAATAAGACCAGATGCAAGCTTATATATAAAAACAAGTGCAATAAACTTTATAACAGGATATGCACAAATTAGTGCTATAACAACAATTCCTGCCACACCAAGTGCATTTTTTAAAAGTATGAATGATGATGTAACCGTATCAACTGTGCTTGTTAAAATTCCCCCAACAACAGGAACAAAATTTCCTACTGCATATTTTGCAACTTTTACTCCAAGTTTATCTAATTGTGATGCACCAAATCCTGCAAGCGATATCATAGTTATAAAAAGCGTTGTAAGAACCATAAGTGATTTTTTTACAATAAGCCTTAATAAATTTATAAGCTTTGTTATCTGCACCCTTTGTGACAGATTATTTACCACCGACAAAACAAAAATTATAATTGTTAAAGGGAGTAAAATTTTTTGCGTAACAGAGGTTATAACCGATATAAAATATAAAAACAGTGGCTTTATAACAGAGCTTGTTCCAACGTTTGATGTCATAATAAGCATACTTATATAAGTTGGTGTTGCCGCCTGCATAAAAGCACTTTGCTCATCTATAACCCTTTTTGCACTTTCATAACACGAAAAAAATCCTGCCGATAATATTCCTGTATATGCAAGATAAAATGCAAAAAACGCAATTTCACCTGTTGTTTTTGAATTAAATGATGTATTTAAATTTGTTATAAGCATACTTATAATTGAAAGGATTATTAGTATGCTCAAGGTGGCAATGTTTTTGTAAATTTCGTCAAAAAACACTTTACTTATTTTAATAAAAATACTCTCTGCATCAAAAACACTTTTTGAGCTTACTATATTATTTACAAAATCAACAAAAGAAAAGTCATCATAAATCTTATTTATATTATCATTTTTTTCTGATATATCAGAAAGTTTTTCTATTCTTTCGGAATTTATAAATTCATCAATATATTCATTTGCATATACAGTTTTAAAAAAAGATAATACAACAAGCATAACCAGAATTAAAATCATTTGTTTTTTCATTTTTCCATCTCCGTTATAAAACACTGATTAAAAGATTTATAACTGCTTCAACAATAGGAAGTGACATATAAACTATAATTATTTTTCCGCAAAGTTCCAACTTTGTGGCAATACTCACCTCGCCTGCATCACGGCATATATTTGACGCAAACTCGCAAATATATGCAACAAAAATAATTTTTATTATTATAGAAAATATAGTTACATCGAGGTTTATTTTTTCCAAAACAAAATTTATGGTTTCAATTATTGTTTTAAGATACGAAAATACAAACCAGAACGAAAAAATTCCAAAAATTATTGAAAGCGTTATAGCAAATTCCTTTTTATTTGGTTTTATAACAGCAATCAAAAGAACTGTTATAACCGCCACAACCGAAATTCTTGCAATATCCATTTTTAAAGCCCAAATACCGATTTTACAGTATCAAATAAATAGCTTATTTCTTTTACTATTATAAGAAGCACAAAAACAAGTCCTGCAAGTGTTGTCATCATTGCCATTTCCTCACGCCCCGAGCGGATTAACACCTGATTTAAAACCGAAACTATTATTCCAATTGCCGCTATCTGAAAAATTAAATCAACGCTCATTTTTACCTCCGTTTAAAAAAGCATAACTATAATAAGAATACCCATATAAAATCCAAGACTTTTATAAAGCTTTGCATTTTTGTTTTTTAAACTTTTTGCTTCTTCTATCTTTGCATCAAGCTCACATTTTAAAGTATTAAAAATTTTAATCTGACCTTCCACATCACTTTTTCCAAAGCTTTCTCCCAAAAGATAAAGCAAAGCTTTATCGTCATTTGTAATGGGCATATACTTGTAAAAATTATCTGCCGCTATTTTAAAAACATCCGATATTGCCATTTCATTATTTTTCTCTTTTTCATTTAAAACTTCTTTATAAAACAAACCTGTTTCCAAATCCTTGCTGCAAAGCTTTTTTATAATGTCAATAACACTTTCTCTTATAAGTGACATTTCGTTTTCAATAAAAACAATACTTGTTTTTAAACTTACCAAAACAGAATATCTTTTTTCAAAATCAAGTGCTTTTAAATATCCTAAAGCTATGCTCGATATTAAAATCATTATGCAAGATAGTATTTTTATCACTTCAATCACCTATAATTTCTTTGATTTCACCTTTTTTATCGCCATCAAGAATAACAATAATATCAAAAATATTTTCATACATTTTTAAATCTTCTTTTTTGTCTGCGTGAATGGTGGTTATTATTTTAACACCCGATAAAAGCGCCTTTTTTATTGCTATAATATCTTCATCCGAGCCTATTTCGTCAGTTATAATCACATCGGGCGACATAGAACGGATAAGCATTGTCATTGCTTTTATTTTGGGGCAAAACTCCATAACAGAGGTTAAAATACCAACATCATTTAAGGCTGATCCATTATCAAGAGCGGCAATCTCTCCTCTTTCATCAGCAATTGATACTTTTTTTGAAAACGAATCCGATAAAATCCTTGCAATATCCCTTATAAGAGTTGTTTTTCCGCTTTTAACCCTTCCTGCAATAAGGGTATTTTTTATATCATCACCATTTATAATTTTTTGAATTATTTTTTCTGCGCACCCTTTTACTTCACGCTTTATCCTGATATTTAAATAAGAAATATTTTTAATATACGAAATTTTATCATTATCGAAAACGCACCTTCCGCAAATGCCCACCCTGTATCCGCCACTGATGGTTAAAAAACCTTTTTTTAAATCATCAATAGCCGCATAAACAGAGCTTTTAGTCATAAACTCAAGTGTTTTTTCAATTTCAGCCTGTTCAATTATTAAACAATTTTTATAACTTTTTGTAAGATTATAATTTTTGTCCAGAAAATACACTTTGCCATCAAAAACAAGCATAACAGGCTTATTTATTCCAATGCGTATTTCATGAAGATTGTTTAAATAAGCATCTTCAACATTTAAAAGATACTGCCTTATTTTTGGTGACAAATAAGGAAAAATGTCACTTTTTATATTATCAGAAGTCAAATATATCACCTTTAATAGCTTGTATAATAAAAATATATTCCGTTATTTTGCAATTAGAACAAAATATCTTGACAAGCTATTGATTTTTAGGTAGAATTAAGGTGTATATTTGGTTTATAGGGGGTGGCGGATATGTCGGAAGATATACTTATTACAAATCCTGCATTCAGTAATATGGCTGATGAAGATGTTGCCGGTGCTGCCCAGAAAGGTGACAGCCTTGCCACTGAATATATTATTAAAAAGTATAAAAATCTTGTTAAATCAAGGGCAAGAACATATTTTCTTATAGGTGCTGACAAAGAGGATATTGTTCAGGAGGGTATGATTGGCTTATTTAAAGCAATAAGAGATTTTAAGCCCGATAAAACATCGTCTTTTAAGGCATTTGCGGAGCTTTGCATTACAAGGCAGATTATTACCGCAATAAAAACTGCCACAAGGCAAAAACACATACCGCTTAATTCTTATATATCGCTCAACAAACCTGTTTTTGACGAAGATACAGAGCAGACTCTTCTTGATACACTTTCGGAAAAAAAGGTGTTTGATCCGGAAGAAATAATGATTACAAAAGAACATTTTTCGGATTTAAGAGAAAAAATGTCAAAGAATTTAAGTAAGCTTGAATGGAATGTTTTATCGCTCTATCTTGACGGAAAAAGCTATACCGAAATTGCTAAAAGAATTAATAAAAGCGAAAAATCAATAGACAACGCACTTCAAAGAATAAAAAGAAAGGTTTCTAAATTTTTCTGATTTATAAATTTGTTGCTCTTATTCCCAAGGTGGGAATTTAATATTATTACAAAGTGAGGTTAAAAAAATGTACGAAGACAAAACATTGGTATGTAAAGACTGCGCAAATGAGTTCATTTTTACAAAGGGTGAACAAGAGTTCTATGCTGAAAAAGGGTTTGAAAACGAACCTTTAAGATGCCCTGATTGCAGAAAAGCAAGAAAAGAAAACTTCAAAAAAGAAAGAAAAATGTACACAGTAACCTGTTCAAACTGCGGTGGCGAAGCTGTTGTTCCGTTTGAGCCAAAGGGTGACAGACCCGTTCTTTGCAGTAAATGCTTTGAAGAAAGCAAAGAGCAATAATACAATAATAAATTAAAAAACAAATGCGAAGGAATAAATAAAACTCCTTCGCATTTTTGATTTTTATAAAAACATTGGTGTTGATAAATATCTTTCTCCTGTGTCAGGCAAAATAGCAACAATAACTTTACCTTTGTTATCGCTTCTTTTCGCAAGATAAGTAGCCGCAAAAACAGCCGCACCCGATGTTATTCCTACCAAAAGCCCTTCGCTGTGAGCAATTTCCTTGCCCACTTTATACGCATCTTCGTCTTTTACAGTAATAATCTCATCATAAATATCTTTATCAAGTATATCAGGAATAAAGTTTGCACCAATACCCTGAAGTCCATGCACTCCCGCTTCTCCCTTTGTTATAAGTGGTGATGAGTAAGGCTCAATTCCAACTATTTTTATGTCGGGATTTTTTTCTTTTAAATATTTTCCAATACCCGTAAGTGTGCCGCCTGTTCCAATACCTGCAACTAAAATATCAACCTTACCGTCAGTATCCTCCCATATTTCAGGGCCAGTTGTATCTATGTGAGCTTTTGGGTTTGAGGGATTTGTAAACTGTGAAGGAATAAAGCTTGCTTCTATGCTGTTTTTTAATTCGTTTGCTTTATCAATTGCGCCCTTCATACCATCTTTACCGTCTGTCAAAACAATTTCGGCACCATAGGCTTTTAAAAGATTTCGTCTTTCAACACTCATTGTATCGGGCATTGTAAGAATAACCCTATACCCCTTTGATGCACCTATTGCGGCAAGTCCAATACCTGTATTTCCACTTGTCGGCTCAATTATAACAGAACCTTTTTTCAAAATACCTTTTTCTTCAGCATCTTTTATCATAGAAAGCGCAACCCTGTCTTTAATACTTCCTGCAGGATTAAAATATTCAAGCTTTGCAAGAATTTTAGCATCTATATTGTTGTTTTTTTGGTAGTTTTTAAGTTCCATAAGAGGAGTTTTTCCAATTAAATCTGAAACGGAATTAAATATTTTCATAATATCCCCCTGAATAAAAAATTATAAATTTATTTTATCACCCTTTAATTTTATTGTCAATTATATGTTATTGACATCTTTTTTTGGCTATGTTACAATTTTATCGGTGAATTAAAATGAATATTTTAGATAAGCTTTTAAAAGAAAAAAATTTAACCGACACAGAATTTTTGCAAATTTTAAATACAGATATTTACGATGAAGAATTATATAAAATTGCCGATAAAGTACGAAGAGAAGTTTATGGCGATGAGGTTTATATAAGAGGCCTTATAGAATTTACAAATTACTGCAAAAACAACTGCCTCTACTGCGGAATAAGATGCGGGAACGATAAAGCTGTTCGTTATCGTCTTACAAAAGAAGAAATTTTATCCTGCTGCGACGAGGGTTTTTATTTGGGTTTTAAAACATTTGTCCTTCAGGGTGGAGAAGATGCATATTTTACCGATGAAATTTTGTGTGATATCATATCTTCCATTAAAAATAAATATCCCGATTGTGCAATAACCTTATCAGTAGGCGAAAAAGATAAAGAAAGTTATAAGTCTTATTTTGATGCAGGTGCCACAAGATATCTTTTGCGACACGAAACTGCAACGAATGAGCATTACAAAAAACTTCACCCAAAAAATTTAAGTCTTGAAACAAGAAAAAAATGCCTTTACACATTAAAAGAAATAGGCTATCAGGTTGGCGCAGGCTTTATGGTTGGATCACCCTTTCAGACAATGGAAAACATTGTTGCTGATTTAAGATTTTTACAGGATTTAAAGCCCGATATGATTGGAATTGGTCCGTTTTTAAGCCATAAAGATACCCCATTTAAAAATTTTGAAAACGGCTCGTTTTATTTAAGCCTAAGACTTTTATCAATAATAAGAATTATGTTTCCGTATGTACTTTTGCCATCTACAACCGCCCTCGGAACAATAAACGAAAACGGCAGGGAAATGGGACTTAAAGCAGGAGCAAATGTTGTAATGCCCAATCTTTCGCCCGAGAGAGTAAGAAAGCTTTATATGCTTTATGATAACAAAATTTCAACAGGGGAAGAAGCGGCGCAAAGCAAAGCTCTTCTTGAAAAAAGAGTTGAAAACGCAGGATATAAGGTAGTCTCACTAAGAGGCGATGTAAAAAGATAAACAAAAAAACAGAAACTTTAATAGTTTCTGTTTTTTATTTAATTACAAATCAACCAGCTCGCATCTTGCATCAAAGCAAACGCCTCTTTCATGTTCACCTTTTACATATTATGTACCATCATATTTTTT
>SVJU01000019.1 GCA_015068825.1 Oscillospiraceae bacterium | reverse complement strand
CTTATCTTCTACATAATCTGTTATATCAAGTTCTATTTTTTCAAACATACCAATATGATGAAAAATATGCTTTTTATTTATGTAAATATCACATTCATAATCAATCCCAAAACTTACAAAATAAAGGCTTTTTCCTTCTTCTCTTATATCATTAAATTCGGTTTTGTAAACCCAGCCTCTATCTTCTAAAACATCAAACTTTTTGCAGTTTTCGCCATAGTTTACATCGCCCCAGTTTTTGTGTTTTGAATACTCATACTGCGGATTTGACGGAACTGATGCTTCAAAAAATTCTTCTTCGCCAGAAAGTTTACAAATCCATTTTAAATTGTGTTTCATAACTTTTCTCCTTTTAATGCCACCTATATTCAATAACTTTATCGCCCCACTGCCATTTTTGAGGAATTTTATTTTCTTTCCAGTCAAGAGGGATTAACTTTTTACCAAAACTATTAACACATTCCTCAAAAGCATTTTTTATGTCATTTTTAACTTCATCTGTATAGGCATCATCATGTATTGAAACAAACAAAGCTGTTGAGCTTTTAGATAATAAATCAAGCCATTTTTGGTTTTTTTGCCAGTCAATTTTGCCCATTATACCAACACAGTCTGCATCGGCAGTAAAAAATGTTTTATTCTGACAAAGCCTGAATGCAAGGGTATTAACGCCATAACCTACAACCCTTTGCCAGTCGTAGCCACTTGTATCGTCGCCAATTCGGTGCATATCAACAATTCCTGCCGACAAATGCCCTATTGTATTGCAACCTATAAGTACAACATCTTCTCCGACACTATTTCTTACAAGATTATAAAAATCCTTTACAATCTCGGCAGATGTTTTACTTGTATCATAAAAATGCCAGCCGTCAGGAGTTATTGTATCATCAAAATCTTTTCCGTATTCGCCAAACATATCGTAAGTAGAAAAATCAAATTTAATAAGCTTATATCCCCACGATGCTATTGTTTTTGCATCTTCCTCAATCATTTTTTTACAATATGGATGACTTGGATCTAAAGCTACACTTTTTGATATGTAGTGAATATACGCATCATCCGGTACATATTCGCTTGTTTTAAGGGGTCTATACCAAAGTCCAGGAATTGCACCAAGATTTGTTATTTCCTGTGCCAGTTTTTTCATATCCTTAAACTTGGAATTTGCATATTTCCACGGCCCTTGAGTATCTAAAACATTTGCATTTTTAGAGCATATCTGCCAGCCGTCATCAATAACCATATACGGTTTTGGTGCATTTTTTGGTGCGCACTCAACCACTCTTTTTGTATGAAGAATTATTTTTTCGTAGCTATTTTCACCATAATTACAATACCAGTCATTTCCGCCATAAACAGGTGTTTTTATATATCTTGGTTTATCACACATTAAAGAGCAAAAATCACCCAAGGCATCAAAAGCATTCTTTTCGCTTTCCATATAACAAAGTGTTGCAGCTTTTAAAATTCTGCCGTTTAAATCAACACCATCACCGCCGCATCTTACATCTAAAAAGAGAGTAATTTCGTTTTTTGAGCATTTAAAAAAGCATATTGCATTGGCGTTTGTTTTTACACCAAACAAATACACTTTTTTATTGTTATCCAAAACAAAATACCAAGGCATTGTTCTTTTTACATCTATATTTTTCCATTCAAGGTCTGAATAAGAACGCTCATACACATCTCCCATAACCTTACCGCATAAATCCTTGTTGCTTTTCCACAAAAGCTTTACAAATTCTATTTTTTCACTGCTTTGTACGAAAATTTCGCTATTTTTTTCTATTGTTACATTGTTTTTATTCAAACTCCATATATCGTTTTTTCTTACATAAATTTCGGGTTTGGTTTTTACAATATTTATCATAACAAATCCTCTTTTTAATCAAAAAGTTTATTAAAAATATCGTTCTTTTTCAAAGTATCGGTAATCTGACTTAAAGAATTAACCTCAAGCTTTTTCTTCATTTTATTCACCATTGAACGTATTGTTACCTCTTCAACAACTCTTTCAACCGAAATCTGACGGTATGATTTACCCTGGCATATAAGCTTTAAAATCTGGATTTCGCTCTTTGAAAGCCTCGATATAAGATTAAGCACATAAATAAGGCTTTCTTTTTCGCTTTTAAGCTTAACAACCTCATCTACAATAGCTTTGTTTATATCGTGCTTCTGATTGTTTTCTCTTACAGTATCTTTTATTGTACTTATTATTTCCATAATAGATGAGTTGTTAACAAGAAAATCAGACGCCCCTGCTACAAAGGATTCTGTAATATTTGAACTGTCGTTATGTGCAGTAAGCATAATAACCTTAACTTCGGGATTTAATTCTTTTATTTTTTTGGTAGCCACAATACCTGCATCATCGGTTTCCATCTGCACATCCATAAGCACAACATCGGGTTTTAATTTAGAAACCTTTAAAACAGCTTCTTTGCCTGAATTTGCAAAGCCTATAATTTCAAAATCTCTTTCACCCTCAAGCACCATTTTGTAATAATCAACAACCTGTGGCATATCGTCTACTATTATTATTTTTATACTTGACATAAAACAAAATCCCCTTTCGGCTAAAAAACGTACTACGCAATTCTTGGTAGTAAAACGGTTATTGTTGTACCCTCGCCGAATGTACTTTCTATATACATTCTTCCCAAATGTATTTTAATAATTTTCATTGTATAAGGAAGCCCAAGTCCCCAGTTTGTAAGTCGTGATTTGGTTGTTACAAATGGCTTGAAAATGTTTTTTAAGTTTTTCTTTTCTATTCCTTCGCCATCGTCTTTAATACGCACAACAACCCATTCGTGCTCACAGTTGGCACTTATTAAAACGCTTCCTAAGTTGCCTTTTCTTTTTATTGCCTCAACAGAATTTTTTATAAGATTATCAAGTGCATCGCAAAGATAAAAGCTGTCTGCCTCAATAATAGCATTTTCACATTCTGTTTTCTTAACAATCACATTATTATCCTTCACTTTATAATTTTGTAGAATTTCGTCTATAACATCCGAAATTTTTACCTTTTCCATAAAAATTTCAGGGTCATTGTTAATTCCCTGCATTTCAGAAAGCCTTGAAATATACTTATCCATTTCATCCCTTAACTGAATAAGGGTTTGCTTATTGTCTTCCAAATCAGAATTAAGTGCTTTTTCAACAAGAATTTTATACATAAAAATAGTCTTTTTAACCGAATGAAAAATATTTAAAAAATTCTTGTTTGTTTTTTGCATATTTTTTGCATAAACATATCTTACAAGAAAGCCTCTTTTAGGTGCTATATCAAATTTGAAAACTGCAATAAAAAATACTGTTATAACTATAAGCATTGCAAATAAAAGCACAAAATATTCTTTTTCATTAAGTGTTGAAAGCCTTGTTACCCTTAGAATGTTTTCTGTTTTTTCTGCAAAATAAAATCCCCTTACATTTAAAAATGTGTAAACAAGAAAGAAAATAACATCAAGCGACAATGTAAAAAGTCCAACACCAAAAATCTGTCTTTTTTTGTGTTTTAAGGTTATCTTGTTCCTTTTAATAAGCACATATACAAACGGCCATAACGAATAAACAACAAGAACGATATAAAACATAATATCTATAATTGCAATAACAAAATACGAAAGATTTCCGTTTAAAATTGCATTATAAAAATACCATGTTGTTTGTTTATCGTAAAAAACAACATACAAGATGGGGAAAATAAATATACATATCTTTTTTAATACTTTTTTAAAACTGAATTTTTCAAAGGTATTTTTAAAATACGCCGACACAAATGATACTAAACTAATCATATAAAGTGCAATTGATATATTAAAAATTCTTACTATTAAAAAATGGTTAAGACTTCGCTTTACAAAATTAAGAAAATATTTTTCGCTGTAAATAAAACCTACATGGCTATAATCCAAAACATTAACAATAAGCATTGAGCTTAATATAAAAAGTACCATAGAAAGCATCATGCCCACTGCAAGAAAAGAATATTTATTTACCCAGCCCTTTACAAGAAAAAATACTGCAAGAAAGCCTAACAATACAATAATTAAAGTCATAATAACTCCTTATATGAAATTATGAATATTAAGTTCTCTTTTTAATACAGGATAAATTTTATTTGCCATCTTATAAAATCCCATATCATTAGGATGTGTTGTGTCATTTGAAAAATCGCCCCTTATATCATCGGGGAACATTTCTCTTCCGTCTATATAATACACATTTTTATCGCCTTTTTCAACTGCATTTTTATATGTAGCATAAATAATTTCTCTTCGTTTTGCAATATCTTTTCTTACATTGTGACGAAAATCAGGCTTTGTCATTATAATAATCGGAATATTATTATGAGCTTTTCTTATAATTTCAAAAAAGCTTTGATGTGTTTTTAAAAGATGTGCTGCATCAGGCGTATTTTCATCATACTCCATAATAAATGCATCAAAATTAAGCTTTGCAATTTCTTTTGCCAAAAATTCTTCACCAAGACAGTTTCCTGCAAAGCCAAGGTTTATAAATTCTACACCAAGCATTCTTGAAAGAATTGATGGATACGAAAGTCCCGGCCTTGATGCGCATCCGCCCTGCGATATAGATGAGCCGTAAACAACAACCCTTCTTTTATCTTTTCTTTCAGTTGCTTTTTCAATTACTGAATCTTTTTCAAAACCCACACTAAAATCTTCTACATACGACATAATGGGCATATACAAAACATAGTCATACACCTTATCTTCATCGGTTATATTTCTTTCCATATCGATAAAGTTTTCGTTAAGATTTGGTCTGAAGGTGCCAACAAACTGATATTCACCATTACAAATTCTGTATAAATCAAAGCCTGCATCGCAAGACTGTGTGTTTGTTGCACTTTCTCTTTTAAAACCAAACTTGCATTTTACTGCCATTTTTTTGGTGTTGGTTCTGAAACGCACACTACCACCTGCACAATCACGGCAAATTTCTTTCATATTTTCGTTAAATTTATCAAGAAGTCTTTCAGGCACTCTTATAAGGCTTTTATTTTCTTCATACCAGCCAAAGCCTTCAAGCAAAAATAGGAGTTCCCAAAA
This sequence comes from Oscillospiraceae bacterium, assembly GCA_015068825.1. GTDB lineage: Bacteria > Bacillota > Clostridia > UMGS1810 > UMGS1810 > Qingrenia. The sequence goes on along the minus strand of SVJU01000019.1, from coordinate 28,075 downwards.
ACAATCTTTTACCATCGGAAGTAAATTTAACCTTACCTGCTCCGGAATAGTATGGAATTTCTTCTACAAGCAAAAAGTTTTTACCAGAGTCGTAAGATTCATATACATAAAATCCGCCTGCGTTAAAATCACGAAGAGTAACAACAATATGGTTTTTAAGGCATGGATTTTGTGCAAAGCCCATAAACTCCAAAGATGTATTGAATCTTCCAATAAAACTTGATCTTTTATCTATATTCTTATTTTTAAGATCCACTCTGTAAACATCATTATGCGAGGCAGCCCACAAAACATCTTCATAAAAAAGATCAGCAACAAATTCTTTATATGTACCTACTGCATTTTCAAAAAGTGTTACATTTGTAGTTTCCCAGTTTTTACCACAATCAGTTGATTTAAAAACCTCATAATTATCAATAGTATAAACCACATTTTGATCAAAAGGCGAAATCGCTTTTATTCTTCTTGAATTTTCCTGCCATGTTTTACCATTGTCAAATGATGTAAAATAATCGGTATAAATTACATCAGGATTATCTTTATTATATTTTACAAATGACAAATCCTTGCCCTCATCAATAACCTTTTGATTAAGCGATGTAAATTCTGTAAAGGTTTCAAAGCCATCGTTTGTTTCCATAATGGTTGAAGGATTTGAATAAATATATCCACCCATTGTAACAAAGCCATGCAAACTGTTATTCGGGTCGATTGCAATGCTTGTTGAACTTTTTGCCCACGATATTTTTTCGCCTCCCGCACTTGGTGTAACACTTGTAATTGAAGGCAATATTGTTTTTTGGGCAACAGGATAAAGAGTATCTATGCTGTCCTCAAATTTAACAAAGCCTAAATCGGCAATAGACATATATTTTATTGCACCGTTTTCATCAAAAATCCAGTCATAACCAAGATATCCTGAATATCCCGAGCCAGAAAAAGCAAAGCTTTCGCCACCATCAATAGATTTGTATGGTGTTATTTTAGATGTAAAAACTTCTTTTGTATTGTTTGGGTTTATGCAAAATTCAGTTGGATAATATCCTGTATATTCATTTAAAAGTCCATAAGTTCCTTCAACATTAAATGAAGGTATTTTTAAAGTTACACCAAAATCATCACTGTAGCGATTTGGTTTAGAACATCTGCTTGCGTTTATAAAAAGTCGCGGATTTTCTAATTCATCTATAACAGCAAACTGAAGATGCGAAAAAACACTCACTTCTGAACCAATATTTTTTGACATATTTATTTGTGCCCAGCTTTCGCCAGAATCAAGAGTCTGCCACAGTTTGGCACCGTTATCTTTAATGCCTATTATCCAGTGATTTTTATTTTTGGGATTTACCGTAACCGCAGTTGCATAAGATGAAGTTAATCCATTGTTTTTTTGTGTCCAGCTTTCGCCATTATCAAAGCTTACATCAATACCTTTATCAGATGCAACAATTACAAGACCGGAGAATAAATCTGCATAAATCGAATTTACATTTCTGTCCTTAAGACCAACACATTTAAAAGTTTCACCGCTATCAACAGATTTAAAAACTCCAACATACTCATCTTGTGCAGATGTACTATCATCCTTAATTTTTTGTGCGGCAGTATAAAGATTTCTTGTACCATCTTCATTCTTTGAGCCTTGTGCAATAAAAGTACCGTAAGCTTTTTCTGCACAAAGAATGAGTTTTTGTGTCCAGCTTTTTCCGCCGTCAACAGATTTGTAAAGGCCTGTATTTTTAAAGCGGTTTACCCTTACTGCTTCGTTCGATGGTGTTGCAACATAAGCATAGGCAATTTTATCGTCATCAACATCATATCTTACTGTGTTTACGGTTGTCCACTCCAAGCCGTCGCTTGATGGTATCCAGCTTTTGCCGTTATCAGTTGAACGGTAAACTCCAACGGTATCGTTTGCAAGAAGCATATTATCTTCGTTTTGATGCGACATATCCATTGAAAACACAAGCTGTGCGCCCTCGCCACCCTTAACGCCAAGGTTTTTTTGTGCTTTGGAGGTAATATGATACATTGAAACATAATCATTTAATTTTGTAATTGTGTATGCCTCATCAGTTTGTGCAAATACACACGATGAAGTTAAAATTAATAAAGACAGTATTAAAGATATTATTTTTTTATAATTTCGATTTTTAAAATTTCGATGCATTATATCAACTCCGCAATTTTATCTTATTTTTCAAAACTTTCTGTATTGTGCATAAGCTGCTTATTAATAAATACAATTTGTATATTAAAACCAATTACTGATTATTTCTTTCTTTTTCAAATTCTTCATCCGCTAATTTGCAAAAGTGCTTTACTATTTCTATTTCCTTTGGATCATACGGATGAAGGCTGGGGCGGTACAAATCGTGAAACCATTTTGTAAAGTCCCAGTTTATGTTTTTATCTTTTTCATATTTATCCCATATTGAATTCCACGGCTCGTAGGTCTGATATTTTCCCGCAACAAACCCCCAGTTATAGCAACCAACATTTTCAAGATAGAATATAGGAAACATTTCCTGAACATTGTTGTTCATACAACGGGCAAGCCATTCGGTATTTACAACAGGTCTTTTAAATTTTTTAAGTTTTTTAAGAACTTCCACTCCAATTTTTAATTCACCATAACTGTGGTACGAAATAATATCCGAATTATCAAGTCCGAACCTTTCAATTTCAGACAAATTATCTATATCTGCTCCCCAAACTCCAACAGTTATTGGCTGAACAGGGTTAATTTCTCTTATAATTTCAACAAACTTTTTCAAATGCGGAAGTGACATACTTTTTCTGTTTGAGTTACCAGGCTCATTGAACACATCCCACATTATAATTCTATCATCATCTTTATATTTAGTAACAATTTCTTTAACCCATTCATAGTGCTTTTGTGCCATTTCGGGTTCATCAAGAAGGTGATATCCATGCTCACAAAAAGTTCCGTGCTGCGAAACCTTTCTGCCGCCATGATATCCCCACTCAACCTTTTGCTCACCCAAAGTAAGCCTTTTTAATGCCTCATCTTTTGGAGGCATACAATCATTTCCAAAAACAATCATACACGAAATTTTGTGCTTATGCGCAACTTCAAGATATCTTTCAAATCGCTCCATAAAGCCATCGTGCTCTTTTAACCACACAATAAATTCAGGAATTATTCTTATGGAATTAAAACCTATTGAAGCCGCAAGCGAAAGCTCTTCATCAGTGGTTTTTAATCTTTCTTCAAAACCAAGCTCCTGCCATTGGTCAATTCTGTTGGCACAGTCACGGCTCATATAGTTACAGCCTCTTATCCATGGTCTTGCGTTGTACCAATTCCACGCTTTGTCAATGCTCCATCTTAAATCCATTTTGAAAACTCCTTTTATGTGTTTTAAGGGGCTTTTATAAATTCTTGGGTGATATACTATTTTCGCAAAAAATCCTCCCACCGCCTTTGGCGGTCCCCCGTCTCGTCTACCGACTCGGTCGGCGATAACCGATTGCCACTGGCAATCATCGCCCTTTAGGCAAGGAGGGCTTTCGTGGCTCCCTTGCCTAAAGGGAGCTGGCAAAACCTTTAGGTTTTGACTGAGGGATTTGAAAGAATTAATTAAACTTTACCCCAAAACCTCAAAAAGCCCCTTTTTAGTTTAATATTTTATAAGGTTTTTTACTTAGCAGATTTAGTTAATGGGAACAATGTATCAAGACCGCTCCAGATAAATGTTTTCATTTTATCTGCATCAGCTGTCTGACCGTCTGTAAACATTTCAACCTTAGCAGAATTTGCAAAAGCAGAAATATCTTTTACCATTGCACCAACCATTAAATTGTTATCTGTATATATGCCAGATAAAATTTTGATGTCGCCTTTAAGCATTGCAGGAATTTCAAGTGTTGCTGCGCTTCCTTTTGCAAATGTCTGCTTGATAGCTTCGTTAATGCTTCCGCTTGAAATTTTGATATTGTTTACATAGGTTGTTCCTGTAGCAGCAGCATTAGATAATCCAAATTTACCACTTGTTATAGGATTTGATGAATCTTCAAATGTGTAAACATATTCATCATCACCTTTATATAATGTACCATGCATTTTTATCAACATCTTCAAAACTGCTTTGCGCATTACTATCTTCAAGCTTTAGCATCGAAACAAGCATTTTTATGTATTCTTCTCTTTTTACATTGCCATTTGGATTGAAAGTTTTATCACCAACACCATTTACAATTTTGGCAGCATATAAATTTTCAATAGCATCTTTAGCCCACAAAACATTATCCAAATCATTAAAATAAGATGTGTTTGTGTTAATGTAAGGTATAGAGTCTGAAACAATTTGTTCGTTATTGGTTGAAGGAATAGTTACATTTCCACCGGAAACTACATATCCACCTTTTGACGAACCGCCGCCACCGCCGCCTTTTGACGGAGTGTATACAGGAAGGCTCTGAACATAAGATACTACATAAGATAAAATATCATCGGTATTTGTAATAACCTTATCTTCAACCTGTTTTTTGATATACGACATTGTGTCTTTGACTTGTGCATTTGTAATGTTTTTCAAGGTATCGGTAAGGTCTAAGTCAAGATATGTATTTACTATACCCTTAATATCACTCCATACCGCACCTTCAATTTTGTATAAAACATAGTAGTTTTTAATTTGTGATGCTATATTTTCTTTTGTTAAATCATTTCTTATATTTGATATAATCTTCTCTTTTGCTACGCTGTCAACTTCGCCTGTACCATCTTCATTAAGACCAAGCTTTGAAAATTCATCATAAATTTCATCTTCATCAAGGCCTAAAATGATTTTATACTCATCTATATAGCCAAGCTTTTTTGATGTATCGGTTTCAAGATTTATAATTCCAAGTGCAATTTCAAGTGCAACATCATCTTTAAAGCTTTGAGCATCGGTATATGTTGCAGAATTAATTTTGCCAAGATATTCACCAAGATTTTGTTCAAGCTCTTTATATTTTGTATAGTCGATATTAAATTTAGGATAATAATCGTCTATAAGCTTTTTAAGATCAGAAGTTGTTCTTGCTTCGTTTTCGTAATATGCCTTTATTGCATCATCAACAGTTTCGTCTGTATATGTTACAAAACCCGAAATTTTTACTTCATCCGAGCCAAGCTCGGTTATGCGGTAAGAAAAAATTCCTGCTTCGTCTTCATATACATCAAAAGAAAATTTCTTATTTTCATCAGAATTAATCTGGTTAATGTAAATAACATCATCAAATGTAATACTATTATCAAAGCTTTTGTTCTTTTTTAACACCTCAAGCTTAACTGGCTGATTTTTATAGGTTGTTACACCTTCAATATGGCATATTTTTGTGTCAAAATCATAATCAGTTTTTTGTGTATCAATGCTTACTGCGTAAACAGAGCTAAAAAGCATCAACGATGCCAAACATAAAGAAACTATTCTTTTAATCACTCTGCCACCTCCATATTTTCTTTTTCATCATCTTCATAAGTAAATTCTGTATTCTGCTCTTTCATTTTTTGTTCATACTCTTCGTAGTTTTCATATTCTTCTTCGTAAAGAGCCGACTTATCAGAATCCCCCTGATAGTTATTTTTATTTCCATCATATTCAAGCTCGCCGTTTAGGTATTTATGATAAATACTGTAATCATAAACAACAGTTCCCATCATAGTGCCAAAATACACAAGCGGTAATGTTGGATGCTCGTTCATAGCACCAACACCAACAAGCGGTGGCATTCCTTCAAGTATATGCCAGCTTTCGCCGCCATCTATTGTTTCAAAGGTTGCCATAATTGAGTTTCTGTCTATATCCCTTGCACTTACTAAAAGATGTTTTGGATTTTTTGGATTTTGCCATAAAGACTGTCCCTCAAGACGCTGACCTTCAAGAATAGATATACCATTTGCAGCGCTTCCCTTTACCTCAACCTTACCTGTTTTAAGGTCAATTCTTATTACCTGTGAGTATTCATAGCACCACAAAACACCTTTTTCGCCGGTATCGGCAATAACTGTTCTCATTTGTCCTTTTACAGGAATTACAATGCCTGTATAAAGCCAGGTTTCGCCTCTGTCATACGATATAAAAAGTCGTTTATCGTCAACAACGCCTGAATACTGTGTTCCATATAAAATATCATTATCCTGAACACATATAGCTCGTACTCTTATTGCATTTTCGTGCCAAGTTTTACCATTATCATAAGAACGGAAATAAGTGGTGTAAATCACATTATCATCTTCGTTATGATACTGTATAAATGTATTGCTAAGAGCACTTGCTTTGCCGGTATCTTCTTTCCTTTTATCAATAATCTCTCTTACAGATTCAATGTAATGAGAATGTTCAAGTGCATCGTTTGACTCAAAAACATAAGCACTTCGTCCGTACATATCACCGCCCATTACATAAAAAATGTGGTTTTTGTCATTCGGGTCAACCGCTATACCTGTTGCCGCACCGCCATCGGAGCAGTTAGGCTTATTTCTGCTTGCATCCTTTACAGGAGTATACGGACCTTCGTAGCCTTCCGCAAGTCGCCACATACCTGTGTCAATCATTGCAACATAATCTACTGAGCCGTCATCCCTGAAATGGAAATCCCATGCTGCTGCACCTGAGTATCCGCTTGATGATGGATAAAAGTTTATTCCGCCATCGGTAGAAATTCTAAAGGTTGAACCTCTGCCTATATAAACAACATTTTCGTCAAACGGCGAAAATTCTATTGCTTCAGAAAACCAGCCTGTGTGCCAGTTCTTTTCAAAATATGCCTTTTCCTGATGATAATCGGGAATGGTGTATGTTCTTCCGTAATCATCACTTATACGAACTGTTTCTGTTGTACTGTACATATTTAAAAACAATCTTGTTTTGCCGTTTACCCTTTTATTTGAGAACTGAACTGTTCTTACAAATACAGTATCCCTTACAACTGCCTCACCAAAATCTACCGGAATTTTTTCCCAGCTTTTTCCTGCATCTTTACTTTCATAAAGTGCAACTGCGTGAGTTGCCGCAATCCAGTGGTTTTTATCGTATGGGTTTATTGCAACATCCTCTATTGTGTTTGCCTCGGCATTAAGCCCTGCAACATTGTATCCTCCAAGCTGTGTTTCTTCAGTTGAATCCCCTTTGTCAAGCGGAATTGAAGATGTGATATTTTCCCAGGTATCGCCGCTGTCATAACTAACCATAAGTCCTAATCCCTGAACACACGCAACAACAAGCTCGGTATCAGAAAATGCGTGAATATTTAAAATTGGGTAATTCTGAAAATCACCAATACTTTCCCAGGTTTCGCCTCTGTCATATGAACGGAAAATACCCTTGCATGCATTAGATTCTGCACTTGTTCCTGAAATATCATTTGAGCCTGCAAAAAGCGGTCTTTGCCCTTTCTCATTCTTCATACCGAAGGTTAAAAATTTAGAAACCCTCTTTGTTCCGTTCATAGCATGAAGATGTCGCCATGTGTAACCATTGTCCTCACTTTTGTAAACACCAAGATATCCAAATCTACCTTTATCTTTTGAACCTGTCATAAGTGCATACACGGTATCTTTGTAATCGGGGTCCCAAAGAATTGTGTTTACCGAAAGACCCATAAGACCATCTGAGCTTTGTCTCCAGGTTTTACCAGCATCATCGCTTCGGTAAATTCCTGCGGTATCGTTACCAAAAAGAATTACATTTTTATCATAAGGAGAAGCTGCAATTGAAAAAATAAGCTGTCCCCACTCGCCGCCTTTTTCACCCTGATAAATCTGCTGCTCCGTTGTCATGTGATAGCTTTTTAGCCACGGAGCCATTTCGGTTGTCATATACTTTTCAAATTCTTCCTGTTTAACACTTTCTTTTCTTCCCTCAGAAAAAAGTGTTCTCATATCATCAGGATAAATAACTTCACTTGAATCTCTTTCATGAAGCGGTCTTGAGTTAAACCACCTCATATATTCGTTCATTTCTTCTGTTCCACCCACAACAGGGTTTTCTTTTGTCGGAACAATAGTGTCATCTTTTGCAAAAGCTGAAAAAGCAGGAAAAATCAAAAGAAATGATAAAACTATACATAAAATTCTTTTTGTCATTCAATCACCTTATCCTTTCACAGCACCTGCTGTAACACCTTTGATAAAATATTTGTTAAAGAACAAATACACAATTGTCATCGGTATTGCCGAAATCATTGCACCTGCCAAAATCAAATTCCACGCAGCAGCCGCATTTGCATCACCCTTTAAGGCAATCATACCAACCGCAAGTGTTCTTTCGTTTTCGTTTGACAAGGTAACAATCATAGGCCACAAATAATCATTCCACGCTGTTCCGAAGGCAAAAATTCCGACTGTTGCCATAACAGGCTTTAATAGCGGAAGAATAATTTTAAAAAATGTACCTATAAATGAACATCCATCAATTTCTGCCGCCTCGTCAAGCTCTGTGGGAAGAGCCGCAAGATAGCTTTTTACAAGATGAAGGTTTGTTACATTAACTGCAAAAAAGTGCATTATAATAAGTCCCCAGAGTGAATTGTTTATTTTTAAAACCTGAAGTATTTCAAGCTGAGGATACATGCTTGCAGTACCAAGTGTTATAAACATCAAAGAAGTAAACACGGCAAAAATAAACTTTTTACCTCTGAACTGACCTCTTTGAAAAACATACCCACCAACTGCTGATGTATAAAGCGCACTTAATACTGATACTACTGAATACCATACACTGTTTATTGTGTATTTAGAAAAGTTTGCGGTAACCCACGCTTCTTTATAATTTTCAAATCTTAGCTTTTTAGGAAAGAAGCTTGTTGCTGTTAAAATTTCTCTTGTTTCTTTAAAAGAACTCATTAAAGCATAAGCAAACGGGCATACCACAACTATAAGTAGTAATATTAAAAATACATGAGATATAATACTTCCTAATTTTAGTTTTTTCATATTAATATACCGAATCTGCTTTCTTAGAAATTTTTAAATAGATTATGGTTAAAATACCGATAATACAAGTTGTTACCGCACCCATTGTGCTTGCATATCCGTACTGCGGAACTAAGCTTAAATCAAAGAACTGTTTGTAAATTCTAAGCATTACAACATCTGTTGAGCCTGCAGGTCCGCCGTTTGTCAAAAGAAGTACAGGGTTCATAATCTTCATACCGTTTACCATAGCAAGCATTAAAATTGTTCTTATAACAGGCGCAAGCATTGGAAGTGTAATTTTAAAGAAGGTCTGAACACTGTTTGCACCATCAATGGAAGCCGCTTCCATAACATCATCCGAAATATTCTGAATACCTGCCATAAACAAAAGCACATTTGCCGCAAAACCACTCCATAGAGAATGGATAATAATAACCGTCATAGCCGACCACTTGCCCGCAAACCAGTTTATTGGCTCACTTATAAGCTGCACCTTTGTCAAAAGGTTATTAACTGCACCGTTGAAGGTTGAAAATAAAAATGTAAATATCATACAGTTAACCGCAACACCTGTTACATTTGGAAGATAAAATCCAACTGAAAACACTTTTCTGCATTTTGTAAGCTTTGAGCTTAACAAAAGCGAAACTATAAGTGCAAGCGGTATTTCAACTATAAGCTTTCCGTAAGCAATTATAATTGTATTTACAACACTCCACCAATAATCTAAATCACGGGTAAAAATTCTTATAAAATTTTCAAGACCTATAAATTTTTCGGTTATGCCGTCATAATCATAAAACGCATATCTGAAAACCCAGATAATCGGATAAAGCGAAAATACAAAAAATCCAATAATCTGCGGAGCAATTAAAAAATATGCCTGTCTTTCTTTTGATTTTTTTGCTTGTTGAAAGCTGCCTTTTTTATTTAAGCCTGATGTATTTATTTTTGTGTTACTAAAGCTCAAGGCTTTTCTCCTCCTTAACCCAAAGCAATCAATCAACCTTCAAAATTTTGAAGGCTGATTTTTCGCTTATATTAAAATTTAGTCAAGGTAATAGCTTGGATCAATGCTTCCATCCTCTACACCTTTTTTAAATGCTTCTGTATATCTCTTACTTAAGTCATTAACTGCATCATCAACTGATACATCGCCTGCCCAAACCTTTGTAATTGCTTCATCCCATTTGTAGCCTTCAAGTTTTAGAGAAGGAGAAACAATTACCTCAAACTCTTCGTCTAAAAGATTTGCAAAGTCACTAAACTGTGGTGGAATTTTTGATGTGTCTGCAACTTCAATAGCATCCTTTTTACAAGGAATTCTGATACCATTTTCATAAATTGTTTTTCTTGTGTTTAAAGAGAAAATAAATTTATAAACTTCCATAACTTTTTCTTTGTCGATATCGTTTGCACTCTTACAAATTGTGTATGAGCCAGAAATATCTCTCCAGTTTGGAAGTCTTTCATAACCTTCGGCAACGGGAACAGGAGCAACACCCCAGTCGCAGTTTGCTAAAAACTGTGTTGTAAGTACGCCAACATCCCAGCTAAGACCTAAAAACATACCAATTTTGCCTTCTGCAAAATATGCTCTCATAGTGTCGTTATCAAGACTTTCTGCACCGGGGAAATGGCTTTTATCTTCTTTAAAGCCAAGAAGCAACTCAAACGGATATTTAAAATTATCAAAGTTTACTTCAATATTTTCAAAATCATATTTATCTATATAACCAAAGGTAGCAGCAAAGTGTGATCTTAACATATATCCACCAACAACACCGTAGTCTTTAAGAGGAAGACCTATACCGTAAACCTGTTTTTTGGTATCTGTAAGCTTTTTGGCATATTCTCTTACCTCTTCCCAGGTTTCGGGAGCCTTTGCTTCACCATTTTCATCAACCAATCCTGCTGCTTTAAACAAATCTTTGTTGTAAACAAGTGCGGGAACATTTGAAGATGAAGGAACATTATAAACAACATCGCCGATAATATTTCTGCCCTGTGTTAAAGGAGGATTGTATTCTTCCAAAAACTCCAAACCGCCGGGCATATCTTTTAAAGGAATAATATCGCCTGTTTTTGCATATCCTGCAACGTCAGATACAGATGCAATTTCAGGAAGCTGATTGTTTTTGCGGGCAACCTCAATAGATGTGTTAAAATCAGAACGTGTTTCCCAAACAATTTCAATTCCCTTTTCTTTACCTGTTGTTTCGTTGAACTCTTTTACAAGACTTTCCCAAACAGATTTTCCACCTGCATCAGAAGTCCATACTCTTACCTTTGTAACACCATTGTCGCCGCCTTTTGAGCCACAACCGCAAAGTATGCCAAGTAGCATTACCATAGCAAGAACAATACTTAAAAATCTTTTCATAATTATGTACACCTCTCCATAATATTTTATTAAATATATTATAAAATAAATTTTTGAAAGTGTAAATGTAGGTCTTTTGCAAACATTTTAATAATTTTTTCCATTAAAACATGCGATTTTCGCCATTATTTCAGCAAAAAAAAGAAAAATGTTTGCGTTTTGCAAACATTTTTCTTCTTTAATATATTATGTATTATTGTTTTACAAAATTTCTATAAAATGACATCTTTCAAAAACATCATTTCCATCTAAAACAACAATGCCGTCTTTTTTAGTTATATCGCCATTAAATCCCTTAACTTCTGATACACCGCACCATGGCTCAATACAAACATAATTTCTTGAAGGAAGTGTCCATATTGCAAGGGTATTATGCCCGTTTATGCCTATTCTTAATTTTCTTCTTCCGTCTTTGTGTGAAAATATAACGCTTTTTGAGTTTATATTTCTAAAAACATAAGTACACTTTTCAAACTCTTTATAATCAATATTAAAAATACCGTCTTCAAGAGGTATTTCTTCGCATTTTCCGTTAAAAAATCCATTTTCCAACATATGTCTTGTAAGGCGGGCATCACCTTCAAATTTTATAAAATATTCCTCTGCTCCTTCAGGGCAGGCATAGCCCTCGTGACCGCCAAAAGAAAAGTAAATTTTATCATTTGAAATGTTTTTTACCGAATATGTAATATCAAGCTTTTTTCCGATTAGTTTAAAAGTTATTCTAAACTCAAAATCAAAAGGATATATTTTCTTTGTTTCGCTATCGGCTTTGAGCAAAAATACAGCCTCATCTTCTATGTGCTTTTCAACTTCAAATTCTTTAAATCTTGCAAAGCCATGCTGCATCATAGAATATTCCTTGTTATTAAAAATATATCTTCCTTCATTAAGACCTCCGCAAATCGGGAATACAACAGGTGAGCAATATCCCCACACATTTTCATCACGTTGCCACATATATTCTTCTTTTTCATCTTTTAAGCTTACAAGCTGCGCACCTAAAGTTTCTATTTTTGCGCATAAGTCTTTATTCTTTATTTCAATCGTTCTTTGCATTTTCATCGTCCTTTAAATTAAGTGTTTCAATAAGCTTTTTAAGCTCACTTTTAGATTTGGTATTGGTATAGGTAAATATTTTATTTAACTTGTATCTTAAAGCAGAATCCGAAAGATATAATTTTTCTGCAAGTGCTCCATACGGAATATCATTATATATTCCGTCAAGAATCATAGAAAGTGTTTTATCGTAAGATTCAAGAATAAAATCCATACCCATAATTTTTTTAAGGTTTTCATCGTCAAATATACTTATATGACACGGCTCAAAATTTGACATATCAGTATGATAATCAAGTTTAAATTCTTTTTTATCAGTACTTTCTCTTACGATTATATCATAATCAACCAAAACTTCAATCGATTTTACAGATGGATTTTCTAAAAGATAATGATATACCTTTCGTGTCTGTGTACCCATTTCAAAATATTTTGGAGCAACAGTTGTTAAAGACGGTGTTATTTTTTCGCCTATGTACGAATCTCCATAACCTGCCACCAAAATATCATCGGGGATTTTTATTCCAAGTTTTTTTGCTTCGGTTATAAAACAAACCGCAAAATAATCGTTTGAACATATAACCGAATCGAATGATGATACATTATTCAAAAGTTTGTTAACACACTCTTTTACACCGTCATCACTAAAAAATACATTATTTATTGCATCTTTATTATACAGTGCCCTGTACGAAGATAAAAAAGCATCCTTCTTTTCCATATCTATATTAGAAAAGCTGTTAACACCCAAAAGTGCACAATTTACTCTTTTTAAATGATTAAAATAATGCACAAGCGATGTAACAGCCGATTTTCTGCTTACCTTTATACTGCTTATCGGATATTCAAAATCAGAAATTTCGGCACCGACAACAACACATCTTAATTTTTTTTCGTTACACATAAGAATACTTTTTCTTAAAAAATGATTTGTTGAACCTATTATTGCAACAACATCATTTTCGTTTAAATTGCTTAAATCCTCAAGCGAAATAAGGTTAAAATTCTTTTTTTCGATGCCTTCTAAAATTTTACTGCACCATACCGATTTTTGATAGTTTTTTTCTGCAACAACTAAAATTCTGGATGTTTTCAAAGAATCCCCCTCCTTTTGCTTAAAAACTTGGTAAATAATTATACATCATATCATTAAACTTTGCAATACCTAATTTTTTTATTTTAAATATACAGTTTTTGAGCATTTAAAATTTTTACATTATATGCAAAAATATAGCTTGGAGGGATTTATTATGAAAAAGCTTAAAAAAATTGATATGCATGTTCATTGTATTGAAGAAAGAGGAATTCCAAAGCTTTCGGGGCATTTTTACCCGACAGTTAAAGAATTAAGAGATATATACGACAAAATAGGTGTTGAAAAGGGCGTGCTTTTGCCACCGGGAACCTGCCCTGAATTTACAACAGAAAGATTATCGCCAAGAGAGGCAGAAAAAATTGCAAAGGATTATAACGACACAATCGGATGGTGGTTTTGCGGTATCGACCCGCGGTTTGGAAGCAACAACGACACAACAAACTTTTCGCACTATTTAAACTATTACAAAGAAAGAGGCGCAAGGGGTGTTAGCGAGCAGATTGCAAACATAAGCCTTGACGATAAAAGAATGCTTAACTTTTTTAAGCACTGCGAAATGTGTGATATGTCTGTTACACTTCATTTCGGAAAAGAAGAATACGACTATGGTGTTGTAGATGATTTACACCTTCCTAAACTTGAAAAGGTTTTAAAAATGTTCCCTGACCTTAAAATTATAGGCCATTCGGTTAGATTCTGGTCAGAGCTTGATGCATCAGTTACAGAAGAAACCAGAGATTCATACCCCACAGGAAAGGTAAAAGAAGAAGGAAGGGTTGCCCATCTTATGCGAAAATACAAAAACCTTTACTGCGATTTATCTTCTCTTTCAGGTTACAGAGCAATGGTAAGGGATAAAGAATATACATACAAATTTTTAGAAGAATTTCAAGACAGAATTTTCTTTGCTACCGATATTCACGACCCTGAAAATATAAATCCTGATAACCCTGCTTATGAAATGCTTAATCTATCAGCATTTTTAGATGAAATCTGCGAACAAGGACACCTTTCTTATACTGCTTACGAAAAAATCTGTCGCAAAAATGCATTAAAACTTCTTGATAAGAGCGAGGAATAATTTATGGATAACAGAAAAATTATTAAAACCGATATACTTGTTGCAGGAAGCGGTATTGCAGGAATAAAAGCGGCTTTGACAGCATCAAAAGAAGGTATGGATGTTCTTGTTATTTCAAAAACAAAAGAGTGTGCATCAAATCATGTTTTGGGCTTTAACGCAGTTTTATCACCTGATGATGACATTGATACCTACTATAACGATACTCTTTTGGGCGGCGGACTTATAAACAACAAAGAGCTTGTTAAAACACTTGCACAAAATGCAAAAAAAGAAGTGGAAGATATTGAAAAAATAAATCTTGAATTTGAAAAAGATGATAATGGATATCATCTTTTAAAACCACTTGGCTGCACTTACCCAAGGCTTGCACACATAGAAAACTTAACAGGAAAAATAACACTTGAAAAATTTAAAGAACTCTCTTGCGAAAACGGCGTAAAAATAAAATACAACGCAATGCTTAAAGACATTATTGTAAAAGATGAAAAGGTAGCCTGTGCAACTTATTTTGACCTTGACAAAAAAGAAATTGTTACTGTATGGTGCAAAGCAATTATTGTTGCAACAGGCGGTATTCACATCGCAAAGGACAGTACATATCATTTTAACATGACAGGCGACGGATATGCCGCTGCATATCGTGCAGGCGCTTACCTTACCGATATGGAATTTATTCAGTATGAGCCTTGCAGATGTATTTATCCTAAAAAGCTTGGCATTTCTACAACGCTTTTGGCAAAGGGCGGAAAAATAACAAATAAAAACGGCGAGCGCTTTTTATTAAAGTATTATGACAGTGAAGGAAAAATACCAAAAGATGCCCTTGCAAAGCTTATTTTTGAAGAAATTGTAAAAGGCAACGGCTTAGAGCATAACGGTGTTTATCTTGACCTTACCGATATCCCAAAAGACGAAATAATAGAAAAACACTCACTATACTACAAACGCTTTTTAAATGAAGGCATTGATATTACAAAAGAAAAAATTGAAGTTGCCCCCTGTGCGCACTCATTTATGGGCGGTATTGTAATAGACAAAAACACCAAAACAAACATTGACGGTCTTTTTGCGGCAGGTGAAGCGGCAGGCGGTATTCACGGAGCAAACAGAGTTGGCGGAAATGCAGGAACAGAAATTTATGTTTTTGGCACAATTGCAGGGTATCAGAGTGCAAAATACGCAAAAGAAAATGATTTTTTACCACTTCAAAATAAATCTTACGAAAAACAAGCTCAAAATGCTCAAAGCAAAAAGTATTTTGAAGATAAAAAGCTTTATTTAAGAGATTTAATGTCGAAAAATATGGGTCCTGTAAGATACCCCAATTTACTCATGGATGCACAAAAAGCGCTTGAAAATATGTTTAACGAAAGCATAAATACATCATATCTTGATTTTGATGCGTATGTTTCAAAAACAGAGTATGAAAATATGCTTACCGTATGTATTCTTTCGGTAAAAGCCGCCATTGAAAGAAAAGAATCAAGGGGCGTTCATACAAGATATGATTTTCCTGATACAAACAAAGAATACGAAAGAAATTTCATTCACAAAAGGATAAAAATATGAACTTTGAAATAACAGATATATGCGAAAATATATTTGACTTAAACTTTGAATATGGAAGAGTAAGCGGTGTATTTAATAACTGCTTTAACATTATTACAGAAGAAAGTAAAATGCTTACCATATTCAAAAAAACTCAAAAATTTTCTACAAGAGCGCTTATAAGCAATATGGAAAATATAAACGGCATTTTTGATGATATGAAGGTTATAAACAAAGATAAAAAAATCTTTATAGATGATTTTTGCTTTGACTATAAAAATGCCAGAAAAATAAAAACAAAAAGAGAGATTTTAAACATAAGCGAAAACATCGACGAAAATTTTTTGATTTTTGAAGATATTATAAAACCACACCTTGAAAAATCGCCTCTTTTTTCAGAAGGTATTATAAAGAAAAAGGCAGATGAAGGCTTTAAAAAGCTTTATAAAAATTACAAAGAGGGTTTTAAGTCGCTTATAGGGCTTGGCATTGGGCTTACACCATCGTGCGATGATGTTATATCAGGCATATCGGCATATTTTTATTTATGCGGTAAAAATTACGATTTTAACTTTCATCTTAAAGATTATCTTGAAAAATATGGCGACAAATCAACAACCTTTGTAAGCAAAAATCTTCTTTACGATACTTTAAACGGATATATAAACGATTCGGTTTATAATGTTATATATTCAATTTCAAAAAATAAAAACGATATAAAAAAATATACCCTTAATCTTATAGACTACGGACATTCCTCGGGAGTTGAAACATGCCTTGGAATACTAAAGGGATATAAGATGACAAAAAATAAGGAGCTGATTTAATTGGTTATAAAAAACTACATTGAAAAAAACCGATATTACGATTCGGTATTTTTAATGAAAATTGCAAGAAAACTCTCCGAGAGTGACAATGTTGAAAATGCATCAATCGGTATGGGAACGCCCTTAAACAAAGAAACTATTACCGACCTTGGACTTAACACAGAAGATTTAAAAAATGCAGGGCCAAACGATTTAATTATTGCAATAAAGGCAAAGGATGATGCTTCATTCGACAAGGCAATAGAAGAATTTTATCGTCTTGTAAACGAAAAAACCACAGCATCTAAAAACAGTTACCAAAGTATTCCAAGTGCAAAAAATGCAAATCCTGATGCTAACCTTGCAATAATTTCGGTTGCAGGAAAGTTTGCGGCTTTGGAAGCCAGAAGAGCACTTATGAATGATATGAACGTTTTTATGTTCAGCGATAATGTTGACATTAAAGATGAAGTTGAGCTTAAAAAGCTTGCAATTGAAAAAGGAAAGTTTA
The DNA here is from genome assembly GCA_015068825.1 of Oscillospiraceae bacterium. Taxonomy (GTDB): domain Bacteria; phylum Bacillota; class Clostridia; order UMGS1810; family UMGS1810; genus Qingrenia. The sequence continues at coordinate 10,659 of SVJU01000019.1, read as the reverse complement.
TGATGGGCCCTGGATGCGGTCTTTCGTTTATTAACGGTGTTGCGATTGGTCTTTGCTCTATGGTAAACCGAGGCGATATTGGCATTGTGGGAGCTTCAGGAAGCGGCATACAGGAGGTTATGGTTCTTCTTCACAGAAACGGCTTTGGAATTTCTCACGCAATCGGCACAGGCGGAAGGGATTTATCCGACGAGGTTGGAGGAGCTACCATGATACAAAGCATAAAAGCGCTTGAAGAGGACGAAGGAACAAAGATAATTGCACTTATTTCGAAACCGCCTTCAAAATCGGCTTTTATAAAGGTAATTGACGAGATTAAAAAATGCAAAAAGAAAGTTGTTGTTCACTTTTTAAACGGCGACAACAATCTTTTAAAGGAAAACGGCATCCTGTATGGTGAAACCTTTGACGAAACTGCAAATATTCTTATGGAATTATCGTCAGGCAAAAAAATCGAGCCTAAAAAAATATTTGAAGATGAATTAAACATAGATGAAGAAATTAAAAAATTCAAGCCCGGTCAAAAATATTTAAGAGCAATCCTTTGTGGCGGTGCATTGACTGACGAAACCCTTATTTACTGGAATAAAAACGGCAAGGATTTATACTCAAATGTTGCACTGAATGATAATTTAATGCTCAAGGACCCATTTACAAGCTACAAAAACTCAATCATAGACATTGGTGACGAAGCTTTTACAAAAGGAAGAGCACACGTTGCAATTGACCCTACCGCAAGGGTTAACCGCTTTATAAAAGAAGCACGTGATAAAGAAACCAGCGTTATTTATCTTGATTTTCTTTTAGGATATGCACTTCATCCCGATCCTGCATCGGTTATGGCTAAGGCTATCACAGAAGAAAAAGAAAGAGCAAAAAAAGAAGGCAGAAACCTTGTTGTTATAGCAACAATCTGTGGAAGTGATTTAGACCCGCAGGATTTTTACAAGCAGGCAAAAATTTTAAAAGATGCAGGCGTAATACTTTTTGATACAAACTTTATTGCGGCAAAAAATGCGTTTGAAATTATAAATAAACTGGAGGAAAGATAAATGCTAAACGAAAAAATAAATGTAATAAATGTTGGCACAGATGTTTTTTGCGATGCAATAAAACAGCAGGGCATTGACGCTTTGCAGCTTAACTGGAAACCAACCGAAAAGAAGGAATTATCCAAAAGAGCAAAAGAAATTTTGGATAAAACAATGTATTCTGATTTTAAAATTAAAATTGAAGAAGCAAACAAAAAGGTTATTGACATAATAAATAACACCGACCCTTACTGGATTGGTGTAAAACCTGCAAAAGAATGTGTACCGGGTGTTGAAGACGGAATGGTTATGCATTCAGGTCCTGATATTCCTTGGGATAAAATGTGTGCTACCCAACAGCAAGGCGGTATTAATGGCTGTTTATACGAAGGCTATGCAAAGAATGAAGATGAAGCAAGAAAAATGCTTGAAAAGGGCGAAGTAAGATTTGTTTCTTCAAACGATTATCACCTTGTAGGGCCAGGTTCAGGAATTACAACTCCTTCTATGGCAGTTAACATTGTTGAAGACAAAAACACAGGCTTTAGAGGCTTCTGTCCTCCTTTTGAAGGTCCGAACCGTGGCGGTCTTGCAGGCTGGGGTATTTTTAACGAGAGCATAAGAGAACATCTTGATATGGTGCACGATATTATTGCTCCTGCAATGACAAAAGTTCTTGAATTAAACGGTGGTATGGCAATGAGAAAAATCTTCACCCGTGGCGTTGAAATGGGCGATGAGCTTCATTCACGACAAGATGCAACAGGTCTTATTGCTACAAACGAGCTTATGAAAATGCTTTTTGAAGCTCCTCTAACCGATGACGAAAGAAAAAAATGCGTTGACCTTTTATATGGCACAGTAAGATTTTTCCATCCTCTTGGAATGGCATCTGCAATGGCACTTTTAGAGGCAATAAGAAATGTTGAATATTCTACAATCGTAACATCAATGGTTGGTAATGGTGTTGAATACGGCATAAAGGTAAGCGGACTTGGAACAAATTGGTATAATGCTCCGTCACCAAAAATTACGGGCGAATATGTTGCATCAGATGTTAATGCAGATGAAGTTTTACCGTGGATTGGCGACAGCTGTATTTTAGAGGCAACAGGTCTTGGCGGATTTGCCGCAGCAGCCGCACCTGCAGTTATGAGATCGCTTGACAAAACATTAAACGATGGTATTGAACAAACACTTAATATGAGCGAAATTACAGTTTGCGAAAATGCCAACTATCTTATCCCCGCACTTAACTACCGTGGCACACCAACAGGAATTGATATAAGAAAAGTTCTTGACACCTGCATTGAGCCTGTTATTCACGGCGGTATGATTTCCACAACAGGAAAACGTCTTGGTGCAGGTATTGCAAAAGTTCCTTATAAATGCTTTGAAAAAGCTATTGAAGCTTACGGTGATAAATATGGCTTGTAATATTCTTGTTTTAAATATAGGCAGTACATCTTTTAAATTCAAATATTTTAATATGGAAGATGAAAGTGTTATTGCTAAAGGTAAAATCGGCTCGGTTTTTACTGACAAAAGCGATTTTGAATTTTTAGCCAAAAACTTTAAAGAAAAAGGCTTTCTTGACACAAAAGATGGCTATAAAATCTGCCTTGAAAAAGTAATTTCTTTAATAGACGAAAATTGCGAAGGCGGAAGAAAAAATGTTGGCGCAATTGGTTTTAAAACCGTTATGGCAGGCGAAATAAATTATCCTTGCGTTTTAGATGATGATGTTATTGATAAAATGAAAGATTTATCGCTTGTTGCACCTGCGCACAACACTCCGTACATAGAAGCTTATAAAATTGTAAAAAATCTTTTCCCGAATATTAAAATTGTTGGCTCATTTGAAACCGCATTTCATAACACCATTCCCTCTTATGCCACAATGTATCCGATAGACAAAGATTTGGCGCAAAAATACGGCATAAGAAAATATGGTTTCCATGGTGCAGCGCATAGCTATGTGGCACATAAGTTATCCGACAAGCACGAAAAAATTATTTCTGTACATCTTGGCGGAAGCTCATCTGTATGCGCTATAAAAAATGGAAAATCAGTTGACACAAGTATGGGATTTTCGCCACAGAGCGGTGTTGCAATGAACAACCGATGCGGTGATGTTGATATATTTTCTATTCTTTATTTAATGGAAAAAGAGAATATGAATGCCGAGGATATGCGTAAATTTTTAAGCACAAAATGCGGTCTTTTGGGAATGAGCAAAATCTCAAATGATATGCGTGATATAGAAAATGGAAACGACAAAACAGTGCTTGATGCTTATACATATTCTGTTGCAAAATATATTTCGTCTTACCTTGCCACACTTGGCGGTGTTGATGCCATAAGCTTTTCGGGCGGTATTGGTGAAAACAGTATCAGAATTAAAAAAGATATTTTAAAAAGGCTTGAATTTCTGGGTCTTGAGCTTGACGATGAAAAGCTTGAAAATACAGAAAATACAGGAACCTTTGAAATTTCAAAAGATACATCAAAGGTAAAAATATATATCACTTATGTAGATGAAGAATTAATGGTAGCAAAAAATACTTATAAGTTATTAGAAAGAAGGTAGGAATTATGTTTGAAAGAAGTAAATGGGAATTTGGCGTTGGCAGTGTAAAACGAGACGGTATTTTATACGGAATGGGCTACACAAAAGACGAAATCAAAAAGCCATATATTGCGGTTGTAAATTCATGGAACGAATATAATCCTGGTCATGTGCATCTAAAAGAAATTGCACAAAGGGTAAAAGACGGCATAAGAGAAGCAGGCGGACTTCCGTTTGAGCTTACCACAACAGGTATTTGCGATGGTATGGTTTTAAAAGACCCACGATACATTGAGCTTCCAAGCAGAAACCTTATCGCAGACGAAATAGAGCTTAATGTTGAAGCTAATATGTTTGACGGTATGGTACTTCTTGGCACTTGTGACTCAATTGTTCCAGGTCAGCTTATGGCAGCAGCTCGTCTTAACATTCCAACTGTTGTAGTTACTGGCGGATATATGCCTCTTTGCTATTACAAAGGCGAAGAAATAGGTTTAACAAAGGTTTCTTCTACTGTTGGCAAGGTTATGCAGAACAAGGTTTCAAGAGAAGAATTTGACGATATGGTTTGCTCTGCTCACGCAGGACAAGGTGCCTGCGGCTCTATGACAACTGCAAACAGTATGTGCTGTATTGCAGAGGCAATGGGTATGACACCCCCTGGTAATGCAACGGTTAATGCAACCGACAAACGCCTTGGAGCAATGGCTTATGAAGGCGGAAAATATGTAATGGAAATGGTTAAAAAAGGTATTACAGCCCGTGATATCATCACAAAAGAGGCTATTGAAAATGCAATTATAACCGACATTGCAATTGCAGGCTCAACAAACCTTTTACTACATATCCCCGCAATCGCACACGAAGCAGGAATTGATGCCGACTGGTGGAGCTTTTTTGACGAAATGTCACACAAAATTCCGCTTCTTACCGAAATTGCACCAAACGGGCCTTACTATTTTAACGATTTTGAAAGAGCAGGCGGTATGAAGGGACTTATGAAAAACCTGCTTCCACTTCTTCATTCTGATGCAAAAACCATAAACGGAAAAACTCTTTTTGAAAACTATAAAGATGCACCTATCTATGATAACAAGGTTATTCACGATATAAATGCACCTGTTTTGGACGATGGCGGAATATCTGTTTTAAAGGGAAATCTTGCACCTGAAGGCGCAATTTTAAAAACTGCCGCAGTACCAAAAAATATGCTTAAATTTGAAGGTGTTGCAAAGGTATTTTGCGAGGTTGACAAAGCAATAAGTGCATTAAGAGAAGGAAAAATAAAACCCGGTGATGTGGTTGTTATAAACTATCTTGGACCAAAAGGAAGATTTGGGACAACAGCATTCGCTTTCCAGAAAGAGCTTGCAGGAATGGATATTTACGATAAGGTTGCAATAATCACCGATGGAAGATTTTCGGGCGGCTCAAGCGGACTTAGCATTGGATATGTTGCTCCCGAAGCTGCAATAAAAGGCCCTCTTGCAATTGTTAAAGACGGCGATAAAATACTTATTGATGTAGAAAAAAGAAGCATTAATATTGATTTAACCGATAAAGAAATTGAAGAAAGATTAGAAAAAGTTGACTGGAAGCTTCAGGAAGAAAAATTCAAACCATTCTTAAGACTTTTTGCACGAAATGTTTCATCAACAGCAAAAGGTGCTACATGGCTTTAATAAATTAAAAGGAGAAGTTTTAAAATGACAGAAAACAAAGTAGTTTTAATAACAGGTGCCGCAAGAAATATAGGTCTTGCAATTGCAAAAAGATTTGCAAAAGAAGGCTATGATGTTTGTATTACAAGCAGGGACCAGCAATCTGCCGATAAAGCAGCACTTGAAGTTCAAAATGAATTTCCAAAAATTACCTCAGTAGGCTATGGTATGCTTACAAATGAGCTGGACCAGATTAAAGAAACCTTTAAAAAGGTAAGAGAAAAATTTGGCAGAATTGATGCTCTTATTGCAAATGCGGCAGACCCAGGATACAACCAGAGCATTTTATCTACCACACCTGAGCAGTTTGACCATGTAATAGGCAGTAACGCAAAAGGTTACTTTTTCTGCTCACAGGAAGCTGCAAAGCTTATGATTGATACCAATATTAAAGGAAGCATTGTTCTTATAGGCTCTGTTCACAGTAAACGTGCACTTCCAAACAGAATTGTTTATGCAGCATCTAAAGGCGCAATTGAAGTTATGAACAGAAATATGTGCTACGAACTTGGAAAATTTGGTATAAGAAGCAATCTTATTATTGTTGGTGCGGTATATAACGACAGATGGGTTAATTATACCGAAGAAGATTATGAGAAAAAAAGAGCCAACTGGCCTCTTGGTATGGAATCATACCCTGACGATATTGCAAATGCCGCATACTTCTTATCATCAGATCAGGCAAATACAATAAGCGGTAGCGAACTGACTGTTGACTCAGGCGTTATGTCTGTTTTATTATCCTACAACAAAAACTGGGATATGGAAAAAGACGAAAGAGAAAAGCTTGTTAAATAATTTTTCAAAATTAAAAAGGAGCAGTAAATTTGCTGCTCCTTTAATGCAAATCAAGCTTTTTTTGCATATATTTTTTTGGTGAAATACCTTTTTCCTTTTTAAAGGTCTGGCTAAAAAGATAAACACTTTCAAAATTCAGTGCATCCGAAACCTCACTGACACTTAAAACACCCGATTTTAATAAATCGCACGCCTTTTTTATGCGTATTTTATTTTTGTATTTTATGGGCGATAAACCAAGATTCTGAATAAAAAGCCGTCTTAGGTGCGACTGGCTTATATTGCAAAGCGATGCTAAATGCGATATGGATATTTTTTCGTTGTAATTATGCTCAATAAAGCTTACTGCCGGCGAAATTTTGTTAGAAAGTGAATTTTCGTTGTTTTCATAAAGACTTTCAAAAAGAAACGATAACAGCTTTGAAAGCGAAGAATCTGCCAGGAGCTTTTGAGAATATAAACTGCTCTTATACCCTTTTATAATATCGTAAAAAAGCATTTGTGTTTCTGCAGCGCCGTCGTGTGCAATAATTTGGGGGTTGTCCGAAAACACAATGGTTTCTTTTTTATTATTTATATGAGCAAAAAGCTCAAATTCAATCTGAAGAGAATAAGTTTTTTCAGACAAAATTTCAAGAGAATATCCCGACCCTTCAGGAAGGTATAAAAGGTCGTTTTTATTAACATAAAGCTCCTTATTTCCAAAGGTATAATGATACCTTCCCTCTACCACATAAAGAAGCGAGCTTCCTTCTCTGAAAGCGTGTTTAAGCCTTAATCTTTTGGGCGAATATCCCATTGCAAGAATGGTGTTTGTATGTATGTTTTCTATCTTTATATGTGTTTTGTTTAAATAAATCATATAAAAAATTCCTCTTATTTTAATATACTCTTTAAAACATTATATTAAACAAAGCTTTAAAAGTCAAATAAAAATGAGCGAATTACACAAAAAATAATCGTTTTACATATTTAAAATAAAAGGGTTTTATTTTATAATCACATTATAAAACAAAATCGGAGGGATTTTAAATGCCTACAGTATTTATTACAGGTGCAACAAAAAACACAGGTCTTGCAATTGCAAAAAAATTTGCCAGCGAGGGTTTTGATGTTGCAATTTCAAGCAGAAGAAAAGATGATGCTGAAAAAACAGCTAAAAATCTTGAGGACGAATTTAAAATAAAAGCAAGAGGATATGCTCTTGATTTAGCCAATGTAGATGAAATTATAAGAGTATTTGACGAAATTAAAAATGATTTTGGCACACTTGATACTTTTGTTGCAAACAGCGCAAATTTAGGTGTCGATTACGATATTTTAACTGTAACAAGCAAAGATTATGACGATTTAATGGATGTAAACTTAAAGGGTACATATTTTTGCTCACAAAGAGCAGCACTTATTATGAAAGAAAATCAAAAAGGCTCAATTGTTCTTATAAGCTCGGTTCACGCTCACGAATCAATCTGGGGCAGAAGTCTTTATACTGCATCAAAAGGCGGCATAAATGCACTTTCGCGTTCTATGGCTATTGAACTTGGTCCATATGGTATTCGTTCAAATGTTATTATTGCCGGAGCCATTAAAACAGACCGTTGGGACGATTTAACCGATGAGCAGATTGCTAAAAGAAGAGCCAACTGGCCGCTTGGGTTAGAATCAACAGGCGAAGATATTGCAAACGGCGTTTTTTATCTTGGCACAGATTTGTCAAAAACAGTAACAGGCACCGAGCTTACTATTGATTCGGGCGTTTTGGTGTCGCTATTACCATTTGACGGAGGGAAAAGATAATGAAAATTTCTGATGTAAAAATTTATACTTTAGATGCTTTCAGAACAAACTGGGCATTTATTAAGGTTGAAACAGACGAAGGCTTATATGGCTGGGGTGAAGCATCACTTGGTACAAACGAAAATGCACTTGAAGGTATGATTTTAGACCTTAAACGACTTGTTGTAGGCAGAAATCCTATGGAAATCGAAAAATTTATGTTTGAAGTTTACCGTGATATTTACTGGAAGGGCGGCGCAGTTTTGATGAGCGCAATGAGTGGTATTGAAATTGCTCTCTGGGATATTATGGGTAAATTCTTCAATACTCCTGTATCAACTTTCTTTGGCGGAAAAGTTCGTGACAAGGTTAAAATGTACGCAAATGCATGGTTTGTTGGTGCAAAAACACCAGAAGAATTTGCAAAAAAAGCAAAAAACACAGTAGCACTTGGTGTTAAAGCACTTAAATGGGACCCTTTCGGTGCAGCACATATGACAATTTCAAGAGAACAACTTGAAAAGAGCGTTAACATTGTTGGTGCGGTAAGAGAAGCGGTAGGCGATAAGGTTGACCTTTTAATTGAGTGTCACGGAAGATTTAATCCTACAACCGCTATTGAAATTTCAAGAGAACTTGAGCAGTTTAAACCAATGTTTATGGAAGAGCCTTGTGTTCCTGATAATATGGATTCTACCGCTTATGTACGCAAACATTCACGTATTCCGATTGCAGCAGGCGAAAGAGGATATACAAAATATGCATTCCAGGAAATGTTCTCTAAAGATGCCGTTGACTATGCTCAGCCAGACGTATTCCACACAGGCGGACTTATGGAAGGCAAAAAAATTGCGGCAATGGCAGAAGCAAAACATATTATGATTTCTTACCACAATCCGTCAGGACCTGTTTCAAACGCGGCAATTCTTCAGCTTGCAGCAACTGTGCCAAACTTTGTAATTCACGAAATTATGCTTACAGACGGTTCATTCAGAAAGAAAATCACAAACGAAGAAGTTGTATTTGAAGACGGTTACATTAAAATTAACGATAAACCAGGTATTGGTATTGATGTTAATGTTGACGAAGTATTAAAAAGACCATACACACCAAGAAACTTACGTCATTACACAGGTGCAGTAACAGACATAAGACCTAAAGATGACACAATTTATTATTTTAAAGGATTAGAGGATAAAAAATATGAATACTAAAGCAGCAATGATTGAAAAAGAAGGCCTTATTGTAATATTCAGAGGCGTTCCTTTTGAAAAAATTGAAAAAACCGTTATGGCTTTATATAACGGCGGTGCAAGAATAATTGAGATTGCGTTTAATCCAAGTGATGAAAACACAATAGAAGAAACAACAAAGCTAATCAAAGAAGCAAGAAGAGTTATTGGCGATAAAATGCTTATCGGTGCAGGAACAGTTGTATGTGAGGAATATGTTGTTGCCGCATATAATGCAGGTGTAGACTTTATCTTTTCGCCCGACACCGACCTTGATGTTATCCGATTAACAAAAAAATTAGGGCTTGTATCAATTCCGGGCGCTCTTACACCATCAGAGTGCAAAACCGCTTACAAAAATGGTGCAGATATTATTAAACTTTTCCCTGCAACTATTGATAAAGTAGATTATATTATAAACATCACAAGACCTTTATCGCACATTCCGTTTATCTGCGTTGGCGGAACAAACGAAAATACAATCGAGGCATTTATAAAAGCGGGTGCAAAAGGTGTTGGAACAGGTATTTCAATTCTTAAACCCGAGCTTATTAAAAATGGCGATTATAAAGAAATTGAAAGACTTACAAAGCTTCATGTTGAAAAAATAAAAGAAGCAAGAAAGAATATGTAAATACTAAAAAAAGCCCTGTTTTCAGGGCTTTTTTATTTTTCATACGGATAAAAAATATTATTATCACCAAGTATGTATCCAATGCGGTCATAAACAAATTTATAGTCATAATCTGGTGTATTCATAACATTTTGTATTTGTCTTATTACCTTAAGTGCAGTTTCATAATCGGGTATTTTTGGAAGCTTTTCGTATTCAGTGCGCGGAATCATTTTTCCAAGCTCATAAGTAACATATGCCTCCACAAAATCTTCCATATCAACTATCTCCTTTAAATAAAAAATGCGCCAACTTAAAGCTGACGCACGAAAAATGCATCGCTCCAAAGTTGTCGCCAAACAAACTTTTCTCAAGCAAAAGAATGCAAAATAAGAGCGTGCATTTTTACCGAAAGGTAAAATACATTCTCACACTTGAGATTTATTCAGTTTGTTTGGCAATTAGTAGTATATCAAAAATAGTAATTTGTGTCAAGGCACAATGTTTTCCTTTATAATTACAATCCCTCCACCACCTTCGGTGGTCCCCCTCCCTTTACACAAGGGAGGCTTTTTTGTAGATTATATTATCATTTTTAATACTTTTAGTCAACGGCTTAAAATCTTGAATAAAGGGGTCCAGGGGCAAAGCCCCTGTGTCGTTTTAAGGGGGGGAAGGGGGAGAATCGAAACTCCCCCGCGTTTTTGCTACTTTTGTCGCACAAAAGTAGGGGCTAAATTAACCTTTGTAATAAAGTGATGTTTCACACTATCAAAAAAATCCTCCCTTATGTAAGGTCGAGGGTAACAAGGAAGTATTGTCCTAAAAATCATCTTTTTGACGAATTTCTGCGTTAAAAAATGCCCATATCCGACAGGATTACGAACATTTTTTAGCCTTGAACTTCATTCAAAAATTT
>SVJU01000053.1 GCA_015068825.1 Oscillospiraceae bacterium | reverse complement strand
TTAATAAGCGAGGATATTTCTTCCCCATAAACGAGCTGGGCGGTGGTAATACCCGCCGCCGCGCCTGCAATCACCAGGAATATAAAAGCCACGCTAGCTCCTAGATTTTCCTGTAAAAACTGCAAAGCAAGTATTCGTGTTCCCAGAGGTGTGGGCAAAATTGAGGTAACATGCCCGAAATGCAAGAAAAAAGTAATTAAAAAAGTTTAATTTAAAAAAGAGTATATTGCAATGGCACGATAATTGTGCTATACTCACAAAAATCAAATAATTATACTGCCACCGGGTAGTAAGGTACGTAAAGTACCCGTTTTACACAGCGTTAGGTCTGAGAAGTTGTGTATACGGGTACTTTTTTGGAGGTACAGAATGTTATCAATTAAAAACTATTTTTCAAAATACGAAATATACTTATGGAGCATTTCGGTCTTTTTAATACTTGTGTCCTTTTTTATCTTTGACAGAGCAAACTATTTAACACTTCTCGCATCGGTAATAGGAACAACATCCCTTATATTTAACGCCAAAGGAAACCCATTCGGGCAGCTTCTTATGATTATATTCAGTGTTCTATACGGGGTTATCTCCTACTCTTTTAAATATTACGGTGAAATGATAACTTACCTTGGAATGACAGGTCCTATGGCTCTTTTTGCATTAATTTCATGGCTTTTAAATCCTTTTGAAGGAAACAAAGCCGAGGTCAAGGTAAACACTCTCAGAGCACCCGAAATTATTTTTATGTGGATTTTAACCCTTGGAGTTACCCATGGATTTTATTACATATTAAAATATTTTGACACCGCAAACATACTGCCAAGCACTCTGTCTGTAACAACAAGCTTTATTGCTGTGTACCTAACCTTTCGAAGAAGTGCATTTTTTGCACTGGCATATGCAGCAAACGACGTTGTTTTAATTGTACTTTGGATTATGGCGGCATTAAAAGATATATCGTACATATCCGTTATTATCTGTTTTGTTATGTTTCTCTTTAACGACCTGTACGGATTTATAAGCTGGCAAAAAATGAAAAAAAGACAGCAAAAATTACTTTGATGATACCTTATATTAACAAAGGACAAACCGACTATATCCTGATTTTCATAAGCAGCTTCTTCTTTTCCTTCCAATCGGGACAAACTTTTTCAAGCTCAGCATAAAACCTCGGTGAATGATTGGCTTGTAAAAAATGGGTAAATTCATGAAGCACAACATATTCTATACATTCTATGGGTGCGTACACAAGGTTTGTGCTGAATGTAAGCACGCCCTTTAATGCACGGCAATTACCCCAGCAGGATTTCATTTTCCTCAGTTTAATCTCGGGGAATTTCACACCACACTTTTCAAAGTGGGGATATACCTTCCTGCAAGTATCGGTTATTACATCATACAACTCGTTATCCTTAAAGCGTTGCACAGGCTTCTCATACGTTTTATCTGAATATTTTTTTAAAGCATTTAAAATAAATTCCTCTTTTGAGGCAACAAAACGTTCAATTACTTCAGGCGACACATAGGGATTTGCAGACACATGCACTGTACCGTCAGGTTTTATGCGAAGATTTATGTTTTTAACATTTTTGTATGTAAGTTCATAAGTAAGATATCCATTACCAAGCATTATTGTCCTTGTAACTTTATTATTCATTTCCGAAACAAGCTTCATATTCTGCATCTCACAATCATTTCAGTAACATTGGTAAGTACAAGCTCGCCATTTTGATTGTATGCATCAATGGTAAGTTCCACAATTCCGTTCTTTTGGTTTCTTCTTGTGAGCTTTGTTATTCTCCCCTTCCCTGTAAGAATGTCATTGGCATATACGGGTTTCAACCATTCGATTTTCGTGGATTTTCCTGCAATAAGCTCCTCGCCTGCCATGTCAATTTCAAGATATTTTGCCCATACAGACATAAATGACATTACTCCCGGTGCAATAAGTGCACCAAAATGTGTGCTTTTGGCATACTCTTCGTCGGTGTGAAGAGGTATATTATCGTAGCGGCGGGCAAAGGAAATCATATCCTCCCTGTTAATAAATGCAGGAGATATTTCAACCGTATCCCCTATTTTAAAATCATCAAAATACATTGTTTTTTCATCCTTCATTTGTGGTTTTTCTGTAACACATGCACCACTTTGAATGTCCGTTTATTATCCCGATAGCCTGAAGATAGGAATAAATTATGGTAGAACCCACAAAGGTCATACCCCGTTTCTTTAAATCCTTTGAAATTTCGTCAGAAAGTGGTGATGTAATCCTGAGTGTATATTCCTCATATACTGTTTGTCCCTTTGTAAATGACCATATATAATCGGAAAATGTGCCAAATTCTGCCTGGATATTTTTAAATACGGCACTGTTATTTATTGCAGCATTTATTTTTAATCTGTTTCGTATTATTCCCCTATTATTTAAAAGCTCCTGCTTCTTTTTATCATCATATTTTAAAATTTTGTCAATATCAAAATTGTCAAATGCTTTTCTGAAATTTTCTCTTTTGTTAAGTACACATTCCCATGACAGACCTGCCTGAAAACTCTCAAGAATAAGCAATTCATAAAGCTTTTTGTCGTCATAAAGAGGTGTCCCCCACTCCATGTCATGGTATTTCATATATATATCATTACGATGAAACGGTTCCTGTGTTAGAATTCTTGAAAAGAGAATTTATGAAAAAGGTAGAAAACGATTTTCGTTCTAAACGAACAATCATAAATGAAGGTATGGATAAGTATGCAGAATTGTCTGCAGGGATGGATGCTCAAATGTATTTTGATTTGCTATCTTATGAAACAACTCGAGATGGTATATATATAATTGATCAACCCGAAGATAATGTTTCTCAAACGGCAATTAAAACTTATCTACTAGAATACTTTAAAAATATGGGTGAAAATCGACAAGTAATCTTGGTTACACATAATCCATTATTTATTGTAAATTTGGATATTGATAATTTGATATTTTTATCAAAGTCAGAAAAAGAATTAATGGTACAATCTGGAGCACTTGAATATGAATGCGAAGACTATAAAATTCTTGATATTGTAGCAAAAAATATTGATGGAGGTCTTGATTCAATACAAAAGAGGTGGAAACGATATGAAAAGGTTAATAATATTTAAAAAAGAGAATGACAGCTATGTTCTTAAAGAAAATGGTAAATTGCTTTTTGAAATCAATATATCTGACATGAAATTTAATTCACTAAAATTCTATGAGGGAGTATACAAAGATGAATCGTCTAATATTGAATTACAAAATATGATTGAAAATGACGATAGATTAGGGAAATATATCTTTAAATGGCTTGATGAGATAATTTCTCAAATTACAAATGAATTTAATGAAGCTGAAGATGATGTGGATATTGATATTGAAGTTGAGAATATTGTGATACCCTTGTTCGAATTATCAGCATGTGCAGGAAATGGGCATTATATGGACAGCGATGTTCCTTTTGTTGAATATTCAACTTGCAATGTTGATGCTGATTTTGCTGTAAAAATATCAGGTAAAAGTATGGAGCCAACAATAATCGATGGAAGCACTGTATTAGTTAAAAAAACATGCGATCGTAAAGATGGAGATATTTATATCTTTAGTTATGAAGGGGAAACAATGTGCAAACGACTTAAGGTTCTAAAAAAGAGCGCAAAGTTGGTTCCAGACAACGTAAGTGGTAATTTTAAAACGATCACTTCAAGTCAAATGAAGAATTGCTTTTTTCAAGGAAAAGTAATAGAAATAATACCTCCAAAGGTTTGATACAATACAAATATTCAAAGTAATTTATTTGTGCGGCGGCTGACGAATGTCAGTCGCCTTTGTATTTTAACGATCGGTTATGCCGGTCGTTTTTTTATGCTCTAAATCAGGAGAATTACTTATAAATGTCGTATTTTGTCGAACGATTTTTTAAGAATTTCTCATAAATGGGTTGAAAAATGGCCGTTTTTTCTGTTGGTATATGAGGGGTGTTTTAATAACTGTTGTTTAAAAGACATTTGTGTCGAACGATTTATTTAAGAATTTCTCAAAAAGGGGTTGAAAAAAGGCTGATTTTTATCCTTACTTATGAGGGAGTATTTTATAAAAGAATTTTTCAAATGTATAGGTTTCTTTGACATTTGACTGATATCATTGACTTGAATAGAAAAAGGATGTCAAAAAAAATGAATTATTTTTTCAAAGGTGAAGGCTACTTTCACCTTTGAGTTTTATAATGCCAATTACGAAAGGAGTTGATGGTAATGAATTTAAAAAAATTTTTTAAATAGGTCATTTTTTGAACCCTTTGAGATTTATGATGTGGCTGCAAGGAAGAAAAAAGTAAAAAAATTTTTCAAAGGTATAAGTTTTTGTTACCTTTGGCTGTTATGATAGCAGTAGAAAAAGAGATTTTGAATCAATTTTTCTTCAAAACTTAAGATTGGATGTC
>SVJU01000052.1 GCA_015068825.1 Oscillospiraceae bacterium | reverse complement strand
AATGCCGTTAGCCTTAATGGTTGTACTGTTTCTTTTTACCAATCCATTTATGGCACTCGCGGATGCAGTATCGTCAAAAACCTGAGGGTTACCGCTTGCATAACTAAGCGGGCTGGCATAAAAACTTACTGTGCCGCTTGTCGCACGGCTTGTAACCATTGTTTTAAGTGCATCTAAATCTGTACTGCCGTTATAAGTTTTTTCTTCAAGATTGTCAATAACCATAATTTCTTCGTCTACAAGTGCGTCATAGCCTGAGCGTGAATAAAACGATAATTCACTTTCACTAGCAGGAATTGGGAAATCTAATGTATAGCCATCGTTTAAAACACCGTTAACATAAGCTTCAACATTAGCTGTGGATTTTGACAAATCAACCAGATAATCTATTCTTATGCCACCATTAATAACAAAATTTTTCGCCGGTGTAGTCGAATACGAAGAAATACAGAAGCCACATATCTGTTTGGATTTATTTGCCAAGGCGGATACATCGTAAGATATCCAAAGATACTTGGCTCCCGCGGTGTTTGAGGAATCATATAATTTGTACTTATTGGCCGATTTTATTTTAATCCAAGAGCTCGTCTTACCTAGTGTTGCTGAAGTTGCTGCAACTTTGACCGTAAAAGTATAACTTCCATCGTCCCCCGGGGTAACAGCATAAGAACTTCCGCCTTCAACCGTCGGTGTACCTGTCTGCATCGGAGTAATGCTATCACTTGCAAAGGAAACGGTTGCAAATGATGTAATCAGCAATGCAGTTGTTAAAAACACACTTAAAACTTTTTTAATTATTTTCATTTTTAAATTCTCCTTTTTTATAAATAATTGTTGCTTTTAAAACACTTAAACTGATCAACTCTTAATAAACTGCCACTCTCTTGTTATAACAGGTATGCTTCCTTCTTTTGCCATAACATGAAGAAATGTGCATACCAAAGCAATGGTGCAACAAACCATATGCATGAAAGATTTCTTAAATGTTTTTGCTTTTTCATTCATTTCTAATTTAATAACTTTTTAATGAAAATACATCAAATTCACGCTCCTTTTATTAAAAGATAAATATCTATGTAAATGTTAAATTTATGTACTGTTGTATTTAGCTATAAATTTTACAAATTATCATTTTGCTTAAATTCATACTTAAAATTATAGCACCAACATCTTCAGGTATCAATTTGTAATTATTTACATTATTCAAGCTAAAATTTGCTTATTGACTACTTAGTATCCATTTTGGATTTTTAAGGTTAACCGACATCGATGGCAACAACATCCGTTTTCATGCCGTCGTGATACAATTTTACCCGAAAAATTGTATCATTCCTTTTCATGCTAATTTTATCACATTATCAAAATATTTTTCTGTGCAATTTTTAATGGCTTTATTGTAACATGTATTTGAAATTTAAAACTCCAGCACATCAATAACTTTACCGCCTTTCATAGCCGATATTCTCTATAAGTGATTAGGTGTGCTCACATAAGAATATATAATTGTCCCCCTTACTTTTCCATAATAATTGTTGATATGCTTTCTGGAGTAAGTTCGACATAAGTCCAGGTGTCATTAAGATAAAATTGAACCTGACTTTTTGTATTATTTGGATTAACAAGTACAATTACATATTTACCATCATTATTGTTGATACAAAATCCTTCGATATCACGAATTTCAGATGGATAACTACTCATAGACGAACCATATTCTCTACCGACACAAACAGGATAAATTTCCGAATTTTCATTTATGTAGGGAGCAATATGAGAAAAGGCTTTGTATTGACCACTGAATGTTAGTTCTGCTGTGTCATTATTCCGTGTTATAAGACCTCCGCACAGGAAAGGTCCTATATTAGGACCACCCAATTCATTGAGCATTAAATTCCAACCTGTAAATGAGGAATAACCACACTTAATTGCCTTGGAAATCATAATCCCCCATTTGCACCAGTCAGTGCCATAATTATCATAAAGTCTGGGACCGCCTTCGGTGAAATGAAGCTCAATCTCGGGATATAATTCTCTTATTTTCAGCGTTTCTTCAATAGTTCCTCCATAGTAATGAAAAGCTACTCCACTGCAGTTTTTTGCAAGGTCCTCACAGTTGTCAAGTTCCCACAACACTCTTTGTGTATCATTAAAATTATGGTCAAACATCCATATTTTTACATCAAGATTGTTTTCTTCTAATTTTTTCTTAAGAATTTTAATGTATTTTGCCTCTGTTTCCGGATGCCAGATACATGCCGGCATTTGTCCTGCCTGCTGAGTATTTGGCTCGTTCTGAGGTGTCAGTGCAGAAATTTTAATGCCGTTTTCTGCATATGCCTTTATAAATTTTATAACATACTCTGCATAGCATTCCAAAAATTCTTCTCTCATATATCCGCCACACATATTCCCACCGGTTTTCATCCATCCCGGAGGACTCCAGGGAGATGCAAACAGATATAAATCCGGGTTGATTTCCAGAATTTCTTTTATCATTGGAATGATATATTTTTTGTCTCGTTCAACAGAAAAATGTTTAAGTTCTGTATCAAACGGAACATCATCATAGGAATAAATCTCAGCAGAATAATCGCTGGCACCAATAGAAAGCCTTCCTATGTTAAGACCAATACCTTCCTTTGAATATACTTTTTTTAAGAATTCCTGTCGTTCCTCTTTTTTCATTGCATTCAAGTTATAGCATGATGCTCCGGTTATTGCTACGCCGAACCCATTGAATTTTCGAACAACATTCTCATCTATGTTTAGTGTATTTGCACCGGAAACCTTAGTTGCAGGAAAAACTTCGAGCCTTGTCATAAAATGTTCTTTGTCTGTTATCATTTGAACACCATTCATTTTAACACCTCTTTTTATATTCTATAGATTATTGCAAAAATATAAGTTGCATTATTTAACCTCTAAAACAACTTTGCCGACATTCTGCCCTTTGTAAAGAATGTCGTGTGCTGCCTCAGCCTCTGTTATTGGAAGAACAGCGTGTATTGTTGGTTTTGCTTCGCCTGTTTCAATTTTTGGAAATACATTTTTTACAAGTTCAGAAAGTATTTGCGCTTTAACCTCAGGAGTTCTGGAACGAAGAGTGCTTCCAATAATTCTAACATTTCTTACATAGATGTTTTTAAGATCGATTTCAGTCTTCTGTCCTGCCAATGCTGCAATCATTATCCATCTTGCTCCGTGAGTAAGATAATGTATACATTTACCCATTATTTCACCGCCAAGGCAGTCGATAGCAACATCAACACTGTGCCCGTTTTCAAGTTCTTCCTTTAATACTTCAGCAATATTTTCTTTTGTAGTTACAACAACTCTGTCTGCATTTAAGTGTTTTATGCTTTCTGCAATTTCATCGGTTAAAACAGTAGTAATAACTCTTATTCCAAATGCTTTTGCCATAGGGATAATCACAGATGCAAGTCCTGATGCACCCGCATTCATAAGAAGAGTGTTGCCTTCTTTAATATTACCTTCCATAAAGAGATTAAGGTATGCTGTTGCAAAGGCCTCAGGAATTGCTGCCGCTTCTACCATTGAACAATTCTTTGGAACAGGCATAAGCATATCATATTTAACAGATACATATTCTGCATAACCACCTCCGCCAAGTAATGCACACACCTTATCGCCGATTTTCCAGTTTGATTTTTGGAGCACATCTTCTCCAATTTCTACAATAGTGCCTGCAACTTCAAGGCCCATCCATTCAGGGCATCCTGCAGGAGGCGGATAATCTCCCTCACGTTGCATCAAATCAGCTCTATTAAGAGCTGCCGCCTCTATTTTCACAAGAACCTCATCTCTGTTTATTACAGGATCAGGAACATTGTCCCATCTTAAGCTTTGGTCATCATTTACAAGTACTGCTTTCATTTTTATCATCCTTTTTTGTAGTTTGTTTTTATTCATCGTGACACAATAAAACCGAATATTTTTTATTACTGTACTTTTTAATAAAGTTCATACTCGCTATTGTTTCAAACGAACTGCCTGTGGGAATTTTTTTGTTTAAGCAATCTCTTAAATAACATTCATCTCCCGCTATTATATGTATTTTATTATCGTCAACGATTTCCACGATAGAGGAACCTTTTGAGTGACCTCCTATTTTTATCATTTTTATATTTTTATCTACAATAAATTCAACTTTAAATGTATTCACTTTGAAATTATCAGGTATATATTTCTTGCCTCTTTCATATTCATCCTCTTGAATATGAATAGTGGCATTTTTAAAATATTTAACACATTCAATATGGTCGTGGTGCGAATGTGTAATCAACACATCCGATATTTCTTCGGGATTAATACCAATATTTTTAAGTGCCTGTACGGAACCGATAAAATTCTGCATTTCAAAGCTACGCATTGTTTCACAGCCTGCATCAGCTAAAATAAGCTTTTCTTCAGTTTTTATAAGATAAATCTTAAAAACTATCGAACGGCGATTCTGTCTGCAACCATTTATAAAGCACATACTTTCCGGTATTGT
>SVJU01000051.1 GCA_015068825.1 Oscillospiraceae bacterium | reverse complement strand
CTATCGCTGATGTTGTTTTCTGCGACGTAGACGAAAATGATGTTGCTGTAACTTATCCTAATGCAGATGCTCCCTTTACTTTTACTGTTGCTGAACCTGTTGTAGAACCGGAAGAACCGGAAGTAGATGCTGCTTTGAAATTCCAAGGTGCTTCCGTTGGATTCGGTACAAGTTCCTTACAGGTTAATTTCCGTATTAGAAATACTGTATTAGCACTTTATGATGATATGGAAGTTGTAATCATTCCCCAGAAGTATGATATGACAACCCTTAACCTTGTTGAGAATCCTGCTGAAATCGTTATTAAGAAAGCTGACCTTGCATCCGCAGGTTCTACTATGAAGTCTTATCTTTATACAGACATTCAACTTTATGAACTTGGTCTTGACATCAACTATATGTTGAGAGCTTATGATGCAGAGGATAACCTTGTAGCTGTTTCTGAAACATTTACAACTTCTGCTGCTACTTATTTGAAGACTTCCTATGAGGCTTCTGCAGATGCTAAATTCCGTACTTTGGTTGCTGATACCTTGATTGTTGGTGACGAAGCTGTTAAGAATACAGCAAAGAATTATGTTGGCTCTGATCTTGACAATGCACCTTCGATAATTGAAGGTTTCGATACTTCTGAAGCTACTGCAACTGTTGATACATACAATACCGTTGATGCTTTCAATTCTTTCAATGCTGACTTTGGCTCTGCAAGCAGTGCTACACACCAGGTAAGAAAGTCTGTATCTATAGGTAAGGTTCCTTATATCACCTATCGTATTAAAGACGCAAACAGTGCTTTGGATCTCAGCAAGTTATCTGTAAAAGTTACTTACGGTGAAAATTACGATGTAACCTTTACTACTGCTACACATCCCGAAGCTTTCTCTAAAACCGGTAGCTGGATTAACTTTAAGTTTGATCAGGTTGGTTTACAGGATAGCGATAAAAATATCGTAGCAGTATTTAACTATGATGGTAAAGCTGTATGTGATTCTACTTATAGCGTTGAAACTTACCTTGGTTCAGCCATGACAGGCACTATCGCAGATTTAGCTACAGCACTTATTAAATTAGGTGTATCTTTCAGAGCTTATCAGGCTGGCTAATAAATTAATATTATATTATTAATTATTAAGTATTATAATAGGGTGGTGAAACTAAAATGAAGGCTTACTTAGAAATCGTTGAACTCAAGAACGATATCGTTACAACCTCCACTGAGTGCTGTGACTTCGAGTGTCCTACCGATCTTGATCAGATGCAGGGCAACTATTAATCGGAAAAAACAAAAGCTCCCATTTTGGGGGCTTTTGTTTTAATAGAATTTGTCGGAGTGAAAATCATGAAACTTATATACGAACAAACCAAAAATGTAAAGCAAATTTTGCCCAAGCAGAACATTGATGAAGCCCAAAAATACAGAAGAATATTTTATTTAACAGAACGCCCTGTGAATGATGGTGTTTTGCTGTTAAACACAGTTACGTATGAGTTTATATTTTTAAATACTGAGGAAATCGGTTTGTTAAATGACCCCGATTTAAACAACGCAACAGTGCGTTATCTCGTGGAGCAATATTTCTTAGTTCCAGAAAATTTTGATGATAAAAAATTCGCTTTTCAGGTAACGGATGCACGTATTCAAATACAAAATATTTTTACAAATCCCCCACTTTCTTTTTTCGTAATACTAACAACAACCGGATGTAATGCCCGTTGTTTTTATTGCTTTGAACAGGGTGCAAAGGTTTCTAATATGACCGAGCAGACTGCACATGATGTTGCCGATTTTATTGAAAGAAAAGGCGCTGAAAAAATTAAGATACAATGGTTTGGCGGAGAACCACTTATAAATATTAAAGCTATTGATACCATATCAAAGGATTTAGCCGCAAAAAATATAGATTTTTCTTCTACTATGGTTTCCAACGGTTATTTGCTTGATGAAGAAGCAATAAAAAAAGCTGTTGATTTATGGAAGCTTGAAAGAATACAAATAACACTTGACGGCACCGAGGAAATTTATAATAAAATTAAGAATTATGTTTATAAAGATGTAAGCAGTCCCTTTATCAGGGTTTTAAATAATATTGAAAATGCACTTAAAGCAGGTATTCAGATAAATATTCGCCTTAATATGGATGAACATAATTCTGATGATCTTTTTGATTTATCAAAATTACTTGTTGAAAGATTCAGTAAATATCAAAACTGTTATATTTATGTAGTAAGATTGTTTGAAGATACTTGCTCTAAAATAAAGAATCGTGAAGTTAACGATAGACATAAATTAATTGAAAATTCTATTAAACTTCAAAACTACATAAACTGTAATATGCCAAAGCCGGATTTTAAAGAATTAGGCAAATCGTTTGCTAATCCAAATACCTGTATGGCATGCAGTGATAATGCTGTTATGATTGTTCCTGATGGTCATTTGGGCAAATGTGAGCATTTTGTTGATAGTGATTTTTACGGAAGTATATACAGTGATGAAATTGACCTTAAAAAAATTACTAAATATAAAGAGAGAAAGACAGTTTGTTCTGAATGTGATGATTGTGAATTGAGATCGTTGTGCATACATTTAAAGTGTTGCACAGGGGTTCCACATCATTGTGACGCGGTTGATAAAAAGGCTATAAAAACTCGTCTTGATTCGAAATTAATTAATGTTTATAATAAATTTTTAGAAATAGAAAATTAAATCATTTGTATAGGATAGGTGATTAAATGGGTGTTGTTAAGTGTAAAATTGCCGATTTTGATATAGATTTTAAAAGTGACATACATCACCTTAAAAGAATTATGCGTAACTTTCTTTCTGATTCTGATACAACAGATATTTCTGTGGGTATTGATGAAGCTGATGTAAAATATGAAATGGATATTTTTGAAGAATTGGACGTCAGAATATATCCTACCACTTTTAAAATATCAGCTTTATTCAGAAAACTTTCTGAACAACTGCCTTTACACAATGCCTTTGTATTACATAGTGCTTGTTTTGATGTTGACGGTGTGGGTGTTGCATTTGCGGCGCACAGCGGCACGGGAAAAACTACTCATATGCGATTATGGCAGGAGCTTTTGGGTGAGCGTATGACTGTAGTAAACGGAGACAAGCCTATTGTTCGTTTCTTTTATGATGAGCCTGAAACAGCGTATTCCTATGGCACTCCTTGGAACGGAAAAGAGGGGCTTGGATGTAATATGCGAACACATCTTCAACATATTTGTTTTATTGAACGCAGTGAGACAAATTCCTGCTCACCTATTAACAAAAACGAAGCCCTTAATTTAATTTTAAAGCAAGTATATATGCCTAAAAATCCTCAAGCGTTGCTTTGTACCGTGCAGCTTATTGACCGCCTGCTTTCTTGTTGCAAGTTATGGAAGATAAATTGCAATATGGAACCGCAAGCCGCAGAAGTTGCATATAATGCGATTTTTGGCAAATAAACAACTTATTGTTCATCATGCACCATAGTCATTTATATATCACAAAAGGGGCTGTAAAAAAACACAATCATCTCAAA
Organism: Oscillospiraceae bacterium; assembly: GCA_015068825.1. Taxonomy (GTDB): domain Bacteria; phylum Bacillota; class Clostridia; order UMGS1810; family UMGS1810; genus Qingrenia. The sequence continues at coordinate 1,024 of SVJU01000051.1, read as the reverse complement.
AGCTCTTAAAATCAGGAAAACAGTTAAAAATGAATGCGGAAGAAGTAAAAAAATTAAACTTCTTCCGCATTTTTAATTTTTTTCAGGCTGATTTGATATATAAAAACAAATTTGAACAGAAAAGGCTTCCCCTTGATGGGGAAGCTGGCGCCGTAGGCGACTGATGAGGTGAAATGCCGTAGATCGACATAAATAAAGATTCTGCAAGCTTTTTATCACCTCATCCACCAACTTCGCCGTCCCCCTTCCCCGTCAAAGGGGAAGGCTTATAAGTTCCAATATATTTTTTTACAGCCCCTTTTCGTGTTATAAAAGCTTGTGCAAAAAGCAAGCTTTTATTCTTTTTTTAATTACGGCTATCACTTCATAAGCTCATCGGTTAAGCGAATAATCTCAGGTGCTCTTTTTTCACGCTCTTTTTTCAAAATGCGGTTATAAAGCGGATAAGCAAGGCTTACAAGAACAATACCTACTATGCCGATTATAATTCCCAATGCAAACGCTATATTTTCTAAAATGCCAAGCACCTTTGAAAAATCAGACATAGACAAGCTCATACCGCCACCCATAATAATTGCACCGATAATACCAAAAATATAAGCAAAAACCAAAGGCGGGCGTTTCACCTTTGAATCAAGCCGTTTTAGCTCCTTTAGGCGGCTATCTTCTTTTTCTGTGTACTGAGAACGGATTTTTTGGATTATAAATTCCTGATCATTTTTGTTCATTTTTAAAAACTCCTTTCAAATTTGCAAGCAAATTATAAATGCAAGATGTTTTTGAGTTGTTTTTAAAATGTTTAAGTTTTATTAAAATAAAAAAATGGGCAATTTGAATCGTATTATCCATTTATATACAATGAAAAACAATACGCAATATACAATGAAAAACAATACGCAAAATATTGATTTTCCAAATGTTTTGCGGTATCATTATAATGATTATAGAATGTAGAAACGCTGAAAGGCGTTTCTACAAGCCGATTTTATCGGCTTTAGCATAATTAAATTCAATGAAATTTAAT